>JBKHXX010000063.1:0-24918 GCA_046565765.1 Acidimicrobiia bacterium | reverse complement strand
CGCCTACCGGTCGCGCCGGAGGGCCAGGAAGGTGAGGGGGATCGAGGACACCGCCACCAGCACGAGGGCAGGGGCTGCGGCCCGGGCGAAGAAGCCCTCGCTGGTGGACGCCCACACCCGGGTGGCCAGCGTGTCCCAGCCGGTCGGCCCCAGGAGCAGGGCGGCCGGCAGCTCCTTCATGGCGGTGAGGAAGACCAGGGCGAAGGCGGCGGCGGCGCCCGGCCGCACCAGCGGCAGCAGCACCTGCCACGTGGTGCGCAGCCGGCTGGCGCCCAGCGACCGGCTCGCCTCCTCCAGGCGGGGGCTGACCTGGGCCAGGGTCGAGCGCAGGGCGCCCACGCCCTGGGGCAGGAACAGCACCAGGTAGGCCAGCACCAGCATCCCGACCGTCTGGTAGAGGGGCGACGCCACCCGGGCGCCGAAGAAGACCAGCGCGAGGGCCACCACGATGCCGGGGAGCGCGTAGCCGGCGTAGGAGGCCCGCTCCGTCCAGCGGGAGAGGGCTCCCCGGTGGCGGGCGCCGAGCACGGCCACCGGCCACGCCGCCGCCACCGCCACCAGCGCCCCCAGCCCCGCCGCCTGGGCGGAGTGGCCGGCGGCCCGCAGGGTCTCCGCCATGTCGATCCCCTGGCGGGTGCCCGTCACCAGCCACTGGACGAGGGTGGCGAGGGGCAGGACCAACGCCAGCACCACCACCGCGGCCAGGCCGGCGACGGCGGGGGCCCGCCCCCGCCCCAGGGGGACGGGACGGGCCTGGCGGGCGACCCGGGCCGAGCCTGCGCCGCTCCTCGCCCCCCTCGACCGGGAGCGGATGGCCGCCTCCACCGCCACCACCGCCAGCGCCACCGCCGCCAGCAGCAAGGCGAGGACGGCCGCCCCCGACCGGTCGAGCGAGCCCTTGTACTGCACGTAGATCACCCGGGTGAAGGTGTCGTAGCGCATCAGCGACGGGGTGCCGAAGTCGGCGAACGTGTACAGCGCGGTGAGCAGCCCGCCGGCGGCGATGGCGGGCCACAACTGGGGAAGGGTCACCCGCCGGAAGGTCTGCACGGGGCCCATGCCGAGGCTGCGGCTGATCTCCTCCAGGGCCGGGTCGAGGCGGCGCAGCGCGCCGCGCACGGTGAGGGTCACGTAGGGGAAGGTGGAGAGGGACAGGGCCAGCCAGGCCCCGGTGAACCCGTACACCTCGGGCAGCTCGTTCACGCCCAGCGGGCCGAGCCAGCGGGCCAGCGTGCCGCGGGGCCCGAACATGGCCAGCACGGCCAGGGCGGCGACGTACGACGGCACGGCCAGGGGGAGGGCGGTGAGGACGGTGAAGATGCGCCTCCCGGGGAGGGCGGCCCGGGAGGTGAGCCAGCCGACGGGCACGCCGATCACCACCGCGGTGGCGGTGACGGCCGCGGCCAGTCCCAGGCTGCGCAGGAGGAGGTCGAGGGTGCGCCGGGTGACGACCAGGTCGGCGGCCCCCTCCAGCCCCACCTCCCGGGCCCGCACCACCAGGTACCCCAGGGGCAGCACGGCCACCGCCGCCACGGCGAGCGCCAGCGCCGCGGTCACGGGTGGGACGGGCCTGCGGGCGCCGCGCTGCCGGCGGGCGGGTGGCTCGGCGCCGGGAACCGGTGCGACGCCGAGGTCGTGGAGGGGGGCGGGAGGGAGGGGGAGGGCCATGGCGGGGCGTCCGCCCGTCGGTCAGAGGATCCCGAGGCGGGTGATGAGGTCGATCGTGCCCCGGGCGTCGTCGAGCTTGGCCAGGTCGACGCTGGGTGTGGCCAGCGACGTGATCTCGGGGAGCTCGGGGTTGGGCCGGATGCCGGCCGCCACGGGTAGCTCGTACGTCTCCTCGGCGAAGTAGCGCTGGGACTCGTCGCCGAGGAGGAACTCGACGAGCCGCTTGGCGTCCGCCTCGCGGCCGGACCCCTTGAGGATGCCGGCCGCCGACACGTTCACCAGCCCGCCGGGGTCGCCCGCGCCGTAGTACTTGTTGGCCGCCTTGCCGGCCGTGCCCTCGGCCCTGAGGCGGTAGAGGTAGTAGTGGTTGACGAAGCCGGTGTCGACCTCGCCCCGGCCCACGGCTTCGACGATGGCCACGTTGTTGGGGAACACCTTGGGGTCGTTGGCCTCGATGCCGCGCAGCCACGCCTCGGCCGCCGCCTCGCCCTTCATCACCCGGAAGGCGGTGACGAAGGCCTGGAAGGAGCCGTTGGTGGGGGCCCACGCCAGGCGCCCCTTCCAGCGGGGGTCGGTGAAGCCCTCGATGCCGGCCGGGAGGTCGGCCTCGCTGAGCCGGTCGGTGTTGTAGGCCACGACCCGCACCCGGCCCGACAGCCCCACCCACAGGTTCTCGGGGGAGCGGTAGTCGGCCGGCACGCGGTCGAGCACCCCCCGGTCGATCGCCTCCAGGCGACCGGCCCGGGCCACCTGGCCGATGTTGCCCGCGTCCTGGACGATGAGCACGTCGGCCCGGGGGTTGTCGCCCTCCTCCAGCACCGCGCCGGCCACCTCGGCCGAGTCGCCGTAGCGCACCTTGACGTCGATGCCGGTCTGCTCCTCGAACCGCTTGAACAGGGGGCCGAGGAGGTCGGCGGTGCGCCCGGAGTAGACCGTGAGGGTGTCGCTGCCGCTGGAGCAGGCCCCCCCGGCCAGCACGGCGGCCGCCACCAGCAGTGCCAGGACCAGCATCCTGCTCCGGCGGGAGGTCATCTTCGGCTCACCTTCCTGCAAATGTTCGGATACCCGAAGGTTACCGCTCGGACGGGTGCCGGTCAGCCGGGAAACGCGACGACGCCGCCCTCGACGTCGAGGGCGACGCGGTCGCCGGGGGCGAACAGCCGCTCGTTGCCCACGCGGGCCCGCAGCTCGAGGCTCCCGTCGAGGGTCACCGACACGAGCTGGTCGTGGCCGAAGTAGGTGGCGGCGGTGACGCGGGCCCGGCCGGCCGCGTCGGGCGTGAGGCGCACGGTCTCGGGGCGGACGACGGCGACGGCGGGGCCGGCGGGCGGGACGGGGCCGGTGACGGCCAGGCGACCCAGGGGAGTGTCGACGGCGGTGCCGTCGCTGCGGCCCTCGACCAGGTCGGCGTCACCCACGAAGCGGGCCACGAACGGGTCGGCAGGCGTGCGGTACACCGCGTCGGGCGGGCCGACCTGGACGAGGCGGCCCGCGTTCAGCACCGCCACCCGGTCGGCCAGCGAGAGGGCCTCCTCCTGGTCGTGGGTGACGAGCACGACGGTCGCCCCCGCCGCCCGCAGGATGGCGGCCACCTCCAGGCGTATGCGGGCCCGGAGGGCGGCGTCGAGGTTGGCGAAGGGCTCGTCGAGGAGGACGACCCGCGGCCCGGGGGCCAGGGCCCGGGCGATGGCCACCCGCTGCTGCTGACCGCCGGAGAGCTCGGAGGGGTAGCGGCTGCCCAGGTCGGGCATGCCCACCATGGCCAGGACCTCGGCGATGCGGGCGGTGCGGGCGGGGTCGCTGCGCCCTCGGCCCCGGCCGTGCCCCAGGCCGTACCCGACGTTGCCGGCCACCGTCAGATGGGGGAAGAGGGCGTGGTCCTGCACCACGATGCCCACCCGCCGCCGTTCGGGCGGCACGAACCGGCCCGGTCCGGCCACGGTCTGGCCGGCGAGGGCGATGGTGCCGGCGTCGGGCGGCTCGAAGCCGGCGATGAGGCGGAGGAGCGTGGTCTTGCCGCATCCGCTCGGGCCCAGCACGGCCAGCAGCTCGCCCTCGTGGACGTCGAGGTCGACGCCGTCCACCGCCACCACGTCGCCGTAGGCCCGGCGCAGGCCCGCGCAGGCGACGGCGGGGGATACGACCGCGTCGGTGGCCACGGCCCCCGAACGTACCGGCGGAGGGGCGACATCCAGCTCGCTCGCCACGCCTCCGGAGCGTACTAGGCACGCCGAAGAACTCTTGTTAGGGTCGCCTACATCGACCTCCTGGCGTTCACCACCGACCCGGTTCTGGCCCCTGCCCTCGTGGGCGCCGGCGCGACCGGGGTGGTGGTCGACTGGGAGCGGCGGGGCAAGCGCCGCCGCCAGGCGGGGGCCGACACCCAGATCAACGCCGACACCCCCACCGACCTGGCCGCGGTGCGGGCCGCCGTCGGGGACGGGGGGCTGGTGCTGTGCCGGGTGAACGGGTGGGGACCGTGGACGGCCCGCGAGATCGACCTCGCCCTCGACCTGGGAGCGGACGAGATCCTGCTGCCGATGGTGCGGGACGCGGCCGACGTGGACGCCGCCCTGGCCGTGGTCGGCGGGCGGGGGCCGGGCCGGTTGGGCATCCTCGTCGAGACGGTGGACGCCCTGCGCGACGTGGAGTCGCTGCTGGCCGGGCGGCCGCTGGCCCGGGTCTACCTCGGGCTCAACGACCTGCGCATCGACCGCCGGGCCCGCTGCCTGTTCACCCCCCTGGTGGACGGCACCGCCGACCGGGTGGCGGCCGCGGCCCGGGCCGCAGGTGTGCCCTTCGGCGTGGCCGGGCTCACCGTGCCCGAGGGTGGGAAGCCCGTGCCCTGCCGGCTGCTCAACGCCGCCCTGGCCCGGGTGGGTGCGTCGTTCACGTTCCTGCGGCGGTCGTTCCACGCCGACGTGGCGGGGCGGGACGTCCCCACCGAGGTGAGGCGGATCCTGGCGGCGGCGTCGGCCGCCTCCGCCCGTCCTCCGGAGGCGGTGGACGCCGACCACGCCGAACTGGAGGAGCTGGTCGGCTTCCTCTCCGAGGAAGAGGCGGTGTGACGACCGCCCGGCCAGCCGCGAGGCGGCCGCAACCAGGATCGGCGGTCGTCTGAGCCGGGCGCTCGTGACCGGGGCGGGCGGGTTCGTGGGCGCCCACCTGGCCAACCGCCTGGTGGCCGCCGGCTGGGAGGTGGTGGGGACGGTCCGGCCGGGGACGCCTCACCGCCCGCTGCCCGGCGTGCGGGTGGTGGCCGCCGACCTGGCCGACCCCGACGTGGTGGCGGGGGTGGCCCGGGGCGCCGATCCCGACGTGGCCTTCCTGCTCGCCGCCGCCCGGGCCGAGTCGACGGCCGCCGAGCGGGCCCGCACGGCTGCGGTCAACGCCGACAGCGGCCTGTGGCTGGTCGACGCCCTGCCCCGGCGGTGCCGGGCGGTGGTGCGCCTGGGGTCGTCGACCGAGTACGGGGAGTCCGACGGCCCCATGGACGAGTCGGCTCCCCTCCGGCCCCGCGGCTTCTTCGGGGCCACCAAGGCGTCCGGGTCGCTGCTGGTGTCGGCGGCGGCAGCGGCCCGGAACGTGCCCGCCGCGGTGCTGCGGGCCTTCCAGGTGTACGGGCCCGGCGACCACGCCAAGCGGTTCGTCCCCCGGGTGCTGCGGGCCGCCCGCACCGGCGAGGTGCTGCCCCTGACCGGCCCCGGCCTCCACCGGGACTGGGTCTACGTCGACGACGTGGTCGCCGCCTGCCTGCGGGCCGCGGAGGCGTGCTACGGCGGCGTGCTCAACGTGGGCACGGGCGTGCAGACGGCCAACGAGGAGCTGGTGGCGGCGGCCGAGCGGGTGACGGGCCGGAGGATCACGGTGGCGGTGGGCGCCCACCCGGGCTGCCCGTGGGACGCCCGGTCGTGGGTCAGCGAGCCGTCCCGGGCCCGGGAGGTGCTCGGGTGGGAGGCCAAGGTGACCCTCGAGGAAGGGTTGGCCCGGTGCTGGACGTCGTCCTCGTAACCCCCGTCTACCGCAACGCGGCCACGCTGGCCGAGCTGGCGGGACGGGTGGCGGCCGCCCTGGACGGCCGGGCGTGGCGGCTGCGGTTCGTGGTCGACGCCTGCCCGGAGGGAAGCCTGGACGAGGCGCGCCGGCTGGCCGCCGCCGAACCGGGGCGGTTGGCCGTGACCGACCTGGCCGTCAACGGCGGGCAGCACGCGGCGCTGGCCGAGGGCCTGGCCGCGGAGGCGGACGCGGCGGCGTGGGTGTGCCTCGACGCCGACCTCCAGGACCCGCCCGAAGCGGTCCCGGCCCTGCTCGACCGGCTGGCCGGAGGCGACGTGGACGCCGTCTTCGCCGGCCGCCGGGGCCGGTACGAGAGCACGGCCCGGATGATGACCGGCCGCCTGCACCGGGCCGTCCTGGCCCGGGTGACCGGCCTCCCGCCCGACGCCGGCGCCTTCGTGGCCCTCGCGCCGCTGGCCCGGGACGCCATCGTGCGCCTCCGCGGGCCGAGCGTGGTGGCGGCGCTGGGCGTGGCCCGGGTGCGGGCGGTGTCGGTGCCGGTCGAGCGGGCGGTGCGCCCGTCGGGCCGTTCGGCGTGGACGCCGGCCGCCCGCCTCCGCCAGTCGGCCCGCACGCTCGCGTGGGCGGTGCAGGCCCGGGCCCGCACCGCTCAGGCCGGGGCCGCGGACCAGCGCTGGACGAGCACGTCGGCGTAGCGGCCGTCGAACCGCCGCTCGTCGGCGAGGCGCAGGCCCCGGCCCACCAGCTCGGCGTCGAGGGCCTCGAGCTTGGTGCGGTCGCCCTTCACGCCCCCCTTGGCCCGGCGGACGACCCAGAGGACGGGCTCGTCGGGCACGGGGCCGGGTGGCAGCACCACCTGGTCCGCCAGCTCGGGATGACGGCGGCGGGTGTAGTGGTCGACGCCCAGGGCGTCCCAGCGGGCGGCGGCCACGATCGGCTCCCGGCCGCCGGCCTCCGTCGCCAGCCAGTCGACGGCACGGCGCACGTCCTCCTTGGGGCCGAGGCGCACCTCGGCCACGGTCGCCCAGCCCGAGAGGGCCACCACGGCGGCGAGTGCGGCCACCCCCGCCCGGCGGGGGAGGGCGGCCACCCCGAGCCCCACCAGCAGGGCGAGCCCGAGAAGGCTGGGCAGCAGGTAGCGGTCGACGAACAGGGGACGGAACGGCTCGACGGCGGTGACGAGGGCGACGGGCAGGGCGATCCAGGCCACGCCCACCACGCGGGGCGCCCGGCCGGCCCGGACCAGGCCGTACCCGGCCGCGGCCACGGTGACCACCACCAGCGGCCAACGGGCCGCCGTCCAGGACTTCAGCAGGAGCCGGGGCACGGCCAGGCCCACGTCGGAGATCCACTCCGCCCCCGACCCGCCGACCCCGTTGGCCACGGCCGTCCCCACGACGGCCAGCGTGGGCACGGCGGCGGCGGCGGCGGTGAGCACCACCGGCCGGGCCGCCCGCCGCCCCCGCACGACGACCGCGGCCACGGCCAGGGCGGCCACCGGCAGGAGGGCGAACCAGTGCAGAAGCCCGGCCACCGCCCCGGCCGCGCCGTACAGGCGAAGGCCGCCGTCGCCGTCGAGCCAGCGCACGAGCCCCATGGCCGCCACCGAAGTGGCGAGGACGGCGAGGCCGTAGCTGCGGGCCTCGACCGCGAACTGCACCACGAACGGGTTGGCCGCCATGGCCAGCCCGGCGGCCAGCCCGGCACGGGGGCCGGCCAGCCGGGTCGCCACCCGGGTGAACACGGCGGCGGCCGCCACCATGGCGACCAACGAGAGCAGCCGCAGCCCCACCTCGGTGGGAGCCAGGCCCGTCACCGCGAGCCACAGGTGGGCGACCACGTAGTAGGGGAAGTTGTACGACGGGGGGGCGTCGCCCAGGTAGGGGATCGTCCCCTCGCCCCGCACGAAGGCGTGCCACAGCTCGCCCAGCGGCAGGGTCGCCACCTCGGCGGTGTACAGCTCGTCGTACCAGAAGCCGTAGCGGCGGCTGAGGAGCCAGCCCCCGAGGATGGCCAGCACGATCGGCGGGACGGACGCCGTGGGCCGGCGGGTGCGGCGCGAGCGGCCGACCTCGGCCCCGACGGCACCACCGGACGGGAGGGTCACCGCCACGGTGTTAGGGCCGCCTTACGGGATGCATTCGGCACACCCTACGGCCCGGGCCCACCGGGCGGCGGACCGGCCTCCCTAGGCGGGGACGGCCGGGCGGGACACGCCCACCCCGCCCAGGCGGTCGCCGCCGTAGCGGGCCTTCTCCCGGGCGATGTCGAGCGGCTTGATCGTGGAGCGGGCGGCCACGACCTCGTCGTCGAGCAGCTCGGCGGGGACGAGCCAGCTCACCTCGAACTCGATGCCGTCGGGGTCGCGGGCGTAGACGGCCTTGGTGGACCCATGGTCGCTGGCCCCGACCAGGGCGCCCCGCTCGGCGAGGGCGGCCGACACCCGCTCCAGGTCGTCGAGGGTGTCGACCTCCCAGGCCAGGTGGTACAGGCCGACGGTGCGGCGGCCCGCCTCGGAGGGGGCCGCGCCCTGGCCGACGGAGAACAGGCCCAGGTCGTGGTCGTTGGACGAGCCCTCGGCCTGGAGGAAGATCGCCCCCGCCGGACCGCTCCGGGGCATCCGCATCACCTGGCGGAACCCGAGGACCTCGCCGTAGAAGTCGGCGCTGCGCTGCGCGTCCCGCACGTACAAGACTGCGTGGTTCAAGCGGTGGATGGGCATGTCCTACTCCTTCCCCTTCTCATTCCTACAGAGGAACGTAGTTGAACAGTCAACTATTCCGGCGAGAGACGAGGACGTCGCCATGCCCCGGTGGTTGAGCTCCGACGAGCAGTCGGCGTGGCGGGTGTTCATCGAGGTCGGCTCCCGCCTGTTCGACGGCCTCGACCGCCAGCTCCAGCGCGACGCGGGCCTGTCCCACGCCGACTACGAGGTGCTGGTCCGGCTGTCGGAGTCGCCCGAGCGGCGCATGCGCATGAGCGAGCTGGCCGACCAGGCCCTCGTGTCGCGCAGCCGGCTGTCCCACGCCGTCAGCCGGCTCGAGTCCCAGGGCCTGCTGCGGCGGGAGGCGTGCGAGACCGACCGCCGGGGCACGTTCGCGGTCCTGACCGACGAGGGCTTCGCCCGGCTGGAGGCGGTGGCGCCCGGTCACGTGGCGGAGGTGCGCCGGCTGCTGTTCGACCACCTCGACGGACCCCAGGTCAAGGCCCTGGAGGACATCAGCAGGGCCGTGCTCGAGGGGCGGCGGAAGGCGGGCGGCTAGCCGACGACGTGGGGCATGAGGGCGTTCGGGGGGATGACGCCCAGCTTGCCCGACCGGTAGTCGTCCATGGCCTGGGCCAGCTCCTCCTTGGTGTTCATGACGAACGGCCCGTACCAGGCCACCGGCTCCCGGATGGGCCGGCCGCCGAGCACGATGGCCTCGAGCCCCTCGGTGGTGGAGTCCTGGCGCCCGTTGGCCCGGATGCGGACGGAATCGCCGGGCCCGAACACGGCCAGCTGGCCGGCGCCGACCGGCCGGCCCTCGGCGCCGACCGTCCCCGTGCCCCGCATGACGTAGACGAGGGCGTTGAAGTCGGGACGCCACGGCAGGTCGAGCTGGGCGCCGGGGGAGACGGTGGCGTGCAGGAAGGCCATGGGCGTGCGGGTCATCCCCGGGCCGGTGTGGCCGGCCACGTCGCCGGCGATGACCCGGACGAGCGCACCGCCGTCGGGGGACGAGAGCAGGGCGGCGTCCCCCGGCTCGAGGCCCTGGTAACGGGGCTCGACCCACTTCTGGGCGGCGGGGAGGTTCACCCACAGTTGCAGGCCGTGGAACAGCCCACCCTTGACCACCAGCTCCTCGGGCGGGGTCTCGATGTGGAGGATGCCGCCCCCCGCCGTCATCCACTGGGTGGCCCCGTCGGTGATCACGCCGCCGCCGCCGTGGGAGTCCTGGTGCTGGAACGTGCCGTCGAGCAGGTAGGTGACGGTCTCGAAGCCCCGGTGGGGGTGCCAGTTGGTGCCCTTGGGCTCGCCCGGGCCGTACTCCACGCTGCCCATCTCGTCCATGTGGATGAACGGGTCGAGCAGCTCGGTGGGCACGCCCGCGAACGCGCGCTTGACCGGGAACCCCTCACCCTCGAAGCCCCTCGGGGCGGTGGAGACGGCCAGGACCGGCCGGTGGAGGACCTCGGGCCCGGTCTCGGGCAGTCGGGGGAGGGTCAACGTGTCGGCAGTGATCGCAGGCATCCGCAGCTCCAAACTGGTTGCGCTCTCAACTAGCTAGGACAACCCCGTCGCGTCGCCGTCTGTTCCCTCACCCGATCGGGGGCAGGTGGCGGGGGGCGGGCTCCAGGCTGGACACGATCTCGAGCACGGCCTCCCGGTCGAGGTCGCCGCTCGCCCGGACGTGGGTGCCGTGCCCCTCGATCTTTGCCTCCCACGTGGTGCCCGGCATGCCGCTGCGGTAGAGGAGGATGCGGCGGCCCCTGTGGTCCACCTGCTCCCAGTCGAGCATGTCGTCCATCGGCGTGGCGGACTGGTGGAGGCGCAGCCGGGGGGCCATCCGGTCCTCGGGCCTCACGTGGAGCGTCACCCAGTCGCGCCGGGCCGGACGGTCGCCGGCCGGCGAGTAGAGGGCGTCCACTCCCCAGCCGCGGGGCAGCCGGGTGGGCACCAGGACGGTGAACGAGGCGCGCCGAGCGGCCTCCTCGATGGAGACCGGCTCGGGGCGGGCGTATGTCTCGCGGGGCGAGCGCACGGGGGAGCCGTCGGGCGATTCGAAGCGGAACAGGTCGTCGGCCAGGGGCTCGTCGAAGGCGATCTCGGTGACCTCGTGCAGGGTGAACGGCCGGCCGTCGAGGCGGGACTCGCAGCGCAGGACGACGCCCCGCTCCCGGTCGACGGCCAACGCCACCTCGTCGGCGCCCGGGGCGAGGTGGGCGACGAACCCGAGGCGGGGGTCGAAGGGGCGGGGCGTGGCCCGGACGTCGATCGCCTCCCGCCCCGCCACCTCGACCGCCCCGACCGGCTCCAACGCCAGGCCCGGCACCAACGACCACGGCTCCACCAGCCAGTCGTACTCGGCACCACCGCCGGTGCCCACCTCGGGGTCGCCCTCGTTGGACATGGAGCCGATCAGCGGCATGTAGCTCCACCACCGCTCGCCGGCCTGGACGGTCAGCCGCTCGCCGTGGCCGTCGGTGACCTCGATGCGTCGGCGGTCGCCGGGCCGGTCGAGCCACGCACGGACGGTCGCCTCCCACGTCGAGGGGCCGCCGCGGTGGCCGCGGCTGCTGGTGACCACCGTCGCCCCTCGGGAGTTGCTCGCCCGGGCGTGGCGCTGCATCGCCTGTCTCATCAGGTCGCTGTCACTCCAAGTGCGCAGAGCCAGGCGGACGGTCGTCCACCGGTCGCCTGCCCCGTGCAGCAGTTCCAGAAGGTCGCCGAGCCCGCCCATGGGACCCGGTCTACCGCTTGGTGAAGTAGAGCTGGAACTCCATCACGCCGTGGTCCTCCACCGAGGCCACGATCGGGGCGGTCGGGGCCCGCACCCCGAAGTCGGCGAAGGTGACGGGCGTCGAGCCGACGGCCACCAGCACGTCCCCTTCCAGCTGGGCGGACAGGTCGACCGTCACCCGCTTGGTCACGCCCTTGATGGTGAGGTCGCCGGTGGCCTTGACGTCGATGCGCTGGCCCTCGGCCGGCACCGACCCGACCGACACGGGCTGGGTCAGCGTGAAGGTGGCCCGGGGGAACTGGCTGGTGGCGAGGGCCCGCTGGACGGCGTCGTTGCGGCGGGAGTCGTTGGTCGTGATGGCGGTCAGGTCGACGGTGACGGAGGCGGCCGTCACCGTGGTGCCGTCCACCGTGAGCGTCCCCTCGACGGTGCGGGAACGGCCGACGGCGGTGGCCGCGCCCACCCCCACGAGCTGCTCGTTCACCCGGAAGCCCCCGAAGGACCCGGTGCCCTCGGCGTTGGCGACCGACCGGTCGACGGTCCACGTGCCGTCCACCCCCGAGTTGTCGGACGTGTTCCCGGACGGAGTCGAGGCGGCCTGGTCGCCGGCGGGCGGAGTGATGCCCTGGACGGCGGCGCCCAGGTCGACCTCGTCCGGCGCGTCGGTGCGGAGGACGAGGTACCAGACGGCGAAGGCCCCGACGGCCACGGCCGCGAGTGCGCCCAGGCCGATCCACCGCCATGGCCGGCGGGGCGCGGAGAGGTCGGGGGTGGGAGGACGGATGGGGTCGGTGGTGCTGCCGCGGGTCGCCATGGGTACATCGTTGCGCTTTCAACTGTGCGTTGCAGCACAACTTCCTGTGAACAGTGCCCATAGGGCCCGGACGGGGGCTACCATCCGCGCCCGTAAGGCTGGGGTAAGGGGCTCGCGGGGGGGCGGGCTTTCCTTCTCGATTCCCGGGCGGCCCGCAAGGGTCGTCCCGGAGTGTGAAGGGAGGTGAAAAGCACTATGAGCACAGCGAAGTTCCGCACGCTCGTCCGTGTCGCCCTGGCGACGATCGGCGGGGGCCTGGTCGCCCTGTTCATGCTCCTCCTGGGGGCATCGGCGGCCAGCGCCCAGGCCACGTCCGGCGACTCGGGCAACTCCGGCAACACCGGTGCGGCCACCGCGGTGGGCAACGCCACCAGCTCCGCCAGTTCGGGGGCAGGGGCCACGTCCACGTCGAACTCCGGTTCCACCGGCAGCGCGACGAACACCGTCACGGCCGTGTCGGCCGGTGGCAACGGTGGCAACGGAGGCGTCGCCGTCCCGGTCTCGGGTAGCGGAGGCGCCGCCGCCAACGTCGTTGCCGCTCCCACGGGCTCGGCGTCCGCCACCGGCGGCTCGAGTGTCGCCGTCGGCAGCGCCAACGGCGGCAGCGGGGGCAGCTCGAACGTGGTGGCCAGCCCGTCGGCGACGACGGGGGGCTCGGGAGCGGCAACCTCCCAGTCCAGCGCCACCAACACGGGCAACACCGGCAACGCCACGTCGGTCGCCGTCTCGAACCCCGTCGCCGTCTCCGGCAACTCGGGCTCGACCGGCAACACCGGTGCGGCGACGTCCAACCCGACTGCCACGAACCACGGCATCCTCGGGACGGCCGTGGTCGTCGGTGGCGGCGCATCGTCGGGCGACTCCGGCAATTCCGGCAACACCGGCAACGCCACCGCCATCGGCAACGCCGTCAGCGCAGCCAACTCCGGAGCGGGCGCCACGTCTGTCGCCGCCTCGGGCCTGACCGGCAACGCCGGCAACGGGGTCGTGGCCGTCGGCGTGGGTGGCAGCGGTGGCTCGGGCGGGGTGGCCATTCCGGTCGCCGGGCCCGGCGCCCCCGCAGCCAACGTCGTCCTCGCCCCGGCAGGGGCGGTGACGGCGGTCGGAGGCTCCAGCGTCTCGGTTGGCAGCGCCAACGGAGGCGTCGGGGGCACGTCGTCGGTGGCGATCAGCCCCTCGGCGGCGTCGGGGAGCTCGGGTGCCGCAGTGGCGCAGTCCAGCGCCACCAACAGCGGCAACACCGGGCACTCCTTCTCCGAGGCGGTCAGCAACCCGCACGCCCACTCGGGGAACTCGGGTGGTACCGGCAACACCGGTCCCGCCACGAGCAACCCGATCGCACTCAATTTCGCCATTCTCGGTACTGCGATCATCTTCGGCGTCTTCTGAGGTGAGCGCTGAGAACGGCCTCGTGCAGTAGGAGGGAGGGTCGCCCGGTGCCGGGCGGCCCTTCCTTCGCGTTTGAATGGGGGATGGCCCGCCCCAGAGTGCTCACCTGGCACGTCCACGGGAGCTACCTCTGGTACCTCTCCTTCTGCGCCGTGGACTGGTACCTGCCGGTCCGGGCCGGACGGCCGTCGCCCTGGAACGGCCTGGTCGGGGCCCGGCAGTGGCCGGCGACCATGCACGAGGTCGCCGACGAGGAGGTTGACGGGCTGCACGTCGACTGCGTGCTGTTCCAGTCGGCGGCCGAGTGGGCCGAGTGGGGGGACCGGCTGCCGGGCGTGCCCCGGGTGTTCCTCGAGCACGACCCGCCGCGCCAGTCGCCCACCGACACCCGCCACCCCGTCGAGGACCCGCACGTGACGGTCGTGCACTGCACCCCGTTCAACCGCCTGATGTGGGACTGCGGGGAGGTGCCCACCCGGGTGGTGGAGCACGGGGTGCGCGTCCCCGACGGGATCGAGGCGACGGGGGAGCTGGCCCGCGGGCTGGTGGTGGTCAACCACCTGGGCCGGCGGGGGCGGCGGTTGGGCCTGGACGTGTTCGAGGACGTCCGGCGCCAGGGCGTGGCTCTGGATCTGGTGGGGATGGGGTCGGAGGAGCTGGGAGGGCTGGGGGAGGTGGCGCCTCCCGACCTGCCCGCCTTCGCCGCCCCCTACCGCTTCCTCTTTAACCCCATCCGGTACACGAGCCTGGGCCTGGCCGTGCTGGAGGCCATGGCGGTGGGCGTGCCGGTGGTCGGGCTGGCCACGACCGAGCACGCGGTGGCCATCGAGAACGGCCTCTCAGGGTACGTGGACACCGACGTCGACCGGCTGGTGGGCCACATGCGGCGCCTGATCGACGACCCCGCTCTGGCCTGGAAGCTGGGGGAGGGGGCCAGGGAGGCGGCCCGCCGCCGCTACGGGATCGAGCGGTTCGCCCGCGACTGGGAGGCCGTCTTCGCCGATGTCACTGGGCGAGTGGCCACCGCGCCGTCCGCCGCCGCCACCGGAGCAGCCCCGCCAACGACCACGCGGTAGCGGTGGGGGGCAGGGCGGCCGAGGTCAGCACCATGGTCAGCACCTCGTGCCGCGTGCGGGGGCCGGGGGAGATGCGGGCCCAGGCCAGCTCGGCCGTCCCTGCCAGCCACGCCGCTCCGGCCGCGGTCGCCAGGGCCCGCCGGCGTGGCGTGAACGCCGTGGACGGCCGGCGGGCGGCGGCGGCTCCGATGGCGGCGGCCCCGGCCGCCGTCACCGCCACATGGCGGGCCTTGCGCCCCGGGGGCGCGCCGGACCGCTCCCGCCAGCCCCGGCCGTGGAGGGCCCGCATGAGGGCGTCGTCGGCGTTGCCCCTCTGGAGACGGACGCTCACCCACCGGTCGGCGGGGCGGACGGGGTGGAGGATCTCCCGGTCGCCGCGCACCAGCCGCCACCCGGCCGACTGCACCCGCAGGGCCAGGTCGGCGTCCTCCCGGTAGGCGCGGGGGAAGCGCTCGTCGAACCCGCCCACCGCTTCGAGCACATCGCGGCGGTACGCCATGTCGGCCGTCGCCCAGTTGGCGTCCTCCAGGCCGGCCACGTTGCGCTCCCAGTCGGTCGGCCGCCGGTCGTCCGGGCGGGGCACCCGGATGTTCCCCTGGGTGGCGCCCACGTCGCCCGCCGCGTCGGCGGCGGCGAGGTCGGCGGCCAGGGCCTCGGCCCAGCCGGCGGGCGGGACCACGTCGTCGTCCACGAACGCGACCCAGCGGGCCGACGGCGACGTGGACCGCCAGCCGACGTTGCGGGCCGCCGCCGGCCCCGCCGCCCGGCCCGGTACCACCTCGGCGCCGGGGGCCACCAGCCGCTCGGAGCGGCCGGGCCGGTCGTCCACCACCACGATGCGGTACGGCGCGCCCGCCAGGGCGTCCAGCACGACGGCCAGGCTGGGCCGGCCGAGCGTCGGGATGACGATCTCGCAGTCAGGGCGCACTTCTCGCGGTTCTGCCCCGGGGCGGCCGCGGCGAACCTAAGCTCGCCGGCCGTGGCGCGGGGGCCGGAGGAGCTCGACGACGAGGAACGGGCCCGGTTGAGCCGAGCCCATCACCGGCTGCGCAACGCGTCGCAGGCGCTGGAGGCGTTGACCGCCTCGCCCCGGCAGCGGGGCCGTTGGGACCCCCGGCCCCCCACCGAGGAGGCCCTGGAGGCGGCCCGCTCCGAGCTGCGGGCGGCCTGGGACGCGGTGTGGCGGGCGGAGGCGGAGCTCCTGGGCGGCTGACCCGGCGGCCGGTGGGCGGCCTGTGCTCAGCCGCTCAGGGCGTTGCGGGCCTCGGCCAGCACGTCCTCGAGGTCGGACGACCGGCCCGCGTCGGCCGCGGCCTCGAACCGGTGGGGGCCGGCGGCGGCCCGCACCGCGGCCACGTCGGCGTCGTGGGACGGGCGCTCGTGGGGTGGCACCGCCGCCCCGATCGTCTCCCGCAGCCGGCCGGCCGCTCCCACCAGCCTGGCCGCGAGCTCGGCATCGCCCCGACCGGCCAGGGTGGCGGCCACCCCCTCCAGCCACTCGGCGGTGACGCTGTCGGCGCCCAGCCGGCCGGCGGCCGCGGCCGCCTCGGCGTAGAGCCCCGCCGCCGCGGCTCCCGCCGCGGCGCCGCCGTCGCCCTCCGCCTCGGCCCGGGCCAGCCGGGCCCGGTGGACGAGCACGTGGGCCAGGGCGGCGGCGTCCCGCCCGCTGCGGGCCACCGCCGCGGCCCGTTCGAGGTGCGTGCGGGCCGCGCCCGCGTCGCCCGACACCCGGGCCAGGTCGGCCAGGTTGAGGAGGGCGGACGGGAGGCCGGCGCGGTCGCCCAACTCCTCCCGGATGGCCAGGCTCTCGGCGAACCGCTCGCGGGCTGCGTCGAGGTGGCGGTCGTGGAGGGCGAGGTGGCCGAGGGTGGCCAGGGAATCGGCCCGCCCGGCCCGGTCGCCCAGCCCGCTGCGCAGCTCGAGGCTCTCGGCGTGGCAGGCGGCGGCCCGGTCGTACTCGCCCTGCTGGTAGGCCAGGTCGCCCAGCTGGCCGAGCACGAGGGCCACGCCCCGGACGTCGCCCAGCTCCCGTTGCAGGGCCAGGGCCTCCTCGTAGTAGCCGCGCGCCGAGGGGAAGTCGGCGGCCACGTGCGCGACCCAGCCGAGGTTGTCCAGGGCGGCCGCCATCAGGGCCCGCTCGCCCAGGTCCCGCCCGGCGTCGAGGCACTGCTCGTAGAGCCGGCGGGCGGTGTCGAGGTCACGCGAGAGGGCGGCCAGGTTGCCCAGGCCGTGGAGGGCGGCGGCGGTGCCGAGGAGGTCGCCGGCCTGGCGGCGCAGCAGCAGGCTCTCCTCCAGCCGTGACCGGGCCGCCGCGTAGTCCCCCTGGCGCTGCGCCAGCAGGCCGGCGGCGTTGAGGGCCCGGGCCCGCACCAGCGGAGGAGCGGCCTCGGGAGCCACCGCGCCCAGCACGTCGCGCAGGAGCTGGCGGCCCTCCACCAGGTGGCCCCGCACCTCCCAGAACCGGGCGAGGGCGGTGGCGAGCCGCAGGACCGCCTCGCCCGGAGGGGCGCCGGCCAGGGCGGCCCGCAGGTTGGGATGGTCGGCGGCCAGCCGGTCGAGCCACCGCCGCTGGTCGGGGCCGTCGAGGTGCGGCTCCGCCTCCTCGGCCCGGGCCAACGCCCACGCCAGCAGGGCGGCACGGGCCTCGCCGGCCCGCCCCGACGCGTCCAGCTTCTCGGCCGCGTAGGCCCTGATCGTCTCCAGCAGCCGGTAGCGGGTGGCACCCGAGCCGTCCCGCCCCTCCACCACCACCAGCGAGCGCCGGGCCAGGCCGGCCACCTCGTCGAGCACGTCGGCGCCCGAACCGGCCACCGCCGCGGCCGTCTCCAGGGTGAAGCTCCCGGGGAGGACGGACAGCCGGTCGAGCACCTCCCGCTCGGCCGGCGGCACGCTCCCGTAGCTCCAGTCCACCGCCGCCCGCAGCGTGCGGTGGCGGGGGGGAGCGCTCCGGGGGCCCGCCGACAGCAGGCGGAACCGGTCCTCCACGCGGGACGCGATCTCGGGCAGCGACAGCACGTCCACCCTCGCCGCCGCCAGCTCCACGGCCAACGGGATGCCGTCCAGCCGCCGGCACAGGCCCTCCAGCACGCCCTCCTCGCCGGGCCGCAGGCGGAACGACGGGTCGGCGGCGGTGGCCCGCTCCACGAACAGCCGGGCGGCGTCGTCGGCGGCCATGGTCGGGGCCCGCCACACCACCTCCCCGGGCACGCCCAGCGGCTCCCGGGAGGTGGCGATCACGGCCGTGGCCGGCGCCGTCCCGAGCAGCGCCGCCACCAGCTCCGAGGCGGCGCCCACCACGTGCTCGCAGTTGTCGACGACCAGGACGGGAGGGAGCCGGTGGGCCTCGGCCGCGGCCACGAGCGTCTCGAGCGGCGACCGGCCCGGCTCCTCGGCCAGTCCCAAGGCGGCCAGGGCCACCCCGGGGACGGCCTCGCCGTCCCCGGCATCGGCCAGGGAGACGAAGACGGCGCCACCGTCGCCGGCCACGTCCCGGGCGGCGGCGACGGCCAGGCGGGTCTTGCCCAGCCCGCCCACCCCGGTCACGGTGACGCACCGCCCGGGCGCGATCGCGGCCGCCAGCTCGGCCCGCTCGGTCTCCCGGCCCACGAACGACGACAGGTCGGGGGGCAGCGGGCGGCCCAACGGGCCCGGCACCGGCGCTGGCGTCGAAACCGGCGCCGGCTCGTCGCCGAGGAGGGTGAGGTAGACCGACTCGGCCTCCGCCGACGGCGACACCCCCAGCTCCTCGCCCAGGAGCCGCCGCAGCCGTTCGTAGGCCCGCAGCGCCTCGCCCCGGTTGCCGGCCGCGGCGCGGGCGCGCACCAGCAGCAGGTGGGCCGACTCCCGGAGGGTTTCGATCGCGATGGCCTCCTCGGCGGCCGCCGCGGCGTCGGACGGGTCGTCGGATCGCAGGGCGGCCTCGCCGGCCAGCTCCAGGGCGGCCACCCGCAGGGCCCGGAGCTCGTCCTGGCGGCGCTCGACCCAGGCGCCGGTGGCGCCGGGGAGGAAGTCGCCCGAGGCCACGCCGGCCGCCGCTCCGGCCGCGGCCCGGGCCCCCGCCGCGTCCCCGGCTCCCAACGCCGATTCCGCCGCGGCCAGAGCCGCTGCCGCCTCCTCCACGTCGACCACGGCACGGGCCGGCAGCCGGATGCGGTAGGTGCCGTGGCCGGAGACGACGCTCTCCTCCCGTTCCAGGCCGGCCCCCTCGAGCCACGTGCGCAGCTTGGACACCACGACCCGCAGCGACGTCTCCCAGGTGCGGGGCAGGTCCTCGCCCCACAACGCCTCGGCCAGCTCGCCACGGGGGACGGGGCGGTCGCGGCCGCAGACGAGGTAGGCGAAGGCGGTGCGCGCCAGCCGGCCGAGCCCGGCGGCGTCGACCCACCGGCCGTCGGCGTCGATGCCGACCTGGCCGGTCAGCGCCACTCGGAGCGGCACCGTCTCAACGTACAAGTAACGGGGAGGCGGTGCCGAGCGTTGGGAATCCGGGAGAGGTGCAACGCGTGACTTCGTATGGGCCGTCAGCTATGGTTCCGCGGCGTTCGTGCCACCGCGCACCCGGGAAGGTGCAGGTGCTAGCGTTCGGCGATTTCGGGCTGACGGCGGGTCAGAGGTGAAGTGGAAGACTCACCAAGCGGGCAGGCAGGCAAGGTCACTCCGGTCAGCGCTCTCCCCCAGGCGCCGGCAGTGAGTGGCGGCGCGGCCGGCGTTGGCGGTTTGGGGAGGAACGGAAGCCCATTTCCGCGGTTTCCGGTACCAGGGAAAGAGCAAAGGAGCGTTGGGTGAGGACACGACTTGCGGCACTCCTCACGGTGCTGACGACGGTGGCGGCGCTGGCCGGCACGGCGTCGACGCCCGTGGGAGCACAGGCCGTCACCGACCAGCCTTTCGGGGGCTACGGCTCGGGCGCCACATTGAGCGTCAACGTGCTGGGGCTCCTCAACACACAGGTGCTCAACCTCCAGGCCGCATCGGCTGGTCAGTCGACCAACTCCGAGGGGCTCCCGGCGGGTGGGCTGGTCAACGAGCTGGGCTACGCCATCCAGCCTCCGGGGATCTCCGACCGCAACGCCTACGGGCGGGGCACGGGGCTCGAGGTGGGCGTGCTCACGCCCGACCCGAACACCAACACCAACCAGATCCTGCTGGCCGGCCTGGCCCAGCAGGCGGCTCCTCCCATCGAGCCGAACATCGCCGAGGAGCAGATCGGCCCCATCACCATCGGCTCGCTGGCCTACGCCAACCTGCTTCGCGGCCGGGCCCGGGCCCTGTTCGACCCCGACATCTGCGTGATCGGCAAGCCGTTCTCGTTCGGTGAGGGCGAGGCCTCCGGGCTCCAGGTCATCGGCACGCCCGGAGCGGGCGGGGTGCTCCAGAGCCCCGTCGTGGGCGCCGGCCTGCCGGTCAACAGTGACGACCCGCGCAACGTGTCCCGCACCCGGTCGGTCACCTACCTGCGGCCTAACGGCGACGGCACCTTCGCCGTCGTGAGCGAGACCCGCCAGACCATCGCCCCCGTCAGCCTCCTCGGCGGCACGGTCACCCTCGAGCTGCTCGGCGAGTGGGCCCTCCGGGCCATCGCCACCGGCAAGAGCGACGGGTCCTCCCGGGTCGAGTACGCCCCCGTCGGCGCCGGCCCCACCACCAACGTGGCCACGCTGACGATCGGCGCCACCGTGGTGAACATCACCACCCAGCAGCTGTTCGGCCCCGGCGGCCTCGACCTGGGCGCCGCTCTCGGCCCCCTGTCGGCCGTACTCGACATCACCGTCGGCACGCCCGCCCGGGCCCTGGGCGGCACGGGCGCCCCGCAGATCGCCGGCGACGGCACGTCCGTCTCGGCCGCCGTCGACGTCGCATCGGTCGGCGTCCTGCAGATCCCCAACGTCCTCAACGCCGTCGACCTCCGGGTGGGCCACATGGAGGCCGCCGCGGTGGCGCCTCCGGGCGGCGTGCGCTGCAACCTGCCCGTCGACAAGATCGGCACGCCCGATCCCGTCACCGCCGGCCAGGACTTCACCATCACCATCCGCATCCCGAGCGACACCGCCACCTTCGAGCAGCTCTTCGGCTGCGACCTGATCGGCATCCGGGTGGAGGACGTGCACGAGATCGAGAGCGGCAACCCGTCGTTCCGCCTCAACAGCGCCAGCAACGGAGGGGTGATCAGCGCTGACGGCAGAACCGTCACGTGGGCCAACATCGGTGACTACAACATCGGTGACCCACCCATAGAGCTGACGATCAACGGCACCATCCCGGGCAACTCGGGCGCCGGCGTCCTGAAGGACACCGCCACCGTCACCGCCACCCTCGGCGGGTGTGACGGCACGGTGGCCGGCCAGGACATCGTCGGCCAGGGTGTGAGCGGCGGCGCCGTCACCGGCACGTTCACCCTCATCGGGCCCGACGTGTCCCGCTCCGGCGTGCTGGCTGCCACCGGTGGCGACGAGCGTCTCCTCGTGGTCGGTGGCGTGTTCCTGCTCGGCGCTCTGGCGGTCCGCCGCCGGATGCGTAAGCCGGCCGCAGCCACAACGTCCTAGTTCGCACTTCCCCACCGCAGAGCGTTGCGAGCTCGCCGGGCCTTCGGGCCCGGCGAGCTGCTTTTACGCCGGCAGGAAGGTCAGGCGGACCTGGCGGCGGCGATTGTCGGCGTTGAGGTCGATGAGCACCACGCTCTGCCACGTGCCGAGCAGCATGCGCCCCTCCTGGACCGGCACGGTCAACGAAGGGCTGACCAGGGCCGGGAGGAGGTGGTCGGCGCCGTGGCCGGGCGATCCGTGACGGTGGCGGTAGCGGTCGTCACGGGGCAGCAGGCGCCCGAGGGCGGCCGACAGGTCGTGCTCCGACCCCGAGCCGGTCTCCATCAGGGCCAGCCCGGCGGTGGCGTGGGGGGCGAACACGTGCACCAGCCCGTCGCCCTTGCCCCGGCAGAAACCCGTCACCTTGCCGGTCAGGTCGACGACCTCCGCCCCCGCCGTGTCCAGCTCCAGCACCGTGGTGTCCATGGCCAGGAACGTAGTGGGCACGTTCCCACGAGAAGCACCCGTACACTGGAGGAACATCCGTTGGACCTGGTGGTGTCGGTTGACAGACAAGTTGACCCGGAGGGCGGCCGCGGGAGCCGTCGCCGCAGCCGGAGCGCTGCTCCTCTCGGCCTGCGCGGGGTCCGACTACCAGTACGTGAAGAACTCCTCCGAGGGCGCCTACTTCAAGGTCCCCAAGGACTGGAAGGTCTACGACAAGGACGACATCGTCGAGGCCAGCGGGAGCCGCCTGTCACCCTCCCAGGAAGACACCCTCCGGTTCATGGTGGCCTTCGACGGCGACCCGCGACCGTCCCTGGAGCACGACCTCCAGACCGCCACCCGGCCCTTCGGCCTGGCTCGGGTGCGCCAGCTGGCGCCCGACGAGCGACAGCAGTTCTCCCTCATCGCCCTCCGCAACGAGATCGTGCCCATCGACCAGATCCTCGAGGAGGACGCGGGCGAGATCGAGCTCCTGCAGGAGCCCAAGGACATCGTCACGTCCGAAGGTTTCGCCGGCACCCGCCTCGTCTACCGGGTGACGACGACCGACGGTTCGTTCACCGTCGACCAGACTGGTCTCACCGACGCGCAGACCCGGCGGGTCTACTTCTTCATCATCGGCTGCGAGTCGAAGTGCTACGACCAGAACAAACGCACCATCACGGAGATCGCCGATTCATGGACGGTCAAGGAGCGCTGACATGAGCTCGAACGGCACCCCCGGCCTACCCCCGCCGGGGACAGGGCCTGCGCCCGAGGAGTACAGGAGCCGCATCAGGGACGAGGACCGCACCACGCGCAAGCCCCTGTCCTTCTGGGATCGCTCGAAGATCCTGGTCATGCTGGGGCTGGCCTGGGCCGTCTTCCTGTGGGCCGAGGTCGTCGACAACCCCATCATCACCTTCGAGGACGCGGTTCGCGACACCATCCGCTCGAAGTGGTGGATCCTCGCCCTGGCCGGGCTGGAGATCGTCCGCCAGGTGCACTACCTGATCAGCGAGCACTCGGCGGGCTGGCACAGGTTCTGGACCCAGAACGTCTTCGGTGGCATCTCCCGCCGCACCGGCAAGCTCAACGACTGGAACCGGTTCCGCATCGCCCGGGCCCTCCGGTACCTCTTCCTGCTGGCCCTGCTGTCGATCCTGGTCGGGGCCATGACCGACACGTCACCGGTCGTCGCCCTGCTGGAGCTGCCCAGCACGTTCATCGGCGCCCTCCCGATGATCCTCCAGGTCGTGTTCTTCATGTTCCTGGCCGTCATCCAGTTCGCCGCCATCTTCTACTTCCTGTCCCGGGGCGGCACCGAGGTCTACTTCCCCGACGACGTGAAGACCCGCTTCAGCGACGTCTGGGGCCAGGACGCGGTGCTCGAACGGGTCAAGGAGAACATCATCTTCCTGGAGAACCCGGAGAAGGTGGAGGCCAAGGGCGGTTACGTGCCCGGCGGCATCCTGCTGTGGGGCCCTCCCGGCACGGGCAAGACGCTGATGGCGGAGGCGGTGGCGGGCGAGACCGGCCGGCCGTACATCTTCGTCGACCCCGGTGCCTTCACCAACATGTTCTTCGGGGTGGGCATCCTCAAGGTCAAGTCGCTGTTCCGCAAGCTCCGCAAGCTGGCCGTGCGCTACGGCGGGGTGATCGTGTTCTTCGACGAGGCCGACTCGCTCGGCAACCGGGGCCAGCTGGCGGGAGGTTCGGGCGGGCCGTTCGGCCGGTTCGAGCCCCATGGCCCCTGGGCCACCACCCCGGCCTGCAACGGCATGTCGTACCTCAACCCCTCCACCGCCTCCCACGTCATGCACAAGGCCATGGGCGCCGCCGACGCCCCGCCCAAGGCCAACCGGTTCGTGATGGGAGCGGGCATGGGCGGGGGCGGCATGGGCACCCTCCAGGCCCTGCTCACCGAGCTGTCGGGCCTCAAGAAGCCCCGGGGCTTCATGAACCGGGTGGTGCGGCGCTCCCTCGGCATGCGGCCCAAGCCGCCGCCCAAGTACCGCATCCTCGTGATGATGGCCACCAACATGCCCCAGGCCCTCGACGAGGCCCTCCTCCGCCCCGGCCGCATCGACCGCATCTACCGGGTCGGCTACCCGTCCAAGGTCGGGCGCATCCGCACGTTCGAGGGCTACCTGGCCAAGGTCCGCCACGAGCTGACCGCCCAGGACATCGACAAGCTGGCCACCATCACGCCCTACCACACGGGCGCCACCATCAAGGACCTCGTCAACGAGGCCCTGGTGCTCGCCATCCGCGACGGCCGCGACACGATCACGTGGCGGGACATCATCAAGGCCAAGCAGCTCAAGGCCGTCGGCCCGCCCGAGGACGTGGAGTACATCACCCGCGAGCGCCACGCCGTGGCCGTCCACGAGGCGTGCCACGCGGTGATGGCGTCCAAGGTGCAGAAGCACCTCATCATCGACATCGCCACCATCGAGAAGGGCCAGACCTTCCTCGGCTTCGTCGCCCCCATCCCGCCCGAGGAGCGGTTCACCCAGTGGAGGACCGAGTTCGAGGCCGACATCATGGTCAGCCTGGCCTCCCTCGCCGGCGAGCGGCTGTTCTTCGACGGCGACAACTCGTCGGGCGTCCGGGGCGACCTGGAGAACGCCACCAGCGTGGCCGCCGACATGGAGGGCTACTGGGGCATGGGCTCCACCATCGCCTTCCACGACGTCATCGGCCGCAGCGGCCGCTCCGACGACATGCGGCGCCAGGCCGGTCGGGGCTCCGAGAGCGACCTCCTGCTGCGAACCCTCGGCCAGCGCATCGAGCGCAAGCTGGAGGAGCTGCTGGCCGCGGCCGAGCAGATCCTGCGGGAGAACCGCACCCAGGTGCTGGCCGTGGCCCACGCCCTGGAGGCCCACAAGACCGTCACCGGGGAGGACATCGAAGCCATCATCGACGGCCGCGCCGGCCCCCTGGTCGACGGCCGGGTCTACGCCACGCCCGAGTTCGCCGCCGCCGCCGAGGCCTACCACGCCCAGGCCCTGGCCGCCCACAAGGGTCACGGCATCATCGACGTGCCGCTTCCCCTGTTCCACACCCGTCCCACCGCGGAGGAGCCCGTCTTCGTGCTGCCCGAGGCCACCCACGGCAACGGCGACGACGACCGCTCCCCGTGGGCCCGCCCCAGCCACAGCGACGAGTAGCTCCTAGCAGAGGTCGACGACGGGCCTGAGGTCGGGGATGCTGCCCGGCGCGGGCGGCGGGCGGCGGTCGTCGGGGCGGTGCAGGTGCACGGCCCGCAGGCCGGCGGCCAGAGGGCCCTCCACGTCGGCGTCCCACGTGTCCCCCACGAACAGGGCGTCGGCCGGGTCGACGCCGCCGCAGCGCTCGAGGGTGTGGCGGTAGATCCGGGGATGGGGTTTGCGGGCGCCCGCCCGGGCCGAGGTGACGGCCACGTCGACCAGGGTGTCGAGCCCGCACTGGGCCAGGGCCCGGTCGAGGTGCCAGTCCCAGTTGGAGCAGACCGCCACCGTCAC
>JBKHXX010000062.1:0-58436 GCA_046565765.1 Acidimicrobiia bacterium | reverse complement strand
CGGCGCCGGCTCAGGCGGCGCCGTTGAGGGCGTCGAGGAAGTCGTCGGGGGGCTGGAAGCGGAACGTTCCCGCCTTGACCGCGAAGGGCAGGCGGCGCAGCGACCCGTCCCGCCACCAGAACAGGTGGGGGCTGAGCGAACCGGGCCCGGCCCGGTGGGCCTGGGCGATGACCGTCGACATCGGCTGGATGGCGCCCACTGCGCCCACGCCGGCGATGGGGTGGGCGATCAGGTCGTGGCGGGTCGGCAGCCCGAGCAGCACGCCCGCCGGCGGCAGGGGCCCGAGCAGCTCGGGCAGCCAGAAGGCCCACGTGGCGGTGTAGAAGCTCTCGCCCCCGATCCGCGTGAGCAGCACGCCGTCCTCCACGGGGGCGACGGACACGGCGGGCCGGCGGTCGGCACGCACGTTGGCGTAGGCCTGCTCGAACAGCTCGTCCTCCGACGCCGGCCAGCGGGCGAGCCGGGCGGCGGGCACCAGCTCCACCATCGTCGGGCGGTCGACGGCCAGCACCGCCCGCAGGCCCTCGGCCACCGGCCGGGCCGCCAGCGGCGGGCGGGTGCGGCCCTCCTCGGGGTCGTCGGGGACGACCCGCACCCGGAGAGCCGGCCGCACCGCCTCCAAGTCCTCGTCGGGCGGCGGCTCGAGACCGGGGAGCACGCTGTCGAGGAAGCGCTCGACGAGGCCGGGCCACCGGCGGGGCGGGGCGGCCAGGCACAGCTGCCAGAGGTTGCCCAGCCCGACCACGCCGGGGTGGGGGAACTCGATGTGGACCACGTCGCCGTCGGGCCGGCACAGGTAACCCCGCGCCGCGAGCGCGTTGCCCACCATGCCGGCGAAGGAGGCCGAGGGACCACCCGACAGACCCACCCGCCACCTCCGATCCGTAGCCGACGGCGTCCGAGCCTACCCGCCGAGTCGCTATAGGTACAGAACCACTACTGGGGACGAGATCCTGCCGCTGGGTATCGGCACGACGGGCTCCCCCTTGAGCTATTCGGCGATGCGGAGGGCGACGGCGGGCCGGATGCGGGACGCCTGCCCGGCGGGCGCCGCGGTGGCGGCCAGCGACGCCGCCAGGGACGCCACGAGGAGGAGGCCGAGGGCCAGCCATGGCACCGAGAAGTCGAGCCGGCTCTCCCCGAACACGTCGGAGTTGGTGAGCAGCTGGTAGCTGACGACCAGCGCCAGCACCACCCCCACCACGATCCCCTGGACGGCGACGAACGCCGCCTCCAGCAGGAAGGCCGAGCGAACGACCGCCCGCGAGAACCCCATGGCCCGGAGCATGCCGATCTGGCGGCGGCGCTCCC
This sequence comes from Acidimicrobiia bacterium, assembly GCA_046565765.1. Classification (GTDB taxonomy): domain Bacteria; phylum Actinomycetota; class Acidimicrobiia; order Acidimicrobiales; family AC-14; genus JBFMCT01. The sequence goes on along the minus strand of JBKHXX010000062.1, from coordinate 57,125 downwards.
GCACGGCCCGCACCATCACCACCCCGAGCCCGGCGATGCCGACGAGGAGGCCGAGGGCCAGGTAGCCCTGCATGAGCCGGATGAACCCCTCCTGCTGCTGGAGGCGCAGCCGGATGATCGCTTCGATGGAGTCGGCCTGGACCCCGTTCTGGACGAGGTCGCCGGTGAGGCGGCGAGCCGCCTGCTCTGCGTCGACCCCCTCGTCCAGGCGGACGAAGTGCCGGTTGGACACCGCTCCCGCGGCGAGGAACTCCCGGGCCAGCGGTGCGCCGGTCACCACCCCCATGTCGAGCCAGTCCGAGGCCAGGATCCCGGCCACGGTCAGCTCCCGGCGGTCGTTGGTCTGGGGGTTGAAGGCGGTGATGCGGTCGCCCACGTCGATGCGGGCCTGGGGCGGGCCGCCACCCTGGTCGAGGAAGAAGTCGGACACGAAGACCAGGTCCTTGGTGTCGAACACCGCCAGCCAGGCGTCGCGATCGGTGGCGAAGCGGTCGAGGCGGGCGGCCAGCTTGGGGTGGCCGTAGTCGAGGAAGCTCTTGTCGAACCCGGAGATCGGCCAGGCCGTGGGTTCGGGATGGAAGGCGGCCGAGAACCGGGGCATCCCCCGGACGATGGGGGCGACGGTGTCAATCTCCCGCTCCGCCAGCAGGGAGTTGATGGTCGCCGGGTTGGTGGCGTTGGAGTCGACGACGAGGTCGAACCCGGCGCTCGACTCCTCGGTGAACCGGGGCACCTGGGCGCTGAACAGGTCGCTGAAGACGGCGAGGAAGGTGAGGACGAACACGATGAGGGCGTACATCCCCAGCAGCATCGATGTGCGGAAGCGCCGGGCCACCGGGTAGGCGAAGGCCAGGCGGGGCGCCAGGCTGCGGCCGGGACCGACCACCTTGGCCACGACCCGGCCCATCACGCCGGCGTTGGTGGCCCCCAGGCTCACGGCGGCGGCCACGAGGATGATGCCTTGGACCACGAACGTCGGGATGTCGGTCCCCTCGAACACGTCGGGGAAGATCTGGAAGCAGGTGACGCCCCACACCAGCGTGGCGAGGCAGGCCGCCGAGGCGGCCGCCCGGGCGCCGACGATGCGCCGCAGCAGCGGGACCGCCCCCAGGGCGGCCAAGGGGACGCCGACCAGCACCCCGAACCAGCTGGAGCCGGCCAGCCCTCCCACCAACAGCAGGCCTCCGGCCACCACGCCCAGCGTGCCGGCCACGAGGGCTCGGGAGCGGCTGCGGGCCGTCGGCGGATCCGGCAGGTCGCGGATGGCTCGGATGACGTTCAACCGGCCCATGCGGAGGCTCGCGCCCCAGACCGTGAGCAGCGAGATGACCCCCCCGATCACCATGCCGCCGATCAGGCTCGAGGGCCGGGCGGTGAACTGGAGGCTGATGCGGGCGGCCTCCTCCTCGCCCGCGTTGAACACCCGCTCGGCCACGATGACCACGACCCGTCCCACGCCGACACCCAGGAGGGCGCCGGTCAGCCCGGCCAGAGCCGAGTAGACGCCGCCTTCGGCCCCGAAGGCCCGCACCAGGTGGTTGCGCTTGAGCCCGACGGCCCGGAGCATGCCCAGCTCGGCCTTCCGCTCGTCGGCCAGCATCACGAAGATGTTCACGAGGAGGAGGATGCCGGCGATCACGCTGAAGGCCCCGATGCCGCCGAACAGCTCGACGAAGTCGGCGGCGTTGGCGTCGGCCCGGTCGAGCAGGTCCTGCTTGCGGGCCTGCACGTCGGTGTCGGCCATGCCGCCGACGTTGAAGGTGAGGGCCTCCATCACCTCGTCGGTGAGGCGGGCACCCTCGAACACCCCGCCCTCGTTGGAGACCATGACGAGCCCGCTGGGAGGGCGGGTCCCAGCGCCCTGGAGGGTGGGCGGCACCAGGCTCTCGATCGTCCCCTTGGAGACGAAGGCGGACGGTTGCCCGAACCCGGCCAGGCCCACCTTGGGGATCACCTCACGGACCCGCAGGCTGCGCCGCGCTCCGTAGGCGAACAGCTCGACCGTGTCCCCCTCGCCCGCACCGAGGGTGCGGGCCAGGTCGGCGGGGATGACCACGTCGCTGCCGGTCGGCGTGGGGCCGGCATCGGCCAGGCCGGTGGCGCCCGGGTCGCCGCCGAAGCGGCGGGCCTCGTCGAAGTCGACCTCGAGCAGCGTCACCCGGGGCTCGGCCCGAGGGTCCTCGCCGCCCCGCCTCATGGCGGCGGGGGCGCTGATGGCGGTGAGGATGCCGTCGGTGCGGATCTCGCTGCGCTCCACGGCCGCCAGTGCCGACGAGAAGCTGGACAGACCGGTCGTCTCCACCACCTCGTCCACCGGCCCCAGCTCGGTGCGGGCGGCGTCGCGGATCGAGGCCCGCAGGGTGTCGCCCACGATGAACGAAGCGGTGATGATGGCCGTCCCCAGGAGCGAGCCGGCCACGACGAGGGCCGCCTCGCCCTTGCGGCGCGCCACGTTGCGCAGGGCCAGGCGGCGGATCTCGGGCCGGCGGGCCAGGTCGTGGACGATGACAGCCAGGATCGGCAGGGCCAGGCCGGCGAGGACCCAGCTCACCATCTCACCGCGACCTCACCAGGTGGGGCCGGTGCCGAGCAGCTCCGCCGTCGTCCCGTCGGCCACGATCAGCCCGTCCTGCATGCGGACGAGCCGCCATGCGGCCCGGGCGATCCACGGGTCGTGGGTGACGACGACGATGGTCTGGCCCGCCTGGTGCACCTCCTGGAGCAGCCGCAGGACGGCCGTGGCCATCTGGCTGTCGAGGTTGCCCGTGGGCTCGTCGGCCCACACGATGGCTGGCTGGCTCACCAGGGCCCGGGCCACCGCCACCCGCTGCTGCTCGCCGCCCGACAGCTCGTTGGGACGGTGGTCGTGGCGCGCCTGGAGGCCCACCCGATCGAGCATGTCGCGGGCGCGGGAGCGGGCCTCGGCCGGCTTCACGCCGGTCAGGAGGAGGGGCAGCTCCACGTTCTCCGCCGCCGACAGGACGGGGATGAGGTTGTAGGCCTGGAAGATGAACCCCATCGAGCGGGCCCGGTGCTCGGTCCGCGTGGCGTCGGCCATGGCGTGGATGTCGGCCCCGTCCACCCACACCTGGCCCGAGTCGATGTCGTCGAGGCCGGACAGGCAGTTGAGCAGGGTGGTCTTGCCCGACCCCGACGGGCCCATGACGGCCACGAACTCGCCCCGGAAGATGTCGAGGTCGACCCCGCGCAGGGCCGGCACCTCCGGTGCGGCCGTCTTTCCTTGGCCCGCCTGCCCGCTGCGGTACACCTTGGTGACGCCGCGGGCGGCGAGGATGGGCTCGTAGCCGCTGGTTGGGGCGGTCTCGGTCACGGGGGGTCGATGGTAGCGGCCGCCTTTTCCGATCGGTCCTCACCATGGGGCCCGGCCTGCGTGGCCTGAACGCCCCGGCAGTAGCCTGCGTTTCGAATGAGCGAGTTCCGGGCCCCGCCCGGCACCCACGACGTGCTCCCCCCCGAGTCGGCCCGCTGGCAGCAGCTGGTGGCCGCCTTCGCCCGCCGCGCCGGCCTGGCCGGCTACTCGCTGGTCGTCACCCCTGTGTTCGAGGAGGTGGCCGTCTTCTCACGCGTAGGCGAGGAGACCGACGTGGTCCGCAAGGAGATGTACGACTTCCTCGACAAGGGCGGCCGGCGCCTGGCCCTGCGCCCCGAGGGAACGGCCCCCGTCGTGCGGGCCTTCGTGCAGCACCGCCCCCTCGTGCCGTTCAAGGCGTGGTACGCGGCGCCCAGCTTCCGCTACGAGCGTCCTCAGGCCGGCCGCTACCGCCAGCACCACCAGCTGGGCGTGGAGGTGCTCGGCACCGGGGACCCCGAGCTCGACGTGGAGGTCGTCACCCTGGCCTGGGAGGTCTGCCGCGGCGTCGGCCTGGTCGGCATCACCCTGCTCCTCAACTCCCTGGGCGACGACGCCTGCCGCCCCGCCTACCTCCAGGCCCTCACCGCCTACCTGGCCGAACGGGCCGACCGGCTGTGCGACGAGCACCGGGAGCGGGCCGCCGTCAACCCGCTGCGGGTGCTCGACTGCAAGCGCGACACGTGCGTGGCCGCCACCGCCGACGCCCCCCGCCTGCTCGACCACCTGTGCGAGCCGTGCCGGGACCACTTCGAGCGGGTCCAGGCCGGTCTCACCGCCCTGGGCGTGCCGTTCACCCTCGCCCCCCGGCTGGTGCGGGGCCTCGACTACTACACCCGCACGACGTTCGAGCTGCAGTCGTCGGCTCTCGACGCGGCCCAGAACGCCTTGGGCGGCGGTGGGCGGTACGACAAGCTGGCGGAGTCGCTGGGCGGCCCTCCGACGGCCGGGATCGGCTTCGGCCTGGGCGTGGAGCGCATCCTGCTGGCGGCGGACACCGAAGGCGTCTTCCCCGCTCCCGCTTCGAGGGTGGCCGTCTGGGTGGTCGACACCACCGGCGGGGCGGAGGCCACCTCCCTGGCCCACGTCCTGCGGGAGGCGGGCATCGCCTGCGACCGCTCCTTCGACAGCCGGTCGATGAAGGCCCAGATGAAGTCCGCCGACCGGGCGGGCGCCCGTCTGGCGCTGATCGTCGGGGCCCAAGAGGCGGCCGCAGGCACGGTCACCCTCAGAGACCTGGCCACCGGCGAGCAGGAGGAGATCGCCCGGGAGGACGTGGTCAAGCTGGTCGAGGAACGGCTGCCGTGAGCCTCCGCACCGACTACTGCGGGTCGCTGCGGGCCGAGGACGCGGGCCGAACCGTCACCGTCTGCGGCTGGGTCGACCGCCACCGCGAGCACGGCGAGCACCTCGCCTTCGTCGACCTGCGCGACCACACCGGGGTCATCCAGTGCGTGGTCGACGGCCGGGCCGACCTCCGCTCCGAGTACGTGCTGGCCGTCACCGGCACCGTCCGCATCCGGCCCGAGGGCACGGCCAACCCCAACCTGGCCACCGGCGAGGTGGAGGTGGGGGAGTGCGAGGTCGACGTCCTGTCCCGGGCCGAGCCGCCGCCCTTCCCGCTCACCGCCACCACCGAGGCCGACGAGGTCCTGCGCCTCCGCCACCGCTACCTCGACCTGCGCCGCGCCCCCATGCAGCGCAACCTCCGCCTGCGGGCCGCCGTGAGCTCGGCGGTCCGGGGCGCGATGGAGGCCCAGGGGTTCGTGGAAGTGGAGACGCCGGTGCTCATCGCGTCCACGCCCGAGGGCGCCCGCGACTTCGTGGTGCCGTCCCGCCTCCAGCCGGGCAACTTCTACGCCCTGCCCCAGAGCCCCCAGCTGTTCAAGCAGCTGCTGATGGTGGGCGGCACCGACCGCTACTACCAGCTGGCCCGCTGCCTGCGGGACGAGGACCTGCGCGCCGACCGCCAGTTCGAGTTCACCCAGCTCGACGCCGAGGCCAGCTTCGTGGACACCGAGGACGTGATGGCGTTCATCTCCGAGGCGGTCCTGGCCGCCACCAAGGCCGTCCGCCCCGAGGACGCCCCGGGCCAGATCCCCCGCATGACCTGGCAGGAGGCCCAGGACCGGTTCGGCACCGACAAGCCCGACCTGCGGTTCGGCATGGAGCTCACCGACCTGACCGGCGTGTTCGCGGGCACCGCCTTCCGGGCCTTCCAGCCGCCGGCCAAGGTCAAGGGCATCCTGGTCGCCGGCCGCGGCGACATGAACCGGGCCGCCCTCGACCGCCTCACCGACCAGGCCCGGGCCGCCGGTGCGGCCGGCCTGGTGTGGATGCGGGTCACGGCGGGGGGGACGCTCGACTCCCCGGTGGCCAAGTTCCTCTCGGCCGACGAGCAGGGGGGCCTCATCACCGCGCTGGGCGCCGCCCCGGGTGACCTGGTGCTGATCGTGGCCGGCGTGGAGCGCACGGTGAACCACGTGCTGAGCATCCTCCGGCTCGAACTGGGCCGGCCCGCGGTCCACGAGGGGGGTCTCTGCTTTACCTGGGTGACCGACTTCCCGCTCTTCGAGGGCATCGACCGCGACGGGCGCCCCATCCCCGCCCACCACCCGTTCACCATGCCCCACCCCGACGACCTCCCCCTGCTCGAGAGCGACCCGCTGGCGGTGCGCTCGCAGGCCTACGACCTCGTCGTGAACGGCTGGGAGCTCGGCTCGGGCAGCATCCGTATCCACCGCCCCGACGTGCAGCAGCGCATCTTCTCGCTCCTGGGCATCGAGCCCGAGCAGGCTCAGGCCCGCTTCGGCTTCCTGCTCGACGCCTTCCGCCACGGGGCGCCGCCCCACGGGGGGTTCGCCTTCGGCATCGACCGGCTGGTGGCCATCCTCGCCGGCGAGGACAACATCCGCGAGGTGATCGCCTTCCCCAAGACCCAGTCGGGGGCCGACCCCCTCACCGGCGCGCCCGGACCGGTCGACCACGCCCAGCTGGCCGAGCTCGGCCTCCGCCTCGCCCCGCCCCGCAGCTAACGCAGCCCGGCCGACGTCAGCGGCCGAGGGCCCGCAGCACCAGTCCGGCCAGCTGCTCGTGGCCGACCGCGTTGGGGTGGAACGACGAGACGGCCGTGGCCAGGCTGACGCCCGCCATCCACGGCTGGGCGGTGCAGGCTTCGTGGCCGGCGAAGGCGGCGGCGGCGTCGAGGAACCGCACACCGGCCGCCTCGCTGGCCCCCCGCACCACCCCGTCCAGCTCCTCGCCCTTCTGGCGGACCCACCGGGCCTCCTCGGCGGTGAGGCCGGCGCAGACATCGAGGCCTGACTGGTCGGGGTCGGGGACGAGGCGGGGGTAGCCGAGCACCAGCACCTCGGCCGCCGGGGCCCGCTCCCGCACGCTGCGGTACAACCGGGTGAGCCGGGGGCCCAGGGCGCCCAGGAGAGCCGTCACCTGGCGGTCGAAGCGGACGCACGACTGGCTGCCGACCACGCACTCGGTGATCACCGGCCCGAACCCGATGTCGTTCCCCCCGATGGAGAGGGTGACCACGTCGGCGTCGACGGGGACGTCGTCGATCTGGCGCCCCTCTCCGGCGTGCTGCTCACGGTCCAGCACGTCGGCGGTGGTCGCCCCGTCACAGGCGTGGAACGACGCCTCCCCCAGCACCCGCCGGGCGACCAGGCCGGGATAGGCCCCCGGCGCCCGTCCGCACGGCTCGACCGCGCCGACGAGGCCGCCGCCCGCCGAGTAGGAGTCCCCCAGGGACACGTAGCGGAGCGGCTGAAGGGCGGTCGTCGACGTGGCGGGGGCGGCGTCGCCGGCGGGCCCGGCCGCCCGCCTGGCGGTGGCCGACGAGCACGCTGCGGCCAGCACGGCGAGCGCGGCGACGGCGGAGACCAGGGGCAAGCGGCGGGACGGCAGACCCCCATTCTCCGACATCGCGGGCAGCCGCCGGACCGCGCCGCCCCGGCTACCGTCGAGCGATGGCCACGGCAGGCGCCCGGGAGGACCTCTTCGGCGCCGCCATGCAGGAGCGGCTGACCCGCCAGGCGCCGCTGGCGGCCCGCCTGCGGCCGAGGACGCTCGACGACGTGGTCGGCCAGGACCACCTGATGGGGCCGGGCAAGCCCTTGCGCAGCCTGATCGAGGCCGACCGCCTGACCTCGGTGATCCTGTGGGGCCCACCCGGTACGGGCAAGACGACGATCGCCAAGCTCGTGGCGGGAGCCACCTCGAAGGCGTTCGAGACGCTGTCGGCGGTGACGGCGGGGGTCAAGGACGTGCGGGAGGTGGTCGAGCGGGCCCGCCGGCGCCTGGGCGAGCAGGGCCAGGGCACGATCCTGTTCCTCGACGAGGTCCACCGCTTCAACCGCTCCCAGCAGGACGCCCTGCTGCCGTGGGTCGAGGAGGGGATCCTGGTCCTCGTCGGGGCCACCACCGAGAACCCTTACTTCGAGGTCAACTCGCCCCTGTTGTCGCGCTCGCTCCTCTTCCGCTTGGAGCCGCTCGGCCCCGACGCCGCCCGATCCGTCCTCGACCGGGGCCTGGCCGAGTTGGGCGCCACCGCCGAGCCCGACGCCCTCGACCACCTGATCGACAAGGCCGAGGGCGACGCCCGCATGGCGCTCAACGCCCTGGAGGTGGCGGCCGCCCTCGCCGGTGGGCGCGGCAGCCAGGCGGTCCAGCTGGCCGACGCCGAGGCCGCCCTCAACGCCCGGGCCCTCCGCTACGAGCGTGACGAGCACTACGACACGATCTCGGCGTTCATCAAGTCCGTGCGGGGCTCCGATCCAGACGCCGGCCTGTACTGGCTGGCCCGCATGCTGGAGGCGGGGGAGGACGCCCGCTTCATCGCCCGGCGCATGGTGGTCCTGGCGTCGGAGGACGTGGGCATGGCCGACCCGACGGCCCTGGTCGTGGCGGACGCCGCCGCCCGGGCGGTGGAGTTCGTGGGGCTGCCGGAGGCCTCGCTCAACCTGGCCCAGGCGGTGGTGCACCTGGCCACCGCGCCCAAGTCCAACCGGGTGTACCAGGGGTTGCGCCGGGCCCAGCAGGACGTGCGGGAGCGGCCGGCGGGAGCGGTCCCCGCCCACCTGCGGGATGCGTCGTACCACGGCGCCCGGAAGCTGGGTCACGGAGCGGGCTACGACTATCCTCACGACGACCCGAGAGGGTGGGTGCCGCAGGAGTACCGGCCACCGGAGGTCGCGGGACGGGTGTACTACGAGCCGTCGGACCACGGGTTCGAGCGGGAGGTAGGCGAGCGCATGCGAAGCCCGGGGAGCGACGATGACGGGTGAGTTCGCGGCCGCGGCCGCCACCGTCGCCGTCGCCATCGTCGTGGTCGGCCTCCTGTTCACCATGGCGTCGGCCATCCGGGCCATCGCCACCTTCCGCCGGTCGGTGGAGGAGATAACCGGCCGCACCATCCCGCTGATCAACGACATGCACGTGGCCATCAAGCAGGCCAACAGCGACCTGATGAAGGTCGACACCCTGCTGGACACGGCCGAGTCCATCTCCACCACCATGGATTCGGCCTCCCGGCTGGCCTACACGGCGGTCTCCAACCCGGTCATGAAGACGCTGGCGGCGGGCACCGGGGTGGCCCGGGCCTACCGGCTGTTCCGCCGGCGCAAGGCCAAGGCGGGGGGGTAGGTGTTCAAGCGGCTCTTCTGGCTGACGGTGGGGACCGTCGTCGGCTTCGGAGGCAGCGTGTGGGCGCAGCGCCGGATCCGGGAGAAGATCGAGCGCTACTACCCCGAGCAGGTCGCCCGCCAGGTCGGCACGTCGGTGCGAAGCCTGAGCTCCGACCTCCGGTCGGCGGCGGCGGGGGGCAAGGCCGCCATGCGCGAGCGGGAGGATTCGCTCCGGGACCAGTTCCGCCCGCCCTCCCGGTAACCGCCGCTCCCCACCCGCCTAATCTGGCTTCCGGATGACCGTCACCGCCGCCGACCTCCGCCGCACCTTCACCGACTTCTTCGTCCAGCGGGGGCACGTGGCGCGGCCCTCCATGGGGCTCATCCCGCACCATCCGGCCGCCCCTCTGTTCGCCAACGCGGGGATGAACCAGTTCCTGCCCTTCATCCTGGGGGAGGAGCCCATCCCCGAGCCGCCCCGGGCCACGTCCATCCAGAAGTGCGTGCGGGTGAAGGGCAAGCACGACGACATCGCCAACGTGGGCCGCACCTGGGGGCACCTGAGCTTCTTCGAGATGCTGGGCAACTTCAGCTTCGGCGACTACTTCAAGGCCGAGGTCATCCCCTGGGCGTGGGAGATGGTCACCGAGGTCTACGGCATCGACCCCGACCGCCTGTGGATCACCGTCCACCACAGCGACGACGAGGCCGAGCAGATCTGGCGCGACTCGGTGGGGGTCGTGCCCGAGCGCATCCAGCGCATGGGCGACGACAACTTCTGGATGATGGGCGACACCGGCCCGTGCGGTCCCTGCTCGGAGATCTACGTCGATCTCGGCGAGGCGGCGGGCGAGCCGGGCGGTCCCGCCCACGGCGGGGAGGCCCGCTACCGGGAGATCTGGAACCTGGTGTTCATGCAGTACAACCGCGAGGCGGACGGGAGCCTGAGCGACCTGCCCAACAAGATCATCGACACAGGGCAGGGCCTCGAGCGCACGCTCAGCGTGCTGCAGGACGTGCCGACCGTCTTCGACACCGACGAGCTCCGGCGCATCATCGAGTCGGCCGAGGGGGTCACCGGCCGCCGCTACGGCGACGACCCGGACGTCGACGTGAGCCTGCGCATCCTGGCCGACCACGGGCGCTGCGCCGCCTTCCTCATCAACGACGGGGTGTTCCCCTCCAACGAGGACCGCGGCTACGTGCTGCGCCGCATCCTGCGCCGCGCCGTCCGCCAGGGCTTCGGGCTGGGGGTCGAGGGGCTGGTGCTGCCGGCGATGGCCGATGGCGCCGTCGAGGTCATGAGCCCGGCCTACCCGGAACTGGCCGCCAACCGGGGCTTCATCGTCGACGTCATGGCCCGGGAGGAGGAGCGCTTCCGCCAGACGCTGCGCACCGGCACCGTCATGCTCGACGAGGAGCTGTCGTCGAGCCGGGGCACCGGCACTCTGGCCGGCGACGTCGCCTTCCGCCTCCACGACACCTACGGCTTCCCGCTCGAGCTGACCCTCGAGATCGCCGCCGAACGGGGCGTCGACGTCGACGTGGCCGGGTTCGAGGCCGAGATGGACGCCCAGCGGGCCCGCGCCCGCGCCGCCCACACCGGGGCCGGGGCCGACGCCGGCCGCTCGGGCGCCTACCGGGAGCTGGTCGAGCAGTTCGGCCCCACCGAGTTCCTCGGGTACTCGACCACCGAGGGCCGGGCCCGGGTGCTCGCCCTCAACGGGAACGAGCTGTTCCTCGACCGCACGCCGTTCTACGCCGAGGCGGGCGGCCAGGTGGGCGACACGGGGGTGGTCACCACCGACACGGGCCGGGCCCGGGTGCTGGACACCACCCTCGCCCTGCCCGGGCTCCACCGCCACACCGTCGAGATGCTGGAGGGACGGATCCAGGCGGCCCAGGAGGCCGACGCGGTGGTCGACGCCGAGCGGCGGGACTCCATCCGCCGCAACCACACCGCCACCCATCTGCTGCACTGGGCCTTCCGTACGGTGCTGGGCGAGCACGTCAAGCAGCACGGCTCGCTGGTGGCGCCCGACCGGCTCCGCTTCGACTTCAGCCACTTCAACCAGGTGGGCGCCGACGAGCTCTCCGAAGTCGAGCGCATGGCGAACAACGAGGTCATCCTCAACGACCCGGTGCGGGCCTACGAGACCACTCAGGACGAGGCCCGGCGCCTGGGGGCCATGGCCCTGTTCGGGGAGAAGTACGGCGAGATCGTCCGGGTGGTCGAGGCGGGCCAGCACTCCATCGAGCTGTGCGGCGGCACCCACGTCGGCGCCCTGGGCGGCGTGGGGCCGATCAAGCTGCTGTCCGAGGGCTCCATCGGCTCCAACCTCCGCCGGGTCGAGGCCCTCACCGGTGACGGCAGCCTCACCCACATCGCGGCCGAGGAGCGCACCCTGGTCCAGGTGGCCAAGCTGCTGAAGGTCACTCCCGCCGAGGTGGCCGACGCCGTCGAGCGGCTCACCGCCGACTACAAGGCCCTGCGCGAGCAGCTGGCCGAGGCCCGCAAGCAGGCCGCCGTGGGGCGCTCGCGCGACCTGGCGTCGACCGCGGTGGACGGGGTGGTCGTGGCCAACGTCACCCCGCTCAACCGGGAGGACCTCCAACCGCTGGCGGTGGCGGTGCGCGACCTGCCCGGCATCCGGGCCGTGGTGCTCGGCAGTGCCCCTGCCGGCGGCGGCGTGGCCATGGTCGCGGCGGTGCGGCCCGACGGCGACGCCGGCCTCGACGCCGGGAAGCTCCTCGCGGACGCGGCCCGCATGGTCGGCGGCGGGGCTGGGAAGGGCAAAGAGGTGTCGATCGCCGGTGGCCGCGATGCCAGCCGGCTCGACGAGGCACTGGAGCATGCCCGCCGGGCGGTCGGGAGCGGAGGCGCGTGAGGGCTGTCGGGATCGACCTCGGGGAGCGGCGCATCGGTGTGGCCGTGAGCGACTCCGGTGGCGTCCTGGCCGTTCCCCACTCCACCGTGTCCCGTTCCGGCGACGAGACGGAGGATCACGCCGCCCTGGCGCGGATCGTGGAGGAGACAGGGGCGGAGCGGGTCGTGATCGGCCTGCCCCTCTCCCTCGACGGGTCCCGGGGCCCGGCGGCACGGAAGGTGCTGGCCGAGGCGACGGCCATCGAGGCCGCCGTCGGGGTCCCGGTGGAGCTGTACGACGAACGGTTCACGACGGTGTCGGCCGCACGGTCGCTGGCCGGATCGGGGCTGTCGTCCCGGGCCCGCCGGCGCGTCGTCGACGAAGCGGCCGCCACCGTCCTACTTCAGAGCTGGCTCGACGGGCGGTCAGGGCACGGTGCCCCCGCCTCAAGTGGGCCGGGATCGGAGCGCCGATGAACGTCCTCGCCCCCTACGACCTCGATGACGACGACGCCGGTTTCCGCGAGGGAAGGGGGTGGCACTGGATCCTGATCGGCGGCCTGGTGGCCGTCCTGCTGGTCCTGGCTGCGGGCGGGATCTGGGTCAAGAACCAGCTCAACCCGCCCGGCGACCCAGGTGACCCGGTGCGCATCCGGGTCGAGCAGGGCATGTCGGTGGCCGAGATCGGCGAGCTGCTCGAGCGCGAGGGCGTGATCACGAGCGCCACCGTGTGGAAGTACTACGTGCGGCTCAACGGGGCGAACAACGTGGAGGCCGGCGAGTACAACGTCCACAAGAACGAGAGCATGGGCACGGTGGTCGACGTGCTGTCGGGCGGGGCCGTCTCGACCGGCAAGCAGGTCGTGCTCACCGTCCCCGAGGGCCTCACCCTGGCGAAGATCGCCGACAAGGTGGGGGAGATGCCGGGCCGCTCGGCCGACCGGTTCATGGACGTCGTGCGCAGCGGCACCGTGCGCTCCCAGTACTCGCCACCAGGCAACAACAACCTCGAGGGCCTGATCCTCCCGGAGACGTACTTCTTCGAGGAGGACGACGACGAGGCCGTCATCCTCCGGCGCATGGTGGAGACCTTCGACCGCACCGTCACCGAGCTGGGCATCGCCAACGCCGCCAACCGCCTGCAGGTCACGCCCTACGAGGCCGTCGTGATCGCCTCGATGGTGGAGCGGGAGGCCAAGGTGGCCGAGGACCGGGGGCCCATCGCCCGGGTCATCTACAACCGGCTCGACCGCGGCATGCCGCTGCAGATCGACGCCACCGTCCTCTACGCCCTGGGCACCGACAAGAACTTCGTGACGTTCGCCGACCGCGAGGTGAACTCGCCGTACAACACCTACAAGATCGACCGCCTGCCCCCCGGGCCCATCGCCGCTCCGGGCCGGGCCGCCCTGGAGGCGACGCTCTCGCCCCCGCCGGGGCCGTGGATCTTCTACGTCCTCATCGAGGAAAACGGCAAGCACGCCTTCTCCGTGACGCTCGAGGAGTTCAACCGGCACGTGGCCGAAGCCACCCGCAAGGGCCTCGTCGGGTGACGGCCCCCTGACCGACCGCGACCTCTGGCGGCCCGGCGCCGCCACCCGCCTGGCGGCCGTCCTGGGCCACCCCGTCGGCCACTCCCTGTCGCCGGCCATGCACAACGCCGCGTTCCGCGCCCTTCGCCTCGACTGGGTCTACCTCGCCTTCGACGTCGCGCCCGGGGCGGTCGAGGGCGCCGTCGCCGGCATGCGGGCCCTGGGGATCGAGGGCTTTTCGGTCACGATCCCCCACAAGGAGGCGATGGCGCGGGCGGTGGACGTGCTCTCGCCTCTGGCGGAGTCCCTCGGCGCGGTCAACACCGTGGTGCGCGACGCGGCGGGCCGGCTGCGGGGCGAGAACACCGACGGCCCGGGGTTCCTCCGGTCGCTGCGGGACGACGAGGGGTTCGATCCGCAGGGCCGGAGATGCCTGGTGGTCGGGGCCGGGGGGGCGGCGAGGGCGGTGGTCAGGGCGCTGGCCGACGCCGGCGCGGCCGAGGTGGTGGTGGCCGGCCGCACCCGCGCCCGGGTGGAGGCGGTCGCCGCCCTGGCGGGGGACTGTGGCCGGGTGGGCGTCCCCGAGGATGCCGGCGAGGCCGACCTCGTGGTGAACGCGACCCCGCTGGGCATGGCCGGCACCGACGCCGCCGGGCAGCTGCCCGTCGACCCGTCCCACCTCGGCCCCGGCCAGGTGGTCGTCGACCTGGTGCCCAACCCCGCCATCCCGCCCCTGGTGGAGGCGGCCCGCGCCCGGGGGGCGGTGGCCGTGAACGGCCTGGGGATGCTGGTGCACCAGGCCGCGCTGGCCTTCCGCATGTGGACGGGCCAGGACCCGCCCCTGGGCGCCATGTCGGCTGCCGCCCTCGCCGAGCTGAAGGCCCGGACCGACGGGTGAACCCCCTGGCCGGTGCCGGCCTCGGGGTCCTCGGCCTCGTGGTCGGGCTCTTCCTGAACGTGGTCATCGACCGGGTCCCGTCCCGCCAGGCCCTGTTACCCACGCGGTTCCGTTGCCCCCGCTGCCCCGAGGACGGGCAGGACCGGCCCGGCCTCCCGATCGCTGCCTGGCTCCGCCCCGGCCGCCCCTGCCCGGTGTGCGGCCAACCGCTGCCCGCCCGCTACTGGCTCGTACCGCTCGCCACCGCCGGCCTGTTCGTGGCCGCCGGCGCCCGCCTGGAGGCGGCGTGGGCGCTTCCCGCCTACCTCGTGTTCTTCGCTGCGCTGGTGGCCATCAGCGTGATCGACCTCCAGCTGCAGATCATCCCGAACCGCATCGTGTACCCCGCCATCTTCGCCTCGATCCCCCTGCTCGCCCTGGCCGCTGCGGCCGGCGACGAGTGGGACCGTTTCGTCCAGGCCCTGGTCAGCGGGGCGGTGGCCTGGTTCGTCCTGCTGGGGATCCACCTCGTCCAGCCCGGGGGTATGGGCTTCGGCGACGTCCGGCTGTCCTTCCTGCTCGGGATGTTCCTCGGCTGGATCGACTACGGCCACGCCCTGATGGGCATCTTCCTCGGCTTCCTCCTGGGTGCGGTGGTGGGACTGCTGCTCGTGGGCCTGCGCATCCGCTCCCGCACCGACCACGTGCCGTTCGGCCCCTTCCTGGCCGCAGGAGCAGCGATCACCGTCCTGGTCGGCGGCCCGCTCGTGCGGGGCGCCCTCGGCTGAATCCACCCGGGGCACCGGGGGGCCGCCGGTACAGTCGACGGCATGGCCCGCGCCCGCTCCCTCGTGCTCGTGGGGATGATGGCGTCGGGCAAGACCACCACGGGTGAGGCCGTCGCCCGCCGGCTCGGCTGGGACTTCCTGGACAGCGACCGCCAGGTCGAGCAGCGGGCGGGTCGCACCGTCGAGGAGATCTGGAAGGCCGATGGCGAGGCCGGCTTCCGTGACCTGGAAGCCCAGGCGCTGGCCGAGGCGGTGGCCTCGACGGACGAGCGCCCCGCCGTCATCGCCGCCGCCGGCGGCGTGGTCCTCGATCCCCGCAACCGGGAGCTGCTGAAGGCCAATCCGCCCGTCGTGTGGCTCCGGGCCCGTCCGGAGACGCTCGCGGGCCGGGCGGGCACGGGCGCGGGGCGACCGCTGCTGGAGGGCGACCCCGCCGGCGCCCTCCTGCGACTGGAGGCCGAGCGGCGCCCGTTCTACGAGGAGGTGGCGGGCGTGGTCGTCGACGTCGACGACCTCCGCCCCGACCAGGTCGTCGACTCGGTCATCGACGCCGTAGACGGCCGGTGATCACCGTCCCCGTGCGGCTCTCGGAGCGGGCCTACGACGTGCTGGTCGGGCCGGGCGCCCGCCACCGCCTGCTGGAGGTCCTGCCCGTCAGCTCCAGGCGGGCCGCCGTCGTGACCCAGGAGAGCATCGGCGTGCCCGTCGACGCAGGCGTCGACCAGCGGGTGTTCTTCGTCGACGAGGGCGAGGAGGCCAAGTGCCTGGAGACGGTCGAGGACCTGTGCCGGCGCTTCACCCGCTTCGGTCTCACCCGGGCCGACGTGGTGGTGGCGGTGGGCGGAGGCGTCGTCACCGACGTGGCCGGGTTCGCAGCGGCGGTGTACCACCGTGGGGTGGCCGTCATCCACGTGCCCACGACCCTGCTGGGCCAGGTCGACGCGGCCATCGGCGGCAAGACGGGCGTCAACCTGCCCGAGGGCAAGAACCTGGTCGGCGCCTTCTGGCAACCGGTCTCCGTGCTGTGCGACACCGAAGTGCTCGCCAGCCTTCCCGAGCGGGAGTACCGCAGCGGCCTGGGCGAGATCGCCAAGTACCACTTCCTCGAGCGAGAGCCTGCGACCCCGCTGGCCGACCTCGACCTCGACGAGAAGGTGGCCCGCTGCGTCGCCATCAAGGCGGCGGTGGTGGAGGCCGACGAGCACGAGGAGACGGGGCTGCGGGCCACCCTCAACTACGGGCACACCCTGGCCCACGCCCTGGAGACGTCCGGCCGCTACGACCTGCGCCACGGCGAGGCGGTGGCCATCGGCCTGTGCTTCGCCGCCCGCCTGGCCCGCCGCCTGGGCCGCATCGACGACGCCCGCGTCGACGACCACGACAAGGTCGTCCTCGACTACGGGCTGCCCACCACCGTCCCTCCCGGCCACGACCCCGACGAGCTGCTGCGGCTGATGGCCCGGGACAAGAAGGCCCTGAGCGGCTACACCTTCGCCCTCGACGGGCCCGACGGCGTCGAGGTGGTCTCCGGCGTGGACCGTGCCGCGGTGGCGAGCACGCTGGCCGAGGTGTCGTCGTGACCGAGCCCCTCGTCGTGCTGCTGTCCGGGCCGAACCTGAACCTGCTGGGCGAGCGCCAGCCCCTCGTCTACGGCACGGCCACCCTCGACGACCTCGTCGGCGTGGCCCGCCGCACGGCCGAGGAGAACGGGTTGGCCCTCGAGCACCGCCAGTCGAACGCCGAGGGCGACCTCGTCGACGCCGTCCATGCCGCCCGGGGGCGGGCCTCGGCTCTCATCGTCAACGCCGGCGCCCTCAGCCACTACGGCTGGTCCCTCCACGACGCCCTCGCCACGTTCGACGGACCGGTCGTGGAGCTGCACATCTCCAACCCCGAGGCCCGGGAGCCGTGGCGGCGCACCTCGGTCGTCTCGCCGGTGGCCACAGGTACGATCTCGGGGTTCGGAGCTCACGGGTACGAGCTGGCCGTGCTGGCCGTCGCCCGTCTACTGGAGGAGTCTGCATGAAGCCGATGGAGGTGGCAGCGAGGGCGGCGCGCCTGCGCGAGCGCCTCGGCGGCGCCGGCTGCGAGGCCCTGCTCGTCACCCGGCTGGTCAACGTCCGCTACCTCACCGGCTTCAGCGGCTCCGCCGCCCTCCTGCTCGTGCTGCCCGACGAGCTGCTGTTCGTCACCGACGGCCGCTACCGCGACCAGTCGGGGGCCGAGCTGTCCGCCGCCGGGGTGGAGGCCCGCATCGAGGTCGGCATGACCCAGGGCGCCCAGCGGGAGGCGGTCCAGGGAGCGGCCAAGGGCATGGCCCGGCTCGGGCTGGAGTCGGAGGCCGTCACGTGGGCCCAGCAGCGCCGGTTCGCGGCGGAGTGGTTCCCCGAGGCGGAGCTGGTGGCCACGGCCGGCCTCGTCGAGGAGCTGCGCCGGGTCAAGGACCCGGGCGAGGTGGACCGCATGGCCGCCGCCGCGGCGGCCGCCGACACCGCCCTGGCCGCCGTGCGCCACCGGCTGGCCGAGCGCCCCACCGAGGCCGAGTTCGCCGTCGAGCTCGACTTCCAGATGCGCCGCAACGGCGCCTCGGGCACCTCCTTCGAGTCGATCGTGGCGGCCGGGCCCAACGGGGCCAAGCCCCACCACCGCCCCAGCGAGCGCCACATCGAAGCGGGCGAGCTGGTCGTGCTCGACTTCGGCGCCCTCGTCGACGGCTACTGCTCGGACATGACGCGCACCCTGTGCGTGGGGGAGCCGGCGTCCGCCACAGCCCGGCGCATGGTGGAGGTGGTGGCCGAGAGCCAGCGGGCGGGCGTGGCTGCGGTGCGGGCCGGCGTGGAGGCCAAGGCGGTGGACGAGGCGTGCCGGTCCGTCATCGCCGAGGCGGGCTGGGCCGACGCCTTCCTCCACAGCACCGGCCACGGCGTGGGGCTGGAGATCCACGAGGACCCCCGGGTCTCCTCCGCCTCCACCGACACGCTGGCGGCCGGCTACGTGGTCACCGTGGAGCCGGGCGTCTACCTTCCCGAGCACGGCGGCGTCCGCATCGAGGACACCGTCGTCGTCACCGAGGACGGCTGCCAGGTCCTCACCAACGCCCCCAAGGAGCCCATCGTTCAATGAGGAGTGGCAGTCTCACCTGATGAACGTCTCCACCAACGACCTGAAGAACGGCATGGCCCTGGACCTTCCCGAGGGGTTGGTCACGGTCGTCGAGTTCCAGCACGTGAAGCCGGGCAAGGGCGGCGCCTTCGTGCGCACCAAGCTCAAGAACGTCCGCACCGGGGCGGTGATCGACCGCACCTACCGGGCCGACGAGAAGCTCGAGCAGGCGATCATCGACAAGCGGGAGATGCAGTTCCTCTACCGCGAGGGCGACCAGAGCGTGTTCATGGACAACGTGAGCTACGACCAGATGCACGTCGACGGCGCCACGCTGGGCGAAGCGGTGAACTACCTCAAGGAGGGCGACTCGGTCGTCGTGCAGATGTACGGCAGCGAGGTGGTGGGCCTGGAGCTGCCGGCGGCCGTGGAGCTGGCCGTCACCCAGACCGAGCCGGGCGTGCAGGGCGACCGGGTGTCCGGCGCCCGCAAGCCGGCGACGCTGGAGACCGGTCTGGTCGTGCAGGTCCCGCTGTTCGTGAACACCGGCGACCGGGTGAAGGTGGACACCCGGTCGGGTGAATACCTCACCCGGGTCTGACGTGGCCGGCCCCTCGCCGGGCCTGCGTGGCCCGAACGCCGGGGCGACCCCCGGCCGCCGCCAGGCGAGAGAGCGGGCCCTGTCGTTGCTCTACGAGGCCGAGACCAAGGGTGTCGATCCCTCCCAGGTGCTCGCCTCCCTGCCGGTCGAGCCGGCGCCGTTCGCCACCGACCTGGTGGCCGGGGTGGGGGAGCATCAGGAGGAGGTCGACGGCTACATCCGCCGCTTCGCCCGAGGTTGGGCCCTGGAGCGCATGCCCGCCCTCGACCGGGCCCTCACCCGCATCGGGGTGTACGAGCTCCTCCATCGCCCCGACGTCCCCACGGGGGCGGTCCTGTCCGAGGCGGTGGAGCTGGCGGGCCGGTACTCGACGGAGGAGTCGGGCAGGTTCGTGAACGGCCTGCTGGCCCAGATCGCCCGCGAGGTGCGACCGGAGTGAGAGGGCTGCGGGCCGTCATCGTGGCCGCCGTGCTGGTGGTGGCCGGGGCCGCCCCGGCCGGTGCCCAGGCGTCGGAGCGGATCCTGTCGTTCGACGCCACCGTCGAGGTCCAGGGGGACGGATCCCTGCGGGTGACCGAGGTGATCCGTTACGACTTCGGCACCAACGAGCGGCGCGGCATCTTCCGGGACATCCCGGTGCGGTTCGACTACGAGCCCGATCCGAAGTTCGAGCGCCTCACGACCATCGACGACATCTCCGTGTCGGGCGGCCCGGGCACGCCCGACGACCTGGCCGTCGAGAGCGAGGGCCGGCTGAAGCGGCTGCGCATCGGCGACGAGGACACCACCATCCGGGGCGCCCACACGTACACGATCCGCTACCGGATGCGGGGCGCGCTCAACTCCTTCCCCGAGCACGAGGAGCTGTTCTGGAACGGCACCGGGAACTACTGGCCGGTGCCCATCGAGCAGGCCTCGGTGACGGTCCGGGCCCCGGGCACCATCACCCAGGTCGCCTGCTACGCCGGGCCCTCGGGGAGCCGGCTGACCTGTGACGAGGCGAGCGGCAGCGGGGGCACCCAGGCCCGCTTCGCCCACCGCAGCCTGTCCAGCTTCGAGGGGCTCACCGTCGTGGTCGCCATGGCCAAGGGGTCGGTCACGGTGCCGCCGCCCATCCTCGACGAGCGCTGGACCCCGGCCCGGGCGTTCGAGGCCACCACGCTCTCCCTCGGGCTCACCGCGGGCCTGTCGCTGGTGCTCGGCCTCGGCCTGGTCCGCCTGCTGGGCCGGGGTCGTGACCGGCGCTGGGCCGGCTCCCACGTCGACGTGGTGTTCGGCAACGAGGCCGGCCGCCAGGAGCGGGTTCCGCTGTTCGACGACTCCCACGACCCGGTCGAGTACGCCCCGCCCGAGGAGATCCGTCCGGGGCAGGTCGGCACCCTCGTCGACGAGCACGCCAACCCCCTGGACGTGACCGCCACCATCGTCGACCTCGCCGTCCGCGGCTACCTCCGCATCGAGGAGATCCCGAAGAGCGGATGGTTCGGAAAGGCCGACTGGCGGCTGTTGAAGCTCAAGGACGGCCGCGGCCTGCTCCGGTACGAGAAGAAGCTGCTCGACGGCCTGTTCCGGGACGGCGACGAGGTGGAGCTGTCGGACCTCAAGCGGAAGTTCGCCACCCGGCTGCAGGGCGTGCAGCAGGCGCTCTACGACGACGCCGTGGAGGCGGGGTGGTTCCCCGACCGTCCCGACAAGATCCGTACCAAGTGGCGGGTGGTGGGCGTGTTCGCCCTGGTGGTGGCCCTGGCGGTTCTCGTCGTGCTGGCCGCGGCGACGCATCTCGGACTGGTCGGGATCCCGCCCGTGGTGGCCGCCCTGATCCTGCTCGCAGGCGCCGGCCGCATGCCCCATCGCACGCCCAAGGGATGGGCTGCCCTGCGCCGGGTCAACGGATTCCGGCGCTTCATCGACGAGAGCGAGAAGGAGCGGGCCCGCTTCGCCGAACGTGCCCACCTGTTCTCGGAGTACCTGCCCTACGCCATCGTGTTCGGCGCCACCGAGAAGTGGGCCCGGGCCTTCGCCGGGCTCGACGCCGAGGTGGCGGCCGCCACCGCGGGTTGGTACGGCTCCTCGCACCCGTTCAACGTCGACGACTTCGGCGACTCCATGAACAGCTTCGCGGTGACGACCTCGGGCACCATCGTCTCGACCGCCGCCTCCTCCGGGAGCAGCGGCTTCAGCGGTGGAGGCTCGTCAGGCGGAGGGTTCGGCGGCGGCGGCGGGGGGTCCTGGTAGCGGGGGCCATGTCCACCCCTCGGCCCACGCCGGCCGCGGCCGTCCTTCGCTGAGGAACCGATCGGTGAGCAGGCGGGAGACGACGCCGGCCGCCCACTCGTGGGTCTCCTTTTCCTTGCGGTGCGGGTGGTGGTAGCCGATCAGGCCCTGGCACACGTTGCAGAGCACCGGCTCGGCGAACTCGATCTCCCGCTCCGGCGACCGCACGTGGAACGGGAGCGCCTCGCCCGGCCGTCCACACCACTCGCAGCGGAGCGCCTTTCCTTCCTCGGTGTGCCGCTCGTAGAGCCGAAATTCGTCGACCACGGCCGCCTCCTCTGTGATTCGATCCGTCACCAGCATGGTGGACGGCGATGGGGGAGGCGACCGGTTTGCGGGCGGTTGACCCGCCCGAAGCCTTGCGGGCTCACTACCGGGACTGGTCGTGGACGCCTGCCTGGTCGTACCGCGACGCCGTCACCGCCTGGCGGCTCCGTTCGGCCGCCGGCGATGTCCGCTTCCTCAAGGTCCGGGCGGCCGGGGAGGAGCCCTCGCTCGCCGACGAGGAAAGCCGGCTGCGATGGGCGGCGGCACGGCTGCCGGTGCCCACCGTGCTCGCGTCCGGCACGGAGGGGGACGTCGATTGGCTCGTCACCGCCGGGCTTCCCGGTCGCGACGCCATCGCACCGGAGCTGCGCGCCCATCCTGCCCGCTTGGTCCCCGAGCTGGCCCGAGGTCTGCGGCGGCTGCACGACACGCCGGTCGACGGCTGCCCGTTCCGCCTCACCGTCGACGACGCCATCGCGGCCGCGCGCCGCCGGGTGACGGCCGGGACCGTGCAGGTCGCCGAGCTGCACGAGGAGCACCGGCACCTGTCTCCGAACCAGGCCCTGGCCTGGATGGAGGAGCTGGCGCCCGACGAGGAGGACCCGGTCCTCTGCCACGGCGACTACTGCTTCCCCAACGTCATGGTGGAGGGCTGGAGGGTGACCGCCTACCTCGACCTGGGCGAGCTCAACGTCGCCGACCGGTGGTGGGACCTGGCCGTGGCCACGTGGAGCACCACCTGGAACGCCGGCCCGGGGTGGGAGCACACCTTCCTCGAGGCCTACGCGGCCGAGCCCGACGAGCGCCGCATGACCTTCTGGCGCCTCGTGTACGACCTCATCTCGTAACGCCAGCTACTCGAACCGGTGGATGCGGAAGCGGCGGCCGGGGGCCTTGGAGTACACCACCCTCCGCTCACGCACCCACTGGTCGAGCACGCACTCGACCAGCAACGGCGGTTCCCCGACCTCGGCGGCGAGGTCGACCGCGCCCCGACCGACGGCGGCGGCAGCGGCGGACGCGATCTGCGCGCGCACCTGGTCCATGTCGGGACGCACCTCCGCGGCGTAGCGGAGCACGCCGGCGTCGGTCAGCGCCACCAGCACGATCTGGGTGGACGGCGAGGCGGCCAACTGGAGGAGCCCGTCCTCCCGCAACCTGACGAGGGCGGCGTAGCAGTCGTCGTGGTCGATCCCTCGCCGGGCACACCCGGCTTCCAGCGCCGCCGGCTCCACCATCCGGGTGCCGGTGGCCAGGGCCAGGTCGGCGGCCACGGCCAGGACGGGGTCCACCCGTCGAACCGTACCGGCGCGGCTAAGATCGAGCCGAACCGTTAAGGCTGGTCCGGAGAGGCCGGCACGGAACCCGAGGAGTCCCACGTTGGGCATTCGAGAGCGCTCGGCCACGCCCCCGCTGCGGGGCGTTTTCGTTGCCCGCTCGCAGGTGATGGATGCCGACGGGCTCCGCCGGGCCATCACCCGCATCGCCCACGAGGTGGTCGAGCGGAACCACGGTCTCGAGGATGTGGTCCTGATCGGGTTGCAGACGGGCGGCGTCCCCCTTGCCCGGCGGCTGGCCGAGGCCCTGGCCAAGGTGGAGGGCACCGACGTCCCCGTCGGCACGCTCGACGTGGCCTTCTACCGCGACGACATCGGCCTCCGCCCCGTCATGCCCGAGGCCGTCACCGACATCCCCTTCGACCTGACCGGCAAGGTCGTCGTGCTGGTCGACGACGTGCTCTTCACCGGCCGCACGGTGCGGGCCGCACTCGACGCCCTCAACG
Organism: Acidimicrobiia bacterium; assembly: GCA_046565765.1. Classification (GTDB taxonomy): domain Bacteria; phylum Actinomycetota; class Acidimicrobiia; order Acidimicrobiales; family AC-14; genus JBFMCT01. The sequence goes on along the minus strand of JBKHXX010000062.1, from coordinate 34,026 downwards.
ACTACGGGCGGCCGCGGGCCGTGCAGCTGGCCGTGCTCGTCGACCGCGGCCACCGGGAGCTGCCCATCCGGCCCGACTACGTGGGCAAGAACCTCCCGACCCGCCGGGACGAGGTGGTGGACGTCCGGGAGGACGGCGTCGCCCTCGGGACCGTGCAGCAGTGACGGCCAACCTCCTGTCGGTGGCCGACCTGGGCCGTGACGGGATCGAGGAGGTCATGGCCGTCAGCGACTCGTTCGTGGAGGTCAGCGAGCGGGCCATCCCCAAGGTTCCCGCCCTGCGGGGCAAGACGGTCGTGTCACTCTTCTACGAGGGCTCGACCCGCACCCGGTTGTCGTTCGAGACGGCCGCCCGCCGCCTCTCGGCCGACGTGATGAACTTCGCCGTCTCGGGGTCGGCGGTCGGCAAGGGCGAGTCCCTGCGGGACACCGTGCAGACGGTCGAGGCGATGGGCGTGGACGCGCTGGTGGTCCGCCACGCCTCGGCGGGCGTGCCGTGGCAGGTTGCGTCGTGGGTCGGCTGCTCGGTGATCAACGCCGGCGACGGCTGGCACGAGCACCCCACCCAGGCGTTGCTCGACTGCTACACGATCCGCCGGGCACGGGGACCGCTCGACGGCCTGCGCATCGCCATCGTCGGCGACGTGAAGCATTCCCGGGTGGCCCGCTCCAACGTGCTCGCCTTCACCGCCCTGGGCGCCGAGGTCACCCTGGTGGCGCCGCCCACCTTGCTCCCCCCGAGCTTGCAGGGATGGCCGGTCTCCGCCTCCACCGACCTCGACGACGTGCTGCCCAAGGCCGACGTCGTCTACCTGCTGCGCCTACAGGCCGAGCGCCAGACCGAGGCTCTCCTGCCCTCGCTGCGGGAGTACACCGCCTGCTACGGCCTCACCCGGCGGCGGGCCGGCCTGCTCCAGGACGACGTGCTGGTCATGCACCCGGGCCCCATGAACCGCGGGGTCGAGATCGCCGCCGAGGTGGCCGACCTCCCGTCCTCGGTGGTGACCAAGCAGGTGGCCAACGGCGTGGCCGTGCGCATGGCCGTCCTGTTCCTCCTCCTCGGGTCCACTCCGGCGGCGTGATGCCCCGCGACCTGCTCCTCCGAGGTGGCCGGGTGGTGGATGCCACCGGCGAGCGGCGGGCCGACGTGCTCGTGCGTGACGGGGCCATCGCCGCCGTCGCCCCCGGCATCGAACCGCCGGCCGGCACCGCCGTCCTCGACGCCGGAGGCTGCGTGGTCGCCCCAGGCCTGGTCGACCTCCACACCCACCTGCGCCAACCGGGACGGGAAGAGGCGGAGACCGTCGAGTCGGGCGCCCGGGGCGCCGCCCTGGGCGGGTTCACGGCCGTCGTGGCCATGCCCAACACCGAACCGGCCATCGACAGTGCGGCCGTGGTCCGGGAGGTGTTGGAGCTGGGCGAGCGGGCGATCTGCGACGTGCGGGTGGCCGGAGCCATCACCAAGGGCCGCCGGGGTGAGGAGCTGGCGCCGCTGGCGGAGATGGCGGGCCTGGGGGTGCGGCTGTTCACCGACGACGGCCGGGGTGTGCAGGATGGGCGCCTGATGCGCCGGGCCCTCGAGTACGCCTCGTCGCTGGGCGTCACCCTGGCCCAGCACTGCGAGGACGAGCAGCTAGCGGCGGGCGGGCACATGCACGAGGGGGAGTGGTCGAGCCGCCTCGGGATGGCGGGGATCCCGCCGGAGGCCGAGGAGTTGATGGTCATGCGGGACATCGCCCTCGTCCGCCGCACCGGCAGCCGGGTCCACTTCCAGCACCTGTCGACCGCGGGCTCGGTGGCGTTGGTGCGGGCGGCCAAGGCCGAGGGCGTGCCGATCACGGCGGAGGCGACCCCGCACCACCTGAGCCTCACCGACGAGGCGGTGGCCTCCTACGACCCGGTGTTCAAGGTCAACCCACCGTTGCGCCCGCTGGCCGACGTGGAAGCGGTGCGGGCGGGGCTGGCCGACGGGGCCGTCGATGCCATCGCCACCGACCACGCCCCCCACCCCCAGGAGGAGAAGGAGCGGCCGTTCGACCAAGCTCCTCCCGGGATGCTGGGGCTGGAGACGGCCCTGGCCGTCGCCCTCACCGATCTCGACCTCCCCCTCGAGCGGGTCCTGGCCCTGCTGTCGTGGCAGCCGGCCCGCATCGCCCGCCTGGAGCCCGCCCACGGCGGGCCGGTGGCCGAAGGGCGGCCTGCCAACCTCTGCGTGATCGACCCCGCCGCGGTGTGGGTGGTCGAGCCCGACCGCCTGGCCAGCCGCAGCCGCAACACGCCCTACGCGGGGCGCAAGCTCACCGGCCGGGTGCGCCACACGATCCTGCGGGGCGACACGGTCGTGCTCGACGGAGAGGCGGTCGGATGACCGAGGCACTGCTGGTGCTGGCCGACGGCACCACGTTCGAGGGCGAGGCGTTCGGAGCCGAGCCGCCGGGCGGCATCGCCAGCGGCGAAGTCGTCTTCAACACCGTGCTGGCCGGCTACCAGGAGGTGCTCACCGACCCCTCCTACGCCGGCCAGGTCATCGCTTTCACCTACCCCCACATCGGCAACTACGGGGTCAACCCGGTCGACGCCGAGAGCGGGCGGCCGTTCTGCCGGGGTGTGGTCGTGCGCGACCTGGCCCGGCGACCCTCCAACTGGCGGTCGTCGGAGGACCTCGACAGCTACCTGCGCCGCCACGGGGTGCCCGGCATCACCGGCGTCGACACCCGCCGGCTGACGCGCCACATCCGCGAGGCCGGGTCGATGCCGTGCGCCTTCGGCACGGCGGGCGAGACGGCGCTCAAGGAGGCGGCGCTGGCCGAGCCCGGCACCGACGGGGTCGACCTCGTCGCCACCGTCACGACGGCGGAGCCGTACACCACGGGCGCCGGGCCGCTCCACGTGGTCGCCTACGACTTCGGCATCAAGACCAGCATCCTGCGCCTGCTGGGCGAGATCGCCACCGTGGAGGTCGTACCTGCGGCCACACCAGCGGCCGACGTGCTGGAGCGGCGGCCCGACGGCGTGTTCCTGTCCAACGGCCCCGGCGACCCGGCGGCGGTGACCTACGCGGTCGACTCGATCCGCGGGCTGGTCGGCGAGGTGCCGGTCTTCGGCATCTGCCTGGGCCACCAGCTGCTCGGGACGGCCCTGGGCGGCAACACGTTCAAGCTCAAGTTCGGCCACCACGGCGGTAACCACCCGGTGCGCCGCGTCGCCGACGGGAGTGTGGAGATCACCAGCCAGAACCACAACTACGCGGTAACCGAGCTGTCGGTGCCCGACGCCGACGTCACCCACGTCAACCTCAACGACGGGGTGGTCGAGGGGCTGCGGTGCCGGGACGTGCCCGCCTTCAGCGTGCAGTACCACCCCGAAGCCGGCCCCGGGCCCCACGATGCCCGCTACCTGTTCGAGGACTTCCGAAGGCTGATGAACGGTGCCTAAGCGCACGGACATCGAATCGATCCTGCTCATCGGGTCGGGGCCGATCGTGATCGGCCAGGCGTGCGAGTTCGACTACTCGGGCACCCAGGCGTGCCGCATCCTTAAGGCCGAGGGCTACCGGGTGATCCTCGTGAACTCCAACCCGGCGACGATCATGACCGACCCCGACTTCGCCCACCGCACCTACGTCGAGCCCCTCGAGCCCGACGTGGTGGCGGCGGTCATCGAGCGGGAGCGGCCCGACGCCCTCCTGCCCACCCTGGGCGGGCAGACCGCCCTCAACCTGGCCATGGACCTCTACGAGCGGGGCGTGCTCGACGAGTACGGCGTCGAGATGATCGGCGCCTCGGCGGAGGCGATCCGCACGGCGGAGAACCGGGAGCGGTTCAAGTCGGCGATGATGGAGATCGGCCTGTCGGTCCCGTCGTCGGGCTTCGCCTACGAGGTGGACGAGGCCGTCAAGGTGGGGGAGGACGTCGGCTTCCCCGTGATCGTCCGGCCTTCGTTCATCCTCGGCGGGGGCGGCACCGGGATCGCCGCCGACGCCGACGAGCTGGCCCGCATCGCCGCCGCCGGCCTGGCCGCCAGCCCCATCTCCGAGATCCTCATCGAGCGGTCGATCGCGGGATGGAAGGAGTACGAGCTCGAGGTCATGCGCGACCGGGCCGACAACTGCGTGGTCGTCTGCTCCATCGAGAACCTCGACCCCATGGGCGTGCACACCGGGGACTCCATCACCGTGGCCCCCGCCCAGACCCTCACCGACGTCGAGTACCAGCTCATGCGCGACGCCGCCTTCGCCTGCATCCGCCGCATCGGCGTGGACACCGGCGGGTCCAACATCCAGTTCGCGGTGGACCCCGAGACGGGCGAGATGGTGGTCATCGAGATGAACCCGCGGGTGTCGCGCTCGAGCGCCCTGGCCTCCAAGGCCACCGGGTTCCCCATCGCCAAGATCGCCGCCCGCCTGGCGGTGGGCTACACGCTGGACGAGATCCCCAACGACATCACGGCCAAGACGCCGGCCAGCTTCGAGCCCACCATCGACTACGTCGTCACCAAGCTCCCCCGGTGGGCCTTCGAGAAGTTCCCGGGCACGTCCGACGTGCTCGGCACCCGCATGCAGTCGGTGGGCGAGGCCATGGCCATCGGGCGGACGTTCCCGGAATCGCTCCAGAAGGGGCTGCGCTCCCTGGAGCACGGCCGCTGGGGGCTGAACTGCGACCCCGGCGAAGCGGTCACCGACGCCTTCGACGACGACGAGCTGGTGCGGCGGGCCGCCATCGCCACGCCCGACCGCCCGTTCCAGCTGGAGGCGGCGCTGCGGCGGGGCATATCCGTCGAGCGCATCCACAACGCCACCCGCGTCGACCCCTGGTTCCTCGACCAGATCTCCCGCATCACCGAGGAGCGCCGGCGGCTCGCCGATCTGGGGCTGGCCGGGATGGGCCGGGCGGACTGGAGGCGGGCCAAGCGGCTCGGCTTCGCCGACGTGCAGCTGGCGTGGCTGTGGGGCGTCAAGGAGGAGGAGGTGCGCGAGGCCCGGCTGGAGTGCGACGTGCGGGCCATCTTCAAGACGGTCGACACCTGCGGCGCCGAGTTCGAGGCCCTCACCCCCTACCACTACTCGACCTACGAGGACGAGGACGAGGCGCGGCCCAGCGGCCGCCCGACGGTGGTCATCCTCGGCTCCGGCCCCAACCGCATCGGGCAGGGGATCGAGTTCGACTACTGCTGCGTGCACGCCAGCTTCGCCCTCCGCGAGGCCGGCTTCGACACGGTGATGATCAACTGCAACCCCGAGACGGTCTCGACCGACTACGACACCAGCGACCGCCTCTACTTCGAGCCCCTCACCTACGAGGACGTGCTCAACGTCCTGGACGCGGAGTCGACGTCCGGGGATCTCCGGGGGGTCATCGTCAGCCTGGGCGGCCAGACCCCGCTGAAGCTGGCCAACCGGCTGCCGGCCGAGCTGGTGCTGGGCACGTCGCCCGCGTCGATCGACGCGGCCGAGGACCGGGAGCGCTGGAACGCCCTGTGCGCCCGCCTGGAGATCCCCCAGCCGGCGGGCGGCACGGCCGCCACCCTCGACGGGGCCCTGGCCATCACCAGCCGCATCGGGTACCCCGCCCTCATCCGCCCGTCCTACGTGCTCGGCGGGCGGGCCATGGAGATCGTCTACGACGATGCCGGCCTGGCCCGGGCCATGGAGGCGCTGTCGGGGTTCGGCTCGCTGGGCAGGGAGGGGGGCCTGTCGGCCGAGCGCCCCGTGCTCATCGACCGCTTCCTCGAGGACGCCATCGAGGTCGACGTGGACGCCATCCGCGACGCCACCGGCGAGGTGCTGGTCGGCGGCGTGATGGAGCACGTGGAGGAGGCCGGGGTGCACTCCGGTGACAGCGCGTGCGTGATCCCGCCGCCCACGCTGGCGTCGTCGGTGGTCGAGGTCATCGAGCGCTACACCCGGGCCATCGCCGACGACCTGGACGTCAAGGGCCTGCTCAACGTGCAGTACGCGGTCAAGTCGGGCCAGGTGTTCGTGATCGAGGCCAACCCCCGGGCCAGCCGCACCGTGCCGTTCGTGGCCAAGGCCACAGGAGTGCCGTTGGCCAAGGTGGCGGCCCGGGTGCTGGTGGGCGCCACGCTGGCCGAGCTGCGGGAGGAGGGGCTGCTGCGCCCGGCCTCGACGGGCGGGCACGTGTCGGTCAAGGAGGCGGTGCTGCCCTTCAACCGCTTCCCCGACGTGGACACCGTCCTCGGCCCCGAGATGCGCGCCACCGGCGAGGTCATGGGCGTGGACCGCACGTTCGGGCTGGCCTTCTCCAAGAGCCAGACCGCGGCGGGTGACCGCCTCCCGGAGCGGGGCACGGTGTTCTTCTCCCTCGCCGACCGGGACAAGGACGGAGGGGTGCTGGCTGCCCGGCGCTTCGTCGAGCTGGGGTTCTCGATCGTGGCCACCGAGGGCACGGCGCGGTTCCTCGAGGACAACGGGGTGCCGGTCAGCGACGTCGTGGCCAAGGTGGGCGAGGGTGACAACACCGCCCTCGACCGCCTGGCCCGGGGCGACATCGACCTGGTGGTCAACACCCCGAGGGGGCACGGCGCCCGGGCCGACGGCGCCTACATCCGCACCGCGGCCAACGTGCACAAGGTCCCGTGCCTGACCACCGCGGCGGCCGCCATCGCCGCAGCCGGGGGCATCGCCGACTGGGCCGAGCACGGCCTGTCCGTCCGCAGCCTCCAGGAGTACCACCAGGGCGACCAGCTGCAACTCCAACTGTGAGCGCGCCGGCCGTCGACCTCCGCGTGCGCGTCGGGTCGGTGGAGCTGGCCAATCCGGTGATGACGGCGGCGGGGACGGCCGGGCACGGGGTGGAGCTGGCCCGCTACGTCGACCTCTCCACGCTGGGCGCAGTGGTGGTGAAGTCGCTCTCGGCCGAGCCGTGGGACGGGAACCCGCCGCCCCGCGTGCACCAGACCGACGCCGGCATGCTCAACTCGGTCGGCCTGCAGAACCCGGGTGTGGAGGCGTGGCGCGAGCACGACCTCCCCGAGCTCGTGGTCGCCGGCGCCCGCGTCGTCGCCAGCGTGTGGGGCTTCACCGTCGAGGCCTACGAGAAGGCGGCGGCCATGCTGGCCGGCTGCCCCGCGGCGGTGGTCGCGGTGGAGGTGAACCTCAGCTGCCCCAACCTCGGCTCGTCACACGAGATGTTCGCCCACTCGCCCGAGTCCACCCGGGAGGTGATCGAGGCGACGGCTGCGTGCGGGCTTCCCCGGTGGGCCAAGCTCAGCCCCAACGTGACCGACGTCGTGCCGATCGCGGGGGCCGCCCTCCAAGCCGGCGCCGAGGCGGTCACCCTGGTCAACACGCTGATGGGCATGGCCGTCGACCCCTCCACCCGCCGGGCGCGCCTGGGCGCGGGCGGGGGCGGCCTGTCGGGCGTCGCCATCCGCCCTGTCGCGGTACGGGCGGTGTACCGCTGCCGCCAGGCGTTCCCCCAGGCCGGGATCGTCGGCGTGGGAGGCGTGTCACGGGGGGAGCACGCGGCCGAACTGCTGGTGGCCGGGGCCGACGCCGTCCAGGTCGGCACCGCCACCTTCGCCGACCCCCGTGCCCCAACGCGCGTCCTCGACGAACTGGCATCGTGGTGCGCCGCCCACTCCGTGACCCGGATTTCCGAGCTGACCTCATCCCTAGGTGAAGGGCCTGCCCATGGAACTACGTGACCGTCTCGCCATCGTCCTCGACGTGGACGACCTCGTCCTCGCCCAACGGCTGAGCCGCCAGCTCAAGCCGTGGTTCGGCGTGGCCAAGGTGGGCTACGAGCTGTACGCGGCAGCCGGTCCCGAGGCGGTGACGGCCATGGTCGACGAGGGCTACAGGGTGATGCTCGACCTCAAGCTGCACGACATCCCCACCACCGTGCGCAGGGCGGCGCGCGTGCTCGGCGCCCTGGGCGCGTCCTACCTGACGATGCACGCCCACGGAGGGCCGGTGATGCTGCGGGCGGGAGTGGACGGCCTGCGGGACGGAGCGGAGGCTGCAGGCCTTCCCGCGCCGGTCGCGCTGGCGGTGACGATCCTCACCAGCGACGCCGGCGCGCCGCCCCACATCCTCGGCCGCCGGGTGATGACCGCGGTCGAAGGCGGCTGTGGCGGGGTGGTGTGCGCGGCGTCCGACGTGCACGAGGCGAAGGAGCTGGCACCCCGCCTGCTGGCGGTGGTGCCCGGCATCCGCCCGGCCTCGAGCGACCGCCACGACCAGGCGCGCTCGGCCACCCCGCAACAGGCGCTGGCGGCCGGCGCCGACCTCTTGGTGATCGGTCGGGCGGTGACGGGCGCTGCCGACCCGGCCCGCGCCGCGGCCGAGATCGTCGAATCGCTAGGCGCCGCAACCGCTTCGTGACCAATTGACGCCGGAGGCTGGCGCGCTAGGGTTCGGCCCATGCCCCTGCCTCCCGAGCTTTCGCCAGATCAGCGACAGGCCGCACTCGACAAGGCCGCGGCGGCTCGCCGCCAGCGTGCCGAGCTGAAAGAGAAGCTCAAGATGGGCTCCCTCTCCCTCAAGGAGCTCTTCGACCAGAGCGAGCGGGACGAGGTCGTCGGCAAGATGAAGGTGCTCGCCGTGCTCGAGTCGCTGCCCGGCGTGGGCAAGGTGCGGGCCCGGCGGATCATGGAGGAAGTCGACATCAGCGAGGCGCGCCGGGTGCGCGGCCTCGGCGAGAACCAGCGCGGCGCGCTGCTGAAGCTCTTCCCTTCCTCGCCCTGACCGGCGGGAGACGCCCGAGCCTCGTCTTCGTCATCGCCGGCCCGTCGGGCGCCGGCAAGGGCTCCGTCGCCAGCGCCCTGGTGCAACGTGTGGACAAGCTGTGGCTGAGCCGGTCGTGGACCACCCGCCGGCCTCGGCAGGGCGAGCCGCCCGACGCGTACACGTTCGTCGACCGTGCCGCCTTCGAGGACCGCGTCGCCGCCGGGGGGTTCCTGGAGTGGAGCGCCCACTTCGACAACCTCTACGGAACGCCGATCCCCGCTCCGCCCGAAGGGCACGACGTGCTGCTGGAGATCGACGTGAACGGCGCCCGGCAGGTGAAGGCGAAGCGGCCGGACGCGGTGATGGTGCTCATCCTGGCGCCGTCGCGGGAGGCACAGGAGGAGCGGCTGCGGCGGCGGGGGGACGACGAGTCCACCATCGCCTCACGGCTGGCTCGGGCCGAGGAGGAGGAACGGGTGGGCCGGCAGCTGGCCGATCACGTGGTGGTCAACGACGAGCTTGGAAGGGCCATCGACGAGGTGGTTGGTATCGTGGAGTCCGTCCGCCGCATACAGGAGCGTTGATGCCCGAGCGCAGCACCATGATCCACCCCCCCATCGAGGACCTGCTCGACAAGGTCGACTCCAAGTTCAGCCTGGTGAGCCTGGCCGCCCGGCGGGGACGGCAGATCAACTCCTACTTCAGCCAGCTCGGCGAGGGCCTGGGCGCCATCGTCCCGCCCCAGGTGGCGTCGGTCTCGCGCAAGCCCCTGTCGATCGCCCTCGAGGAGATCGCGGCCGACAAGATCACGTTCCAGCTCGGCCCGGAGGCCCCCGAGGGCGAAGCCGCCACGGCCGAGTAGCGGCCCGGGGTGGAGGTCCTCGCCGGCCGCCGGGTCGTTCTCGGCGTGTGCGGCGGGATCGCCGCCTACAAGGCGGTCGAGGTGTGCCGGAGGCTGGTGGACGCGGGGGCCTCCGTGTCGCCGGTGATGACGGCCGACGCCACCCGCTTCGTGGGCGCGGTCACCCTCTCGGCGGTTGCGTCGGAGAAGGTGCAGACCTCGCTGTGGGACGAGGCCGACGCCATCCCCCACACCCGCCTGGGCCGGCAGGCGGACGTCGTGGTCGTCGCGCCCGCAACCGCCCGGCTGCTGGGCGCCTACGCGGCGGGGATCAGCGACGACCTTCTGACCGCGACCCTCCTGGCCACTCGTGCCCCTGTGATTGTCTCCCCGGCCATGCACACCGAGATGTGGGAGCACGCCGCCGTGCAGGCCAACGTGGGCGTGCTGAGGGCGCGGGGCGTGCACGTGCTCGAGCCCGAGGTCGGTCGGCTGGCGGGCGGCGACGAGGGGGCGGGCCGGTTGCCAGAGCCGGAGGCGATCGTGGCCGCGGTGGCGTCGCTGTTCACGCCCCGGGACCTGGCCGGGCGGCGGGTGCTGGTGACCGCCGGCGGCACGCGGGAACCCCTGGACGCGGTGCGCTTCCTGGGCAACCGCTCCTCGGGCAAGCAGGGCCACGCCCTGGCCGAGGAGGCGGCGGCCCGGGGCGCGGACGTCACGCTCGTCACCACCGCCGGCCTGCCCGTGAGGGGCGGGGTCGAGGTGGTCCGGGTGGACACGGCGGCGGAGATGGAGGAGGCGGTGCTGAGCCGGGCGGGCGGCGCCGACGTGGTGGTGATGGCGGCTGCCGTGGCCGACTTCCGGCCCAAGGGGCCTGCGGCCGACAAGCTCTCCAAGGCCGACGGCGTGCCCGACGTGATCCTCGAGCCGACGACCGACATACTCGCCGAGGTGGGACGGAGGCGGAGGGCGGGGCAGGTGATCGTGGGGTTCGCGGCGGAGACGTCCGACGTGGTGGGCCGGGCCACTGCCAAGCTCCGGGCCAAGGGCGCCGACCTGATCGTCGCCAACGACGTCTCCGCACCCGGGGCAGGCTTCGAGACCGACACCAACGCGGTGGTCATCGTGGCCACCGGCGGCGCCACGGTGGACGTCCCCCTGGCCGCCAAGCGGGCGGTGGCGGCGGCGGTGCTGGACGAGGTCGCCCGCCGGCTACCGCCTGACTAGCCTCTTTCCCCTATGAGCAGCTACACCTTCACCTCAGAGTCGGTCACCGAGGGCCACCCCGACAAGATGGCCGACCAGGTCTCCGACGCCATCCTGGACGCCATCCTCGACGAGGACCCCATGGGCCGGGTGGCCTGCGAGACGCTGCTCACCACCGGGCTCGTCGTCGTGGCCGGCGAGATCAGCACCAAGGCCTACGTCGACATCCCCAAGATCGTCCGCCAGACGGTGTGCGGCGTGGGCTACGACCGGGAGTCGTACGGCTTCGACGGCAACACGTGCGGCGTCATCACGTCGATCGACGAGCAGTCCCCCAACATCGCCCAGGGCGTCGACACCGCCTACGAGATCCGCTCGGGCAAGTCGGAGGAGGACCGCACCGACTCCCAGGGCGCCGGCGACCAGGGGATGATGTTCGGCTACGCCTGCGACGAGACCGACGACCTCATGCCGCTGCCCATCTGGCTGGCCCACCGGCTCGCCCAGCGGCTGGCCGAGGTGCGCAAGGCGGGCGTGCTGCCCTACCTCCGCCCCGACGGCAAGACCCAGGTCACCATCGAGTACGAGGACGGCCGCCCGGTGCGGCTGAAGACGGTGCTCATCTCCTCGCAGCACCAGCCGGGGATCGACGTCGAGACGCTGCTCAAGCCCGACCTCCGCGAGCACGTGATCCACCCGCTGCTGCCGCCCGAGCTGGCCGAGGACCGCTACCAGCTCCTGGCCAACCCCACCGGCAGCTTCGAGCTGGGCGGGCCCCACGCCGACACCGGCCTCACCGGCCGCAAGATCATCGTCGACACCTACGGCGGCGCCGCCCGCCACGGCGGCGGGGCCTTCTCCGGCAAGGACCCCAGCAAGGTCGACCGCTCGGCCGCCTACGCGGCCCGCTGGGTGGCCAAGCACGTGGTCGCGTCGGGAGCGGCCCGGCGGGCCGAGATCCAGGTCGCCTATGCCATCGGCGTGGCCCGGCCCGTGTCGATCATGGTGGAGACGTTCGGCACCGAGACCGTGGACCCCCGCAAGATCGAGGCGATGATCAACGAGGTCTTCGACCTGCGGCCCGCCGCCATCATCCGCGACCTCGACCTGCGCAAGCCCATCTACCGGCGCACCGCCGCCTACGGGCACTTCGGGCGGTCGGACAAGGAGTTCTCCTGGGAGCACCTGAACCGCCTCGACGACGTGAAGCGGGCGCTCGCCCTCTGATGACTGCTGATCAAGCCTGGTCCCGGCGGCCGACGCTCGGGCCGCCGGCGGGCACAGGCAGGTCAGACGTAGTCGGCCGCCCGGCCGCGTAGCGGCCGACGCGAAGATCAGCAGTCCGCGAGTAGCCCGCGTCCTGCTCGACGTCGTCGCCCTGGCCGGGCGGCGGTTCGACTACTCCATCCCCGAAGCCCTGGCCGGGCGGATCTCCGTAGGGACGATCGTGCGCGTCCCCCTGCACGGCCGGCGCGTGCGGGGATGGGTGGTGGAGCTGGCCGACCAGCCGGAGACCGACCGGCCCCTCCTCCCGATCGCCCGGGTGTCGAGCGCGGGCCCGTCGCCCGAGCTGCTCGAGCTGGCCTCGTGGGCGGCGTGGCGCTGGGCCGGCCCCGTCACCCGCTTCCTCAACACCGCATCACCGCCCACCACCGTGTTCTCCGGCGTGCAAGGCCCGTCCCAGGTGCACCCCCCGCCGGAGAGCGGGGGTGTGGTTGTGCGCGTCCCGCCGGCGGCGGACGCGGTGGCGGTGGTGCTGGAGGCCGTGCAGCGGGGGAGCGCGCTGGTGCTGGCGCCGTCGGTGGCGGAAGGGGCGATGCTGGCCGCTTCCCTGCGGCGCGCAGGGCGGCACGTGGCCCTCGTGCCCCGCGACTGGGCCAAGGCCGCCGCGGGGGGGTGCGTGGTGGTGGGCGCACGGGCGGGGGCGTGGGCCCCGGTCCCCGACCTCGCCTCGGTGGTGGTGCTCGACGAGCACGACGAGGCCTACCAGGAGGAGCGGGCGCCGACGTGGAACGCAAGGGACGTGGCGGTGGAGCGGGCCCGGCGGGCGGGCGCGCCCTGGGTGCTGACGTCACCGTGCCCGTCGCTGGAGGCATTGGCCGCGGGCCGGCTCGTGACGCCCGGGCGCTCCGAGGAGCGCGGCGGCTGGCCGGCGCTAGAGGTGGTCGACCGGAGGGCCGAGCCGCCCGGCCTGGGGCTGTACTCGGAGCGGCTGGTGTCCCTGGTGCGCCACGCCGAGCGGGGGGCGAGGGTGGCGTGCGTACTCAACCGGAAGGGCCGTTCGGTGCTGCTGGCCTGCCGGGCCTGCGGCGAGCTGGCCCGCTGCGAGCGGTGCGAAGGACCGCAGGAAACGTCGGACGAGGCCGGGCTGCGCTGCCGGCGGTGCGGGGCCGGGCAGCCGGCGCTGTGCCGGTGGTGCGGCGCGTCTCGGCTGAAGGCGCTGCGCATCGGCGTCTCCCGGGCCCGTGAGGAGCTGGAGCTGCTGGCCGGGCAGCCCGTGGCCGACATCACCGCCGACGCGCCGGCGGGACCGCCCCCCGACGTCGCCGTGCTGGTGGGCACGTCGGCCGTCCTGCACCGCCTGGCGGGCGCCCGGGTGGTCGTGTTCCTCGACTTCGACCAGGAGCTGCTGGCGCCGCGCTACCGGGCCGGGGAACAAGCCCTCGCCCTGCTGGCCAGGGCGGGGCGGCTGGTCGGCGGGCGGGCCGACGGGGGGCGGGTGGTGGTGCAGACCCGGCTGCCGGGGCACGAGGTGCTCGACGCCGCCCTCCACGGCGACCCGGGCCGGCTGGCGGTCGTCGAGTCGGCACGGCGGGCCGCTCTGCGGCTGCCACCGCACACCGCCCTGGCACGGGTGTCGGGGCCGGGCGCGAAGGTGGTGGTGGACGCCCTGGGCGACGTGGAGGTCACCGGGCCGGCGGGAGACCAGTGGCTCGTCCGGGCCGAGGACCACCGGGCCCTGTGCGACGCCTTGGCGGCCGTCCCCCGGCCGGCCGAGCGGGTGCGCATCGAGGTCGACCCCCTGCGGGCCTGACCGCGGGTGCCACGATGGGCGGCGTGTTCCGACGACGCAACCTCCGTCCCCGCGGCACGTACACCGACTGGTTCTGGCCGGGGAAGGGCTACACCGCCGTCGAGCACGACCTGGTGGCGGAGATCGACCCCGGGCCGCAGACGCACTACTTCTGGGCCCACCAGTTCCGCACGGAGGCGGGCGAGGGCGGGTACATCGGCCTGCAGACGTGGGGCAACCGGGCCGACGGCAGCCTGGGCAAGATGGCGATCTTCTCGTTCTGGGACACGATCGACGCCGAGGGGCCGGGCGTCGTCCGCTTCGGCGGCGAGGGCGAAGGATGGAGCTGCCGCATCCCGTTCTTCTGGGAGCCGGGGCGGCCGTACCGCCTCCGCGTCGAGGCCGTGGACGAGACGCCGGTGGCCGTCACGTGGGCCGCGTCGGTGGACGGGGACGAGTTCGGGCGCATCCGGGCGCCGGCGGCGTGGGGCCGGCTGGGGGCCTGGTCGGTCATGTGGACCGAGTACTACGGCGGGCCGCTGTCGCGCTGCGAGGACCTGCCCTACTCGAAGGTGCTGTTCACGGTCCCGTCGGCCGACGGCAGCGCCCGTCCGCACCGCTCCCACGACCACCTCGGCGACGGGAACTGCCCGGGGTCACGGGTGACCCGCGTGGGTGACCGCGTGCGTCACGAGATGGGGACACAACCGGCGGTACCCTGAGTCGAGATGGCCCCCTACGAGATCAGGGTGTTCGGCGATCCCGTGCTGGTGACCCCGGCACGGGAGGTGACCGAGATCGACGGCGACCTGGTGCGCCTGGCCGACGACATGCTGGAGACGATGTACGAGGCCCCCGGCGTGGGGCTGGCCGCGCCCCAGATCGGTGTGCAGAAGCGGATCTTCGTCTACGACATCGGCGACGGCCCGGCGGCGGTGGTCAACCCTCGGATCACCGAGCGCGACGGCGGGTGGGAGTACGAGGAGGGCTGCCTGTCGGTCCCCGGGATGTCGTGGCCCATCGTGCGCCACGCCCGCGTGCACCTCACCGGTTGGGACCTCGACGGCAGGGAGCTTTCCATCGAGGCCGACGAGCTGCTGGCCCGGGTGTTCCAGCACGAGACCGACCACCTCGACGGCATCCTCCTGCTCGAGCGCCTCGACAAGGGCCAGCGCAAGCAGGCCCTGAAGACGCTGCGGAACCGGGCGATCGGTCTGTCCCTCGGCGTCGGTGATCAGGCCGGCCTGCGTGGCCCGAACGCCGCCGGCCTGCGTGGCCCGAACGCCGCGGCGGGCCGGGACTGAGCCCGGCCCGGACCCTGGCCTACCTGGGCACCCCCGAGGTGGCGGTCCCCCCCCTGCGGGCCCTCGTGGACGCGGGCCACGACGTGGTCATGGTCGTGTCGCAGCCCGACCGCAAGCGGGGCCGGGGCGGGGCGCTGCTCCCGAGCCCGGTCAAGGCGGCCGCCTCGGAGCTGGGCATACCCGTCACCGAGCGGGTGGACGACCTGCTGTCGGTGGGGGCCGAGCTGGGCGTGGTGGTCGCCTACGGGCGGCTCATCCGTCCCCACGTGCTGGCCGCCCTGCCCATGGTCAACGTCCACTTCTCGCTGCTGCCCCGGTGGCGGGGGGCGGCGCCGGTGGAGCGGGCGATCCTGGCCGGGGACACGAGGACCGGAGTGTGCCTCATGGCCCTGGAGGAGGGGCTGGACACCGGCCCCGTGTACGACTGCCGTGAGGTGGAGATCGGCGAGGAGGAGACGGCCGACGAGCTGCGCCACCGCCTCGTGGCGCTGGGCACGGAGCTCCTGGTGGGGGCTCTGCGCGACGGGCTGCCCGAGCCCCGGCCGCAGGAAGGGGAGCCCACGTACGCGGCCAAGCTCGAGCCGTCCGAGCACCACCTCGACTGGTCCCGCCCGGCCGTCGAGCTGGCCCGGGTGGTGCGCCTCGGCCAGGCCTGGACCGAGTTCAGGGGCCGGCGGCTGAAGGTGCTGAAGGCCCGGGCGGTGGAGAGCGGGCGGGCGGAGGCGGGGACGATCGACCCGCCGACGTTGCGGGTGGCGACCGGCGACGGCGCCCTGGAGCTGGTCGAGGTGCAGCCCGAGGGCAAGGGGCCCCAGGCGGCGGCGGCGTGGCGCAACGGGGCCCGGCCGCAGCCCGGTGAGCGGTTCGGCACGTGAGCGCGGGCGAGCAGCAGCGGCTGCGGGCCAAGGTGCTGACCGTCTCCGACGGGGTGATCCGGGGCACCCGGCAGGACAGGTCGGGCGCCGCCCTGGCCGCCCGCCTGCGGGAGGCGGGGTGGCAGGTGACCGACCGGTGGGCGGTGGCCGACGGCGACGGTCCCGTGTCCGAGGCGCTGAAGGAGCTGGCGTGGGGGTGGAGCGGGGTGATCGTGACCACCGGGGGGACGGGCTTCGCGCCGCGGGACCGCACACCCGAAGGCACCCGCATGGTGCTGGAGCGCGAGGCCCCGGGGTTGGCGGAGGCCATGCGGCTGGCGAACCCCGAGAAGGGCCGCCTGTCGCGGGGCGTCGCCGGTACTCTCGGCCGCTGCATCGTGCTCAACACCCCCGGGTCGACGGCGGGGGCGGTGGAGTGCCTGGAGGCGGTGCTCGACGTGCTGCCCCACGCCCTCGCCCTCCTCGCCGACGAGCCCACCGAGCACCCGCAGTGAGGTTCACCGTGGGGGAGGAGAAGGCCATGCGCCGGGCCATGGCGCTGGCCGAGGGGGTGCGGGGCACGACGTCTCCGAACCCCTGGGTGGGAGCGGTGGTCGTGCCCGGTCGCTTCGAGGGGGCGACCTCGCCGCCGGGCGGGCCCCATGCCGAGGCGGTGGCCCTGGCCGCGGCCGGTATGCGGGCCCGGGGGGCGACCCTCGTGTGCACCCTCGAACCGTGCTCCCACCACGGCCGCACGCCGCCGTGCACCGACGCCATCCTGGCTGCGGGCGTACGGCGGGTGGTGGTGGGGGTGGAGGACCCCGACCCCCGGGTCAAGGGCAGCGGGCTCGACCGCCTCCGCGAGGCGGGGCTGGACGTTGTGGTGGGCGTCTGCGCCGACGAGGTGCGGGCCCAGCTCGCCCCCTACCTCAAGCACCGGGAGACGGGCCGGCCCTACGTCGTCCTCAAACTGGCCGTGACCATGGACGGGCGCACGGCGGCCGCCGACGGCACGTCCCGCTGGATCACCGGCGAGGCGGCCCGGGCCGACGCCCACCGGCTGCGGGCCGACTGCGACGCGGTGGTGGTGGGAGCGGGGACGGTGCGGGCCGACGACCCCGAGCTGACGGTGCGGGCGGTCGACACGCCGCGCCAGCCCCTGCGGGTGGTCCTGGGCAAGGCGGGGGCCGACGCCAAGGTCCAGCCCGCGGTCGAACTGTTCGGGGAGCCGCGGGAGGTGCTGGAGGAGCTGGGGCGGCTGGGCGTCCTGTCGGCGGTGGTGGAGGGCGGGGCCACGGTGGCCGGGGCGTTCCACCGGGCGGGGGTGGTCGACCGCTACGTGCTCTACCTGGCGCCGGCGATCCTGGGGGGCGACGACGGCCGGCCGGTGCTGGCCGGCCCCGGCGCAGCCACCATGGCCGCGGTGTGGCGGGGGCGGATCGTGGCCGTCCGCCAGTTGGGCGACGACCTCCGCATCGACCTCGTGCCGCTGCCCGCCTGACCGTCGTGTTCACCGGCATCGTCGAGGAGCTGGGTCGCTTCACGGGACGGGACGGGCAACGGTTCCGGTTCCAGGCCGAGGTCGTCACGGCCGACGCCGAGGTGGGCGGGTCGATCGCGGTCAACGGCGTGTGCCTGACCGTGGTGGCAGCCGACGCCGCCGGCTGGGAGGCCGACGTGGTGGAGGAAACCCTGGCGCGCAGCACCCTGGGGGCGCTCGCTCCTGGCGACCCGGTGAACCTGGAGCGACCCGTCCGGCTGGCCGACCGGCTGGGGGGCCATCTCGTGCAGGGGCACGTGGACGCGGTGGGAGAGGTGGCCCGAGCCGCGCCCGACCTGCGGGTCGCCGTCGCCCGTGAAGGGCTGCGCTACCTCGTTGCCAAGGGGTCGGTGGCCGTGGACGGCGTCAGCCTGACGGTGGTCGACGTGGGCGACGACGGGTTCGGCGTGGCCGTCATCCCCCACACCGCCGACGTCACCACCCTCGGCCGGCGGCGGCCGGGCGACCGGGTCAACCTGGAGTTCGACGTCATCGCCAAGTACGTGGAGCGACTCCTGGGACAATGGGGGCCGACATGAGGTTCAGCACCATCGAGGAAGCGGTCGCCGCCTTCGGCCGGGGCGAGATCGTCGTCGTGGTGGACGACGCCAACCGGGAGAACGAGGGCGACCTGATCATGGCCGCCGAGTTCGCCACCCCCGAGAAGATCGCCTTCTTCCTGAGCCACACGTCGGGACTCATCTGCATGCCGATGCTGGGCGAGCGGCTCGACGCCCTGGGCCTGCCCCCCATGGTGGTGGACAACACCGACCCCAACAGCACCGCCTTCACCATCGCGGTCGACGCCCGCCACGGCACGACCACCGGCATCTCGGCCCTCGACCGGGCGTCCACCATCGCCGCCCTCATCGACCCCGCCACCCGGCCCAGCGACCTCAACCGTCCCGGCCACCTCTACCCGCTCCGCTACCGGGAGGGCGGCGTGCTCAACCGGGCCGGGCACACGGAGGCGGCCGTCGACCTGGCCCGCCTGGCCGGGCGCTACCCGGCGGGCGTGCTGGCCGAGGTGGTGAGCGAGGACAAGACGGACATGGCCCGCCTCCCCGAGCTCCAGCGGTTCGCGGCCACCCACGGGCTACCCCTGATCACCATCGCCGACCTCATCCGCTTCCGCCGCCAGCGGGAGAAGCTGGTCAAGCGGGTCGCCGACGCCCGCGTGCCCACCGAGTGGGGAGAGTTCACCGCCTACGTCTACGAGTCGCTCCTCGACGGCGAGCACCACGTGGCCATGGTGAAGGGGGCGGTGCAGGGTGAGGAGAACGTGCTGGTGCGCGTCCACTCCGAGTGCCTGACCGGCGACGCCCTGGGCTCCATGCGCTGCGACTGCGGCGTGCAGCTGCAGAGCGCGTTCGAGAAGGTGGCGGCCGAGGGCCTCGGGGTGGTGCTCTACCTGCGCGGCCACGAGGGCCGCGGCATCGGGCTGGCCCACAAGCTCCAGGCCTACACGCTCCAGGACGCAGGGCACGACACGGTCGACGCCAACCTGGCCCTGGGCCAGCCGATCGACAGCCGCAAGTACGGCACGGGGGCGCAGATCCTCGTCGACCTCGGCATCACCACCATGCGCCTGCTCACCAACAACCCGGCCAAGCGGGCCGGCCTCGACGGGTACGGGCTGGAGATCGTCGAGCGGGTCCCGCTCCAGTCGGCGCCCAACCCAGAGAACATCCGCTACCTGCGCACCAAGGCGGAACGCCTGGGCCACCTGCTCGAGGGGCTGGAGTGACGACCAGTGGGGCGCGGCGCGCCGAGGGCCGACTGCGGGGCGAGGGGATGCGGGTGGCCCTGGTGGTGAGCCGGTTCAACCAGCCCGTCACCGGGCGGCTGCTCGATGGGGCCAGGGCCGAGCTGCGGCGTTGCGGGGTCGACGAGGGCTCGATCACCGAGGTGTGGGTGCCGGGCGCGTTCGAACTGCCGTTGGCGGCCAAGCGCCTGGCCGAGTCGGGCGAGGTCGACGCCGTCGTGGGCCTCGGGGCGGTCATCAAGGGCGACACCGACCACTACACCCACGTGGCCACCCAGTGCGCGTGGGGGCTCCAGCGGGCGCAGCTGGACACGGGCGTGCCATGCGTGTTCGGGGTGCTCACCACCGAGACCCAGGAGCAGGCGGAGGCGCGCTCGGGCGGAGCCGCCGGCAACAAGGGCGAGGAGGCGGCGGCCACCGCCGTGGAGATGGCGGACGTGCTGCGACAACTGCCCAAGACGGTGCACAAGGAGTCGGGATGCTGAGGCTCGTCCTCCCGAAGGGCTCGCTGGAGCGGGCGACGATGGAGCTGTTCGAGGCGGCCGACCTGCCGGTGCGGCGGTCGTCGTCGGTGGACTACCGGGGGACGGTCGACGACCCGCGGGTGGTCGAGGTCCGCATCCTGCGGCCGCAGGAGATCCCCCGCTACGTGGCCGAGGGCCTGTTCGACCTGGGCATCACCGGTCGGGACTGGATCGAGGAGACCGGCTCCGACGTCATCTCCCTGGGTGAGCTCCACTACTCGAAGGCGACGGCCCGGCCCATCAACGTGGTGCTGGCCGTGCAGGACGAGTCGCCCTACACCTCGGCGCGCGACCTCCCGCCCGGGGTGCGGGTGTCGACCGAGTACCCCGAGCTGACCCGCCGGTACTTCGGCAAGCTGGGCATCGAGGCCGACGTGCGCCTGTCCTACGGGGCGACGGAGGCCAAGGTGCCCGACATCGTCGACGCGGTGGTGGAGATCACCGAGACGGGCCGGGCCCTGAAGGCGGCCGGCCTGCGCATCGTCGACACCCTCTTGGTCAGCTACACCGAGCTGATCGCCAACCCGCAGGCCGCCCAGGACCCGGCCAAGCGCCACGCCATGGACCAGATCCACACGCTGCTGCGGGGGACGCTCGAGGCCCGGGGACGGGTGCTGGTCAAGTTGAACGTGGCCGAGGCCGACCTCGACCGGGTCATCGACCTGCTGCCGTCGCTGCGCTCGCCCACCGTGTCCAAGCTGTTCCGGGGAGAGGCCTACGCGGTGGAGACGGTCGTGCCCAAGGCCGAGATCAACACCCTGATCCCGGCGTTGAAGGACGCCGGCGCCACCGACCTCGTCGAGCTGGCCATCGCCAAGATCGTGCACTGAAGGGGGCAGCCGTGGCGCCCAACGACAACGACCGCCTGTGGGACCCCCACCCCCGCATCGCCGGGGACGAGCCGGCGCACGAGCAGCCGGCGCCGCCGCCGGCGCGGCGCGGTCGGGGTGCGGCCAGGAGCGTGCTGGTGGAGTTGGCAGGCGGGCCCGGGACGTCCCCCATGTCGGCCATGAGCACGGCCCGGAGCCTGGAGGCGTCGGGGCTGGCCGTCGACGAGGACTACGGGGCGGTGCCGATGGCGGCTGAGGGCGGGCAGACCACCTTCGTGGTGCACGGCGAGGTGGCCGACGACGGGACGGTGGCCGACCTCGAGCGCCACCCCGAGGTCGTGCGGGTGTGGCCCGACACGCCCATCGCTCCGTTCGACGACCGCTGAACCGCCAGGGCCGTCGCGACTCTTGCCGCCGGCTCGTCGACCCCTTAACGTCCGTTCCCACCACGGCTGAACAGCCGACCGTGGTGGCGGAAGGGAGCGGGGATGGCGGAGCCGAGGCGGCGTGGCAGCCGGGGGCGGGGCGGCGACGGAGGCACCGGCGCAGGTGATGGTGCCGGGGGTGGCGCGGCGGTGCCCGCCGGGATGACCGGGCCGGGGATGCCCGACCCGACGGTGGGCGAGGGGGGCGGAGGTGCGCCCGAACGACCCGAGGTGCGGGACCGGTCGGGGCGGGTGAGCGTCCTGGTCGAGCTGCTGTCCGGGCCGGGCGTGTCCCCCGTGCTGGCCACGGCCGGGGTCCGGGGCGTCGAGGCGGGCGGGTTCACCCTCGACGAGGAGTTCCAACCCGTCCCCCTGGGAGCGGGAGGACCGGCCCTGCGGGGGTTCGCGGCGGGGGCCGGGAGCGAGACCTACGTGGTACGGGCCACCGTCGACGACGAGGCGGCCATGGCCCAGATCCTGGAGCGCCCCGACGTCGTCAACGTGTGGCGGGACACGCCCATCGCCCCGTTCGGCCCCTGTCCCATCGCCCCGTGCGACTGCTCACCGGGCACGCCCCGGGGCACGATGGCCGACGTCGCCACGTATCTCGGCGTGTCCGAGCTGTGGACGGCCGGCTTCCGGGGCGCGGGCATGGTGGTCGGGGTGGTCGACGGAGGGATCACCGCCCAAGGCCGGCCCGTCAAGACGGGGGAGACGTCCCGCCGCATCCCCAGGGTCATCGGGGGGTGGCCGGTGGCCGATTGGGGCACCGAGGCCAGCGCCTGGAAGGAGCACGGCAACATGTGCTCGACCGACGTGCTGGGCATGGCGCCCGAGGCCCAGATCTACGACCTGCGCATCTCGGGCGGGGCCGACATCCCCGCCACCATCAGCCGGGCCCTCCAGGCCTTCCAGTGGGCCATCGACCAGCACCGGGCCAACGGCACCCCCCAGGTCCTGAGCAACAGCTGGGGGATCTTCCAGGAGTCGTGGGACAACACCTACGCCCGCAACCCCAACCACCCCTTCACCCGCAAGGTCCTGGAGGCCCTCGACGAGGGGATCCTCGTGCTCTTCGCCGCCGGCAACTGCGGCGGGGCGTGCCCCGACGGCCGGTGCGGCCCCGACAACGGTCCCGGCCGCAGCATCTGGGGCGCCAACAGCCACACGCGCGTGATGACGGTGGGCGCGGTCAACAAGAACGAGGAGTTCGTCGGCTACAGCAGCCAGGGCCCGGGCGCCCTCGACCCCAACAAGCCCGACTTCTGCAGCGTCACCCACTTCACCGGCTACCACAACAGCGACAGCGGCACGTCGGCGGCCACGCCGATCCTGGCCGGGGCGGTGGCCCTGCTGAAACAGGCCGTCCCGGCCGCCACCCAGGACGGCATCAAGAACGCCCTGAAAAACACGGCCAAGGACATCGGCCCGAGCGGCTTCGACCAGCACAGCGGGACGGGCATCGTCCGGGTCAAGGCGGCGTGGGACAGCCTGCGGGGGGGTGCCCTGCCGATCTCCAAGCTCGTCTGCCAGCCGTCGGTGACCGTGCTCTGCCAGTCGAAGGCGGCCGCCTGCAACGTGTCGAAGATCATCTGCGGACCGGCGTCGCAGGTCACCATCTGCGAGCCCAGCAAGGTGAAGATCTGCATCCCGGTGACCCACGTGGCGGTGTGCCAGCAGATCCCCACCCGCCCACCCGGCTGCGGCATCGTGCCCGTCACCCGGGTGTGCCCGAGCGTCGCCTGCGGGCCGCCCCGGCCGGAGCCAGGCCTGGCGCCCGAGGTGCCCGAGGGATGGATCGCCGTCGACCCGGCCTGGATCGAGTGGTACGGGGGCGAGGGCGACCCCGGGGCGGAGTTCGAGACCTGGACGGACACGTAGGGGTGGGTGGAGCCGGCCTCTGAGATCGTCCACCGCCTGATCGACGCCGGGCTGCTGTCCACCGGGGACGTGGTGGACGGCAGGCTGACGGTCGTCGACCTGTCCCGGTCCAACGCCGTCTGCCTGGTCGACGCGGGTGGCGCGGGACGGTTCGTGGCCAAGGTGGCGGCGCCCGACCGCGACGACCTCCAGGGCAGCGGCGCGGTCGAGACGATGCTGTACGAGCGGATCGCCGCCGACCCGGTGCTGGCCGCCACCGCGCCGGTGCCGCGGCTGGTGGGGCGGTTCGGGACGCTGATCGTGCTGGCCCCCGTGGGGCAGAGCGACAGCCTTCTCCGCCGGCTGCGCGACCGGGGCCCCACGGCCGCCGACGGCCGCCTGCTCGGTGAGGCCCTGGGCCGGTGGCGGGCGGTGGGCAGCGTGCTCCCCACGTCGGGCCTTCCCGGCCGCCTCCCGTGGGTGGCGGGCGCCCTGGGCGACACCCCGCCCCAGTTCCTCGGCGAGCACCCGGCCACCCGCCGGCTGGGCCAGCTCCTGGCGGGCCAGGCCGTGCTCGGTGGGGCCCTCACCGAGTTGGCCCGCCACTGGCGGCGGGACGGGGTGATGCACGGCGACGTGCGGTGGGACAACGTGGTGGTCACCGACGATCCCGAGGTCGGCCGGGAGCGGGCCCTGCTCGTCGACCTCGAGTTCGCCGACCTGGGGGACGGGGCGTGGGACGTGGCCGGCGCGGTGGCGGAGCCCCTGGCCGTCGCGGTCACGTCCTCGGTGGCCGGCGGCGGGGGGGAGGGCGGTGTGGACGTCACCGACCGCCGCACGGTGGGGCGGCACCTGCGCGAGCTACGGCCGTTCGTGGCCTGCTTCGCCGCCGCCTACCGGGCCGCGGCGGGGCCGCCCGCCGACGAGGACCTGCGGCGGGGGATGGCCTTCGTCCCCGCCCGGCTGGTCCAGGCCGCCTTCCAGTACGCGGCGTGGGACCCGTCGTCGGGTGTGGCCGCCGGCCTGGCTCTGGCCGGCCTGGCCGCCGGCCTCCGGGTCGACGACCGCCTGCTGGCGGGCATGCTCGCCCAGCCGGTGGCCGCCCTCGCCGGCCGGGGCTCGCCGTGACGGTAGGGGTGCCCCCGCCGGTCCGGCGGGACCTGCTGGCGGCGGTGGAGACGGCCCGGGCCGCGCCTCCGGAGGACGACCTGGCCGACGTCCTCTACCGGCGGTGGTACCTCGGGATCGACGAGGCGCTCCCGCTCCCGATGGCGGTGGGCGTGCCTTCCGCGGCCGAGGTCAACCTGCTCGACGCCCTGCGGGCCGCTCACGTCGACACCGGGCGGTGGCTGGACGGCTGGACGGTGGGCGCGGTCTCGAGCCGGGGACGGGTGCTGGTGGCGGCGGGTGACCGCCGGCGGGTGCTGCACCGCGTCGACGTGCTGGCGGCGGCGCGGCCCTGCCTCCCTCCCCGACCCGGGGACCCTGTCCGGGTGACGGCCCGCCGCGACTACCTCGACGACGAGGGCGGCTTCTGGTTCGCCGCCGGTGGGGGCTGGGACGAGTCCACCCTGCCCCCGCACCTGGTCCGGGTCTACTGGCACCTCGACCGGGCAGGGGCGCCCCTCTTGGTCCACCACCTGACCCGCGCCCTGGACGGCGAGGGCGTGCCCCACTCCCTCAAGGTGGCCCGCTCCGACCCGCCCGTCGACCGCCCCGACGCGGCGGTGCTGTACGTCGAGGAGGCCCATGCCGAGGCCGCCCTGGTCGCCGCCGCCCGGGCCCGGCCGAAGGTGGCGGCCCACCTGCGTCCCGGCGTGCCCCGGCTCGCCCTGGCCTTGGCGCCGGGCGTGGGCCTGGCCGAGGACCCCGGCACGGGCGAGAGCTTCGGCCAGGCCCGCTGCCGGGCGGTGGCGGCGGCGGTCGCCGGTGCGGGAGCAGGTCGCTCGCTGGAGGACGCAGCGGCGGCCGTGCTGACGGCGTTCGAGGCGTCGGGCCTCGACCCGACGCGTCCTCATCTCCGGCCCGGCTCGGTGCGGGAGTACGCGTGGCCGTCGCCGTGACCGTGCCCTTCGAAGACCTCGCCGCCGGTCTCGGCGACCGCCTGTGCCGGGAGGCGATCTGGCACGAGGACCGCTGCACGTGGCTGGGGGACGACGTCGACGTGCCGAGGGGTGCCGGAGCGGTGGTGCACCGCTCCGTGGGCCCCGACCTCTACAACGGCACGGCCGGGATCGGCTGGTTGCTGGCGCATCTGGGCCGGCGCACCGGCCGGCCCGAGCACCGCCGGGCGGCGGCGGGCGCCCTGCGCCACGCCCTCTCCCGCTGGGACGAGGCGCCCGCCGGCCTTTACACCGGACGGGCCGGCATCTCCCTGGCGGCCGTCGCCGGCGGGCGGGTGCTGGGCGACGAGGGGCTGGTCGCGGCGGGCGAGGCGCGCGCCGCCGAGGTGGCGCCCGAGCCCGGCGAGGCCGACCTCATCGGGGGCGCGGCGGGGACGGTCGTGGCGCTGCTGGCCCTGGGGAGGGGGGCGGAGGCGGCCGAGGCCGGGGAGCTGCTCCTGGGGGCGGCGGTGCGGTCGGACACGGGGTGGTGGTGGCCCAGCCCACCGCCCGCCACCGAGCCGCCCCTGTGCGGTATGGGCCACGGCGCCTCGGGCATCGGCCTGGCCCTGCTGGAGCTGGCGTCGGCCACCGCCGACGACCGGTACCGGGAGGCCGGCCTGGCCGCCTTCGCCTACGAGCGCGGCTGGTTCAACCGCGACGCGGGCGGCTGGCCCGACCTCCGCGAGCTCGACTGGAGCCGGCTGCACCTGGGTGACGGCCCGCAGTACCCCGCCTTCTGGTGCCACGGTGGGCCGGGCATCGGGGTGGCCCGGCTGCGGGGCTACTCCCTGACCGCGGACCTCGTGTGCCTGGCCGAGGCGGCGGCTGCCATCGACACGGCGACCGCCGGGGCCTTGCGGGCCGGTCCGGGCGGCCACCAGGTCAACCTCAGCCTGTGCCACGGGGCAGGGTCGGTGATCGAGCTGCACCTGCTGGCGGCCGAGGTCACCGGCGACGACGAGCACCTGGCGATGGCCCGGCGGCTGGGGGAGCTCGGCCTGCGCGGCCTCGACCCCCGCCTCGCCCGCGACGTGCCCTGCGGGGTCCCGGGCGGCGGCGAGACGCCGGGCCTGCTGCTGGGCCTGGCCGGGGTGGCCGCCACCCTGCTCCGCCTGGCCGACCCGTCCGCTCTGCCCTCGCCGTTGCTGGTGGGTGCCTGGCTCTAGGGTCGGCGGCCGTGGTGCGGGGACGGGTGGAGGAGTTCGACGAGGCCCGGGGAACGGGCGTGGTGATCGCCGCCGACGGCCACCGTTACCCGTTCCACTGCACCGCCATCGCCGACGGCACCCGCACCATCCCGGTGGGGGCGGACGCGTCGTTCCGGGTGGTACCGGGCCACTCGGGACGGTGGGAGGCCGCCTCGATAACCCGCATATAGCTGTCTGCGGCACCTATTGAGCCGGTGAGGGGCGGAGGCGAGAATTGGGCGCCGGCAGGGCGAGGAGTCGGCTCGCAACATTCGCCACATCGGCAGGGGGGTTTTCGTGTTGGGAAGCAAGGATCACCGCCGCGCGATCGTCGCGGGCGCCGCCCTGTTCCTCCTGGCGCAGGGCGCGGCCACCGCCGCCGAGCCATTGCGCCTCACCCGCCCGGTCCAGGTCACGAAGGACGACCTCAACCCGGGGCGGCTGTACCTGGCGCCCGCGCTCGCCGTCGACCCGGCCAACCCGCTGCACGTGGCGGCCGGGGTCACCGAGCTGCGCACCAAGACGTGCACGTTCATGCGGTCGAAGGACGGGGGGCAGACGTGGCAGCGGCCCGAGGCCAGCCCCGCACCGTCGACGTTCCCGTTCTGCAACACGTCCAACCGGGGCGCCTTCCAGGGCCAGGTGGCGTTCGGGCGGGACAGCAACCTGTACTACGCCTTCCCGGGCTGGGACGAGAACGACGGCGGCCCCCGCGGCAACTCGAGCATCATCGTGGCCCGCTCCGACGACCTCGGTGACAGCTGGACCAGCGAGGTGGCCCGCAACAACCGCGGCAAGGCCGGTGAGCAGCAGGAGTTCCAGCGGCCCATCGGCAGCATCGCGGTGGACTCCAAGTCGGGCTCGGTCGACAGCGTGTACGTGGGCTTCACCACCCGCCTCCCCGGGTTCACCGCCCCCAACGGCGCCCCCAACATCACCACCGTCATCGCCTCCACCGACGGCGGCCGGACGTGGGGCGAGCCGGTGCAGCTGCCCCAGACCGTCTTCGGCAACCAGGCCGTGCGCGACCAGGCCCTGACCGCCCGCACCACGACGACGCTGGCGGCCAACGCCCCCACCCCCTCGACCACCGTCCCGGCCCCGGGCTCGCGGGCCGCCGAGCCCAACCAGGCGGTGAACTTCGGGGGGTTCCAGCCGGTCGTCACGGTCGGCAACGGCGGCACCGTCTACGCCATCTGGCCCTCGACCACCGCCAACATCACCCCCGGTCCGCCTCCCGGCATCTTCCTGTCGAAGTCGACCGACAAGGGCCGCACGTGGGAGACCCGCCAGGCCGTCCCCTTCGACTACAAGAACGGCACGTTCGTGCAGATGACGTGGACCGAGGCGGGCGGCCCGGAGGGCACCCTCCACGCCGTCTACGAGTTCAAGGAGCGGCCCGAGGTCGCCGGTTACAGCGACATCTTCTACATCCGCTCCACCGACGGCGGCCAGACGTGGACGCAGCCCCGCAACATCACCGACGACCGCCCCGCCGACCTGTTCGGCCAGTACTACCCCAACATCACCGCCTCGCCCGACGGCCGCGTCGACGTCGCCTTCTACGACACCCGCTTCGACCCGGGGATCCGGTCGAACGACGTCGTCTACACCTACTCCAACGACAACGGCGAGACGTGGTCGAAGAACGAGCGCGTCAGCGACCAGTCGATCGACCGCCGCATCGGCGTGTGGGGCTTCAACTACGACATCACCTCGCCGCCCAGCCTGGCCTCGGCCGACGAGTACGCCATCCTGGGGTGGGACGACCCCCGGCACTCCGACCCGTCGGTGGCCGACAACCTGTCCGTGGGTGGGGGCCTGCAGGACATCTTCGTGGCCAACGCCCAGTTCACGGCCATCGGCGGCGGGGCGTCCAAGGTGGCCAAGATGATCGTGGCCGGCGTGGTCGGCCTCCTCGCGGTGGGGCTCATCCTGCTGGTGGTGGCCATGGCCGCCCGGGGCGGCAACCGCGGCCAGCCCGCCCGCAGCGCCAAGGCGGCGGACAAGAAGCCGGCCGGCGTCTCCTGACACCGTTCTGGTTTTGGGGCGTCCGAACCATCTCCCGGGGGGTTCGGACGCCCCAGAACGGGGAGGTCAGACGCCGAAGTGGCGCTCGATGGCCCGCAGCAGCTCGCGCTCGCTGAGCTCGCCGGTGTGGGTCTCGAGCAGGGTGCCGTCGGCGCTCACGAACAGGGTGGTGGGCATGCCGAACAGACCGTACGCCTGGGCCACCTTGCCCTCCGGGTCGTAGCCGGCGGGGTAGCGGACGCCCGTCTCCCGCACGAGGTCGAGGCCGCCCTTGCGGTCGTCCTGGTGGTCGACGCCCAGGAATGCCACCCGGTCCGCCATGCGGGCGGACACGGCCTGGAAGGCGGGCATCTCGGCCCGGCAAGGCACGCACCACGAGGCGAAGAAGTTGACGACCACAGGCCGGCCCCGGAAGTCGGCCAGGCTGACCGTGCCCTCGCCGTCCAGCCGGGGCAGCTCGATGGGCGCGGCGGGACCACCGGCCCGGCCGCCACCGGGGGCGGACTCGTCGGGCGTGCCGAACACCAGCCCTCCCACGATGAGGGCGGCCACCACGGCCACCCCTCCCGCGATCCACAGCCGCCGCCGCCCCGGCCGGGCGGGGGCGGCCTCCTCGCTCACTCCGGCGAGCCGAACGCGCCGGTGCAGGGCGCGCCCCGCTCCGGCGTCTGGGGGCCGTTGGCGTAGGCCTGCACGAAGGCGGCGACGGCCGGGTCGGTCGCGGCGTCGGCCCGCAGCTGGAGCCCCCACGCCGACGCCACCACCGGGGTCGGGATCTCTTCGTCGACCCACGGCGAGACCAGGACGTAGGGCCTCTGGGCCAGCTGGCGCAGCAGCGCCACCTGGTCGGAAGGGAGGCTGGGCCGGAACACGATCCACACCGCCCCGTGCTCCATCGAGTGGACGGCCAGCTCCGAGACGACGGGAGACGAGTAGAACCCGCAGTTCTGCCAGGTGGCGTTGTGGTCGCCGCCGACGGGCGGCGTCTGGGGGTAGTCGACCCGGCCGGGGACGTGGGAGTTGCCCCGGACGAGGAACCGCTGCACCCGGTCGCCCAGGGCGGCGACGGCGGGATCGGCGGTCGTGGTGGCGCCGCTCCCCGACCCGCCGTCGGAGTCGTCGTCGCCCCCCCCGCAGGCGGCGAGAAGCACGAGGGCGAGGGCGGCGAGGCTGCCGCGCCGGCGGCGGGTCATTCCTGAGGGTCGCCGGCGGACTGCTGGCGCTGCACGAAACCCAGCCGCAGCTGGGTCAGGGCCTCGCGCAGAGGCGCTGCCTCCTGGCCCAGGCGGGCGCCGAGCCCTTCGATGATGGCTCCCATGGCGTCGATCACCAGCTTCGCCTCGGGCAGGTTGGGCGGCGACTGCTCCAGGTGCAGCACCGCCAGCTGGAAGAGCCCGATGCAGTGGTTGGCGATCACCACCGACGCGGGCGTGTCCAGCAGCTGGCGCTGGACCTCGGCCATGTGGGCCCGCAGCTCCTCCTCGGACATCTCGCCCTCGTCGACCGGTCCGCCGGCGGGGTCGGGCCGCTGGGGCTGGGGGTCCGGCTCCCGGCGGATGGGGCGCTCCCCGGAGGGTGTCCAGATCGTGCTCATGCTGCTACCCTAGAGCGACAACCGAAGAGGGAAGCGGGGTCTGCGAGCCCCCACCCGGCCGCCACCCATCGTGGCAGGTGCGCCGGGTCGGTCGACCGCCAGAGGCGGACGTTTCCCGACGTCCGCCTTTTCCGCGTTCCCAGACGACAAACAGGAGTGATGCCGCATCGCCGGACCCGACGGGGGAGACCTCAGGATCAACGACCGCATCCGGGCGCGAGAGGTGCGCCTCGTCGACGCCGACGGGCGCCAGTTGGGCATCAAGCCGCTTCCGGAGGCCCTGTACCTCGCCCGCGAGGCGGACATGGACCTGGTCGAGGTGGCCCCTTTGGCGGATCCGCCGGTGTGCCGGATCCTCGACTACGGCAAGTGGAAGTACGAGGCCGCCCAGCGCGACAAGGAATCCCGGAAGAAGAGCGGCAGCTCGCCGATCAAGGAGATGAAGTACCGGATCAAGATCGGTGAGGCCGACTTCGACACCAAGACGCGGAAGGTCCACAGCTTCCTCGAAGAAGGCCACAAGGTGAAGGTGACGATCATGTTCAAAGGTCGGGAGATGGCCCGCCCGGAACTGGGCAAGCGCATCCTCGACCGCATCGCCGAGCAGCTGGCCCCGCCCGCCAAGGTGGAGGCCATGCCCCGGCTCGACGGGCGGAACATGGTGATGGTGCTGGCGCCCGACAAGCGGGCCAAGCCCAAGGAAAAGGCAGTGGAGGCCAACTGAGATGCCCAAGATGAAGACCCACCGGGGAGCGGCCAAGCGGTTCAAGGTGACCGGCACGGGCCGCATCCTGCGGCGCAAGGCATTCCGCAGCCACATCCTCGAGAAGAAGCCGTCCAAGCGCACGCGGCGGCTGGCGCGCGAGTCGGAGCTGCTCGGCGGCGACCGCGCCCAGGCGAAGAAGCTGCTCGGGCTCTAGCCCGGAGCGCGAGAGAAGGAGAGCGACGTATGGCCAGGGTGAAGCGCGCGGTCCACGGCAGGAAGCACCACCGCGCCATCCTCGAGCAGGCGCGCGGCTACTACGGGCACAAGAGCCGCACCTTCAAGGCGGCCAACGAGCAGGTCATGCACTCCGGCCAGTACGCCTACCGGGACCGCCGGGCCCGCAAGGGCGACATGCGCCAGCTCTGGATCCAGCGCATCAACGCCGGCGCCCGGGCCAACGGTCTGAGCTACAGCCGCTTCATCGCGGGGCTGCGCACCGCCGGGGTGGAGGTCGACCGCAAGGTCCTGGCCGACCTGGCGGTGGCCGACCCCACGGCCTTCGCCGCCCTCGTCAAGCTGGCCGGAGGGGCCTCCTCGGCCTCGGAGTGAGCGGGTCCCGGCCTGCGTGGCCGGAACGCAGTGGCAGGCCTGCGTGGCCGGAACGCAGTGGCAGCCTGCTGGGTTTCCGCCACAAGCGGGTCCAGCGGGTACGGCGGCTGCTGTCCCAGGCCACCTACCGCCGCTCGGAGCGGGCCTTCGTCGTCGAGGGCACCAAGCTGGTGGGCGAGGCGCTGGAGGCGGGCGCCGCCCTGGAGGGCGTCTACGCCACCGCCGGCGCCCTGGGCCACCCGGTTGTGCAGGAGGCGGCGACGGCCGGCGTGCGGGTGTTCGGGCTGGGGCCCGGGGTTCTCGAGCGGGTGACGGACACGGTCACCCCCCAGCCCGTCCTGGCGGTGGCGGCCATGGCCGACGTCCCCCTCGGTGAGCTGGAAGGGAGCACGCTGATCGTGATCTGCGCCGACGTGCGGGACCCGGGCAACCTCGGCACGGTCCTGCGCAGCGCCGAAGCTTCCGGAGCAGGGGCGGTAATCTGCTGTGAAGGAACGGTTGACGTCTACAACCCCAAATGCGTGCGGGCATCGGCCGGATCGGTGTTCCACGTCGGGCTCGTGGCCGGAGGAGAAGTCTTGGAGGTGTTGGAGCAGGTGGGCGCGTGGGGGATGCGCCGGCTCGGCACTTCCGCCGAGGGTGGGGACCCCTACACCTCCGTCGACCTCACCGCTCCCACCG
The DNA here is from genome assembly GCA_046565765.1 of Acidimicrobiia bacterium. Taxonomy (GTDB): domain Bacteria; phylum Actinomycetota; class Acidimicrobiia; order Acidimicrobiales; family AC-14; genus JBFMCT01. Next base: position 2,263 of record JBKHXX010000062.1, on the reverse strand, counting down.
CCCTCGTGCTCGGGAACGAGGCCCACGGCCTGCCCGAGACGGTGCAGGGATCGCTCGACGGCGTGGTGACCATCCCCATGGTGGGCCGGTCCGAGTCGCTGAACGTGGGGATGGCGGCGGCCGTGCTGTGCTTCGAGGCGGCCCGACAGCGGAGACTGTGATCCACCCCGACACGCTGCCCGACGCTGTGCTCCACCTCGACGCCGACCGCCGGTTGCAGGAGGTGAACCAGGCCGCCGCCACCCTCACCGGGTACACCAGGGAGGAGCTGGTGGGGCGCCCCATCGCCGAGGTGCTCGACCCCCGCCGCATGGACGGCCAGCCCGCCTGCGCCAACGGGTGGCACCGCTCGGCCCGGCTGCGCTGCGTCACCCGCATCCCCGAGCAGCGGGTGCGCCTGCGCTCGGCTGCAGGGCGGGACGTCACCGCCCTCGTCACCGGCCGCTACCAGCGAGACGGGGACGGCCGCCTGACGGGCGCGGTGCTCGTGCTGCGGGACGGCGCCCGGCGGCGGGCCCCGGTCGAGGGCATCGAGGTCATCTCCACCGTGAGCCACGAGCTGCGCTCGCCCCTCACCTCGGTGAAGGGCTACACCAGCCTGCTGCTCAACCGCTGGGAGCGCCTGGGCGACGACCAGAAGCGCATGATGCTCGAACAGGTCCACCATGACGCCGACCGGGTCACCCGCCTGGTCACCGAGCTGCTCGACATCAGCCGCCTCGAGAGCGGGCGGCTCGTGCTGCGCCGCCAGCTCGTCGACCTGCCCACCCTGGTGGAGACGGTCACCGAGAAGGTCCGCATGACCGAGCCCGACCTGGAGGTCGACGTGCGGTTCCCCGAGGACTTCCCGCGGGCGTTCGCCGACCCTGACAAGGTGGAGCAGGTGCTGACCAACCTCGTCGAGAACGCGGCCAAGTACGCCAGCCCCAGGGGCATGACGGTGGCCGGGGCCGTGCTCAACGGCAAGATCGAGGTGGCGGTGGCCGACCGGGGCGTGGGCATCCCCCCCAGCGACCTGCCTCGCATCTTCACCAAGTTCTTCCGCCGGGCCGAGACGCGCCCCACCGGCTCGGGCCTCGGGCTGTGGATCAGCCGCGGCCTGGTCGAGGCCCACGGCGGCCACCTGCTGGTCGAGTCGGAGCTCGGCCGGGGGTCGACGTTCCGCTTCACGCTGCCCACCGACGCGCCGCCGGAGATCACGTCGTGACGCCGGTGGCTGAGCTGGAGGAGCTGACCGCCGACGGGCTGGCCCGGGTGGCTGCCGCCGGGTCGCTGGATGAGCTGGCGGCCGTCGAGGCGGAGGTGCTGGGCAAGAAGTCGCGGGTGGGCACGGTGCGGTCGCAACTGGGCACGCTGCCGGTCGAGGAGCGCAAGGAGGTGGGGCGGCTCGTCAACGACGCGCGGGCCCAGCTCGTGGCCGCGGTGGAGGCCCGGCGGGCGGAGCTCTCGGCGACCGAGCGGCGGCGGCGGCTCGAAGCCGAGCGCATGGACCTCACCGAGGTGACGGGCGGGTACGCGCGGGGCCACCTCCACCTCGTGACCCAGACCCGCGACCAGCTCGAGGACATCTTCGTGGGCATGGGCTACACGGTGGCCGAGGGGCCCGAGGTGGAGACCGACTGGTACAACTTCGAGGCCCTCAACATGCCGCCCGGCCACCCCGCCCGCAGCATGTGGGACACGCTCTACGTGAAGCTGGGCGCCCCGGAGTCGACGCTGCTGCGCACCCACACCTCGCCCGTGCAGATCCGCGTCATGCAGTCCCAGCCACCGCCGATCTACGCCGTCATGCCCGGCCGCTGCTACCGGCGCGACACGCCCGACGCCCGCCACCTGCCAGTCTTCCACCAGATCGAGGGCCTCGCGGTCGACCGGGGCATCACGTTCGGGGACCTGGCCGGCACCATCGAGGCGTTCACGGGGGCCTACTTCGGGCCCGGGATCCACTCCCGCCTGCGGCCGTCGTTCTTCCCCTTCACCGAGCCCTCGGCCGAGTTCGAGGTCACCTGCATCTTCTGCGAGGGGGCGGGCTGCCGCGTCTGCTCGCAGTCGGGCTGGATCGAGCTGGGCGGCTGCGGGATGGTCGACCCCAACGTGTTCGCCGCCGTCGGCGTCGACCCCGAGGAGTGGCAGGGCTTCGCCTTCGGCTTCGGCATCGACCGCTGCGCCATGATGCGCCACAACGTCGACGACCTCCGCCACTTCATCACCAACGACATCCGCTTCCTGCGGCAGTTCTAGTAGGCGGGGCGCATGCGGGCGC
>JBKHXX010000061.1:0-9753 GCA_046565765.1 Acidimicrobiia bacterium | reverse complement strand
GGATCCGGCACTGGTCGGCGACGGGAGCCTATGAGCTGGCCGATCAGGTCCTCGCGCCGGCACCCACCGAGGTGGACGCCAGCCACCACTAGGGTGAACCCCCTGATGGCTGACCTCGACGCGATCTTCAAGGCCTACGACGTGCGTGGCATCACGCCGGACCAGCTCGATCCCGAGGTGGCCCACGCCATCGGCAGCGCGTTCGCCCGCTTCGTTGCCGGGCAGGTGGGGGGCGCCCGACGGGTCGTGCTGGCCCGCGACATGCGAGCGTCGGGTGTGGAGCTCTCCGCCGCGTTCGCCGAGGGCGTGCAGGGGCAGGGCCTCGACGTCGTCGACCTCGGCCTCGCCTCCACCGACCTGCTCTACTTCGCGGCCGGCAAGCTCGACGCACCCGGCGTCATGTTCACCGCCTCGCACAACCCCGCCCAGTACAACGGCATGAAGATGTGCCTCCCGGGTGCGCGGCCGATCGGCGAGGAGTCGGGGCTCGGCGAGATCAAGGCCATGGCCGCATCAGGGGTCGTCCCCGCCGAGGGGCCCCGGGGGGGCTACGAGCGCCTCGACCTGTTGCGCGACTTCGCCGCGCACGTCCAGTCCTTCGTCGACACCTCCTCTCTGCGCCCGCTGAAGGTGGTGGCCGACACGGCCAACGGGATGGGCGGCCTGGTCGTTCCTGCCGTGTTCGCAGGGCTGCCGATCGACCTCGAGGTGATGTACGGCGAGCTCGACGGCAGCTTCCCGAACCATCCCGCCGATCCCATCCAGGCCGAGAACCTGCGTGACCTGCAAGCACGCGTCGTCGAGACGGGTGCCGACGTCGGGTTGGCGTTCGACGGCGACGCCGACCGGGTGTTCCTCGTCGACGACAAGGCCCAGCCGGTGTCGGGCTCGACCACCACCGCCATGGTGGCCAAGGCCGTCCTCGAGAAGAACCCGGGGTCGGCGGTGATCTACAACCTGATCTGCTCCAAGTCGGTTCCCGAGATCATCGAGGAGAACGGTGGGCGCCCGGTACGCACCCGGGTGGGGCACTCGTTCATCAAGGCCGTCATGGCCGACACCGACGCGGTGTTCGGCGGCGAGCACTCCGGCCACTACTACTTCCGGGACAACTACCGGGCCGACTCCGGCCTCATCGCGTCGATGTTCGTCCTGGAGCAGCTGTCACGGGCGGCCGAGCCCCTGTCCGAGCTGCGCAAGCCGTTCGAGCGCTACGCCATGTCGGGCGAGCGCAACGTGGAGGTCGACGACCCCAAGGCGGTGATCGACGAGGTGGCGCAGGCCTTCCCCGACGCCGACGCCGACCGCACCGACGGGCTCACGCTCGACTTCGGCGACTGGTGGGTCAACCTCCGCCCCTCCAACACCGAGCCCCTGCTACGCATCAACCTGGAGGCGTCCGACGAGGAATCGTGTCGCCAGCACCTCGACGAGGTGCTCGAGCTGGTGAAGGGAAGCTGACCATGGCGCTCGACCCGCTGCTGCTGGAGATCCTGGCCTGTCCGGAGGACAAGGGCCCGCTCTATTACTTCCAGGACGAGGACGCCCTGTACAACCCACGACTGAAGCGCCGTTACGCCATCAAGGACGACATCCCCATCATGCTCATCGACGAGGCCCAGACGGTGGCCGACGACGAGCACCAGCGGCTCATGGCCAAGGCCGAGTCCGAGGGCATCAAGCCGACGTTCGAGTCATGACGACGATGGACACCGGCGAGACCCTCGACAGCCTGGGGATGCTCGACGTCACGGCCAACCTGCCCGAGCAGATGGCCGAGGCGGTGGAGCGGGCCAAGGGCCTCGACAACCTGCCCGAGAAGGAGGAGATCGAGCAGGTCGTCGTGCTCGGCATGGGCGGCTCGGCCATCGCCGGCGAGATCCTCCAGGCCGCAGCCGGGCCGTACCTGCCCGTCCCCGTGCTCGTGTTCCGCAGCTACGCGGTGCCCGCCTTCGTGGGCGAGGGCTCGCTGGTGTTCGCCGTCTCGTTCTCGGGCGACACCGAGGAGACGGTCGAGGGGATGACCGAGGCGGCCATGCAGGGCGCCCGCATCGTGGCCGTCACGAGGGGCGGCGAGCTGGCGCGGCGGGCCGCGTCGTGGGGTGCCCCGGTGGTCGACATCCCCGACGACATCCCCCAGCCCCGGGCCGGGCTCGGGGCGCTCTCCATCCCGCCCCTGGTCGTGCTGGAGGAGATCGGCCTGTTCCACGGGGCGTCCCACTGGATCGAGCTGGCCATCGACCAGGTCACCACCCGCCGTGACCGGCTCACCCGTCCCGGCAACCACGCCGACGAGCTGGCCCGCCGCATCGGGCGCACCATCCCGCTGATCTACGGCGGGGGCGGGCTGGGAATGGTGGCCGCCCACCGCTGGAAGACGCAGCTCAACGAGAACGCCAAGGTTCCCGCCTTCTACAACACCCTGCCCGAGGTCTGTCACAACGAGGTCGTGGGATGGGGCCAGCACGGCGACCTCACCCGCCAGGTGTTCACCCTGGTCAACCTCCGCCACGACTTCGAGCACCCCCAGGTCATGGAGCGGTTCCGCATCGTGAACGAGCTCATGGACGAGGTGGTGGCCGAGATCCACGAGGTGCAGGCGGAGGGGGAGGGCGAGCTGGCCCAGCTCCTCGACCTGATCGTGGTGGGAGACTTCGTGTCGCTCCACCTGGCGTTGCAGGAAGGCATCGACCCGGGACCGGTCCCGGTCCTGGACGACATCAAGGCGGCGCTGAGGGGCGCACAGCTGGAGGGAGATCCGTCATGACCGATCGCTACGACATCGCCGATCCCGGGCTGGCCGAGCTGGGGCGCCAGCGCATCGCCTGGGCCGACACCCACATGCCCGTCCTCCAGTCGATCCGGGAGCGCTTCGCCAAGGAGCGCCCGCTGGAAGGCGTGACGGTGGCGGCGTGCCTCCACATCACCACCGAGACGGCCAACCTCCTGCGCACGCTGGCGGCGGGCGGGGCCCGGGTGGTGGCCTGCGCGTCCAACCCCCTGTCCACCCAGGACGACGTGGCCGCCTCCTTGGCCCTGGACGAGGGCATGGAGGTCTACTCCATCAAGGGGGAGGACACCGAGACCTACTTCCGCCACATCGACGCGGCGTTGGATGCCCACCCGCAGCTGACGATGGACGACGGCTGCGACCTCGTCTCCCGCCTGCACCAGCAGCGGCCCGACCAGGTGCCCGAGGTGCTGGCCGGCACCGAGGAGACCACCACCGGCGTGATCCGCCTGCGGGCCATGGAGGCCGACGGGGCCCTGCGCTTCCCGATCGTCGCCGTCAACGACGCCGACACCAAGCACATGTTCGACAACCGCTACGGCACCGGCCAGTCCACCCTCGACGGGATCGTCCGGGCCACCAACGTGCTGCTGGCGGGCAAGACCATCGTGGTCGCCGGCTACGGGTACTGCGGCAAGGGCGTGTCCAGCCGGGCCAAGGGCATGGGCGCCCACGTCATCGTCACCGAGGTCGACCCCCTGCGGGCCCTCGAGGCGGTCATGGACGGGTTTGTCGTGAAGCCGATGATCGAGGCCGCCCGCGTGGGCGACATCTTCATCACCGTCACCGGCGACCGTGACGTGCTCACCGGCGAGCACTTCGGGGTCATGAAGGACGGGGCGATCCTGGCCAACTCGGGCCACTTCGACATCGAGATCGACCTGGCCAAGCTGGGCGAGATGTCCGAGGGCCGCCGGCGCGAGGTGCGGCCGTTCGTGGAGGAGTTCCTCGTCGGCGACCGGCGGATCCTGGTCGTGGCCGAGGGCCGGCTCGTCAACCTGGGCGCGGCCGAGGGCCATCCCGCCGCCGTCATGGACATGTCCTTCGCCAACCAGGCCCTGTGCGCCGAGTGGGTCCTCGCCAACAAGGGTGGGTTGGAGCCCCGCGTCTACAACGTCCCCGCCGACATCGACGCCGAGATCGCCCGGGTCAAGCTCGAGACCATGGGCGTCACCATCGACGTCCTCACCCCTGCCCAGGCCGAGTACCTCCGCTCCTGGACCGTCGGCACGTAACGGCCGCAGTGCGGTTTTAGGCATCCGACCGGCGGTTTCCACGGGTCAACTGCCTAAAAGCCGGCCTGTCTTACCCGCTCCCTAGCATGAGAGGGCATGAAACGGCTCGACGTAGAAGTTGAGGCGGTAGCGGCCCGCCAGCACGGTGTGTTCACCCGTGAGCAGGCGCGAGCGGCGGGGGCGTCGGTGGACGCGTGCGAGCGGCGCTTGGCGTCGGGGACGTGGGTGCCGTCCGGCCACGTCGGTGTCTACGTCCTGCGAGGGCATGACCCGACGTGGCATCAGCGGCTGATGGCGGGCGCACTGGCCGGGCCCGTGGGCACGGTGGCGTCGCATCGGTCGGCGGCCGTCCTGCATGGTGTACGGGCCGGCCAGGTCGTCGAGCTCACCCTGCCGTGCCGGTCCCAGCACCGGCTGCACGCGGTCGTCCACCAACTGGCGGTTCCCCTCGCCGACCGTTGTGCCGTCGCGGGCATTCCCACGACGAGGATCGAGCGGACGCTGCTCGACCTGGCGGCCGTAGTCGACGAGCTGCAGTTGGAATGGGCGGTGGAGGCGGCGTTGCGGGCGCGGCTCACCACTCGTGAGCGGCTGATCGCCTACGCCGAGGACGCCGGCAGGCGGTGGGGAGTCGCTCGGTTTCGGCGGGTGGTGGGGCGGTGTTCGCCGGGGCGGGCGACGGGGAGCGAGTTGGAGGTGCGGTTCCGGCAGCTGTTGCGGACGGCGGGGATGGAGGAGCCGGTGCGGCAGCACGAGGTGCGGGTCGGTGGCCAGCGGTACTTCCTCGACTTCGCCTATCCGGCGCAGAGGTTGGCGATCGAGCTCGACGGGCGGGCGTTCCACGGGTTCGAGGAGGATCGGCGTCGGCAGAACTCGCTGGTCCTGGCGGGGTGGACGTTGTTGCGGTTCACCTGGGTCGACGTGACCGAGCGAGGTGGGGCGACGGCGGGGGCCGTGGCCAGGGGCCTGAAGGCGGCCTAGGTGCTCCTGCCCCGCACGTGCCCGGTGTGCGGCCGAGCCGGCCAGTCGCCGTGCCCCGGGTGTCGCCGCCAGCTGCGGGCCGCGCCGAGCCTGCCGCCCCCGCCGCTGGTCGATCGCTGCGTGGCCCTGCTCGACTACGCCGGCCCGGGCCGGGAGGTGGTGGCCCGGCTGAAGTACCGCAACGCCCGGTCGTCGCTCGCCTACCTGGCCGGCGGGATGGCGGCCCTGGTCGACCCCGCCGAGGTCGACGTGGTCACGTGGGCGCCCACCACCGCCGCCCGCCGGCGGCAGCGGGGGTTCGACCAGTCCGAGCTGCTGGCCCGGGCCGTCGCTCGCCGCCTGAGGCGGCCGTGCCGGCGGCTGCTGCGGCGGTTGCCCGGCCCGGCCCAGACCGGTCGCGACCTGGCCGAGCGCCGGCGGGGGCCGGCGTTCGAGGCCCGCGCCAGCCCGGCCGGGCGACGGGTCCTGCTCGTCGACGACGTGGTGACCACCGGGGCCACGGTCACGGCGGCGGCCCGCACGCTGCGGGCCGGGGGGGCCACGACGGTCCAGGCGCTCGCCGCGGCCAGAACGTCCCGCCGGGGCATACACTCGGCCATGGCTCGTGTGCGGGTCTGTGGTTGAAAGTCGACGCCAGCCGCAGGCGAAACGACCCACGTAAGGCAACCCGTGGTTGCTGATCATGGTGCGGCTTAGACGTAAGCCCTGCCCGACCGGGGCCGGTAGGCGGCTCCCGGGAGGAGAGGAGGGGAAACGTCCACGTTCGGCGGGTGCCGGGCCCTCCGGGGCCGCCACCGCCGTGGGCGCCAGCCTCCCCGCAGGCGAGTGTGGGGGCAAAGACCAGGTCAGCCGCACACGACCTTCCCGCCGGCGTGGCGCCGGCGATCCGTTGAACGCGCTCGAGGAGGTCGCATGGAGTTCACCATCCAGGGGCGGCACATGGAGGTGCCGGAGAGGCTCCGCACCGCGGCACGGGAGAAGGTGACCCGCCTGGCCCGCCATCTCGACGGCTGGGACCACGCCGAGGTCCACTTCCTCGAGGAGCGCAACCCCCGGATCTCCGAGAAGGAGGTGTGCGAGGTGACCCTGCGGGGCCACGGGCACATCATCCGGGCCAAGGCGGCCTCCGCCGACCCCTACACCGCCGTCGACCGGGTGGTCGACAAGCTCGCCCACCAGGTGGAGAAGCTGAAGACCCGCCAGAGCCGCAAGGGCCACCACCGCAGCCGCCCGGTAGGGTTGAACGGCTCGGCCCTCGTCGAGGAGGACGACGATGCCGAGGAGCGGCGGGGATCGGGCAGGATCGTCAAGGTCAAGCGGTTCGATCTCAAGCCCATGACGCCCGAGGAGGCGGCGCTCCAGATGGAGATGCTCGGCCACACGTTCTACTTCTTCAGCAATGCCGACTCGGGTGTCCCCTCGGTCGTCTACCGGCGCAACGACGGCGACGTCGGCCTCATCGACGCCACCTGAGAGCACAGGAGCGCCACCCGCCGTGCCGGAGCCGATTCGGGTACTGATCGCCGACGACCACGAGCGGTTCCGGCGCGGCCTCAAGATGGTGCTGGAGGCGGAGGACGGCATCGAGGTGGTGGCCCAGGCCGGCACCGGCGCGGAGGCGGTCGAGCGGGTCGAGGAGCTCGCCCCCGACGTGGTGCTGATGGACGTCCGCATGCCCGTGCAGAACGGGATCGAGGCGACCCGGACGATCCGCGAGGCGTTCCCGTCCACCCGGATCATCATGCTCACCGTGAGCGACGACGAGGACGACCTGTTCGACGCGGTGAAGGCGGGCGCCAACGGCTACCTGCTCAAGGAGGTCTCCATCGAGGAGGTGGCCGACGCGGTGCGGGCCGTCGTCCAGGGCCAGAGCCTCATCACCCCCTCGATGGCGGCCAAGCTGATCACCGAGTTCGGCACGCTCGCCCGCCGGGCCGAGGAGGCTCCCGAGGCCCCGCCCAACCCGAGCCTCTCTCCCCGCGAGCTGGAGGTGCTCAAGCGGGTGGCGAAGGGCATGTCCAACGAGGACATCGCCGCCGAGTTGGCCATGACGCCCCCGGCGGTGCGCAACCACGTGGCCAACATCCTGGTGAAGCTCCAGCTGCGGTCCCGGATCGAGGCCGCCCTGATGGCGATGGAGCCCCGCCTGCTCGACGGCTGAGCGGCCCGACCGCTTCAGTCGGTGGCGACCGGCGGCCCGGACGCGGTCCGCTCGGCCACGAGGATGCCGTCGGTGTCGTAGCGGACGGTGAACTGCGACTGCAGCAGGCGGTCGACCAGCCGCTGGTCGCGCTCGTTCAGCACCTGGCGGTCGAGGACCAGCCAGTCGACCACGGCCGGATCGTGGAGCCCCTCGCCCACGACGCCCCAGTCGACCCGCCGGAACGGCTCGGGGAAGTTGTAGATGCGCTCGCGGTGGGACAGGTGGGGGAGGAGCATGTAGATCGCCGACACCGCCTCGCCCGGGGGGATGAGGTCGACAGCGGCCTGCTGCACGGCCGTGCGGGGGCCCTGGGCCAGCGGCCAGTAACCCTGGCGGTACTTGACGGAGAGGGGGGACACGCCCCACGCCACGCTCGTGGCCAGCGCGCAGGCGGCGACCGCCCCTACGAGGAAGCGACGGGCGCTGGGTGAGCGCCCGATGCGGGCGATCCCCTCCACGGTGGCGAGGATGCCGCCCGCCACCACCAGCGCCGAGTAGTGGTACTCGTGGTCGCGGGCGTAGGGGAACGTCGTCAGCACGTTGACGGCCAGCATGGGGACCGCGATCAGGAGGGTCGACAGGGAGGCCAGGGGCAGGAACGCGAAGGGCGCGAACATCATCTGGTAGTAGCTGATGCGGTCGGGTCGGGTGGCGAGGTCGAAGACCGTCCCGGGACGCACCAAGACGTTCTTCAGCACCTCCCCGAAGCTGTTGCCCAGGTCCCCGAAGAACGTGTCGTAGAAGGGGGCGTTGCCCGGGATCAGTGCCGGCTGGAGCACGCGGGTGGTGAGCATGAACCAGCCCGCTGCCAGACCGGCGACGATGGCGCCGACCTTGCGGTTCTGGCGCACCGCCACCAGCACGCCGATGACCGCCACGGCCAGGGCGGCGTCCTCCTTGCAGGCGACCGCCAGCACCGCCGCCAGCGCGAACCACCCCCACCGCCGGGCCCGGGCCGCCCAGTAGGCGAACAGAAGTGGAGCGATGGCGAGGGAGTCGGGATGGAAGAACTCCCACGTCAGGAACTGGTACGTGGGGTTGAGGAGGAGGACGGCGGCGAGGACGAGGGCCAGCCACCGGTCGGCGAGCCGGTCCCGGGCGAGGAGGAAGACCGCCACCGCACCCGAGGCCTGGGCCGCCACCTGCACGAAGGCCAGGAACTCGGGGCCTGCGCCGAGCCGGTAGAAGGGGGCGATGAGCAGCAGGATCAGGTTCATGTGGTGGCCGAGGATGTTCAACCCCCGGACCGTCACGAACTGCTTGCCGTGGGCGAGCAGCCACACCCCCTGGTCGTAGGTGCCGAGGTCGAAGGCGAACGTCCCGAACCGGTCGTGGCGGAGCTTGCACAGCAGGAAGAAGACGAGGAACCACACCACGACCATGCCGCCGAGGATCCAGCGGACGGGGTCGCGCCCACGGGCCCACGCGACGAGTCGGGTCACGTCGACCTGGTCGCCCTGGCCGGCCACCGTCGTCGCCCGCTCGGCGGTGTCGACCACGCCGCCATTGTGTCGGATCGGGCGGGGAGGCGGGAGGCGGCTCAGGCTGGCCTCGTCGCCGGCGACGGCCTGGGCGGGCTCCTGGTCCACGGCCGGCCTCGCGGGCGGGCTCGGCGGGCCCCCCGGCCGCTTCGTGGCCACCGCCATGGGCGCCATTGCGCCCGCGACCGCCGGGGGTCGGTCGGGACCTCCCCCCGGTAGACTCCCTCCCATGTCGATCCTGACCAAGGTGCTCCGAGCGGGTGAGGGCAAGAAGCAGAAGGCCCTCCAGACGCTGGTGCCCGACATCAACGCCCTCGAGCCCGAGATCGAGGCCTTGTCCGACGACGCCCTGCGGCACAAGACCGTCGAGTTCCGTGAGCGCCTGCACGGCCGCACCGGCACCGACTTGGACGATGCGCTGAACGAGTTGCTCCTCGAGGCCTTCGCAGTCACGCGGGAGGCGGCCCGGCGCGTGATCGGCCAGCGCCACTTCGACGTCCAGCTCATGGGTGGCGCCGCCCTCCACTTCGGGTGGATCGCGGAGATGAAGACCGGCGAGGGCAAGACCCTCGTCTCGACCCTGCCCGCCTACCTCAACGGCCTCTCCGGCCGCGGCATGCACATCATCACCGTCAACGACTACCTGGCCCGCCGCGACGCCGAGTGGATGGGCCGCATCCACCGCTGGCTGGGCCTCGACGTGGGCCTCGTGCTCTCCGAGATCGACAACCCCGACGTCAAGCGCCAGCAGTACGCCTGCGACATCACCTACGGCACCAACAACGAGTTCGGCTTCGACTACCTGCGCGACAACATGAAGTTCGACCTCGCGCAGATGGTGCAGCGCGGGCATCACTTCGCGATCGTCGACGAGGTCGACAGCATCCTCATCGACGAGGCGCGGACGCCGCTCATCATCTCTGGCCCGGCCGACGATGCCACCGACCTGTACTACGAGGTCGATCGCATCATCCCGAAGCTGAAGGCGGGCGCGGTCATCCAGGGCAACGTCAAGGCCAAGGAGCGCGAGGCGCTCGAGGCGACGGGCGACTACATCGTCGA
>JBKHXX010000060.1:0-6333 GCA_046565765.1 Acidimicrobiia bacterium | reverse complement strand
GGGCGTGCCGTCGGTGCTCTCGCCGCAGCACTCGCATCCGCACGAGCACTCGTCGGTCGTGGTGGGACGGGTGGCGCAGCCGCAGCCGCAGGGTTCGTCGCTCATCGGTCACCTCCCTTCGGGGGCGTGGTGGGCGATCGGCTCCCGGCCCGCTCGTCGTGGGCGACCCGCTCGTCGTGGGCGACCCGCTCGCCGGAGCGAGGAGGCGGGAGCTCGTCGATCATGGAGCTGATGTCCTCGCGGAGCCGGGCCAGGGCCGCCATCTCCTCGTCGAGCTCGGCGACCCGCCGCTCGAGGAGCACGCGGGTGTGCCCGCACGGGCACAGGCCCCGCTCCCGCACCTCGACCAGCTCGCGGATCTCCTCGAGGCGCAGCCCGAACCGCTGGGCCCGCTTGATGAACCCGACCAGGTCGGCCGCGTCGTCGTCGTACAGCCGGTAGCCCGACGCGCTGCGGTCGGGGGCGGGCAGCAGCCCGATGCGCTCGTAGTAGCGCAGCGTGTCGGGGGACGTCCCGACCCGGTCGGCGAGCTTCGACACGGTCAAGCGGCTCATGCCTCGAGGATAAACCTTGGAGCTGACTCCAAGGTCAAGGGGTGGCGGCCGATTTCTCCGCAGCCGGGCCCGGAGCGCCGGCGGGGACGTCGAGGAGGTGGCCGCGGCGGGCGAGGGTCCACCCCACCACGACGAGCCACAGCGCCCACAGGGCGAAGCCGGCCCCGTTGATGGTGCCGTAGGCGCCGAAGCCCACGCCCGGGGCGATGGAGGCGAGGAAGAGGGCGCCCGAGCCGAGGGCCGGCCACCAGAGCACCCGGCGCCCGCTCGCCCGGAGGGCCCAGCCCATGCCGAGGGCCCAGACCCCGTTGAACAGGGTGGCGCCGTAGATGCCGATCCCGACGCCCACGTAGCGGTGGAAGGCGCTCCACGTGACCTCCAGGTCCCCGCGAGCAGCCGCGGCCGTGGCCGGGTCGTCGTAGCGGTCGCCCAGGTCGGGGTACAGCCACACCCACTGGCTGAGGTCCAGCATCATGAGCAGAGCGGCGACGGCACCGGCCACGGTCACGACGGTGAGGGCGGGAAGCCGCGCACCGCCCTCGGCGCGCACGACGCAGTGCAGGCACACGACGAGGCCCAGGAACAGGGCGGCCGAGACGAGCACGCCCAGCCAGGTCGCCACCACGCCGTCCCCGGCCTCGCCGAGGCGGGTGAGGACCTCGCCGGGCGGGAGGTCCATGACCGAGGGGTATTCGAAGGTGAGCCCGAGCAGGGCGAAGCACGCCCCCATCAGGACGGGGACGACCACGGCCAGCACGCCGACGGCGCGGCGGAAGCCCCCGGGCGCGATGGCGCCGACCTCTATCCGCCGGCCAGGCCGGCCAGCACGCCCGCCGCCCGGCGGGCCAGCCCGTCCGCCCCCTGGGCACGGGCGACCTCGACCGCCCGCCGGAGCGACTCCTCGGCCCGCCCGACGTCTCCCCGGGCGGCGGCCAGCTCGCCGTCCAGCCGCCACACGGCCGACTCGTAGAACCGCTCGCCCGTCTCGGCCACGAACGCGTGCAGGTCGGCGAGCGCCGCCCCGGCGCTGGCCAGGTCGCCCCGCCCGAGCTCGGCCTCCACCAGCGCGGCGCGGAAGTACGAGTTGGCGGCGCGTGCGCCGACGGCCGCCAGTCCCTCCAGGCCGTGGCGCACGGCGGCGACGGCGGCGTCGTGCTCACCCTGCCCGGTGAGCGCCCAGCCCAGGTTGCAGCGGCCCTGGGCCGCCCAGTGGGGCATCCCCTGGCGGTCCGCCAGCTCGATCACCCGGCGGGCGTGCGCCTCCGCCTCCTCCAGGCGCCCGGCGACGCAGCACGACGACGCCAGCACGGTCTCCACGAACGCCCGCGTGGCCGGCTGCTCGAGCTCGTCGCAGAGGGCGAGCGACTGGGCGGCCCGGCTGCCCCGCGCCTCCTCGTCGCCGTCGTGGGCGTGGACCCAGGTGAGGAACGAGCTGCACATGCTGCCGCCGTCCTGTCCGAACAGCTTCGCCAGCGGCCCGTGGGACCGGCGGTCGTAGACGGCCAGGCCGTCCTCGAAGTGGCGACGGGCCTCGGCCAGGTCGCCCGCCAGCAGGCGCGCCGCGCCGTACGCGATGTGGCCGGCCAGCCGCACGCCGGTGTCGGCCAGCTGGTCGGACAGGTCGAGCAGGCGGCGGCCCATCTGCTCGGCCAGCGGGAGCTGGACGCCGACCTCGTAGAAGGTCCACATGCCCCAGAGCGCGGGGAGGAGGGCGTCGCTCGCCGCCTCCCCCGCCTCCTCGGCGATCTCCAGCAGCCGGCGGTAGTTCTCGCCCGCGGCGGGCGAGGCGAAGCCCTGGGTGAGCATGAGGGGGACGCCGAGCGTCGTGCGCAGGCGCAGCTCGGCGAGGACGGCGTCGGCGCCGTCGGCGTCGGCCTCGGCGAGCAGGTCGAGCCCGCGACGGAGGTGGTTCATCGCCTCCGGGAGGGCGAAGCCGTCGAGGGCGGCGGACGCCGCCAGGTTCCAGTGCGTGGCCGCCTCGACGGCGTCGCCCGCCTCGCTGAGGTGGTGGGCGATCACCTCGGGCGGGACGGTGGCGGGCTGCTGCTCGAGGACGGCGGCGATGCGGCGGTGGTACCGGCGCCGGGCTCGGCGGGTCACCGACTCGTACACGGCGTCGCGCAGGAGCGTGTGGCGGAAGGTGTACGTGGCGTCGGGCGGCCGGCCGCGGCGGGACAGCAACCCGTCGGCGACGTGGCGGTCCAGCTCCCGCCGCACCGCCTCGTCGTCCATGGGCACGAGCTCGCGGATGACGGCGTACGAGAAGGTCCGGCCGACGGCGGAGGCCGCCTGCACCAGCGTGCGGTGGGCCGACGCCCGGTCGAGGCGCGCCAGCAGGAGCTCCTGGAGCGACGCCGGCACGGTGTCGGCCGAGGCGGCGGTGGCGCCGCGCGCGTCGAGGATCGTGCGGGTCAGCTCCTCGAGGTACAGCGGGTTGCCGTCGGCCCGCTGGGCGATGAGGTCGGCGGCGTCGGCGGGGAGGATGCCGGCGGCGATGTTGCGCATCATCGCCTCGGCGTGGTCCCGGGGCAGCCGGCGGAGGGCCAGCTCGGAGTCCACGACCAACGGGGGCTGGAACGCCGGGCGGCCCGACACCAGGAGGAGCAGCGGGCTGCGCTGGGCCCGCTCGGCGAGGAGGTCGAGCAGCTCCAGGCTGGTCTCGTCCAGCCAGTGGGCGTCGTCGACCACGAACGCCAGCGGCCGCCTCTGCGCCAGCTGCGCCACCAGCTCGGCCAGCAGCTCCAGCGTCCGCCGCCGCACGACCTGGGGCGTGAGCTGCAAAGCCTCGACGGCGCCGGCCGGGACGGGCACGCCGAACAGGCGCCCGACCAGCGGCAGCGCCTCGGCCGCCGGGAGGCCGAGGGCGTCGAGGAAGGAGGCGAACCCGATCGGGTCGGTGGGCACGCCGTACGCCGACTCGTCGCACAAGGCGGGCAGGGCGTCGACCACGGGCCGCAGCGGCGTGTCGGAGTAGAACGACGTCGCGCGGCACAGCAGCCAGGCGAACGGCGGGTCCATCTCGGCGTGCAGGGCGCGGATGAGGCGGGACTTGCCGAGCCCCGCCTCGCCCGTCACCACGACCACCCGTCCCTTGCCCCGGCGGCTCTCGTCCCACCGGACCCGCAGCACCTCCAGCTCCAGGTCCCGGCCCACCAGCGGGCTGAGCTCGGCGCCGCCCTCGTCCCCGCCCCCGCCGTCCTCCCGGGTGCCGGCCAGCTCGAACACCTCGACGGGCTCCGGGATGCCGCGGAGGCGGCGCGACCCGAGGTGGCGGGTGCGGACGAAGCGCCGGATCAGGCGCTCGGTCTCGGCGCTGACGACCGCCGTGTTCGGCGCGGCGACGGACTGGAGGCGCGAGGCGACGTTGAGCGTCTCCCCCACCGCCATCACCTCGTGGCCGGTCCCGCCGGGAGCGGCGCCGATGATCGCCGTGCCGCTGTGGATGCCGATGCGGACGGCCAGGTCGACGCGGGCGCCGCCCACCTCCACGTCCAGCTTGGGGATGGCGTCGGCGATCTCCAGGGCGGCCAGGCACGCCCGGCACGAGTCCTCCTCGTGGGCCCGCGGGTAACCGAAGTACACGACCACCCCGTCGCCCAGGTAGTTGGCGACGTACCCGTCGTAGCCGCGGACGATCCGCTCGACCTCCGCCGCGTAGCGGCCGATGACCTCGCCGTAGTCCTCGGGGTCGATCGCCGCGGACATCGGGGTGGAGCCGACGAGGTCGGCGAACAGCACGGTCATCCGCCGCCGCTCCGCCTCGACCACCTCGGCCGGACGGCCCGGCGCCGGCGCGCCGTCCTCGCCCCGGCAGCGCCGGGGGTGTGGGGGCGCCGTCGACCCGTTGCCGGCCGCGGGCTCCGCCGCCGGCCGCGGCGACGTGGCCGGCGTCGCCGGCGTCGCCGGCGTCCCGCACTCGGGGCAGAACCGGGCGGTGGGCGGCAGGTCCGTCGCACACGAGGCGCACCGCCGGCGCTGGGCGGCGCCGCACTCCGTGCAGAACTTGGCCCCGTCCGGGCCGTCGTGGCCGCAGGTCGGGCAGCGCATTGCCTAGTAAGTCCCGGTAGAGGTTGAGTCAGGGTCCACCACGCGCAGCATCCCCCTCGCGAGGGTTCGGATTCCCGTCAGACCCACACCGAGGAGGATGCTGTGCCCAACGCTAGGCCGCTCACGCGCGGTGACCGGCGACGCAACGAGAAGCTGACCCGCCTGCGCTCGATCGTGCGGCCCGATCTGGCCGTCGTCGGCATCGACCTGGCCTCGGCGAAGCAGGCCGCCGTCGTCGCCGACCACGACTCGATCACCCTCGGGCGGCGCATGTTCGCCGGTGACCCGTGGGTCATCGACGAGATCCTGGACTGGGCCCTGCCCATCGCGCTCGAGGCCGGCTTCGTCGGCGTGGTGGTGGGCTGCGAGCCGACCGGGCACCGCTGGAAGCCGGTGCTCGAGCGCTGCCGGGCCCGGGGCGTCGAGGTCGTGTGCGTGAACCCCATGCTGGTGCACCGGGGCCGGGAGGAGGAGGACTTCACCCGGGACCGCTCCGACTTCAAGGACTCGACCATCATCGCCCGCCGGGTGGCCGACCGGCACTGCTACGTCCCCTACGCCCTCGAGGGCGACTGGTGCCGACTGCGCCACCTCGGGGCCCGACGCAACGACCAGCTGGTGGAATCCACTGCCGCCCGCCAGTGCCTGCGCGACCTGCTGGAGTGCGTGTGGCCGGCGGTGCTGCACACCGCGGCCAAGCCGCTGGAGTCGACGACGTGGCGGGCGGCCATGGCGGTGTCGTGCGACCCGGCCGAGATCGTGGCCATGGGCCGCGACGCTTTCTTCGCCGCCGTGTCGGCTGAGCTCGGCCACTGGGGCGGCCAGCGCCGCAACCTGCGCATCGTGGCGGCCATCTGGGCTGCGGCGCAGGCGCCCGACGGCGTGGCGCGCGAGCGGGCCGCTGCCCTCGAGCGGGCCCGCTTCGCTCTGGGGGACTGGCGCCGGGCCCTCGACGAGATCGCCGAGGCCGAGGCCCGCATGCTCGCCGTGCTCGACGACCTCGGGCTGGCCGAGCTGGTCTGCACCATCGACGGCCTCTCGGCGGTGGGGGCGGCCGCCATCCTGGCCGAGGCCGGCGACCCGGCTCGCTTCGACTGCGCCCGCACCTGGGTCAAGCACGCCGGGCTGTGCCCCCGGGCCAACGAGTCGGGCACCTTCGCCGGCCAGACCAAGGTGTCGGGCCGGGGCCGGCCTGCCCTGCGCAGTGCGGCGTGGCGGGCGGTGTGGGGGGCGCTGCCCCACAACGCCGTGTACGCCGCCCGCTACCACCACCTGACCGGCCGGGCCACCAACCCGCTCCACGACGGCCAGGCCCGGGCCGCCATCGCTGCCGCCCTGCTGCGCCAGCTCTTCGTCGTCGTGACTCGCCGTATTGCCTGGGACCCGACCATCGCCGCGGGCGAGAACCACGGGGAGGTGGTCGACCAGGCCGCATGACGCCACACTGGCGGCGGGCGGGGCGAACCCGACCAGCCCTTGGGAAGAACCCGAAACTGAGCAGGGGCGCCCCGCCCACCCTCCAGCAGAGCTCGCATGAGGGCTGTTGGGAAGAACCCGGTTGTTCGCTAGGTCGAGCACGGAGGGTGGGCGCCGGCACCCGCTGATGCCGCCAGCGGCACCGCAATCGCAACGACACCCGAACCCGTTCATCTGCCCGCCCTCGCGGGATCGATGCCACGCGCCCTGCCGGCCGAAAAACTGGTCCTTGACTTCGCCGTCATAGGTTGCTCAG
>JBKHXX010000059.1:0-7442 GCA_046565765.1 Acidimicrobiia bacterium | reverse complement strand
CACGGGTGGCCGCCGCCGTGCCTCGGCCCAGACCCGCCGAGCACGTCGACCCCTTCACGTTGGCCGAACCGTGGCGGCGCTTCGTCATGGACGCCCAGGGTGCGGCGACCCGCTTCGACCGCACCGTCGACAACACCCGCAGCGGACCGCTGCGCGACCGGCTCGAGACGATTGGGTCGCGGATCGACGACGGTGTGCAGGCGTGCTGGCGGATCGCCAGGCAGGGCCACAACCTCGAGCGGGCCTACCGCCAGCTCGACGTCGAAGAAGTGCGGCGGGAGATCGCCCAGGTGGAGGCCGACCTGCGTGCTCCGGGCACGCCCGACTCCACCGTCGCCGCCCTCGAGCGGACCATGCAGGCGCTGCAGTCGCAGCTGGCCTCGGCCGAACGCCTCGCGATGGTGGCAGCCGACGCACAGAACCGCCTTCGGGTGCTGAACGCACAGCTCGATGAGTCGGTGGCCCGGGCCGTCGAGCTGTCGGTGCACGGCGACACCGACGCGTCGGCGCTGAGCCCCTTGACCGCCGACGTCGAGAACGTCGTCGGCGAGATGGAGGCGCTGCGCCAAGCCATCGAGGAGACCCAGGGCACACCTGGCACATCGGCGTCGGGAACGGCCTAATCTCCACGTCATGTTCAAGTTGCTCCGTCGCACCTGGCGCTATCTGACCGCTGCGCTCACCGGGAAATTCAACGAGGCCGCTGACCCGAAGGTCCAGCTGGAGCAGGCGATCATCGAGGCGCAGGACCAGCACCGCCGCCTCAAGGAGCAGGCCGCGAACGTCATCGCCAACCAGAAGCAGACCGAGATGCGCCTCAACCGGGCCATGGAGGAGCTGGAGAAGCTCAACGGCCTGGCCCGCCAGGCGGTCAAGATGGCCGACGACGCCACCAAGGCGGGCAACGCCCAGAAGGCTCTGGAGTACACCAACTCGGCGGAGGCCTTCGCCAACCGCCTCATCGCCATCGAGCAGGACGTGGAGAGCCTCAAGACGCTCCACCTCCAGGCCACCCAGGCGTCCGACCAGGCCAAGGCGGCCGTGCAGCAGAACTCGACCATGCTCCAGCGCAAGCTGGCCGAGCGCCAGAAGCTGCTGAGCCAGCTCGACCAGGCCAAGATGCAGGAGCAGGTCACGGCGGCCATGAACAGCCTCAACCAGCAGGTCGGCGCCGAGGTCCCCACCCTCGACGAGGTGCGGGCCAAGATCGAGGCCCGCTACGCCAAGGCCCTCGGGACGGCGGAGCTGGCCGGGCAGTCGGTCGAGAACCGCATGCTCGAAGTCGAGCAGGCGCAGATGAGCAGCGAGGCCCAGACCCGGCTGGACGCCATCCGCCAGCAGCTCGGCATCGCACCGGCGGCAACGGCCCCCGCCGACCAGCCCGCGGTCGAGCCGGGGACGTCCGCCCCGGCGTGATCTCGGTTTCGGTGGAGGACGAGCTGACGATCAACCGGCCTCGCCGCGAGGTGTTCGCGGTCCTCGCCGACAAGCAGCGCCTGCCGGCGTGGATGGCGGGCGTGAAGCGGGCGAAGCGGCTGTCCACCGGCCCGCTCGGGCCGGGAGCGACCTACGCGGTGGTGGGCAAGATGCTCGGGAGGCGGCTGGAGTCGACCTACGAGATCACGGGGTACGAACCGCCGTCGGAGGTGTCGGGCCGGCTCGCGTCGTCGATGTTCACCTTCACCGAGACCTACCGGCTGGAGGAGGACGACGACGGGGCCACGGTCGTCCGCCTCGAGGCGGTGGCCGAGCCGGGCCGGTCCATGCGGTTCCTGTGGCCGCTACTGGCCATGGCCGTGCCGAAGCAGGTGAAGGCCGACCACCGGCGTCTCAAGACCATCCTCGAGCGCAAGCGCACCAAGGCCGTAGCCCAGGACGTCAAGGAAGGGTGACCACCAGGTCGTCCCGGTGGACGACCTCGTGGGGCATCCCTTCGGGCAGGTCGGCGGTGCGCCGCCCGGCCACCGCCCGCAGCTCGTCGGCACCGACCCGCACCACGCCCTTGGCGAACACCCCGCCTTCGTGGTCGCTGATCTCGACCGCGTTGTCGGGGTCGAACTTGCCCACCACCTCCACGATCCCCGCCGGGAGCAACGACCGCTGACGTTCGACCAGGGCCCGGCGGGCGCCCTCGTCGACCACGATCGTCCCGAGGGCGGGCAGGGCGAAGGCGATCCACAGCTTGCGGGCCGGCAGCCGGCGGTCGTGGGGCCGGATGACGGTGCCGATGCCGGCCGTGCCCGCCACCGCGTCGGCCAGCACCCCCGGGCGCGTGGCAGCCGCGATCACGACCCGCACCCCCGACCACGTGGCGATCTTGGCCGCGAACAGCTTGGACGCCATGCCCCCGCTGCCCCGGTCGGTGCCCCGGCCCCGGGCCATGCGCTCGTGCTCCTGGTCGATCAGCTCGATCTCCTCGATGAGCGACGCATCCGGGTCCCGTCTGGGGTTGACCGAGAGCAGGCCGGGAGCGTCGGTGAGCATCACCAGCAGGTCGGCCGAGACGAGGTTGGCGACCAGGGCGGCCAGCATGTCGTTGTCGCCGAAGCGGATCTCGTCGTCGGCCACCGCGTCGTTCTCGTTGACGACCGGGACGACGCCGAACGCCAGCAGCTTGGCCAGCGTGGTCTGGGCCTGCACGTAGGTGTCGCGGTGCATGAAGTCGAGGGGGGCGAGCAGGACCTGCCCTCCCACCAGTCCGTGGTCGGCCAGCTTGTCGTCGTAGACCCGCATGAGCCGGCTCTGGCCGACCGCCGACACCGCCTGGAGCACGGCCGGGTCGGAGGGGCGGCTGAGCCGGCCCAGCAGGGGGAGGCCGGCCGCGATGGCCCCCGACGTGACCACGATCACGCCGTGGCGCTGGCTGCGCAGCGCCGCCACCTCGGCGCACAGCTTGTCGATGGCGGCGACGTTGACCTCGCCCGCAGCGTCGGTGATCGAGGACGTGCCGATCTTGACGACGACGATCACACGTGGTCCTTGGAGTACTCGAACGAGAACGAGCCGATGCGTACCAGGTCGCCGTCGCGGGCCCCGGCCCGGGCCAGGGCCCGGTCGACGCCCAGCCGCCGCAGGCGGGCCTGCACGTACTCCAGAGCCTGGGCGTTGGTGAGGTCGTTGACCGCCACCGCCCGCTCGGCCGCCCGGCCGGTGACGACCAGGGCGCCCGACTCGTCGCGCTCGACCCGGACGCCCTCGGGCAGGGGCCGGTGGACCATGAACCGTCCGCCGCCTCCCACCGGCTCGGCCGCCCGGGCCCGGGCGACCAGGGTGGCCATGCGCCCGACCAGCGCGTCGATCCCCTCGCCCGTCACCGCCGAGATGCGCGGCCGATCGGAGCGCCACTCGGACGAGGCCACGTCGGCCTTCGTCCCCACCACCAGCCGGGGGCGGTCGAGCAGCTCGGGCCGGTAGTTGCCCAGCTCCTCGAGCAGCACCCGCTCCTGCTCGTCGGGAGGCCGCTCGGCCAGCGGCCCCAGGTCGATGAGCACAACCAGGGCCCGGGCCCGCTCCACGTGGCGCAGGAACTGGTGGCCCAGGCCGCGCCCCTCGCTGGCCCCCTCGACCAACCCGGGGATGTCCGCCACCACGAACTCCGCGTCGGTGGAACGCACCACCCCGAGGTGGGGGCGCAGCGTGGTGAAGGGGTAGTCGGCGACCTTGGGCTTGGCCGCCGAGATGCGGGAGATCAGCGTGCTCTTGCCCGCGTTGGGAAAGCCCACGAGGGCCACGTCGGCCATGAGCTTCAGCTCGAGCCGCACCCACCGCTCCACCCCCGCCTCGCCCTGCTCGGCGAAGGAGGGAGCCCGCCGGCGGTTGGAGAGGAAGTGGGCGTTGCCCCGCCCGCCCCGCCCGCCCTCGGCCGCCAGCCAGGCGTCGCCGGGGACGACCAGGTCGACCAGCACCTCCCCGTCCCGGTCGCTCACCACCGTGCCGACGGGCACGGCCACCCGCAGGTCGGCCCCCGAGGCGCCGTGCTTGGCCTTGCCCTGGCCGTGGGCGCCGCTCTCCGCTCGGCGGTGGGGGTGGTCCTGGAAGGCGAGCAGGGACGCCACCTGGGGATCGGCCACCAGCCACACGTCGCCGCCCTTGCCCCCGTTGCCCCCGTCGGGCCCGCCCTTGGGGACGTGCGCCTCCCGCCTGAACGAGACCGCGCCCGCGCCGCCGTCACCTCCCCTGAGGTTGACGAACGCCTCGTCGACGAATCCCTCGGCCACCCCCGCAGGTTACGGCCGAACCGTTTTGTGGCGGCGAAACCACCTGGGAGGTGGCTTCAACGCCCCAAAACGGTGGGGGTTACTGCTCGGGCAGGACGTCGACCAGGCGGCGGCCCTTGCGGCGGGCGAAGGAGACCGTGCCGTCGGCGAGGGCGAAGAGGGTGTCGTCGCCGCCCCGGCCCACGTGCTCGCCCGGGTGGAAGTGGGTGCCGCGCTGGCGGACGATGATCGACCCGGCGGTGACCTTGCCGCCGTCGTAGACCTTCACGCCCAGGCGCTGGGCGGCCGAGTCACGGCCGTTGCGGGTGGAGCCGCCTCCCTTGGTCTTCGACATCGGGTTACGCCCCCTGACCGGCGCGGATGCCGGTGATCTCGATCGTCGTGTACTTCTGGCGGTGACCCCAGCGCTTGCGCTGGTTGGTCTTGTTCTTGTAGGTGAAGCCGCGGATCTTGGGGCCCTTGGCCTCCCCCACCACGCGGGCCTGCACCTCGGCGCCGGCCAGGTCGGAGGCGGCCGCCACCACCCGCTCGCCGTCGACGACGAGGACCGGCGTGAACGTGACGTCGCTCCTCTCGCCGGCCAACGTGAGCCGCTCGACGTCGAGCCGCTCGCCCTCGGCCACGCGATACTGCTTGCCACCCGTCTTGATCACCGCATACATAGGCCGACCAGCCTACCGCACGGTCATCCGGAGGCGACCAGGGGCTCCACCTCGACGGGCTCGGACAGGCGGTGGAACCAGCCCGTGCCGGCGACCACCCGGAGGGCCTCGTCCATGTTGCGGGAGTGGTCGTCCCGGGCCGCGCTCGACATCGACCGCGTCTCGCCCGGCTCGGCTCCCAGCACCGCGTCGGGGGGGTCGTGCTCGTGGCCGTGGGGCATGTGGCCCACCCACGTGCCGACCCAGTCGATCTCCTCGACGTCGTTGGCCCGGCACCAGTCCTCGATGCGGTCGTCGACCCACCCGTGGAGCTTCCAGAAGTGGTGGTTGACGTGGCTCGAGTACGTGTCGCCCAGCCAGTCGTAGGACGGGTCGTCCCAGCGGGTGTCGATGGTCGTGGTTGCCGTGGGGTCGGCGTCTGGCCGCATCTCCGACTCCTCCGACCACCGCATGTGCATCTGGTTGTGGATGGTGAACTCGAGGCGGGCGCCGAGCTCCCCCAGCGTCCACTGCCGGAGCCTCGCCGGGTCGGTGTAGTCCTGCTCCCAGGGCACGAACGAGTCCTCGAACTCCTGATCCGACTTCACCTTCACCAGGAAGGCGTCGAACTGGGCGTCGCCCGTCTCCCAGGCCGGCGGCACCGGGTAGTCGGCGTCGCCGGGACGGGGCACCGGGGACCAGCCCTTCACCCGGGGGTAGTCGGGTTGGCCGGCCGCGGCCAGCACCTCGTTGACCGCCGCGATCATCTGGCGGTGCATGAACAGGAAGTCCTCGCCGGAGAAGTTGTCGAGGATGACCTGGGGCCTGCCGTCGGGACGCGGCCGCCGGGCCGGCCGGGGCGGCTCCCATCCCAGCGCTCGGAGGTCCCGACGGGTCTGGTCGTCGTAGAACAGCCAGCCGTTGCGAACCTCGTGCCACAGCAGGTGGTGCATGCGCACCTGCCGCTTGGCCATCCGGGCCACGACCTGGCCCGGCAGCATCGGAGCAGCCATGACGCCCCCCTTGTCGATCCGCCGTGAAAGGTTCACTCAACTCCTGCGGCGAGCGGCGGCCAAGGGGGCTACCCGGCCTCTCCCCGCGGGGGTGCTGGCACCACTTCTAGAGGAGCGTGTCGTCGAGGACGATCCCCCGCCCCGCGCAGGTCGGGCAGGTGGCGGAGAACGACTCGACCAGCCCTTCGGAGATCCGCTTGCGGGTCATCTCCACCAGGCCCAACTCGGACATCTCGAAGACCTGGGTGCGGGTCTTGTCCCGGGACAGGGCCTCCTTGAACGCCCGCAGGACCTCCTCCCGGTTCTTGCGGACCTCCATGTCGATGAAGTCGATGACGATGATCCCGCCGATGTCCCGGAGGCGCAGCTGCCGGGCGATCTCGTCGGCGGCCTCGAGGTTGTTGCGGAACACGGTCTCCTCGAGGTTGGTCCTCCCGACGTTCTTGCCCGTGTTCACGTCGATGACCGTCAGCGCCTCGGTCCGCTCGATGATCAGCGAGCCACCGGACGGCAGCCACACCTTCCGGTCGATGGCCTTGTGCAGCTGCTCGTGCACGTGGTGGCGCTCGAACAGGGGCAGCGGGTCGGTGGGGTCGTGCAGCTCGATCCGGTCGGCCAGCTCGGGGTTGATCGACGTGACGTAGGAGAGGACCTCGGCGTGCAGGTCGGGGTCGTCGAGGATGACGCCCCGGAAGTCCTTGTTCAGCTCCTCGCGGATGAAGCGGACGGCGATGTCGGGCTCGCGGTACAGCAGGGCGGGCGCCTTCGACCGCTTGGCCAGGGCGTCGATCTGCTCCCACTGCGACACCAGGCGGGCCACGTCGCGGCGCAGCTCGTCGTCACTGCAGCCCTCGGCGGCCGTGCGGACGATGATGCCGTGGCCAGCCGGGCGGATCCCGTCGAGGATCCGGCGCAGGCGCTTGCGCTCCTCGTCGGGCAGGCGCTTCGAGATGCCGTAGGTGTCGGAGTTCGGCACCAGCACGACGAAGCGGCCCGGCAGCGACACCTCCTGGGTGAGGCGGGCGCCCTTGTGGGCGATCGGGTTCTTGGTGACCTGGCAGACGATCACCTGGCCGGCCTTCAGGAGCTGCTCGATCCGGACGTCGTCCCTGGCCTTGCCACCTTCCTTGCCCCCTTCCACGTCGTCGGCGTCGAAGCGGATGTCGCCGCGGTACAGCACGGCGTTCTTCGGGGTGCCGATGTCGACGAACGCGGCCTCCATGCCCGGCAGCACGTTCTGGACGCGGGCCAGGTAGATGTTGCCGTCGATCTCGGTGGTGTCGTTCTGGGGGCGGCTGACGACGTGCTGGATGAGGGTCCTCCCCTCGAGCACGGCGATCTGCGTGGCCTGCGGCTGGGTGTGGACCACCATCAGGTAGCGGCCCATGGGGCGGCCGTTGCGCTCGCGCCCCCGCCGGCGATCCAGCGCCTCGGCGCTGACCTCGGTCGCCTCGACCTCGTCCGGCGGCAGCCCGCCGACGACCGGTGCGGCGCCCCCGGTGGCGCCCCGCTTGCGCCTCCGGGCCCGCTTCGTCGCCGCCTCGCCGTCCCCGTCGGCGCCAGCCGGCGCC
>JBKHXX010000058.1:0-47803 GCA_046565765.1 Acidimicrobiia bacterium | reverse complement strand
AAGGCGGCCCGGCTGCGCCAGGACATGGTGGACCGCCGGGCGGCGGCCCGGGCGTGGACCCGCGAGCGGGGCGAGGACCACCCCGACGTGCGGGACTGGACCTGGCGTGCCTGAGCATGCGCGCCTCGGACCTCTGGCCGGTGCCGCGAAGGCCGGGCTGGACACACCGCTCTTGACGCTGCTCGACGGCTCGGGGACCGTCGACCGCGGGGCTGTCGGCACCCCTTCATCGGGGACAGGTGAGCCATGCCAGTGATGTCGAAGGTGGAGAGCGTCTGTTGTCGCAGCGCTCCGTGGCGGGCCTTCACCCGGCGCCTCGTTTTGCCCTGGGCGTTGGGCGACACCGAGCTCGGCGGGAGGGTGCTCGAGATCGGGTCGGGCGCCGCGTCCGATGCGGAGGAGATGCTCCGGCGATTCCCGAGCGTTCGGATCACCGCCACCGACGTCGATCCCGCCATGGTCGCAGCGGCACAACGCGGCCTCCGCCGCTTTGGGTCGCGGGCGACTGTGGTGAATGCCGACGCCACCCGCCTGCCGTTCGCCAACGAGGCATTCGACGTCGTGGTGAGCTTCCTCATGCTCCACCACGTCATCGCCTGGGAGGAGGCGCTCACTGAAGCAGGACGGGTCCTTCGCCCCGGAGGTCTGCTCATGGGCTACGACCTCCTGCGTTCAGCGCCCGCCCAGGTGCTGCACCGACTGGATCGCTCGCCGCACCGCCTCATGTCGGACGCCGAGCTGCGCTCCCGGTTGATCTCGCTCGAGCTGAGCGACGTAGGCGTCGTCGCCGGCCTCGGCAGACTCGTGGCCCGGTTCAAGGCCGGGAAGATGCAAGCAACAGGCCCCTCCCGAACCTCCGATGAGGGCGATCGGTGAGGCCGCCTCCAGTCGAGGTGGAGGTGGGATCGCCTGCGCGTCTGCCGTAGGGGGTGCAGGGGCGCGGCGAACGCCTTCCGTGGGGACAGGAGATTCGGGCACAGTGGGATGGGCAACTGTCGTTGAAGCCGGTACAGGAGGCTCCCGCCATGGACCACGACCACCACGGAGCGCACGGGGCCCAACACGGCCAGACCCGGGCGACCGCCGTTATTCACGTAGGCGACTTGCACTGGGCCACCGAGAAGGCGGTGGTCGAGTCAGTCCTGGCCCGCCGCCCGGGGGTGACCTCGGTCGAGGCCAACCCAGTGGCCCAGACGGCGACGGTCGAGTTCGACCCGTCCCAGACGTCGGTGGCGGCCCTGCGGTCGTGGGTCGAGGAGTGCGGCTACCACTGCGCCGGCCAGTCGGTCCCCAACCACGTCTGCGATCCCATGGAGGAGCCGACACCGTCCGCGCCGCCCGCACCGCCCCACGCCGGCCACCATGCTCCGTCGTCACCTGAGCTGCCCTCGCCGCAGGAGGTGATGGGCCACGGCGGCCACGCCGGGATGTCGATGGACGCCATGGTGGCCGACATGCGCAACCGCTTCCTGGTCGCCGCCATCTTCTCGATCCCGATCCTGCTGTGGTCGCCCATCGGCCGCGACGTCCTCAACTTCTCGGCCGCCGCACCCTTCGGCCTGCGCGACGACGTGTGGCAGCTGCTGCTCAGCCTGCCCGTCGTCGGCTGGGCCGCATCCATCTTCTTCGAGGGCGCCGTCCGGGCCCTGCGGGCCCGCACCCTCGACATGATGGTCCTCGTCGCCGTGGCCGTGGGCGCCGGCTGGATCTACTCGGTAGGGGTGACGCTCACCGGAGGCGGCGAGGTGTTCTACGAGGCGGCCACCGTCCTCGCCGCCTTCGTCCTGCTCGGCCACTGGTTCGAGATGCGGGCCCGGGGCGGGGCCAACGAGGCCATCCGCACGCTCCTCGACCTCGCCCCGCCCAAGGCGGTGGTCATCCGCGAAGGCACCCCCGTCGAGGTTCCCACCTCGGAGGTGGCCGTGGGCGACGTCCTGCTCGTGCGGCCGGGGGCCAAGGTCGCCGTCGACGGGGTGGTGGAGGAGGGCGAGAGCGAGGTCGACGAGTCGATGGTCACGGGCGAGAGCCTGCCGGTCCACAAGGGGCCGGGAACGGCCGTCATCGGGGCCACCATCAACAAGAACGGCACGCTGCGGGTGCGAGCCACCAAGGTCGGCTCCGACACGGCCCTGGCCCAGATCGTCAAGCTCGTGCAGGAGGCCCAGAACTCCAAGGCCCCCGGCCAGCGCCTGGCCGACCGGGCCGCCTTCTGGCTCGTCTTCGTCGCCCTGGTCGGGGGTACGGCCACCTTCGCGACCTGGGCGCTGGCCACCGACCGGCCCGCCACCGACGCCCTGCTCTTCGCCATCACCGTCGTGGTCATCACCTGCCCCGACGCCCTCGGTCTGGCCACGCCCACGGCCATCATGGTCGGGGCCGGACTGGGGGCGACGCGGGGCGTCCTGTTCAAGAACGCCACCGCCATCGAGACCGCGGCCGGGATCCAGGTGGTGGTGATGGACAAGACGGGCACGCTGACCAAGGGGGAGCCCGAGGTCACCGACGTGGTCACCGACGGGATCGACGAGGGCGAGATGCTTCGCCTCGTCGCCGCCGTCGAGCGGGAGTCCGAGCATCCCCTGGCCGAGGCCGTGGTCAGCCACGCCGAGCACGCCGGCGTCGCGGTGGCGAAGGCGGACAACTTCGAGAACGTCCCCGGCCACGGCGCCGTCGCCACCGTGGAGGGCCACCGGGTGGCCGTCGGCAACGCCCGCCTGCTGAGCCGCGAAGGCGTCGAGCTCGGTGAGCTGGGCGTCCGGCGGGAGCAGCTCGCGGCCGGCGGGCGCACCGTCGTGTGCGTGGCCGTCGACGGCCGGGCCGTGGCCCTGCTCGCCATCGCCGACGCAGCCCGGCCCACGGCCGTGGCCGCCGTCTCGGCCCTGCACGAGGCCGGGGTCGAGGTCGTCATGCTGACGGGTGACAACCGTGCGACCGCGGAGCGGATCGCCGCCCAGCTGGGCATTGACACCGTCATCGCCGAGGTGCTGCCCGGCGACAAGGCGGCCAAGGTGACCGAGCTCCAGCGCGGCGGGCGGCGGGTGGCCATGGTGGGCGACGGGGTGAACGACGCCCCGGCCCTGGCCCAGGCCGACCTCGGCATCGCCATCGGCGCCGGCACCGACGTGGCCATCGAGACCGCCGACGTGGTCCTCATGCGCTCGGACCCCCTCGACGTCCCCATCGCCCTGCGCATCGGCCGGGCCACGGTACGCAAGATGCGCCAGAACCTGGGCTGGGCCATCGGCTACAACGCCATCGCCCTGCCCATCGCCGCCGGCGTCTTCGAGCCTGCCTTCGGGCTGGTGCTGCGCCCGGAGATCGCGGCGCTGTCGATGTCGGGGTCCAGCTTCCTGGTGGCGGTCAACGCCCTGCTCCTCAAGCGGCTCGCTCTCCCCAGGCCGGCGCCGGTCGCCGACGCCGCCGATGTCCCCGTCCCGGCCGCCGCGGCCTGACGTCGTGCTGGCAGGTTGGCGCGACGATCACTCTGCGCGCAGGCGAAACGAAGGCCGTGAGACGAAAGGGCTCAGGGGTCCGGACGGAGTGTGGGCAAACCCGGGACATCGGAGAACTACGGGGACGCACCTCGACGCCAGCCAGCATGTGCCGGTCGTGCTGATCCGACCATGACCAGGCCCGCCAGTGGCCGCCCGCCGCCTCCAGCGCCGGGCGCGCCCCGCCGGGCCCGCCCCGATGCCGGCCGGATGCTGTCGCTCACCGCCGTGTGGGGCGCATGCTTCGTGACCATCCGGTGGGGCCTGCGGGACGCCCCCGTCCTGTGGTTCGCTGCCCTGCGGGCCATGGTGGCCGGAGCCGCCCTGGTGGCCGTCGCCGAGGGCCAACAGCGCCCCCGCCCGAGCGACCGCCGGGCCTGGATGCTGATCGTCGCCCTGGCCGTGCCCAACGTCACCGTCGCCTTCGCCGCCATGTTCGCCGGCGTGGCCGGGCTGGCCACGGGCACGGCCGCGGTGCTGGCCAACGCCCAACCGCTGCTCGTCCTGCTGCCCGCGTGGTGGCTCTACGGGGAGCCGGTGAGCGCCCGCATGGCGCTCGGGCTGGCCGTCGGGTTCTCCGGCCTCGTCGTTGTCGCCCTCCCCGGCGGCGGCGGGTCGGGGGCGTGGCTGTCGATCCTGTCCGCCGTCGGGATCTCGGCGGGGACGCTCCTGGCCCGCCGCCTCGTCGGCATCGACCTCGTGCAGGCCGCCGGCTGGCACTTCCTGCTGGGCGGCGCCCTCCTGGTCGCCATGGCCGCCTCCGTCGAGGGCTGGCCCCGTATCGACTGGACGCCCCGTTTCGTCGCCTCCCTCGCCTTTCTGGCCCTGGCGGGCACGGCCGCCGCCTTCCTGGTGTGGTTCGTCGAGGCGCAGCGCTGTGCCATCGGCCCTCTCGCCGCCTGGACCTTCCTCACGCCGGTCTTCGGCATCGGCTTTGGCCTGGTCCTCGCCGGCGAGCGCCCTGGGGGCTGGACGGTAGCGGGGCTGGCGCTGGTCGTGGCGTCACTCGCCATTGTCCTCGGCCGCTCCCGAGCACAGGCAGGGGCGGAGCCCACCTGAGGAGCTGCACGCTTCCCTCGCTCCTCGCCCGCACAGCCTGGACTGGCGGGCGTCGAGGAGACGTGCGGCCCTGATTGCGGTCCGCCTGCGACACCACCGGTGAGCATGGCGCGGTCCTCGCGGCGGGCGAAGGCTGCGTTTCGTCCCGCTTCGAGCCCGAGCGTCTCTACTTCCCAGACTTGCCGGCGAGGCCCGGCAGTATGGTCGGTTCTGCCCCGTCCCGTGGCTCCGTGCCCGCTCCCCGCTGATGGTTTCGAACGCGTCGTCGGTGTCGCTCGTCGACTGCCCGGCGCACCCGGTCGCCGAGGGGGGTGGAGGGGGTGATGACGGTGCCGATGCCTTCGAGCCGCCGGTAACGGGATACCACCGCCTCGGCTCGGCCCTCGAGGATCAGCTGGCGGGGCGTCGGCCCGGGAACGGCGGTCGCGACGACGGCCAAGGCCTGGCGAGCGCGTCGCAGCTCTCCCTCCCGCGCAGCCCGGTCAAGCGTGTCGCGGCCCACGACGGCAACCAGTTCCACCGAGCTTCCCAGTGCGCTCGCCGCTGCCGCCTGCTCCGCCCACCCCTGCGGATCCTCGGCGTCCACGACGACCAGCGCTCCAGGCGGGCGACGGGCGCCCTCAGGAGTGCCGCCGGCGACCACGACGGGGGGCCGCCGGGCGGCCCTGCGCGCCGACACAACCGCCGCAGGCACTGCGAACGGACCCAAGACGAGCCCGATGACGGCCCACATGCCGCCGTCGTGCCCGCGCCGCGCCATGATCGCTCCGGTTACGGCCGCCGTCGCCGCCCACCCAATCCGGACGACGATCTCAGTCCAGATGTCCCTGGCCATGTGAAAGTCCCCACCCGTGGCCAGCGAAAGTCCCCGCCTCGATGACCTGATCCACCAGTTCGGCCCCCTGGTCGGAGACGGTGGCGGTGCCAACCAAGCACCATCACCCGACCGAGGGGGCGGGACCATTGAAGTCACCGAGGGAGCGGATGGACATCGTCACTGCCTATGAGCAGGTGGGGACCTATCGAGGGGCGGCCGCCCTGTGCGGCACGACCCACAAGACCGTGAAGCGGGTGATCGAGCGCCGCCGTGCCGGGGAGCCCTTCGATGCACCGCGCCGGCAGCTGCCCAAGAACACCGACGCCGTCGCCAACGTCGTCGCCGAGAAGGTGCGGGCCACCGACGGGCGCATCTCGGCCAAGCGGCTCCTGCCGGTGGCCCGGGCCGCCGGCTACGGAGGGTCGGCCCGCAACTTCCGCCGGGCAGTGGCCGAGGCCAAGAAGGCGTGGCGGCGCAAGCGCCGGGTCTATCGCCCGTGGCGGCCCACGCCGGGCGAGCACCTCGTGATCGACTGGGCCACCGAGGGCGGATGGAACATCTTCTGCGCCGTGCTGCCCTGGAGCCGGTGGCGCTTCGTGCGCCTGGCCCGCGACCAGAAGGCCTCCACGACGCTGCGCCTGCTGGCCGAGTGCTTCGAGGCCATGGGCGGGGTCCCCCACGTCGTGCTGGCCGATCGCATGGGCTGCCTCAAAGGCGGCGTGGTGGCCAACGTCGTGGTGCCCACCGCCGAGTACGTGCGCTTCGCCACCCACTTCGGGTTCCGCCCCGACTTCTGCGAGGCGGCCGACCCCGAGTCGAAGGGGATCGTGGAGGCGCTGTGCCGCTACGCCACCTACGACCTGGTCATCCCCGCTGGCGGCTGGGGGGACGAGGCGGCGGCCAACGGCGACGCCCGGGCGTGGTGCGGCGAGGTCAACGGCAACGTCCACTCGGAGATCGCGGCGGTCCCGAACGACCGCCTGGAGGATGAACGCCGGGTGCTGCGGCCCATGCCTTCGCTGCGCCCGCCGCTGGCTCGGGGCGAAGCCCGCAAGGTGGACAAGCTCGCCACCGTGCGGTTCGGCTCCGCCCGCTACTCGGTGCCCAAGGAGTTGGTGGGGCGGACCGTCGAGGTCGTGGTGGCCGCCGAGGAGATCCACGTGCAGCACCGTGGCGAGCTCGTGGCGGTGCACGCGGTGGTGGCGCCGGGCGAGTGCTCGATCATCGACGACCACTACGGCGGGCCGAGACGACCTCCCGCACGCGCCGTCCGTCCCCGCTCGGGCGCCGAGCGGGCGTTCCTGGGACTGGGCCCGGCGGCGGAGTCGTTCCTGCGGGCAGCGGCGGCCGCCGGCACCTCGAAGTTGGGCACCGAGCTCGCCCGCATCTGCGCCCTGGAGGCGGCCTGGGGCCGGGAGACGCTGGTGGCGGCGATCGAGCGGGCCGCAGCGTTCCGACGCTTCCGGGCCTGCGACGTGCGCTCCATCCTCGAAGCCGGCCCCGGCGTCCCTACCCTCGTCGAGGAGGGCGAGGCGCTGGTGGTGGACCTGCCGGCCGTGCCGGTGCGCCCCCTCGAGGACTACCGCCTCGACGGTCTGGGGTGAGCGCCCCCGCGCCGCCGCTCGCCCCCGACCTGGTGGCCGGGCTCAAGCGACTGAAGCTGGCCAAGGTGCGGGCCATCGCCCCCGAGGTGCTGCAAGCCGCCAAGGTGCAGCGCTGGGCCCCCGAGGAGCTGCTGCGGACGCTGGTGGAGGCCGAGATCACCGCCCGCGACGAGTCCAACGCCCGGGCCCGGCTGCGCTCCGCCGGCTTCCCGGTGACCAAGACGCTGGTGGAGTTCAACGTGGCGCTGTCCTCGATCCCCCACGCCACCTGGGACTACCTGTGCTCGCTCGAGTGGATCCGCGCCGCCGAGAACCTTTGCCTGGTCGGCCCCGCGGGCACGGGCAAGAGCCACGCCCTCATCGCCCTGGGCCACGCCGCGGTGGCCGCCGGCATGCGGGTGCGCTACTTCGCGGCCGCCGACCTCGTCGAGGCGCTCTACCGGGGGATGGCTGACAACTCCGTGGCCCGCATCATCGACTCGCTGCTGCGGGCCGACCTCGTGATCTGCGACGAGCTCGGCTTCGCACCCCTGGATCTTGCCGGCAGCCAGCTGCTGTTCCGGTTCGTGGCCGCCGCCTACGAGCGGCGGTCGCTCGGCATCGCCAGCCACTGGCCCTTCGAGGCGTGGGGCCGATTCCTGCCCGAGCACACCACCGCCGCCTCCATGCTCGACCGGCTCCTGCACCACGCCGTCGTGGTCGTCACCGAGGGCGAGAGCTACCGCATGCGCGAAGCCCGCCAGAAGGGAGGCCGCCGTTCGACCAAGGCCTCATGAGCTACGCCCAAGGTGGGGACTTTCGTTGGCCACCAGCGGGGACTTTGAGATGGCCATTGACACCAGATGACCCACTCAGGCACTGGTTCGTGCACTGCCGCACTCCCGATGTTCGGCTCCACGTCCTGCCCTCGATTCTCCGCCGGACACGGCGCGCCGGCATCGTGGCCGCCCACCGATCTTTGTGGGGGAACCCTGCACCGGAGATCCGCAGTGGGTGCGGATGTGGCGGCGGCGCGGGACAGGTGAAATGGCAGCGACAGTCTCGTTGACCGCTACTAGGGAGTGCACGGATGCCGGGTCCGCCGATGACGCCACCGCCCGTTCCAGGTCCTCGCCGAAGGGAGCGGCTCCCGGCGCTGCCGGCGCGACCGCAGCGTCCGCCTCGCGGGCCATCCATGACCGCTCCCACCTCTTCCAGCGTCGGTCCCGACACGCCTGCGGGCGATCCGGCCGCCTCGACCCACCCCTCCGGCAAGGGATCGGTCGGCGAGCAGCTGGAGGGCGTCGTTGAGGCCTCCTCGCCCCGCTGGCGGTGCGGGTCGAGTTCTGGGACCGCAGCTCCCAGGGGTCGGCTGGGCCGGCGACCATTCGGCTTCGGTCGCCCGACGCCCTCCGACGGATCCTCTGGGCGCCCGGGGAGCTCGGCCTCGCCCGGGCGTTTGTGTCGGGCGAGATCGACGTCGATGGCGACATCTTCGAGGCGATCCGGGCCCTGCGACAGGCGACCCTGAGCGCCGCGGAGGGCGTGCGGGCGCTGCCTGTCATCGTCCGCTCCGCCCGCGGCCTCGGTGTCCTGGGGCGGCCCCTGCCGCCTCCACCCGAAGAGGCCCGCCCCCGGGGCCGGCTGCACTCGACGGCCCGCGACGCCCTCGTCGTCGGGCATCACTACGACGTCGGCAACGAGTTCTACCGCCTGCTGCTCGGCCCATCGATGACGTACTCGTGCGCCCGCTTCTCCGACCCCGCCATGACCCTGGAGGAGGCGCAGGCGTCCAAGCACGATCTGGTTTGTCGCAAGCTCGGCCTTCACGAGCGGCCGGGCATGCGCCTGCTCGATGTCGGCTGCGGCTGGGGGACGATGGCGCTGCACGCCGCCTCTCACTACGGAGCCGCGGTGGTGGGCGTCACCATCAGCCGCGAGCAGGTTGTCGCCGCACGGCGGCGGGCGGAGGAGGCAGGCCTCGGCCGCCGGCTCCACATCCGCCTCCAGGACTACCGCCACCTCGGCCGTGAGCGGTTCGACGCCATCTCGTCCATCGGCATGTCCGAGCACGTCGGCAGAGCCAACATGGGGCTCTACTTCGCCAAGCTGGCGTCGCTGCTCCCGCCGCAGGGACGCCTCCTGAACCACGCCATCTCCAGCGTCGGCGGCTCGAGGCTCGGGCGGCGATCGTTCATGTACCGCTACGTGTTCCCCGACGGCGAGCTCCTCGACGTGGCCCAGACCGTTCGGGCCATGCAGGACGCTGGGCTGGAGGTGCGCGACGTCGAATCGCTGCGGGAACACTACGCCTTGACGCTGCGACGCTGGGTGGCGAATCTCGAGGACCACTGGGACGCCGCCGTCGCCCTTGTCGGACCGCGACGGGCGCGGGTGTGGCGGCTGTTCATGGCGGCCTCAGCCATCGGCTTCGAGGACGGTGGTCTCGCCGTCCATCAGGTGCTCGGCGTCGCGCCCGGGCCCGATGGTCGAAGCGGCATGCCGCCGACCCGCCATGGCTGGGCGGCGACCTGAACCGTCCGGTCACCCGCTTGCGCCTGCCTGCGCGAACAGCTGGCCAATGGTGGAGCCAGCGGGCGTGAAGGACAAGGCGATCGCGGGTGGGCGCGAGTATGCCCGGTCAAGAAGACGCACCCGAGGCCTCCCCACCCACCGGCTGTCTTGTCCCCGGACCGGCCGGGGGCGGCTGGGGCCCCAGGGACGCGACCTGCGACGGCGCCGAGGGCCAACCCGGCGCTCCCTACGCCTCAGCCCAGCCCCGCGCCCGAGCGCGCTGGCGGAGGTGGCATTGCTGGACCAGCTCGGCGATCTCGTCCGGGTCGTCGCTCACGACGAGCAGATCGGTGTCGGTGGGGCTCGTGAAGCCGTTGCCCTCGAGGGCACGGGCCAGCCAGTCGCGCAGTGCCCCCCAGTGGTCGGTTCCGACGAGGACGACGGGGAACTCGTGCACCTTGCCGGTCTGGATGAGGGTCAGCGCCTCGAACAGCTCGTCGAGGGTACCGAACCCGCCGGGCAGCACGACGAAGGCCGAGGCGTAGCGCACGAACATGAGCTTGCGGGCGAAGAAGTAGCGGAACTGCACGGCGACGTCGAGGTAGGCGTTGAGGCCCTGTTCGTGGGGCAGCTCGATGCCCAGCCCGACCGACGTGGCGCCCGCCTCGCGGGCCCCCCGGTTGGCAGCCTCCATGAGACCGGGCCCGCCACCGGTGATGACGGCGAAGCCGCCGGCGCCGAGGCGGGCGGCCACCCGGCGGGCGTGATCGTAAAGGCGGTCACCGGGTCGCACCCGGGCCGAGCCGAACACCGATACGGCCTTGCCCAGCGGGGCCAGGGCGGCGAACCCTGCCGCGATCTCCCGCCGCATGCGCTCGACGCGCTCACGGTCGCCCTCCTGTGAGGGCTCCGGCGGGCAGTAGAGAAGATCCTCGTCGGCGGTAGGCGGGCGGCGCTCCATCAGCGCGCTCGTGGGCCGCCGCCGGCCGCCAGTCGCGTCGCCGCCTCGACCACCCGCCGGAGTCCGTCGGGGACGTCGCTGGCCACGATCCGGCGGAAGTGCTCCCAGGCCTGCTCGGGCTTGTGGCGCTGCCGGCGCAGCCCGGCCACCGCCTCGAAGTCGGGCGCCAGCTCGGTAACGCGCTCCTCGCCGGCGAGCGAGCGCAGCAGCTCGTTGAGGCTACGCTCGGAGGGGATCGGTTCCCGGCCGGAGGGCGCGTCTCGGTCGTGCACGACGACGAACGGCACGGCCGTGGCCTGGCAGAGCCGCACGAAGATCGGCAGGTTGGCCTTGCCGCCGCACTCGACGATGGAGATGCCGGCCCGGTCGACGTCGACGCCCAGGGCCCGGAACACGTGGGGCAGGGCCAGCTTCTCGGTGCGGCCCTCGACGAGGACGGCCACGTCGGCGAGGAAGAGCTCACCCCGCTCGGCGTCGAACTCGCTCATGGCCCGGAAGCCGTCGGACGCGGGAAGCGTCGCCGCCTGGTGGACCATGGTGCCCTCGTGGGGGTCGCGGGCGACGACCGCCAGCTCTTCGAGACGGGCGACGTTGAGGAAGGCGGGGGCGTGGGTGGAATAGACGACCTGGTTGCCTCCGGCGGCGAAGCGGTGCAGGAGCCGGTACAAGTAGCGCTGGGCCTGGGGGCGCAGGTACAGCTCAGGCTCCTCGATGAGCAGGAGCACGCCAGCCACGCCCGCATCGCAGCAGTCCTCGACAGCTGCCAGCAGGCTCCTGGCCCGGCCCGCGGGCGAGTCGCCGTGGGTGGCCTGCTCCCGCAGGGCCCGGGCGACGGCCGCCACCGCGGCGTGCGAGCTGGCCGGTCCGGCCGCTTCGATCACGCTTCCGTCGCGCAGGGCACTGGGGAGGAGGGCAACCGGCCAGCTGCCGCCCCGTGTGAACTCGCCACCGGGGCGGTAACGGACCTCGGCCCGCCCGGAGCTCGTGACCGCGTCGACGGTGATCGCATTGGCCGCCGGGGACACGTCCTCCGCCGTGGGGGCACGGGGGGCGGCGTCCGTCAGCAGGGCGATGGCGGCCAGCAGGTTGGACTTGCCGGCGCTAGCCTCGCCCACCAGGGCGGTGACCGGGCCGAGGCGCAGCTCGGCGTGCCGCACGGTGCGGAACCCGCTCACCGTGACCCGCTCCACGGTGGCGTGCGGTGCGCCGGCCACCGCGTGGGTGGCGCTGCGCCCCGCGCCGGCGCTGGGGGGGATCGCCACCGCTGCGCTCATCGGCCGGGGTTGGCGCTGGGACGGGGCCGCGTTGGTCTCCCATGAGCGTCAGTGACGGTGGATGGGGGGCGCCTCCGCGTTGTCGCGGTCGCCTTGGCTCGTCCCACCGCCGTGGTCCATCCCCCGCATCATGAACACCATCATGAGCGGGCAGATGGCCACGATGGCGAGCAGCGGCAGATAGCCCAGGACCGGCACCCCGAAGGCGGCGAGCACGACGAGGCCGACGGCCGCGGCCAAGATGAGCTTGGCGTAACTGGAGTGGTTGTTCATCGCTGGTCTCCTTCTTTCGAAGCCGACTGACGACCTCATGGTGCGCCAAGCGGGGCGCTGGGGCATCCGGGCGGGCTACGGATCGGGCCTGCGGCCCGCTACCGACGCCTGCCCACCGGTGGCTCCGCCGATCGGCGGCCCCTCCGGAAGCCCGGCGGGGGCACCCAGCAGTCGCCCTGCGATGCGCTGCTGACGCCGACCGGGCAGCTTGGACCGCTGCTCGCACCCAACACGGGGTACTCCTACCCATCGCCATCGAGCACCTCCCAGAACAGGGTGTCGGGCGGATCATGCTCGAACGGCCGTCCGGGTTCGGCGATGGAACACGGCGGCGGCGGCGGCGGCGAGGGCGGCCAGCCACCCGAAGCCCAGCAGCAGTGACCGGATCTCGTCGAAGCGCGCGGTGAAGGCGCCGTCGATGAGGACGCGCGACGCCCCGCGGGCAGGCAGGAAGGCCCCCCAGGCGGGGGGACCGCTCGGGAACATGACCGTCTGGCCGAGCCCGACGTCGATGATGGCCAGCAGCAGGATGAGGTACAGACCGCCGAGCCGCCCCGTGAGCGGGCCGACGAACACGCCCATCATGGCGTAGGTGGCGGCGATCAGCAGGTTGGCGCCGGCGAAGGCGGCCCACTGCCGGGGCGGGTACCAGGCCGCCGAGAATGCGACCGCAGCCGTGGTGGTGACGAGCGTCGCGGCGGCGACGACACCGAGGCGGCCGACGAGCACATGCCACGGGCGGAAGCCGGCCAGGACCAGGCGGCGGTCGCCGGCGCCCGTTCCCGTGACGACGAACATCCCGGCGATCCCGGCCAGGAAGGCTGCGGTAACCGGCACCATGGTGGCTGCGTGCATACGGCGCTGGGAGAGCATGGCGGTGAACCGGTCGGCGCCTTCGACAAGGTCGACGGGCCCAGGGGTGTCCACCGTGACGATGATGGCGAGGCCGATGAAGATCGCAGGAACCCCGACCAGCAGAGCCCAAAGGACCCGGTTTCGCCGGTAGTCGCGCATCCCGGCTCGAAGCACAGCGGGGAGGGGGCGCGGGGCCCGGGCCGCCGAGGGCCGGTGCGTGCCAGTCGCCCGCCGGTGGGGAACCGCAGCGGGCGGCGACGTCGCCCCCGTGCGAGGCACCGAGGCCGCCGGGATGGCGGTCGACCGGGCAGGCGTTGACCGGCCCGGCCCGGGCGGGGCTAGGGAGCTCGTCACGCCCACCATCCGTCGCCAGGCCGCCACGCCGAGGCCCGCCGCCCAGGCCAGGGACCAGCCGAGGTCGCCGAGCGCCCCGGCGTGGCCCGTCGCCTGGTTCGTGAGCAGGAGCGTCGGAAAGTGCAGTGGGAACAGTCGCGTGACGACCGACGAGCCGCCGCTGATCCCCGGACCGAGGAAGACATCGACGATCCACACCAGGGTGACCAGCAGGGCTCCGTTCATCTCCGAGCGCACCACGGTGCCGACCAGCACCCCGAGGGCCACGTAGATCAGGGCCACGAGGAGCGTCCCCGCGACCGCCCGGAGGGGGTCGTTGATGCCCGCCCGAGCTGCCAGCGCGACCAGCCCCCCGGCGGAGGCGACGGTCGCCAGCGCGACCGACGCCCCGAGACGGCCGGCGACCACCGGAGGCGTCCGCCGTGCCGCCCCAGCCAGCCTCCGGTCGGCGGCGCGTGCTCCCGAGACCTGGAAGAAACCGCCGAGTCCGGCCAGGGCGGCCGCCGCCCATCCCGCCGTCGCCGCCTCCACCTGCACACGGCCGGCGGTCCCGCCGACGAGCCGGGAGAAGTCCGCCAGCGTGCCCCCCCACACGAACACCAGCACCACCGGGACGGCCACGAGCAGAACGAGGTTGAGCGGTCGGCGGGCGTACTCGAGCGCGGCGCGGCGGCCCACGAGACTGCCGAGGCTGGTCATGACGAGGTGGTCAAGCCGTCGCGCAGCTCGACGATGCGGTCGAAGCGCTCCCGGTCGCTGACGAAATGGCTGATGACGAGGACGCCGCGCCCCGCGCCCCGTCGCTCGGCGGCCAAGTCCCAGAAGCGCTGGTAGGTGTCCCAGTCGAAGCCGGCGTAGGGCTCGTCGAGCAGCAGGATCTCGGGGTCGGCGAGTAGGGCGAGCGCCAGGTTGAGCTTGGCCCGGGTGCCGCCGGAGAGCTCCTCGACGCGGGAGGTCCGCCAGGCGGAGAAGCCCAGGCTCCCGTACAGGGACTGGGCCGCCCGGTGGATCTCGGGTCCCCCCATGCCGTAGGCGACGCCGAACAGCTCGAGGTGCTCGTCACAGGTCAGGCGGTCGTACAGGACCGGCTCCTGGGGGCAGTAGCCGACCCGGCCGACGGCCCGAACCGTGCCGCCGTCGGCCCTCAGGGAACCGACGAGGATCTTCATGAGCGTGCTCTTGCCGGACCCGTTCTCGCCCACGAGCCCCACGACCTCGCCGGAGCGGACGACCAGGTCCGCACCGCCCAGGACCGGCAGGGCGCGCCGCCGAGGCCAGATGCCGCGCGGGTACGACTTGGCGATCCCGCTGGCCTGGAGGAGGATGTCGTCGCTTGGCGGGCTGGCGGTGGGCCTCGAGCTGACCCCGGACGCTCCCTGCGTGTTCATCGAACAGTGGCTTCCCTTCTTCTCATCGGTCGACGCGGGGCGCTAGCTGCCACGACGGGGGGCTGGGCCGCGCCAGGCCGCCGACGTCGACGTCGGCGCCTGGTGAAGCGTCCGTTCCGGCTCGGGGCTAGGTGGGTTCGAGGCACCGAGGCCTTCAGCGTCCCAGTCTGCGGGGTTTCGAGATGCGACGCTCGGGGTCGTCCGATACGGGCGGTCGCGTGCCCGTGCGGGCGTCACCGGTGCCCTGCGTGCTGGTCGCGCGCGGCGCCGTCGGCCCTTTGCCGCTCGCCGTGGTTGCCGTGACCGTGACCGCCGCACCCGCCGTTGCGGTGCATGGCGAGCATGACCACCACCACCACGATCCACAGCCAGTTGGCGACGAGGAACTCGATCATGTCTGACCTCCTTTCCGAACCGATCGTGCTCGCCCCCGCTCCCGTGCGCATCGGGCGCCACTACCGAAACCGTCTGCGGCCCGCTACGGATCGACACCGTGGACGCCCGGCCACGACTCGACGCCGTGGCATCGGCCGGACCCACGGGAGCGTGGCCGTGGCCCCACCGCGTGTGCTCCGTCAGCCTCTTCCCGCTTCCGGCGGCGCGTCCCAGGCGGAGGGCACGGGGGTGAGCCACACCCGGCCGCCTACCCTGCCCTGCGGTGTCCGACGTGTCCGACGAGTCGCCGGGTGGGGCCTGGAACCCTCGACCTCGGCACGACCAGCGCCCCGGGGGCACCCGGGCGCGAGTGATCGGGTGAGCCGAGCGGGCCCGGGCGGCGGGTACGGGCCGGGAGCGGTGGCGGTGTCGAACCGTCTCGTCGTCCGCCGCGGGACGGCGGCACCTTGACCCGACGCGGGTTGGCGTGGCCCTCGCGGGCCTACCGGTGGCGGCCGCCAGGAGGCGTCCTGCGACAGGGGCCGCTCGCCGTCCGCACCCTCGGCTTCACAGGGCCGGCGGTGCTGCTTCTCCACGGCCTGGGTGGCTCCCAGCGGTATTGGGGCGGGGACTACGACGTGCTCGCCCGCGGCGGGCGCCTGGTCGTGCCGGACCTGCTCGGCTTCGGATCCTCACCGAAACCGGGGAGCGGCTACGCGCCCGCCGACCACGCCGACGCGCTGGCGGCGACCTTGGACTGGGTGGGCGTCGAGGAGCCGGTCGTCGTGGGCGCCCATTCCCTCGGGTGCCTGATCGCCCTCGCCCTCGCCGAGCGGCACCCGCACCGCGTGTCCGCCATCGTCGGGGCCGGCCCGCCGCTCTACGCCGACGAGACAGAGGCCAGGCGGCGCATCGCCCGACTCGGCTGGCTGGAGCGGCAGCTGGCGGTGGGGGGACCCGCCGCCGAGCGCGTCTGCCGCCTCGTGTGCGACCACCCTCGGCTGGCGGCAGTGGTGGGGCGCCTGGCCCGCCCCCGGCTCCCGTGGGCGGTGGTGGCCGACGGCTTCCGCCACACCTGGGCCTCATACTCCGAGACGTTCCGCGCCGTCATCCTGGCTGCCCGGGGTGACCGGTGGGTCGGCGCCGTCGGCGTGCCGGTCACGTTCCTGGCCGGAGAGCGCGACGCGGTCGTGGACCACCGCCACCTGGCCGAGCTGGGCGCCGCCCACCCGCACGTCATTGTGCACACCGTGGCCGGCGCCGATCATGACCTGCCGATCGCCACGCCCACCCTGATGCTGGCGGAGCTGCGGGGGCGCTCGACCACCTGAGAGAGTGACGGGCGGGGGCTCGGATCAGGGAACTACCCAGGGTCGGTCCGTAGGAAGTCCGGATGGCAGCATCGGTGCCCGGCGCGATGCTCGTTAGTGAACCAAACTCCGGCCCAGAGGAAAGGAGGCTCCGATGGGCAACACGCTCGTACCCCAGCCCGACACCTGCGGGCGCGAAGGCGTTGCCAGTCCGCCGCCGACGACAGGTCCGGCTTCGGGTCCCACCTCGCTCGAGGAGGGTTTCTGGACCGATTGGTGCCTTCCCGACGCCGCTCCGCAGCCGAAACAGGGCGAGCCGCTCGCGCTCGCCGGATCCTCGGCGTGCTGAACCGCCGGCCGGCCTCGGACCCGACGGGGCCGGCCCGCTGACCGGCGACGACCGGGCCCAGGCCACGGCCGGGCTGTGCCTGCTGCCCGCCGTGGTGCGGGCGGTGGTGTTGGGCATGGAGGGCGTCCTCACTGACACCGCTGCCACCCACGCCTCCGCTTGGCGCCACCTGTTCGAGGCGGTCCTCGCCACCATGCCCGAACAGCCGCCGTTTGATCCGTCGCCGATCACCTCCGCTTCCTCGACGGTCGCAAGCCTGAGGAGGGCGTGGCGGCATTTCTGGCCAGCAGAGGGATCGACCTGCCCCGGGGGACGGCGCTGGACCCGCCGGAGACCCCGACCGTTTGGGGCCTGGCCAACCAGAAGAACCAGCTGTTCCTGGAGGCGCTGGAGCGCGACGGGGCACTCGCCTTTCCCGACGCCGTGTCCCTGCTGAGGCGGCTTCGGGCCGCCGGGGTTCCCACCGCGGTCGTCACTGCCGATGCCAACGCAGCCGCCGTCCTCGCGGCGGCAGGAGCCGCGGACCTGGCCGACGTCGTCGTCGACGGAACGGACGCCGCGCGCCGGGGGCTTCCTACCGAGCCTGACCCTGCCATGCTCCTCGAGGCGGTGGCGCGCATGGGAGCCCATCCCGCGCACGCCGTGCTGATCGAGGACGCGGCCGGGGTCCCAGCCCCGGGACAAGCAGGGCGCTTCGGCGTGGTGGTGGGTCTGCGGCGAGGCGAGGGGGCCACCCCGCCGCCGGCGGCGAGCGCCGATGTCGTCATCGCCGACCTGGGCCAGGTGGTCCTCGGCCCCCCTCCCGAAGGCGACCAGGCCGATCCCTGGGTCCTGGCCTACGACGGGTACGACCCCGCCCACGAGGGCCACCGCGAGGCGTTGTGCA
Source organism: Acidimicrobiia bacterium (assembly GCA_046565765.1). GTDB lineage: Bacteria > Actinomycetota > Acidimicrobiia > Acidimicrobiales > AC-14 > JBFMCT01. The sequence continues at coordinate 30,314 of JBKHXX010000058.1, read as the reverse complement.
CTACGGCGAACGGGTATCTCGGCACCCGGGGGGCGGCACCGGACGCCGCCGCCGACGGCACCCACTACCCGGGCACCTACCTGGCGGGCTGCTACGACCGGGAGTCGAGCGACCTGGGCGGACGACGCATCGAGCGCGAGAGCATCGTCAACGCCCCGAACTGGCTGGCGGTGACATTCCGCGCCGAGGGCGGCGACTGGTTCCGCACCGATGCCGTCAGGCTGCTCTCTTACCGCCAGGAGCTCGACCTGCGGGCCGGCGTCCTGACCCGCCGGCTGCGCTTCGAGGACGCCGGCGGCCGTCGCTCGACGTTGGTCGAGCGGCGCCTCGTCCACGCCGCACGGCCGCATCTGGCCGCCCTGGAGGTCACCCTGGTGCCCGAGGGATGGTCGGGACGGGTGGAGTGGCGCTCGGGCATCGACGGCCGCGTGCGCAACGCCAACACCGAGGAGGACCGGCGGCTCGGTGGCCACCACCTCCGTCCCGTCGAGGCGGGCAACGGCGGCGGCGTCGCCCACCTCGAGGTCGAGACCCTCCAGTCCCACATCCGGATAGCGGTCGCCGCCCGCAGCCTCGTCAGCGTCGACGGGCACCCGGTCGAGCTGGAGCGGCGGCCGCTCCGAGGCTACGCCCTGGCAGGCGAAGAGGTCGCCGCCTTCGTCGGCCCCGGCCAGAGCATCACCCTGGAGAAGGTCACCGCCTACTACACCTCCCGGGACCACGCCATCAGCGAGCCGTTGAGCGCGGCCCGAGCGGAGGTGGCCGACGCCCCTCCCTTCGCCGAGCTGGCGGCGAGCCATGCCGCCGCCTGGGGCCGGTTGTGGCGGCGCTTCGCGATGAGCACCGGCGCACCGCCCGCCACCGCCTTGGCGCTGCATCTGCACACCTTCCACCTGCTGCAGTCGGTGCCGGCCGGCGACGTCGACCTCGACGCCGGCGTCGGCCCCCGGGGCCTCCACGGCGAGGGCTACCGAGGCCACGTGTTCTGGGACGAGCTGTTCGTGTTCCCCGTGCTGAACCTCCGCCGCCCCGATCTCACCCGCGCCCTGCTGCTCTACCGCTGGCGCCGCCTGGACGCGGCCCGCCGGGCGGCGCGCGCCGCGGGGCTGGCAGGGGCCATGTTCCCCTGGCAGAGCGGCAGCGACGGGCGGGAGGAGACCCCCGAGGCGCTCTACAACCCACGCTCGGGCTCGTGGATGGCCGACCGCTCCCACCGCCAGCGTCACGTCGGCCTGGCCGTGGCCTACAACGCTTGGCAGTACTGGCAGGCCAGCGGCGACGTCGACTTCCTGGTCGGGCACGGCGCCGAGCTGCTCGTCGAGGTCAGCCGCTTCTTCGCCAGCCTGGCCACGCGAGACGAGGCGGACGGCCGCTACCACATCAACGGGGTGATGGGCCCCGACGAGTTCCACGACGGCTATCCGGGCGCCGACGAAGCTGGGCTACGCGACAACACCTACACCAACGTCCTGGCCGCCTGGGTGCTGTGGCGGACGCTCGAGGTGGTCGAAACGCTGTCCCGTCACCACTGCGGGGAGCTCTGGGACCGCCTCGCCCTGAACGAGGACGAGCTGATCCGCTGGGAGAACGTGAGCCGACACCTCGCCGTCGTGACCGCGCCCGACGGGCGCCTCAGCGCCTTCGAAGGCTACGAAGACCTGGCCGAGCTCGACTGGGAGCGCTATCGGGCCCGCTACGGCAACATCGGACGCCTGGACCTCATCCTGGCCGCCGAGGGCGACAGCACCAACCGGTACAAGGCCTCGAAGCAGGCTGACGTGCTCATGCTGTTCTACCTGTTCTCCGCCGAGGAGCTGTGCGCCCTCCTCGAGCGCCTCGGCCACCCCTTCGACCCGGCCACCATCCCCGCCACCGTCGAGTACTACCTGGCCCGCACCAGCCACGGATCCACCCTGTGTCGGGTCGTCCACGCTTGGGTCCTGGCCCGCAGCGACCGGGCCCGCTCCTGGCACCTGTTGGCCGAGGCGCTGCGGGCCGACCTGGACGACACCCAAGGAGGCACGACCGCCGAGGGGATCCACCTCGGCGCCATGGCAGCCACCGTGGATCTCCTACAGCGGTGCTACCTGGGTGTAGAGACCCGAGACGGCGCCCTGTGGCTCAACCCGTGGCTCCCACAGGAGTTGCCCCTGCTGCGGGCGGAACTCGTCTACCGAGGCCAGTGGCTCACCGTGGACGCCACCCACGAGCGGCTGCGTGTTCGCGCCACGCCCTGTCAGGCCGGGCCAATCTCGATCTCCGCCCCCGGCTTCGTCCACACCTTGTCCGCGGGCGACACGCTGGACATCGCTCTTTCCCGCCCGTTGTGACACGTCCTGCGTCCTCCTCTGGGAGCCGGGCCGGGGCGAGCCCGACTGTCTTTGGACATGTTTGGCCCGGCCAGGCAGTCGCGGAAGCGCCAGCGCGTCCCTCGGAGGGAGCCAGTTCGGGCTACCCCGGGTGCGCCTTGTAAAGACACGATCGGACGCGACGCCAACGAGCAGCTGCTCGATCATGGCGGTGTCCGTCGTCGTGATCTTGGTGCCGATCATCATCGCCCCCGAACGGACCCGGTCGACTTGCGGCGAGCGAACTTGCGGAACCCGTCGGCCCAGAGGACGGTGCTGGCCAGGGTGGTGCAGAGGAGCCCAGTCGGCGCCGAGGGCGGCGGTGTCGAAGGCGTCCTGCAGGAGCGGCACGTGGACGACCGCCGCCTGTAGCAGCAGCGACAGCGCGACGACCGCCTCCTCAGCCATGGCCTCCTGCACGGTACCCGAGCACGCCGTTCGCCAGGAGGACGGCGACGATCACGAACGCCTCGAACGGCACGCCTTCGGTGCCCTCCGTCGCCCAATTGACCAGGGAGACGGCAGCGGCGACCACCAGCAGGTAGACGAGTGGGTCCACAAATTGCGCCAGAAGCTTCCGCCACGCCGGCACCGGCGCCTGGGGAGCCAGGCGATTAGGTCCGATCCGCCGCAACCGGTCGGCGACTCGGCGCTCGTCAACCCCGCGTATAGTTCGGCGGCGAGGTCGCCGGTGTCGCGCAACCACGGCTCCTGGCTCACGCCGCGCTCTCCCCGGCACCGCTCGTACCTCGGGGGTGATCTCGCGGTCCCGGAAGCCGTTTGGACATGCCCGTCGTCTCGATCGGGTGGTTTGCGCCACGCGGGTCCTGGGCACGAGCTGCCCGCACCGCGGCCGGTGCACCGTCATCCCCGCCGGTGAGAAGCAACGACCCCGTACGGGCACAGCTGGCTGACGTCGAGGACAAGTCACCTTCATCCCCCGAGGCGCCGTCGTGCCAGCCATCTGCCGACCGGCTGGAGCAACGGTCAGCCCCGAAGGCCGCGTCTCCGGTGGCACTGAGGCCGAACTCGTGCCCACCGAAGCGGTAGGCACCCGCCTGCCTGCTACTAAGGATGATTAGTGGAAGCGTTTCGTGCCGATTTGGTTCCGTTACTCAGGGGACCCGATCCCGGGGACGAAGGTGCCGCAGAACCCCACCAGCGGAGGCCATCCCCATCCAGCCAGGGTTGTGACTGCTGCCAGCACCACGAGCACTGCGGTGGCCAGCAGAAGTAGTACGGCGCGGTCTCGGCGCACCTCGGGATCAGGGACCTGGGCCACGATCTGTGCGTAGGCGGCGGCGTCCTCCCGAGAGAGCGTCATCGGCCCGGGGTTCGTGTCGGCCGGGGCCGCCGGGCGTGCGCCAGCGTGGTTGTTGGCCCTGCCGCGCGGTCGCCCGGGAAGGTGATGAGCGTCATGTCGCCTAGGCATTGTAGTAACGGGCCGATGGCTCGGGCGAAGCCGCTCCCTAAGGCGGCCGAGCGCCGGAGCCGATGGTGGCCAGGAACGGCGGAGCAGGAACCCCTATTGCCCCGATCGGCCCGAGGTTGGCGACGACTGCTCGACCGCGGCATCGAGAGCGGCAAGGGCGACCTCGATCTGGTCGTCGGAGGGCTCCCGGGTGGTAAGGCGCTGCAGGGCCAGACCGGGGCCAGCCAGCACATGTCGCACTGCGCCGATGCGGGTGCGACCGGCGAGGCGGATGACCTCGTAGCCCAGGCCCGTGACCAAGACCAGCACCAGCAGTCGCGATGCGACAAGGGCGAGCCCCGACACGGCCGGCAGGGCTGCCTGGACGACGATGGTGAGCACGACGACCAGGAGAAGAAAGTCGGTGCCGCAGCGAACGTGGCGGGCGCTGGCGCGGCGCACGTTCGCGGTGCAGAGCTCGCCGCCGCCTTCGTGAACCGCGATCACCTTGTGTTCAGCACCGTGATACTCCAGAACCCGTCGGACGCTAGGCGCCAGCCCGATCGCAGCCAGGTAGCCGAGGAACAGCGAGAGACGTATGCCGCCCTCGAGGGCGTTTGCACGCCAGGGCTGCGCCGACGCATCGAACACCGACGTGGCGATCGCTGCGGGCACGACGACGAACATCGTGACCGCTACCGCGGCTGTGCCGGCCAGGCGCAGGGCGATCGAGCCGGTGGGCTCGGGACGACCCTGATTGATGGCCGCAGACCACCGCAGGGCTCTCGTCCCCAGGCTCAGCGTCTCAGCCACGGCGACCAGTCCCCGGACCCACGGCATCGTGGGGCCACGGCGTGACCATGCCGGTAGCGGCGCGGCGGTGACACGAATGGCGCCCCCCGGGGCGCGCACGGCAACGGCCCAGTGGTCCCGACCGCGCATCATGACCCCTTCGATGACGGCCTGCCCGCCGATCCGCGGCGGCGGTGTCAATGAGGCGGCCGATCCGCGGGCATCGCCGGCGGCGTGCGCCGGGCGGGACGAGATCGTGGCGATGGCACCCAAGGCCAGTGCGGCGACGGCGGCGGCCACCACACGGCCGTCACCGGCGGCCGTCACCCGCCACAGTCCGATCAGAGCAAGGACCGCGCCGAGGGCCGTACAGCCGAGCACCGCGGTACGGGCGTTGCCCTTCCGACCGATGAGCGCGGGGGCGACCCCGACCAGGGCGCACACGGCCGCCACGGCGAGTGCCCGGGTGCTCAGCGCGCCGGTGACCCATGCGGCCGCGCCAACGGCGCCCAGGCAGGCGAGGCACACCAGCGCAGATCCGTGTGTCCGTTGCGATCGGCTCGCTGGGCCGGTCTTGTCCATACGCTCACCTCGCACAGGTCGCTCGTACAAGTTGTAGTACGACCTACGGCAAGGGCGCCCAGCGGCTTGAGCCCGTCGTGCGAGTTCACACCGGGCGGCCCACCGGCTACGCCATGCTGTAGTAGACCGGCGCCGGTAAGACGGCCTGCCGGGTCGTGTCCCGCAAGCGAGCGGAGGGAGGGGACGGATGGCGGGAGCGAGGGGAGCGGGTCTCGGCCCGGCCGAGGGCGGCATTGGACCAGGTCATCGCTCCTCGGGGGGAGTGGCGTGGCGCCTTCCCGGGCGCTCGCGTGCCGTGCTCACGGCCCTGTTCGGGCTGACCGGATTCTCGGCGCTGACCCTGCAGGTCGTCTGGCAGCGGGTCATCTCCATGCACGCCGGTGTCGACCTGTTTTCTTTCACCACCGTCGTCTCCGCCTTCCTCGCCGGTCTCGGTACCGGCAGCGTTCTCGGGGGGATGCTCGCCGACCGTCTCGGGCCCCGCCGCTCGCTGCTGGCGTTCGCCTGCTCCAACGCCGGCATCGGCCTCTTCGCCTGGGTGAGCGTGAGCCTGTTCTACGACGGCTACCGGGCCGTGGCCCCGAGCCTCGACAGCACCCTGGCAGCGTTCGGCTTCCACTTCCTTCTCCTCCTCGTGCCCACGCTGCTCATGGGGCTCTCGCTCCCCCTGGTGTCGCGGGGCATCGTCGGCCACATCGGCGACGCCGGCCCGCTCATCGGACGCCTCTACGCTGTCAACACCGTCGGTGCAGGTGCGGGGGCGGCCGTGTCGGGGTGGTTGCTCCTCGGCAACCTCGGCTTCGTGGCCTCCGTGCGGGTGGCGGGCACGCTGAACCTTTTCGCCGCCGTGTTGGTATTCGCGCTGTGGCGGAGCACGCCGGCGACGGCCGATGCGATGCCGGCCGCCGCCGATGCCACGACGTCGGAATCCCACGATCCGGCGCCGGGGCGGGCCACTTGGCCGTGGTTCGTGATCTACGGCCTCACCGGTGCGGTGGCGCTCGGTCTGGAGGTCGTCTTCTTCCGCACCATCGACGGGCTGATGCGTTCGAACTCCTACACGTTCGCCCATGTGCTCACGCTGTACCTGCTCCTGTTCGGCATCGGCGCGGGGATCGCTTCTCGGGCGGTGAAGCGAGTCGAGCGTCCGCAGCGGTGGTTCCTGGCACTGCAGTTCGGGGTCGGCGTGGCCGCCCTGGCGGGTCTGGTCGTTCTCGTGCAGGTGCCCGCTTTGCTCGGCATCGACGGCCCTCTGCGCCGCCACTTCGCCGTCGACGGCTACAACCTGGGGGACTACGCCGTGTGGCCACCGCGCGAGCTGGCCCGGCTCCTCTTCGTCCATCTGGTGGCGCCGCTGCTGGTGATGGGCCTACCGGTGCTGCTCATGGGCGCTGCCTTTCCCTTTGCCCAGGCGCTGGTAGCCCGCCGCATGGACACGCTCGGACGACAGACGGGGAGGCTGCTCGCGGCCAACATCGCAGGGAACGTCACGGGGACGCTCGTCGTCGGGTTCTTCCTGATCGACAGGATCGGGACTGCGGGGACGTTCCGGTTGCTGGCCGCCCTGCTCCTCATCCCCGGGTTGGCGGCGGCGGCCATGGCGGCAGGGCGCTGCCAGAGGATCCTGCTTGGTGGCGCTGCCGCGGCCGTCCTGGGCGCGGCACTGGTTGCCTTCCCGTCCAACTACGAGCTGTGGTCCTTTCTCCACAGCGCACAAGACCAGGACTTCAGCCTTGCCGAGGACCGGGCGTGCGTGAACGCCCTGCGCCGCAGCGGCGACGAGTACCTGCTGTTCATCAACGGGGCGTCGCAGAACGGCTATCCCTACGACGACTACCACGTGCTGATCGGGCTCCTGCCCGCTCTGATGCACCCGGAGCCGACGGAGGCGATGGCCGTCGGGCTCGGCATCGGCGCCACTCCCTATGGGATGCTGATGGACCACCGCGTCGGCAGCGTCGACGTCGTCGAGCTGTGCGGAGGCGAGGTCCGGCTACTCGAGAGCCTTGCCGAGGGCGGATCGAAGGAGAACCAGCGCCTTTTAGGCGACGAGCGCCTCGACGTCCACGTCGCTGATGGGCGCAAGTGGCTCCTCAGGAGCGAGCGGCGCTTCGACGTGATGAACGTCGACGTCATCCGGCCCCAGTCGGCCTTCAGTGGCAGCGTCTACTCCGTCGAATTCTACGAGCTCGTCCGAAGCCGGCTGGCCGACGGAGGGATCTTCGCCCAGTGGCTCCCCAGTGACCGCACAGCCAACGCCGTGACGGAGGTCTTCCCCTACGTCCTCGCCTTCCAGGTGCCGACCTACAACTCTTCGCAGTTCTTCCTCGCCTCCGAGCGCCCCCTTGACTACGACGGGGCCGCCCTCCAGCAGCGCCTGGACGCGCTGGTGGGCCAGGCGGCGGGCTCCTATCTCCTCTCCGAGACCCAGCTGGAGTCGATCCGGCAGTTCCTGGGCGAGGTCCGGCCGACACCGCTGCGGGCGGGCCCTGCGACCGCCGAGGTACCCGAGGACGGGCTCAACCGGGACCTGTTCCCGCGGGACGAGTATTTCCTCAACAACCCGGTGGTCGTTCCCCGCCGGCCACCGCCGGGCGGTTGAGTTCAGCGTGCTCGGATTTCCGGGTGGGCCACGCCTGGGGGCTACGGGAGGTAGCCGCGGGGGTTCTGAGCGCCGCCGCCTGAGCGAACCTCGAAGTGCAGGTGGTTGCCGGTCGAAACGCCGGTGGAGCCGACGTAGCCGATCACGTCGCCTTGGCCGACCTGCTCTCCCTGGGCCGCCGCGATCCGGGACTGGTGGGCGTAGGCGGTGGAGATCCCCCCGCCGTGGTCGATGACGACCAGGTTGCCGTAGCCGCCGAGCCACCCCGCCGAGATGACCGTCCCGCCCCGGGCGGCGCGAATAGGGGTTCCTTCGGGCGCTCCGATGTCGATGCCGGAGTGGAAGCTGCCCCATCGGGGCCCGTACTCCGAAGTCACGACCCCCCCTACCGGCCAGATCATCCCTGACCCCACCGAACCCGAGCGCTGGGCGGGGGCCGCCTGTGCTGCGCCCGCCTGGGGCGCCGGGGCCTGAGCCGTAGCCGGGGCCGAGCGCTGGCGGATGCGCGCCTCGAGCTCGGCTGCCTCTGCGGCCAGGGCCTGGCTTTCGGCCTGCAGGCCGGCGATGCGGGCGGCCAGCTCGTCGTGGGCCGCCTGCTGGACGCGTTGCTCCGCGACCAGCCGTCCCGCCTCGGAGGCTTCTGCCTCCGCCCGCTCCGTCGCCGCCTCCCGGGCCACCTCGAGCTGGCGGGTGGCGACGTCCTGGTCCTCGCGTGCGGCCCGGAGCTGGCCCACCACCTCGGTCGTGCGACCCTGGACAACGGCGACAAGGGCGCGGCGCTGGGCGATCTCCCCCAGCGAAGCGGCCTCGGAGTAGAGAGCCAGGCCCCCCTCGGCACGCGGGTGCACATAGGCGGCCACCGCCCTACGGGCGAGTTGCTCCTTCGCCTCTCGGGCCCTGCTCTCGATCTCGGCGAGCTTGCGGCTCGCCGCCTCCACCTGCACCTGGGCGGCCTGTTCGGCCTGACGGGCGGCGGCCACGACCGCCTGCTGACGTGTCACTGCCTGGTTCAGCCGGCCTACCTCGGCCTCGACGGCGGCGTTGGAGGCACGTGCAAGGTCGAGCTCCCGCTCGACCTCACCACGGCGATCCGCACCGCTGCGCTGCTGGGCGTGAGCCGGGACCGCCGTGATGAGCACGAACACGGCCGCTACGACGGTCGCGCCCGACGTACGTCGCGCCAAGTCCCCTCCGAGTGAGCAAACGGTGCCGGCACCCTAGACAACTACGCGCTGTGGTAGCAAGGCACCAGCCGTGAAGCCGCGGACCGCCGACAACCGACACGCTGTAGTATTTGTACGGTCGATGACGCAAGCGAGGACCGACCGGGTGATGCTCGGACGCAGGAGCGGTAGTGGTGCAGGGGGAGGGCTGGCGGCACAGGGGGGCCCCATGAAGCTGCCCCCTCCGCACTCCCGTGCGGCCGGCCGCTGCCTCAGCTGCGGTGCCCCCGTCGACCCGGGGCGCCTGCGCTGCCATGGCTGCGGCGCACCTTTGCGCGCCGACCTCGAGGTGACCATGGAGGTGGCGACGACTGAACCGTTGAGCGAACTCGTCGGTACCCGGCGTGCCGACGAGCTGCGCCAGTGGCTGAGCCTGCGGCCGGGCGAAAGCGCACTGCTCCTGGTGCGGGGACCCGGAGCTGGTTCGTCGCTGCGCCTCGGCCCCACCGTCGTGAGCCTTGGCCGCCATCGCTGCGCCACCATGCTGCTCGACGATGTCAGCGTGTCACGGCGCCATGCCGAGATCCGACCCCGCCGGGGCGGTCACCGCATTGTCGATCTCGGCTCGCTGAATGGGACCTACCTCAACGGACGACGGGTCGAGGAGGCCGATCTGGCCCACGGCGATGCCATCCAGATCGGGCTGTTCAAACTGCTCGTCGTGGTCAAGCCTGCGCCATCGTGAACGCCTGGATCGTCACGGGATGGCTCTTGGTCGCGGTGGTGTGCGGCCTGGTAGCACTCGCCCGGGCCCGCCACCGCCGCTATCTCCAGGCGAACCGCTCACGGGTCATCAAGGAGAGCCTGGAACGGGCCCGGGCCAAGCAGCGCCTTCAGCCCCGTGAGCCGTCGAGGAGGCCACCTGGTCCCCGCCGCCGGCCACGCTAGGTCAGCGGACGTACGACACGAGGGTCTCCATGCCGCCCTCCATGTGGTAGACGTTGTGGCAGTGCAGCACCCACTGCCCGGGGTTGTCGGCGATGAAGTCGACCGCCATCCGCTCCTGGGGCAGCACGATGAGGCTGTCCTTGCGAGGACCGCGAGCCACCGGCTCGACGACCTGGAAGGTGTGGCCGTGGAGGTGCATCGGGTGGAACATCGTCGTGCGGTTGTCGAACACGAGTCGCACCTTCTCGCCGGTCTTCACGTCGAGGGGCTCCGCGTCCTCAGCTGACTCGCCGTTGATGGTCCACCGGTAGCCCTCCTCGCCGCCGCCCAGGGTGACCCGGTGGGTGCGGTCGGGCCGGCCCGGCGGCAACATCACCGCCTCGGCCGCCCGCAGGTCCCGGGCGCCCACCACCCGCCCGTCCAGTTCAGCGATGCGACCCGGGGCCTGGGCCGGGGGCGCGTCTCCGCCGGCTCGCAGGTAGGCCACCGCCTGGTTGGCCTTTGCTTCCGCCACGGCGATGAGGGGGAACGTGCCCGCTGCGGCCACCCTGACCACGACATCGTAGCGCTCGCTCATCCCGATGACCACGGCGTCGGCGTCGGTGGGGTCGACGGGAAAGCCGTCGGTGTGGGTCACGGTCAGCGAATGACCGCCGAGGGCCACCCGGAAGGGCGTGTCGGACGCGGCGTTGATGAGCCGCAACCGCAGCCGCTCCCCGGGACGGGCGTCGAAGACGAAGGGGTCGCGGGGCTGGCGGCCGTTCACGAGGTAGAGCGGATAGGTCACGTCGCCCCCCGGCCCTGCGAGCAGGTCACTGCGAGGGCCACCTCCGGCGGCGTGCTGGGCGTGGGGCCCGCGCCCGGCCCGCAGGTCCTCGAAGTTCTGCGCCGGGGACGCCCCGAGGCCCGCCGTCCAGTCGTCGAGGACGAGGACCACCTCGCGGTCGTAGCGGCCCGGTTCGGCAGGGTCCTCCACGATCAGCGGCGCATAGAGGCCCTGGTCGAGCTGAAGGCCGACGTGGGGATGGAACCAGTAGGTGCCGGAGTCGGGCACTGCGAACTCGTAGGTGAACGTCGCCCCCGGGGCCACCGCTTCCTGGGTCACCCCGGCCGCGCCGTCCATGTCATTGCGCAGCGCGATGCCGTGCCAGTGGACGGTCGTGGGGTCGGGCAGTTGATTGCTGAAGCGGGCGCGCAGCACGTCCCCGGCCCGCACCCGCACCTCGGGACCGGGAACAGCGCCGTTGTAGGCCCACGTCGGCGCGGTCAGACCGGCGAGATCCAGCGTGTGGGCGCCCGCCACGAGCTCGACGTCGTGGACCCGGGCGCCGGCGCTGCGGCGGTTGCGCTCCGCCGTCTCCACCGCCTCCGATGACGCCTCGATGGGGTTGCGGCCGCGGCCACACCCACCGACGACCAGACCGGCGCCGATGCCTCCGGCCAGGGTCAGGAACTGGCGACGAGAGAGCATGACGGCCGGATGGGAGTGAGCGAAGCTCCGTTGATCACGCTAGGCCACCACGAAGGTGCCCTGCATCACAGAGGGATGCACTTCGCAGTGGAAGACGTACGTTCCCGCCGACAGCGCGGGAACGTTGAAGGTGGACGAGCGCGGTCCGCTGAAGATCTCGGCCCGGTACAGCACCTCGGTGGCCGTGTGACTGGCGAGAATGGCGATGTTGTGGCCCGCCGTGTCCCGGTTGTCGAGGGCGATCGTGAACGGCTGGCCTGCCGGCGCGGCCAGGCAGTCGGTGTTGAACCGGGTGGCGCTGGCCACGATCGACACGTTCGAGCCGCTGGGCGTGCACGCCGCCCCCGTGCCGCCGTGTTCGGCATGCTCACCCCCCGCGCCCATTCCCGCCACGGTGGTGGTCGGCGACGGCCCGCTGACGGTGTCGTCACCGCCGTCGCCCCCTCCGCCGCAGGCGGCGAGGACGAGAGCGGCAACGACCATCACGATTCGCGTTCTAGACACGGCGATGGTGCTCCTCCTGCTACAAACGGCACACTGTAGTAGGAGCTAAGGAGGGTTCGCTCGTCGGCCGTGCGCGGTCCTCAGGCGGCGAGGGGGCTGCGGAAGTCGCAGCGGCCATACCACCGGCACAGCCAGACCTGCATCTGGACGATCTCTCGTAGCTGAGTGCCGACGATGCCGGCGCAGAGGCCCCGTAGCTCGCGGTGGCCGGCGTTGCGCAGGCAGTCGAGGCCTTCCACGACGGCCATGCGATGATGCTCGATCATCATCTCGAGAAAGGCCTGCTCGAACTCCTCGCCCGAGAGTGTCGCGAGGTGCTCCATCTGCTCGTGATGGGCAGGGTCATCCATGGAGGGCTCGTGGTCGATCCCGTACCAGTCGGCGAGCCAGCCCTGCATGAGTTGAATCTCGGCGGACTGGGACGTCGCGATCTCCTCACACAGCTCGACCAGCTCGTCGTGGACGGCCCGCTCGAGGCACATCTCGCTCATGTGCACCGCCATCTGGTGGTGGTCGATCATCATCGTGAGGAACTGGACTTCGAACGCCGCGCTTTCCTCCTCCGGCGCAGGTGCGTCCGCCAAGGCCGGCGGCGCCACCACAAGGCCGAGCACGGCGGAGAGCAGGGCAACGGTCCCGATCGCCCGGTGAGGGCGGCGAGCCAGCGTGCTCACTCCTCGTCGGGCCCGGTTCGGGGTTTTCCCCCCAGGGGAAGTTGCTGGTGCGACGTGATAGTCCAACGTGTCCTCCGGCCGTGTGACGACAGACTGTCGGAGCGTTTCTTTCCGGCCGGTCCCGTCGGGAAACGCGCGCCGCAAGCCCCAACCCCCTCCATTGCCCGTGCCGCCTCGGCGTCTATGGCTCGGAGTATCGGAGTCGCCAGCTCTCGGCCGCGTCCGCTGACACATGGATCGCTACGCCATCGGGCCCGGTGGTGGCGGCGAACAACTCCGCTTCGGTGACGAGCAGCGCCTGCGGCTCACCTGGGAGCCTGCGTCGGAGCTCCCAGCCATCCTCCACATACCGGTAGGTCTCGCCCTCGGCCGATACGCCCCATAGACCCAGCTGCGGCCCCCAGGAGAGGACGACGAGCGACGGCCCTTCGACGAACTGCCAGTTGCGGCCTCCGTCGCGGCTGTGCAGGAGCCCACCCTCGGCGGACGCCACGACGTGCTCGGCGTCGCCAGGGTCGACGGCGAACGCGCCCAGGACCAGCGTCGAGCGGGTCTCCCACTGCTGTCGATCCGGGCTCACCATGAACCGGCTACCGGTGGAGTCGTAGCCGTAGACGTTTCCGTGGGCGACCGCGAGTGAGTGGAAGTCGGCGGCCCCGAGCAGCGACAGCGGCGCCCAGGACCGGCCGGCGTCGGTGCTTTCGATCAGTCCCAAAAGCGGAGGCGAGCCGGGCCCGCGCAGGCGCTGATCTCTGATGTCGGGGTGGCCGCTCGCCAGGAAGTGGTCCGCTCCGACGACGGTGAAGCCCATCGTGTCCTGCACCGCCGCGCTGACACGCTGGGGCGCTCCTCGGGGCGGGACCCGAAAGAGGCCGAAGTGGGTGGCGGCGTAGAGCTCGTTGTCGGCCGGATTGACGCCGAGGCCGTGGATGTGGGCGAGGCTCTGGCCGGCATCGGGGATGGCGTTCGGTTCCGACCGAGTGCTGAATAGCAGTGCCACGACGATTGCGAGCCCCGCTGCGGCCGCGGCCAGCACCCACGTCGACGCCGAGCCGAGCGGTGGCGGCCGCTGCCTGCCCCTCCGAGGGCTCTGGCTGCCGGTGTTCACGCTCAGAGGGGTCAGACTCCAGTCACTGCATCGGGGTCGCGTGCCGCTGCTAGGTGATCGCCTCCGTCCGGGTGCGCCGCATCGACGGCTGCTCGCCCCGGTCCGGCTGCGCCAACGGCGCCCACGCGTCCCAGGTAGCCCTCGAGGAGGTCGCGTAGCTCCGTCAAGGTGCTCTCCCACGACTCGAGCTCCTGGACTCCCGCGGGCGTGAGGCTGTACACCCGCCGGGCGCCACCGCCCTTGTTGACGACGTCGAGGACTGAGCTCACCAGGCCCGCCCCCTCGAGGCCTTTGAGCTGGTCATAGACGGGGCCCTGCCCGCTCCAGTCGAACCCGAAGGGCCTCAGGCGGTCGACGAGCTCGTAGCCGTGCCCGGGCCGCTCAGCGAGAAGGAGCAGCACGCACGCCGGAAGGAGACGCGGGACCATCGTCACGATCGAAGGTGCACCCATCGGATGAGCGTCTCCTTTCGTGTGAGGCAAGGCCCCCGGCGTCCGGAAGGCTCGAACGAAGGCGGCGACGCGGTGTACGAACAGATGTAGTAGTAACTCCCGGCGCGGTCAGGTGCAAGTCGAGGCCCGCAATACGTGCATTCGACCTCTAGCACCGAGGCACCTATTGCTGGACCCTCGGACGACAGACGAAGATGCCACTACAGCACGGTGTAGTAGCAGCTCGCCCCGATGTGGCGGGTCTAGCACCGTGGTCGCAGAGGAGGAAAAGGTTGTGATGAGATCCAAAAGGTGGGCTGCTGCGGGGATTGTTGCAGCGGGTGGGGTGCTTCTGGCCGCCGCAGCGGCATGGGCGTGCGTCTCCGGCCCCGCGGTGAACCTCTCCACGGTGAACGCCAAGCCGGGTCAGGAAGTGACGATCAACGGTACGAACTGGTCCAAGGCGGACCCGGTCACCGTGCGGTGGAACGCCCTGGACGGTCCGGTTCTGGCCACCCTCGACAAGCCGGAGAGCGGCCGGGTCACGGGGACCTTCACCGTGCCGGCCGACGCGAGGGCGGGAAACTATGTCGTGGTATTGAGCCAGTCGAGCACCGACGGCAAGCTCTCACAGCTGCCGGTACGTTCCCTCATCTCCATCGTTCCGGAGAACGGCGCCGCTCCCGCGGTCGGCGCTGCGCTTGTGCCGACTGACACCGCCCGCCCGAGCGGGCTGATCAGCACGGACAACTCTGTCAGCGGGGCCACCTTGTTCCTGATCGGCCTTGGCGTGGCCGGTGTCGGCATGTTCGTAGCCGGCATGGCCGCCCTGTTTGCCGGGCGCCGGGCCCGCACACCGGAGCCTGTTCGGACTGCTCACTAGCGTCGATCCCGGCCCGCTACAGCCTCGGGTCTCGGGACCGACGGCGTGGAGGTGAAGGTGGCCGGTCATGCGGGAGCCGCCTTCACCTCCTGCCGTCACATGCCGCGTCCGTCACGTTCAGGTGGCAATGCCCGTGTCCCGCAGGGGCGGTCGACCGCGGGGCTGTCGGCCTCTTAGGGCGACAGCCCATACAGAGCGGTCGTGGGACGAAAGCGGAGATCGGATAGCAGATTGGTAGGGGGAAGAGATCATGAGAAGAGCTGCCGCGGTTCTCGCCGCGTCGGCGGTCGGCACGCTGGCGGCGGTCGGTACCGCCCCTGCCGCCGAGCCGCCTACCTTGACACGGCCGGTCCAGGCATCGGTGGCCGACCAGGACCCCGGGCGCCTGTACTCCTCGCCCGCGTTTGCCGTCGACCCTGAGGACCCGCTGCGCATTGTGGCCGGCTTCGCCGACCTGCGGACGCGCCGCTGTGGCATCCTCCGCTCGCTCGACGGCGGCAAGTCGTGGACCCGGCCCGACGGGGCACCCGGGACGGCCGCCTACCCCTTCTGCTCGCAGAGCCAGGGCGGGGTGATTCAGGCGCCGGTCGCCTTCGGCGGCGACGGCGTCCTCTACATGGCTCTCGGCGGCTGGGGCGAGGAGGAGGCCAGCCGGGTGGGCGGCGCCGTCCTCGTGGCCCGCTCGTCCGACCTGGGCGACAACTGGGACACCACCGTGGTGCGCACCGCCCGGGGCAAGAGCGGCAACGAGGCCGAGAACATCCGGCCCGTGCAGAGCATCGCCGTGGAGCCCAAAGGCGGCGGCGACGACGTGGTCTACGTCACCTTCTCCCGCACCCTCACCGGGTTCACCGCCCCCAACGCCGTGCCCTCGGCCGCCATGGTGGCTGTGTCCCGCGACGGTGGGCGCACCTTCGGCGAGGCGGTCGACCTGGTCGGCAAGCTGTTCGAGCCCCAGGCACTCCGCGACCAGGCCCTGAGCGCGGTGACCACGACGACTGCGCCGCCGAACGCCACGACCACCACCACCACGATCCCTCCCGCCGATTCCAAGGCCGCCAACCCCAACCAAGCCGCCAACTTCGGCGCCGCCGGCAGCCGCAACGGCATGGTGGTGCGGGTCGACGGCGACGGCGACGCCTACGTCCTATGGCCGACGGGCACGGCCAACATCGCCAACGCGCCGCCGCCTGGCATGGCACTGTCCAAGTCCATCGACGGCGGGCGCACCTGGCAGACCAAGCTGTCCATCCCCTTCGACTACCTGAACTCCCGCGGTGGCCCGGCCAACGCCTACCAACAGCTGGCCGTCACCAGGGAGGGCACGCTCCACATCGTGTACAACCAGACCGACAATCCCGACCTGGCCGGACACAGCAACGTCTACCACCGTGCCTCCTACGACGGCGGCGAGACCTGGACCGAGGCGAAGGACCTGGGTGACGATGACCCGAAGCTCTTCGCCGGCCAGTACTTTCCCAACCTGAGCATCGCTCCCAGCGGTCGGGTGGACGTGGTGTGGTGGGACACTCGCGACACGCCCGGCATGCGCTCGACCGACGTCTACTACAGCTACTCCACCGACGACGGGCGCACCTGGGCCAAGAACCAGCGCATCACCGACCAGAGCGTCGACCGCCGCCTGGGGGTCTGGGGCCTCAACTACGACATCGCCTCCCAGCCCGGTGTGTCATCGGTCGACGAGTACGCCGTCATCGGCTGGGACGACACCCGCAACAGCGACCCAGACACCAAGGCGCGGGCTGACCTCGGCGGCGGCCTCCAGGACCTCTACGTGGCTGCTGCGCAGTTCGAGGCCGTAGGCGGCGGGGCCTCCAGGGCTGGCAAGATCGTCCTGGCGGGCATCGCAGGGCTCGTGGCCGTGGGTCTGCTCCTCCTCCTTGCCGCCCTGGCAACCAAACGGCGCGCTCCTGCCGAGTCGCCCCGGTCCCCGGGGATCAAGGTGCCCTCGCCAGCGCGGGGCTAGCAACCTCGGTCGTCCTCGAGCGCAGGGGAAGCGCTGCCTGCTACCGCCCGGAGGCCGCATCGCGTTGCGGCGCAGCGAGAAGGTGGGGCGCGTCGCGCGTGCCACGGCCATTGTGCGGGCCGTTCGCGAGAGCACGGCTCGTACCGGCGCGGCCTCCGTTGACTCTCAGGCCTGGCCGCGATCCAACGTCTGCCGTGATCCAACGTCTGATCGCCTCAGGAGCGCGCAGTGCATCGCGGCCGCCGAGCGGTCGCCGCCGACTCGGGTGGAACCCTCAGGAGGGTAGGCGACACGCGCTCGGGTCGGGCGAGATCTGTGCTGCGTCCACCTGCGCAATATCAGCGACCTCGTTAGGGGGTGGGACGGCGATGTCGAGCGCCTCCAGGCGTCGGTACTCGATGGACCAGCCAACTTCGGGTGCGGCCGAGCCCCCCCCGGCTTGCACACTGGATATGGCGACTTTCACCACGTCGGCCATCCGGTCCAGCCAGAGGTCGAACACCGGCACGAGCTCCTGATCGCTTGGCGGATCAGCGCCGGGCGCTCGTGCCGCCTGACGAAAACGGGGCGGGTCGACGGTGATGCGGAAGCGCTCGACCGGCGCGCCGGCCACCGTGGCGTCGCCCAGGCGCTCCACGGATGCCGCCACGCCAAGCGCCTCGACCGCGACCGCCCGCCCGCTGGCCGGAAGCCGGTCCCCACCGACGTCTCGAGCAAGGTCGGCGCCGAGCACTCGCCTGAGGAGCGCAGCCGAACCCGCGTCAGCGGGACGGGCGATCCTGAGCCAGGCCCGGGCCGAGGGGGGATTGCCAACAAGAGACCGGTGGAGGTAGATGTCGTCCCCCGCACGCACGACGGTCACAGTCGCATCCGGGCCCTCCGACCGGATGGCCATCCGGCCCCCCTTGGCGTCGACTTCGGCGGAGTACTCAGTGTCCGGAAGCACGCAGTCGAGAACCCGGGTCCCACCCCGCCGGTAGGTGAGGGCGAAGCGGGCGGGCTCTACCGCCGTAGCAAGGCGTTGAGCCAGCTCGGCACCCGGGCTCTCGGTTGGCGGCGGCCTGTCGCCCGCCACAATGGCGGCGGCGCTGATGGCGACGACCACGCCGGCCAGCAGGATGCCGGTCGGGCGCCGCGGCAAGGAGGTGCGCGCGCCGAGGCCCCCCGGGTGGGACCGCCGGGACCCACCCAGGTCCCCGGCCCGAAGGGGTGTCACCCTGGGGGATCGGCGGGGGGATCGGGGACGGGCGAGCCTTCCGCGCCTCGAGCGCCCGCCGGAGGCCGGCTGCGGTGCGTCGAGCCCGCCCGCACCCGGGGCTGGGCGTCCGGCACCGCAGCAGAACCGCACTGGCCGCGACGGCGCCGGCGGATCCTCGTCGCCGCCAGCCACAGGGTCGCTCCCGAGGCAACGGCAAGGGACTCGACGTGGGGCCTGGTGAGTCCCGATGCCAGGTCGGGCAGTGCGAACGCCGCCAGAGCTCGGGCCGTGGCCATGGCCCACAACGACGCCGCCACCAGCGAGACGGGACTCATTCGAGGCGAGACGCGCCAGGCCACCACGCCCGAGAGCGCCACCGCCACGCCCAGGGCCACGGCGACGGGAAACTGGCCGCTGCCGACACCCCCAGGCACCGGGCCCAGGTGCCACATCGGCCCGAAGCACTCCTCCCTCACCAGGCACATCGCCTCGTAGGTGGCATAGGCCCACAGGCCGAAGGGGGCCAGCTCCGCCAGCCGGGCAGCCCCACGGGCGCCCTCGCGTCGGGCCGTCGCCCAGGTCGCGGCAGCGCCAGCGGCGACCCCCGGCCACAGCTCCATCCCGCCCCGGATGAGTACCAGGTCAAGCGGGCGGCGCAGCGTCGAGGGGTCGTCGAGGAGGACCGCCACCGTCCGGCCGACGGCAAGGCCGGCCGCCAGCGGCACGGCCGCCATGGCGAGGATCCGCTCGGCCGGCGGACGGCCACGCCGCAGGGCCCGGTCACTCCCAGCCACCACGGCGGCGATGAGCAGGATCGTGGCCAGCAGCCCCCGGTCGATCACGAGCGCAGCGCCTCCTCGACGCGGGCGGCGAGCACCTGCTCGCTGATCCCGCCGACCACGCTGGCCACCAGCTTGCCCGAGCGGTCGAAGACGTAGGTCGTCGGGAAGCCCCTCAACCCGAGCAGCCCGACCACCGCGTCGTCGGTGTCGAAGACGTTGGGATAGGTGATGTCGTAGCGGCGGAGGAAGTCCCGGGCATCCGCCTCCCGATCTCGGGCGTCGACTCCGAGGAAGGCGACCCGCTCCCCGTAGCGCTGGCTCGCCTTTTGCAGAAGCGGCGCCTCGACCCGGCACGGCCCACACCACGAGGCCCACACGTTGACCACCACGGGCTTGGGCCGCAAGCCCACCAGGATGCCCTCGAACTCCGCCGCCGACACGGGCGCCAGTTCACGATCGGGGACCGCCAGGGGTTCGCCCCGGGCCACGAAGCCGACCCCTCCCCCCGAGGAGCCACACCCCGCGGCAACCAGGATCATGCTTGTGGCGGCGGCCCAGGCCTGCAGGCGCCTGGCCGGGCGGGGATGGGCAGCCATCTACTCCCCTTGAAGACGACAGTACGTAGTAGCTTACCGCCCGACGATGGGCTCAGCTCGATCCCGCCCCGGCATGTTGTCATCTGGACGATGGCGGTGAGAGCGCTCGTGCTGCCGATGATGGCGGTGGTCGCCGGGACCGTCTCGTTCAGCTCTCCGTGTTGCCTTCCCCTGATCCCCGGCTACTTGTCGTACGTGTCGGCGCTGCCCGTGTCCGAGCTCGGGCGCCGAGAGGCGCGGGCGGTCATACTTCGTGCCTCCCTGCTCTTCGTCGCTGGGTTCACCGTGGTGTTCAGTCTCCTCGGTGCCTCGGCCGCGCTGGTCGGGCCGCTGCTGCTGCGTCGACTGCCCCTCATCGTGCGGGTGAGCGGCGCGCTCATCATCGTCATGGGCCTGGCCATGATGGGGCTGTTGCGGATCCCGGTGCTCAGCCGGGAGCGGCGGGTGGACCTGGCCACCTTGCCGGCGGGGCCGAGGGGCGCGTTCTTCTTGGGCACCGCGTTCGCCGCCGGCTGGACGCCCTGCATCGGACCGATCCTCGCCACCATCCTCACGACGGCCGCCTCCACGGGCACCGCGCCATGGGGCGCCGTGCTCCTCGCTCTCTACTCCATCGGACTCGGCTTGCCCTTCATCGCCCTCGGCCTCGGGTTCCAGCGGGCGCGTCGATCGCTTGCGTGGCTGCGCCGCCACGGGCGCAGCATCGAGGTGGTGGGGGGAGCGTTGCTGGTGGCGGTTGGCATCCTGTTCGTGAGCGGCGTCTGGCGCTCGTTCTTCGTCCCACTTCAGCGTTCGTTCGCCCGGCTGGGGTGGCCCCCAATTTGACGGCTGGGCTCGTCACTCCTTGCGAGCCTCTCCTGGCGTTGACGCGGCGGTCGTGCTAGACCGACACTGTGTAGTAGAGCGCCGTGCCTTCCAACAAAGGGGCCGACGGTGGGACAACCGCCGCACGTTGGCCACAGATCAGCACAGCCGGGGGACAATGCAGCGGGCACTGCTACGTCAATGGGAGCTGGATTGACCGAGAAGTTCCGTCTGGTGGCCTACGCCGAAGCGGTGTCGTACCTCGCCCTTTTGAGCGCCGTGGTCCTCTACCGGGTGTTCGACGGTCCCGACTACGTCGGGTTCCTCGGACCGCTCCACGGGATCATCTTTCTCGCACTCGTGATCCTCGTGCTCAAGGTTCGCGAGAGCCAGGGCTGGGGCGTCGGTCGGACGATACTTGTCCTGATCGCCGCGTCGCTGCCCTTCGGAGGGTTTCTCGTCGGACGAGACCAGCTCGAGGCTCCGGCGGCCAGATGATCCCTGCCGCCGATCACCGGGTTCCACGCCTTGCGGTCGTCCCACCGAGACGGTGCCCCCGGAGATGACACCCCGCTCGCGGACCCGTAAGGGCCGCCAGGCTCCGACCGGACGCCGGGATCAGCTGAGGAGGGACGGATCGCCACGCGCGCAACGGCCGGCGCGAGGGCATGCGGCTCCCATGCCCGATCCCTCGGCCCGGTACACGCCGGCCCGGCCGGCGTTTCGGATCCGTCCGGCCGCCCACAAGGTCGTGGGGTGGGCGCTCGTGGCCCTCGGTGTCGCCATCGCAGTGCTGAACGATGTGCAGTGGGCGTCCTCCCGGCTCAGCGTGCTGCCAGGCGGGCACAGTGAGCTCTACCTGATGCTTGCGGTTGCCGTCGCCGCCTTCGGCGCGTGGTGGCTTGGCTTGTTCGATCGCCCGACATCATGAGACAAGGGCGCTCGCGCTGGCCCCTCTCGGCCCAGAGGCGCGATGCCGACGTGCCCCCGAACGGCAGCCGCCCGTCGGCGGGCATCATGGGGAGGTGACGGACCTCGACGGTGCGCCCGCTCCTCGGCGGTCCGAGCAGGCATCTGTCCGGCGCCCCGGCGTCGGCGCTCGAGTGTTGACAGCGGTTCTGATCACCACCGGATTGTGGGGGATCCGGTTCCTCGACCTGCGCCGTTCCATCATCCAGTACCGCTCGTACTGGTGCGACCGCAACGACGACGTGAGGGGGTTGCCCTACGGCGGTGCGCCTGGTGTGCTCTACATCGCCCTTGGGGACTCCACCGCCCAGGGGATCGGCGCCAGCGCCCCCGAACTTGGCTACGTCGGCCGGATCGCGGCCCGCCTTCGCGCCACCACCCGGCGTCCCGTCCGGGTGCTGAACCTGAGCCGGAGCGGCGCTCGGGTGCGCGAGGTTGTGGACGAGCAGCTCCCACGCCTTCGCGGGCTTGCGCCCGATCTGGTCACCGTCGCTGTCGGCGCCAACGACATCAGGCACTACGACCGCGACCGGTTCCGCACCGACGTGGACGCGCTGATCGCCGGGCTGCCGCCCCAGGCCGTCATCGCTGACGTGCCGTGGTTCATGCACGGCGTGCCGGGACGCAAGTCGGGCGAAGCCGCAGCGTACGTGGCCCAGCGAGCTCAGGCCGCCGCCCTGCCCGTCGCCGATCTCTATCGGACGACCCGGAATCGAGGATGGACCGCCATGCTCACCGATTTCGCCGCCGACTGGTTCCATCCCAACGACCGCGGACACCGGATCTGGGCCGGCGCTTTCTGGCGGGCGATCGAGGGCGCAGGCTCGCTGTCCGGAAGATGACGCGACCTCGGCTGATGGTCCTTTGCCAACAAGGCTCCGGGCGGCTTTGGCGCGATGACCGGGCGTCTGCGTCTGGCCCAGTCCCGCTACGTATCCCTATCAGCTGCACTGTGGCCGCCCTACCCGGTACCGCGTGACCGCTGCTCGCCGCTACCACCACCTGCTGTGGCTCGCTGCCGCGGCCGTGACCCTGTCCGGGGGGGTAGCGGCTATCCGTCATGAACCGGCCACGATGGCTCCCGAAGAGCAGGATGCGTTTGCCGGCGTCGGCAGCACCGCCGCCCCGCCTTCCGACCAGTCCCACCCGGACCCTTCGCGTCCGGCGGTCGAGGCCCCACCGCATCTCATCGAAGCGCTTGACGCAGCGTGGCGCGCTAGCACGCGTGGCTGCCTCACCGTCTCGAGCGGCCACCGCGTCGTCTACGAGGCCAGCGCCGAGGCGTCCCTTGCGCCCGCCTCGGTCACCAAGCTGTTCACCGCGACAGCCGCTCTCGAGGTCCTCGGCGCCGACTACCGCCTGCGAACATCGGTGCGGGCAGGCGCCCGTCCATTGGAAGGCGTGATCTCGGGGGACCTGTGGCTCGTCGGGGGCGGGGATCCCGTGCTCGGTACCGACCGGTGGGCGGCCCAGCTTCCGGCCCGGCCACCGCTGTACACGTCCCTTGATCAGCTCGCCGACCGGCTGGTACGTACGGGCGTGCGTCGGGTTGCCGGGCGTGTCGTCGGCGACGAGAGCCGCTACGACACCGACCGGTACGTCGACACCTGGCCGCGCCGGCTGATCGCCGATGGCGAGGCCGGCCCCCTCAGCGCCCTCACCGTCAACGACGGCTTCCGTGTCTGGGGCCACCCCGGCGTCGCCTTCGAGGACCCGCCAGCCGACGCCGCATCCGTGTTCGCCGAACTCCTGTCGGCCCGGGGCGTCGTGGTGGAGGGTGGCTCTGCCGCCGGGGCTGCCGCCCGCAGCTCGGTCGAGATTGCCGCCGTGGAGAGCGCGACGGTGGGCGAGCTGACCCACGCCATGCTGCGCGACAGCGACAACGGCACGGCCGAGCTGCTGGTCAAGGAGCTGGGCGTCCGCCAGCTCGGCGAGGGGTCAACCGCCGCAGGGGTGCGGGCGGTGGCCACGGTCATGGGTCGTATTGGCGTGCCGTTGAACGGCGTTGCCGTCGCCGACGGCTCGGGGCTGAGCGACGCCGCCCGAGCCACATGCCGATCGGTCCTGGCCGTGCTCACCGCCCGATCGGCCGACCTGGCCCCGCGTCTGGCCCTGGCTGGGGTGGACGGCACGTTGGCCCACCGCCTCGTCGGGACGCCCGCCGCCGGACGGGTGCGGGCCAAGACCGGCTCCCTCGAGGGAGTCTCGGCCATCGCCGGTTACGCCGAGAACGCGGGAGGAACGACGCTTGCGTTCGTGTACATCGTCACCGGGCTCCCGCCGGGATCGTCCGCACGGCTCCTTCAGGACGCGCTCGCCACTGCACTGGTGGACAACCGCTGATCGTCGCGGGCGCTGGATCGGAGCCAGTCCGGGCACAGGGCGCCGTATGCCGCGGTCAGCTGACGGTGAGGGTTGCCACCATCGACTCCCGGACGTAGTGGTGCGGAACGGTGCACACTATGACGTAGCGCCCAGGAGCGACCGAGGCCTTCAGGGTGGCGGTTCCGCCTGCGGGCAGCGTCGGGCTCCGGCCGAGGACCCGCAGCTGCGGGCTCTGCTCGTCCACGCGGATCCCGGCGGTCGGCAGTGCGGCGGCGGGGAGGTCGGTGCTGACCAACACCAGGTCGTGGGGCACGCCGTCGCGGTTGGTGATCGCAAAGGTGACCAGGTCGCCCGTGGCCGACGTCCGTGACAGCTCGATGGCGTAACCGGCGAGCATCACGTCCACCGTCGCAGAGGCGGCACGAGGCGTTGTCGTCGGCCCGCCCTGGCCGGCATCCGTGGTGGTGGGGGACGGCGCCGGGCCGCCGGCGTTCGGCGTTGCGGACGGGTCGCCAGCCGTGCCGTCGCAGGCCCCGAGCACGGCGAGGAGCGCGCTGGCGAGCGCCGCCGCGGCCCAGCCACCATGTCGCGATCCGCTCGGCCGACGCCGGTCCATGGAGGCAGACGCCCGGGACCTCAGGGGGTCGAGGTGGCCGTGGTGGTGACGGCGCAACCGCTGGAGGTGCAACTGACTGACCCTCCGGCCGCCTCGATGCGGTTGGCCAACCGGATCTGGCGGAACCCCCGCCACAGCACCACGGCGTACGCGCAGACCACAACGGCGCCGACCCAGATGGCGTTGGTCGCGACCGCGGCACCGAAGGCGGTGCCGCCAAATAGAGCACCGATGAGCGCCAAGGTGAGCGGAATGTGGCACGGGCAGAAGAGATAAGACACCACGAGCCAGCGGCGCCCACGCCGCTCGTGCTCCCGGGCCACCGGGTCGAGGGGCAGCGACGACCTGCCGAGGAACCGCCAGCGGCCCCGCCCGGCACCGGTGGCCGCAGACGCAAGCCCAGCCGGGGCCCGTGACGCCGAGACGGCGCCAGTGCTGCCCGTGGTCATCGTGGAGTGCCTTGGCCCATGGAGCCATTGTGCACTGTGCTACGGCTCGGGAGGGGTCAGGGGATCGCTGCTGTCGACGCCGGCGTTCTCGGGTCGGTGGGGGAGTGGGACCCCGGCGAGCGCACGAGCGAGCAGCCGCCGGCCGCGACGTCGGGCGTCTTTCCGCGCCTCTATGGCGCCCGGGCGGCGGTCAGAAATGCGGTGATCCGGTTGATGGCGTCGGCGTCGCGCGCCTCGGGAGCGACGGCGGGCGCAGCGCCGTGATCGTGGACCGGGCTGCTGGGGTTCCCTGGGTCCTCTGTCGGCGGAGGGCCGACGTTCACGAGGGTCGGGCCGGCAGTGGCGGCAACGACGACATCGGAGGCCGAGAGGACGGCTCGCAGACGGTCCGGGTCGTAAGGCCCTGCATCCCCGCCGACGACGATGAGCGAACGGGCCTTCACCTGTGCGGCTTCTGCGGCTGGGTCGATCGCGTACAGCTGGGCCAGAAAGCTCGCCTCCTGGGGGGGTAGGAGGGGTCGCAACTCCGCCCGCATGGCGTCGAGGGGGGGAAGGGTGCGTGTCGCCAGCAGGGCCGCCACGGTGGCGCGCAGGGCGGCCGCGGACTCGGGGCCATAGGTCCCGCCGAGCTGTGCAGCCTGGGCATCGACCAACGATCGCCCCGGCGGGGAGATCAGAACCAGGCGCGTCACCCGGCTGTCGCTCGCCGCCAGGCGAAGAGCCACGAGCCCGCCTTGGTCGTAGCCCACAACCGCCAGATCGCGGCCCGACGTCTCCTTGCGCTGTGCGAGCAGGTCGAGACCAGCGCGGGCGTCAGCCACGAGGTCATCGAACGACAGGCGCACATCGGGCTCGATCCTGCTCTCACCCGTACCCCGCCGGTCGAATCGGTAGCTCACCGTGCCCGCCTTGCTCAGGGCGCCGGCGAGGTCCTTGGCGATGCTGTCGTTGGAACCGGTGTCGCTCACCAGCCCGTCGCGGGTGCCCGGCCCTGACGAGGGGACGATCAGCACCCCCGCGCTAGCAGCAGCCGCGCCGGCGTCGGGGACGGCAAGCGTCCCGAAGAGGCGGACCTTGCCGGCGCCGACCACCTGGACGGGCCGCTCGCCCCGAGCCGTACCCTCGTCGGCGGGGTCGTCACCGGCGCTGCCCCGGTCCTCGTTCGCGCTCCGGGTGCACGCCGCCGACACGGCCAAGACGACGACGGCGAGAAGGGCGGCCAGCCGACGCAGGACGGCTCGATCGACCGACCGTTCGGTGCCGGGCCTGGCCGGCCGACCGCCCCGCCTCACGAACCTGACCATAGGGACGGACCGCATCTACTCCATCGTGTCCGATAGGGCGCACCGGTGCAATCGGGTCGGCCCGAGGCCAGAGGGGGGGCGCCAGAACGGCTGGCGCCGTCGCGGCCCGGTTGCGGCAGTCCCGAGCAGCCTGGGCGTGAGGAACCATCCATCAGCGCTGCAGCATTCTGCCGACGGCGCCCATCAGCTCTCGCACCTGCTCATCAGGGTCCGAAGGGCCTCCGCCGCCTCCCACCAAGCAGTGGCGGGCATGGTCGTCCAGCAGGCCGAGGGCCACCTTGTCGAGGGCGGCGCGGATTGCCGTCATCTGGGTGAGGACGTCGATGCAGTAGCGGTCGTCGGCGACCATGCGCGCAACCCCGCGAACCTGGCCTTCGATGCGGGCCAGGCGGTCCAGAAGCTGATCCTTGGTTGCGCTGTAGCCACGTTGGGAAACTGCCATCGCTTCCTCCTCCTCTGACCGTCGATGTACCGATGAGGGCGCCGCATCCCGCGCGCCGCCTAGGCGGCCCTTGTTGACTCCAGGGCCGGTCCCCTGCGGGGGACGGCGAGGACACTCCCCGAGGCCGCCGCGGACCGGTCGGGCCGGAAGCGGCGGAGGCGCAAGGAGTTGGACACCACGAACACGCTCGACAGCGCCATGGCACCGCCGGCGAAGAGGGGGTTCAGCAGCCCGACCATGGCGACCGGCACCAGGACGACGTTGTAGGCGAACGCCCAGAACAGATTCCCCTTGATGGTGCGCAGGGTCCGCCGCGACAGCCGGATGGCGTCCGCCGACGCTCGGAGATCGCCCGACACCAGTGTCAGGTCCGAGGCCTCGATGGCGACGTCGGTGCCGGTGCCGATGGCGAGGCCGAGGTCCGCCTGGGCCAGGGCGGGAGCGTCGTTGACGCCGTCTCCCACCATCGCCACCACGCGGCCCTCGCCTTGGAGGCGCTTGACGACCGCGGCCTTCTCAGCCGGCAGCACCTCGGCGATCACCTCGTCGATCCCGACTTGGGCAGCGATGGCGCGGGCCGCCGCTTCGTTGTCGCCGGTCAAAAGGACTGGTCGCAGGCCGAGTGCGGCGAGCGCGGCGACGGCTTCGCGGCTGGTCGGCTTGACGGTGTCGGCCACGGCGAAGACCGCTCGGGCGGCACCGTCCCAGCCGGCGTACACCGCCGTCCGCCCCAGGGCCTGCGCCCCACGGGCCGCCTCCACGAGCACCGGCGGCACGGGCATGGCCCAGTCGGCCAGCAGCGAAGCCCGGCCCACCACGACCGCCTGGCCGTCCACGACGCCCTCGACGCCCAGCCCCTCTCGGTTGGTGAAGCTCTCGACCGCCGGCAGGGAGCCGACGTCGTCGCGTGCTGCGGCGGCGATGGCCCGGGCGACGGGGTGCTCGGAGGCCTCTTCCAGCGCCCCCACCAGGCGCCGGGCCTGGCGACCGTCGACGCCGTCGGCCACCGTCACCTCGACCACGCTCATCTTCCCGGTCGTCACCGTGCCGGTCTTGTCGAGCACGATCGTGTCCACCCGCCGTGTCGACTCCAGCACCTCCGGGCCCTTGATCAGGATTCCGAGCTGGGCTCCCCGGCCGGTCCCCACCAGGAGCGCGGTGGGCGTGGCCAGACCGAGGGCGCACGGGCAGGCGATGATCAGCGCCGCCACGGCGGCCGAGAAGGCGAAGGCGGCGCTGGTGCCGTCGCCCAGCCAGAACCCGAGCGTGGCCACCGAGAGGGTGATCACCACCGGGACGAAGACGCCGGAGATCCGGTCGGCCAGGCGCTGGACCGGCGCCTTGCCCGTCTGGGCCAGCTCGACCAGGCGGCCAATCTGGGCCAGGGCGGTGTCGGCGCCCACCTTGGTCGCCTCCACCACGAGGCGCCCGCCGGCGTTCACCGTGGCGCCGACGACCTCGTCGCCGGGGCCCTTCTCGACGGGGACGGACTCCCCCGTCAGCAGCGACTGGTCCACCGCGCTCGTACCCTCGACGACCCGACCGTCGGTGGCCACCTTCTCTCCCGGGCGGACGACGAACCGGTCGCCGACGTGGAGCTGGTCGATCGGTACCTGGCGCTCGGTCCCGTCGGCATCCAAGACCGCGGCATCCTTGGCTCCGAGCTCGAGGAGGGCCCTGAGGGCGGCCCCGGCGCGGCGCTTGGCGCGGGCCTCGAAGTAGCGCCCGGCGAGGATGAGGGTGGTCACCACCGCTGCCGCCTCGAGGTAGATGTGCGAGGTGCTCGCCCCCCGGTCGAGGACGAGCTGCATGGGCATGCGCATCCCGGCCATGCCGGCGTCGAGGACGAACAAGGCGACGACGCTCCAGCCCCACGCCGCTAGCGTGCCTACGGAGATGAGGGTGTCCATGGTGGCCGTCCCGTGGCGGAGGTTGGCCCAGGCGGCGCGATGGAACGGCCAGCCCGCCCAGAACACGACCGGGGTCGCCAACTGCAGCGCCAGCCACTGCCAGTACTCGAACTGCAGCGCCGGGACCATCGAGATCGCCAGCAGCGGCGCCGACAGCACGGCCGAGCCGACGAGGCGGAGGCGCAGGGAGCGGCCAGGCTCGTCCTGGGACGCGGTGTCGGCGGAGCTGGCCTGCGGCGCGGGCGGCTGCGGGAGCCGAGCCCGGTAGCCGGCCGCCTCCACGGCCCCCACCAGCTCGTCGGTGCCGACCACGGTCGGATCGAAGCTGACCGACGCCTTCTCGGTGGCGAAGTTGACGGTCGCCTGCACCCCCTCGAGCCTGTTGAGCTTCCGCTCGATGCGGTTGGCGCACGAGGAGCACGTCATGCCCTCGAGGGCCAGGTCGACGTGCTGGGCCCGTGACGAGTCGGTGGTCATCGAGGCACCTCCGTGGTGAAGGACGCCGTGCGGACCTCGCCGCTCAGCTGGAACTGCAGGAAGAGCCGGTAGCGTCCGGGCGTCGGGAACGTCGCCCTGAAGGCGATCCGATTCGGCTTCGCCGAGCCGTGGTCGGACGCGCCGTCCGCGGGGTGGACGTGGAGTAGGCGAGGTCCCCTTCGCGCAGCGCCACGAGGTGCCCCTCGGCGCCGAGATAGGGCTCGAGGGCACCCACGGGTCTACCGCTGTGGTAGAGCTCGAAGCTCAGCGTGGACTCCCGGCCCGCCCGCACTCCGGCCACGGCGATCGTCGCCTCCACCTCGGTGGCGGTCCCGTCGGAGCCGGTCGCGACCGCCGTGGGCCCAGGCGGCGGAAGCGGGCGCGGCTGGAAGTCGCCCGGGGCCGTGACGTCGGTGGCCAGGGTGCGGCGTGCGCCTGCGATGGTGAAGTCGGCGTAGGCGCGGTAGGGCCCTGGGTCAGGCAGCGTCACGCTCACCGACCAGGTCCCGTCGGCGGCCTTGTCGGGGTGGAGGTGCTGGAACACAGCGGTGTCCCGCCGGGCGAGGATGAGGTGAAGCTCCCGGTCCTGTTCGAGCTCGAACGCATCGCGGACCGCACGACCGCGGTCGTCCACGATGCGAAAGGTGAACGGCTCAGCGGTCCCGGCGCGCAGCACCGTCCGGTCCGCTACCAGCGTGTAGCCGTCCTCGGATACGGCCAGGCCACCGGGGGCGGAGGTCGGGTCGTGCCCGCCGCCGCGGAGGTGCGAGGAGGACAACTCCTCGTCGGTCGGGTCGATCACCGCGCCCGCCACCACCGCCGCGCAGAAGACGGCGGCGAGCACCGCGCCGAACCCCGCCAACCGTCCTGCTGGGGACATGAGCCGCCCGCCCGATCAGGCGGACCCGGCCGTCAGCCGGTTGCCGGCCTCCTCGACCGCTCTCCGAACAGCAGCCGGATCAACGTCGACGCCACGGACGACCAGCTCGCCCGTGCGGTGGTCGGCCTGCGCCGACTCGACGCCCGCGACCCCTTCGACCTCCTCGCGGACCGACATCTCGCAGTGGCCACAGGTCATCCCCTCGACGGTGTAAGTCTGCTCGATCGGGCTCATGGGCTCCTCCTTGACAGCACCAGTATACCCGTACGGGGTATTTGTATCGAGTCTTCGAGGAAATGTGCTAGCACCGTCAGCCGCGGCCCCCGCCGCAAGCCAACTGCCCAGAGAGGAACTACGAACGACGATTGCGACGGTCGTGGACTGCCTTCACCGCTAGACCCCCGCACAGGCCGAGCGAGAAGCTGCCGTAGAAGAGCGCAGCGACGTGGTGGTGGACGCCGAGCATGGTCGCAGCCAGCACGCCAATACCGACCACCACAAAGCTGAGCACGACGACGGGGACCGGAACACTGCCGACCGTCGGGGCGTGCAGCCCGGCGACGATGGTCGAGAAGATGTCCTCCTCCTCTGGAGACAGCCCCACTCGTGTCGCCTCGCTCCTTACGCGCTGATCCTTGGCCCAAGCTACGCCCCCTGG
>JBKHXX010000057.1:0-189325 GCA_046565765.1 Acidimicrobiia bacterium | reverse complement strand
TCACGACTTGCGGGCCCGGCTGGGCGCGACGCGCGGCGGTTCGCCTGGCATCTTGGGGTAGACGGGGGGCCACGGCGCGTCCTGCAGGCCCGACGCGAGGTCCCGGCGGGACATCTCCAGCAGCGGTTCCAGCGACTGGGGAGACATGCCCGCCCAGGGGTCACCGCCGATGGCCACCCGTCCCGGGACGTTGGCGATGGTGAGGTCGTCGGGGTGCACGTCGCCCAGCTCGTCCCAGGCGAAGGGCGTGGAGACCTGGGCGCCTGGCCGGGCCCGCACCGACCACGCCCCGAACACGGTCTTGTGGGGGGCGTTCTGGTTGAAGTCCACGAACACCCGGGTGCCCCGCTCCTCCTTCCACCATGCGGCGGTGATGAGGTCGGGGCGGCGGCGCTCGAGCTCGCGGGCGACGGCCACGGCCGCCGCCCGCACGTCGTAGGACGTCCATCGCGGCTCCAGCCGCACGTACACGTGGATGCCCTTGTTGCCGGTGGTCTTGGGCATGCCCACCACCCCGACCTCGTCGAGGAGGCCCTTGACCTCGGTGGCCGCCTCCCGGAGCATCGGGAACGTCACCCCGGGCGTGGGGTCGAGGTCGATGCGCAGCTCGTCGGCGTGGTCGGGGTCGGCCGCCAGCGAGGGCCACACGTGGAAGCCCAGGCAGGCGATGTTGACCGCCCACAGCACGTGGGCCAGGTCGGCGACGACCAGCGCCCGGGACGTGGTGCCGTTGGGGGTGCTCACGATCGTCGTCTCGAGCCACTCGGGGGCGTTGTCGGGCACCCGTTTCTGGAAGAAGGACGAGCCCCCCGCCCCGTTGGGGAACCGCTGGAGCAGCACGGGCCGCCCGCCCATCGCCGCCAGCAGCGGCCCTTCGACGGCCTGGTAGTACCGGACGAGATCGAGCTTGGTGTCCCCCCGTTCCTCGAAGAAGACCTTGTCGGGGTGGGTGACGAGCAGCTCCCTGCCCGCCGCCTCGACGATGACCCCGTCCTCGGCCACGCGACGACGGTACCGGCCCCTTCCGTGGCATGGGCGACACTGGGGGCGTGCAGAGCCCGATCACCAGGCCGGTCGAGTCGTTCATCGCCGACCTGACGCCCATCCTGCTCAACCTGGCCAGCGCCACCGTGCTGGCCCGCAACGACAAGCTGCGCAACGACGTCGCCATCGAGGCCTTCAACCTGACCGCCGGCTTCATCGACGCCGACGGCGTGCACACCGACCAGGAGCTCTGGGCCTTCGTCGCGGTGTTCGCGGGCCGGTTCGACACGGTGGCGTGGGCGGCCAGCCCGGCCACGCTCCGCACCACCGGGCTGCTGGCGGGCAAGCGGGCGTTCCTCGACACGCCCTCCGCCTTCCTCAACCTGCTGGTGGCGGCCGACGCCCGGGCCGGCACGGTCGATTCGTGGGCGTACTTCGAGCGGGCCCTGGAGATCGCCCGGGCGGTGTGCGCCCTCGACGCCGAGCCGTCCCAGGGCGAGCTCATGGCCATCGAGCGCTTCCGGGGGATGATGCTGGCGACGATGGACGCCTCGGGCGTCCCCCGTCCCGGCTCCCCCCGGCCCGTCCCCCGGGGAGCCACCGGTCAACCCGGTCAGCCGGCCGCCCCCCCGCTCCCGGCTCCGGAGGCGCCCCAGGAGCCGGCCCGGCCGGTCGAGGAGGTGCTGGCCGAGCTCGACGGTCTGGTCGGGCTGGGGCCGGTCAAGGCCGAGGTCAAGCTCGTGACCAACCTGGTGCGGGTGCAGAAGCTGCGGGAGGAGCGCGACCTGCCGGTCGTCGAGCAGAGCCGCCACCTGGTCTTCACCGGCAACCCGGGCACGGGTAAGACGACCGTCGCCCGGCTGCTGGCGCAGATCTACCGCTCGGTCGGCGCGGTGGAGAAGGGACACCTCGTCGAGACCGACCGCTCGGGCCTGGTGGCGGGCTACGTGGGCCAGACGGCCATCAAGGTCAAGGAGGTCTTCACGTCCGCCATCGGCGGCATCCTTCTCATCGACGAGGCCCACGCCCTGGCGCGCGGAAACGAGCGGGACTTCGGCCACGAGGCGATCGACATGATCGTCAAGCTGATGGAGGACCATCGCGACGAGGTCGTGCTGATCGTCGCCGGCTACCCCGAGGAGATGGCCGAGTTCCTCGACGCCAACCCGGGGCTGCGCTCACGGTTCCCCAAGACCATCTACTTCGACGACTACACCGACGACGAGCTGTTGAAGATCTTCGACGGCATGTGCAACAAGAACCGGTACGCGCCGACCGAGGCGGCCCGCCAGGCCGTGCTGGCCTACGTGGCGGCGCAGCCCCGCAACCGGGGCTTCGGCAACGCCCGCCTCGTCCGGAACCTCTTCGAGGCGGCGATCGCCCGCCACGCCAGCCGGGTGGTCGAGCTCGAGGACGTGAGCGACGAGGCCCTCGTCACCCTCGAGGCGGACGACATCCCCCCGCTCCCGCCCGTGTAACCGCTCGACAACATTCTGGCGGTCCCCCGAAGCCGCTTCCCCCGCGGCGGGTACGCGCGAGTTGCAGTGCTCCCCACGCCGGAGGTGATGAGCTTGACGCGCGCACAGCCACGGATCCCGCCCCGACTCGGTGCCGTCGTCGCCGCTGCAGTGATGGCGGTGGTCGCCTCTCTCGTCGTCAGCGCACCGCCGGCGGGCGCACAGGTGAACGCCGAGCCGACGCTCTCGGCCCACAACGGGCCCTATGCGGTCCACCCCGATACCTTGCTGAGGTCCTCGCCCGAGGCCACCGCCGTTCGGGGCCACGCACGCGTCGACGTTGCCGTCCAGGGGCCCGACGCCTATCAATGGACCTACTGGACAGGTGCCGAATGGACGGGATGGCGAACGCTCGGCCGGCCGCCCGTCGGGATGGTGGAGAGCTCGCCGCCCGCCATCGTCTCCTGGGCGCCCGGGCGCCTCGACGTGTTCGTGCGGGGAGCCGATGGCGACCTGTGGCAGCGGTTCTCGAATGACGGCGGCGACACCTGGTCGCCCTGGATCGAGCCGGTGGGCGACGACGGCGAGCTGACGTCGGCCCCCACCGTCGTCGCCCTCAGCGGTCCGCGCCTGGCCGTGTACGTGGTGGGCACCGACGGCCAGATCTGGGAGCGCTACTGGACCGGGACCAGCTGGGATGGGTGGTACGCCCAGGGCAAGCCCGCCACCACCGGGATCGTCGACGCCCCGGCCGGGGTCTCCCACGACGGCACCCATGTGGACCTGTTCGTGCGCGGCGGCGACGACGACCTGTGGCAGCGCAACTGGAGCCCCTCGGTGGGCTGGTCGGACTGGTTCCGGCCCGTCGGGGACCGGGGCGTGCTCGCCTCCGGTCCCGGCGCGAGCTCCTGGGCGCCCGGCACCCTCCAGGTCGCGGTCCGGGGCACGGACGGCGGGATCTGGGTGCTTTCCCGGGCCAACGCCTGGAGCCACTGGATGCGCCTCGGCGGGCCCGAGGACCAGATCGTGGGAGCACCCGGCCTCAGTGCCCGCGGGTTCGGCGCCTTCGAGGCCTTCGGCCGAGGGACCGGCAACCGGCTGATCCAGTTCTGGACCGACCGGTTCGTCGTCCCCGACCGCGGTGTCGTGCTCACCCAGCGCTGCAACCACGACGAGCGCGACGTGTGGGTCGACGTCCAGTACCCCCAGGGTTGGCACGTGAACAGCGGCGACGCAGCCGTTCCCTGCACCGCCTTCGACCCCGACCCCGTCCAGATATCCCCGGGCACCGAGTTCCCCCGGGAGCTGGCCGTCGTCGTCCGGGTCGAGCCGCAGAGCTTCGACCGGGCCACCGACCCCGACGGGTTGCGGGTGGAGAGCGAGCGGGCGCTCACCGTCGACGGCCGCCAGGCGGTGCGCCAGACGGTGGTCTCGACCGGCGAGGGGCTCGGTCCTGCCGGCCTGCGGTCGTTGCGCTACCTGATCGACGCCGGCGCCGAGCGGGTGGTGATCGCCGCGACCTACGACGTGGCCGGCAACGACTTCAGCCGCAGCGTCGAGGTCCTCGACGAGATGGTGGCCGCCTTCGACCTCACGCCGGCGTCGGGCGACGGCGGCGAAGGGGCGGCTCCAGTCGGCGACCCCGGGTTCCAGACGGTCGAGGCCGGGGGCTTCCCCGCCGGTGGCGACCAGGCGATGCTCGTCGACGTCCGCATCGGCAGCCACGGGACCTTCGACCGGATCGTGCTGGAGTTCGCCGGTGACGAGACCCCCAGCTACCGGGTGGGGTACGTGGAGCCCCCGGTTCGTGAGGACGGCAGCGGCAACGAGGTCGCCGTCGAAGGCGACGCCTTCCTGGAACTGCGCTTGGCGCCCGCTAGCGGCGTCGACCTCAGCGGCCCTCAGCCCGACCCCACCTACACCGGCCCGACGAGGATCGACCCCGGCGCAACCGAGGTCGTCACCGAGGTGGTGCGCATCGGTGACTTCGAGGGCCAGCTGGCATGGGTCGCCGGGCTCGAGCAGCGGCAGCCGTTCGGCGTCACCATGCTCGAGGACCCCGTCCGCCTCGTGGTGGACGTCGTGACCGGGTAGTCGTGGGGGCTGAAGGGTCGAAGCCCGGGGCTGGGCCTACTCGTCGAGCAGGGAGCGGGCGGCGGTGACGATGTCGGCCGTGCCGATCAGCAGAGCGGATTCCTGCGGCTCGCTGTAGGGCATGGCCGGCACGTCCGGCATGGCCAGGCGGCGCACGGGGGCGTCGAGGTCGTAGAAGGCCTCCTCGGCCACGATGGCCGCCACCTCGGCCCCCACCCCGAAGCTGACGTTGTCCTCGTGGACCACGAGCAGCCGGCCCGTGCGGCAGACCGACGTGAGCACCGTGTCCCGGTCGAGGGGGGAGATCGTGCGCAGGTCGATCACCTCCACGGAATACCCCTCCTCGGCCAGCGACTCGGCCGCCTCCAGGGACAGGTGGCGGTGGCGGCCGTAGGTGACGAGCGTGAGGTCGTCGCCGGCCCGGGCCACGTCGGCCATGCCGATCGGCACCCGCCAGTCGCCCTCGGGCACGAGCCCCTTCACCCGCCGGTAGGTGAGCTTGTGCTCGAGGAACAGGACCGGGTCGGGGTCGTCGACCGCCTCCCGCAGGAGCCCCGCCGCGTCCGCCGGTGTGGACGGGCAGACCACCTTGATGCCGGCCACGTGGGCGTACATGGCCTCGACCGCCTGCGAGTGGTAGATGGCCCGGTGCGTGCCGCCGCCCCACGGCGCCCTCACCACCAGCGGCACCGAGAAGTCGCCGTTGGACCGGTAGTGGATCTTGGCCGCCTCGTTGACCAGCTGGTCGACGCAGGAGTGGAGGAAGTCGGCGAACTGGATCTCCGCCACCGGCCGGAGGCCGGCCAGGGCCAGGCCGATGCCGATCCCGACGATGGACGACTCGGCCAGCGGCGTGTCGATGACCCGTTCAGCCCCGTACTTGCCGTACAGGCCGTCGGTGGCGCGGAAGACGCCGCCCAGGAGGCCCACGTCCTCGCCCAGGACGACGACCCGGTCGTCGTCGGCCATGAGGTCGTCGAGGGTCTGGCGCACGGTGTCGAGCACGCTGCGGGTGACGCCCGTGCCCGGGTGCGCCGGCGCGGGCCTGGTGACCACTTCCTGGGTGACCCCCGGGGGCACCCGGGGGATGGGGCGCACGGGGCGGGCCCACACCCGGGCGTAGGCCATGTCGGGGGTGGCCGAGGGCGCGGCCTCGGCCCGCTCGGCCGCCTCGTTGACCTCGTCCCGGACGTGCTCGGCCAGCTTCTCCTCGTCCTCGTCGGAGATCAGGTTGTGCTCGAGCAGGTAGCGCCGCATCCGGGCCAGCGGGTCCTTCTCCCGCCATGCCTCCACCTCCTCGGCGGTGCGGTACCGGCGGTCGTCGTCGTCGGACGTGTGGGGGAGCATGCGGTAGGTCTTGCACTCGACCAGCGTGGGGCCACCGCCGGCCCGGGCCTTGTCCACCGCGGCCGCCGTGGCCTCGTAGACCTCGAGCGGGTCGTTGCCGTCCACGATCACGCCCTCGAAGCCGTAGGCAGCCACCTGGTCGGCGACGTTGGGGACGGCCGACTGCACGCTCTGGGCGACCGAGATGGCGTAGCCGTTGTTCTCGCAGACCAGCACCAACGGCAGGTCGTGGATCCCCGCGTAGTTGAGGGCCTCGTGGTAGTCGCCTCGTGAGGACGTGGCCTCGCCGAACCAGCACACCGTCACCCGGTCCTCCCCGCGGATGCGGGCGGCGTTGGCCAGGCCGGCGGCGTGGGGCAGCTGGGTGCCGATCGGGGACGAGCCGGTGATGATGTTCAGGCGCCGGCAGCCCCAGTGGCTGGGCATCTGGCGGCCCCCCGAGTTGGGGTCGTCAGGCCGGGCGAAGGCGTTGAGCACGACCTCCTCGGGCGTCATGCCCAGGGTGAGGACGACCCCGTAGTCGCGGTAGTAGGGGAGGGCGACGTCCCAGCCGCGCCGCAGCGCCCACGCGGAGCCCACCTGGGCCGCTTCCTGGCCCTGCCCGGGGATGATGAACGGGATCTTCCCGATGCGCTGGAGGTTCCAGACCTTCTGGTCGACCGTCCGGGTGAGCAGCATCATCCGGTACATGGCCACCAGGTCGTCCCCCGACAGGCCGGTCACGGCCTGTTCGACCCGCACGGGGGCCGCGTTCGTTTCCTCGCTCCCGGGCCGCCGCCTCCCGCTGCCGCCCGCCACCCCGCTCCCTACCCGAAGGTCCGGATCAGGTGTACACGGGCCAACTCGTCCATGCGCCGCTCGGCTACCCGGTCGGCGGCCTCGGCGGTGGTGATGCCCTCCGTGTCCGCCGTCTCCAGCACCATCCCCGTGGTCTCGAAGATCCGGGCCACCGCCGCGTAGGCCCGGTCGCGGTGGTAGCCCCGGGGTGACAGCTCCTCGGCGATGTTGATCAGCCCACCGGCGTTGACCACGTAGTCGGGCCCGTAGAGGATGCCCGCCTCGGCCAGCAGCTTGCCGCACGAGGGGTCGGCGAGCTGGTTGTTGGCCGAGCCGACGATGCCCTGGCAGCGCAGCTGGGGGATGGTGACCGGGTTGAGCACGGCGCCCAGGGCGCATGGCGAGAAGATGTCGCAGGCCACGGCGTGGGCCTCCTCGACGGGCGCCGACTCGACCCCGTAG
This sequence comes from Acidimicrobiia bacterium, assembly GCA_046565765.1. GTDB lineage: Bacteria > Actinomycetota > Acidimicrobiia > Acidimicrobiales > AC-14 > JBFMCT01. The sequence continues at coordinate 182,204 of JBKHXX010000057.1, read as the reverse complement.
GCCTGCACGAGACGCTCCACCGCCGCCGGTACCACGTCGGCCACGACCACATGGGCGTTCTCCTCCACGAGGTGGCGCACGAGGTTGCTGCCGACCTTGCCCACCCCTGAGACGACGATGCGGCGCCCGGTGAGCGACGTGGCGCCCCACAGGTGTTGCGCCACCGCCTTCATGGCGTTGAGCAGCCCGAACGCGGTGGCCGCCGACGGGTCGCCCGACCCGCCCAACTCCACGCTCACCCCGGTGACGTGCTCGGTCTCCCGCCGGATGAGGTCCATGTCGGCCTGGGTGGTGCCGACGTCCTCGGCGGTGACGTAGCGGCCGCCCAGCGAGTCGACGAAGCGCCCGTAGGCCCGCAGCAACCCCTCGCTCTTGTCGGTGTTGGGGTCGCCCAGCACCACCGCCTTGCCGCCCCCCAGGTCGAGGCCCGCCACCGCGGCCTTGAACGTCATCCCGCGTGCCAGCCGGAGGACGTCCTCCAGGGCCGCGTCCTCGTCGGGATACGGGTAGAAGCGGGTGCCGCCGAGGGCGGGTCCCAGGCTCGTCGAGTGGATGGCGACGATGGCCCGCAGCCCCGTGGCCGTGTCCTGACAGAACACGACCTGCTCGTAGCCCTCCCCCAGGATTCGTTCGAACACCTTCACGTGGGGCTCAGGGTACCGAAGCGCCGGGCCGAACGGCTCGGGGCGGAATCACCGCACGACGAGGGTGGCCGTCTGGTGCGCAGGGTGGAGCTGGCAGAAGATCTTGAAGGTGCCGCCCCTGGTGGCCTTGAACTCGACTTCCCTGGTCTCGCCTGGTCGGAGGACGAGCTCCCGCCGGTAGCCCTCGATGGAGAACCCGTGCTCGGCCGAGGTGCTGTTGGTCACCCGTAGGCGGACCTCGTTCTCCTGGTTCACGGTGACCTCCCGCGGCGAGAAGCCGGGGGCGTTGTCGACAGAGGCGATGGCGATCCGGTCGCGCTCGGTGGGCTGGCCGCAGGCAGACAGGATGAGGGCGAGGGGCACCGCCGCGGCCATGGCGGCTCCCCTCCGGCGGAGTGGTTTCACAGGGGCCGTACCGTACAGGCTCCTGCCCGAGCCCTTCCTGTTAGCCGGGCCCGCCTCTTGGGCACACGTGCAACGAAGGGAGACCACATGAACCGCATACTGCGAGCCGCTCTGGCCCTCGTCCTCACCGCCGGACTCCTCGGTGCCTGCAGCGCCGAGGGCGACGTCGACACATCGGGCGACGGGGTGTCGATCGAGGGCGACATCGACGCCAAGAACTGACCGCCTGGGGGATCGCCCTCACGGTGGAGATCCACCGTGAGGGCGAGGGTCGGTGCTCACGTGAGAGTGGTCCGGCGCCACCCCCCGGGCACCCTCACCGGGACCTTCGGCTACCCGTACGCGGTCGCCTGGCCCTGACCGGCGCTGCGGGTGGTCGTCACGGGCACTGGAACACGGCTTCCCCGTAGCACTCGTCGGTGCCCGGGCCGCCGAGCACCTGGTCGGTGTCCTCGCTCCCCGAGATGATGTCGTCGCCGGCGTCGCCACTCAGCTGGTCGTTCCCCTGGTCGCCGAACAGCATGTCGTTGCCGTCGCCGCCCAGGATGCGGTCGTTCCCCTGCTTGCCGAACACGATGTCGTTGCCGGCCCCGGCATCCACTTGGTCGTCCCCGGCGCCGGCGTACACGACGTCGTTCCCTCCTCCGGCGAGGATCCGATCGTTTCCGGGCGACCCGCAGATGACGTCGTCGCCCTCGGTGCCGACGATGTCCCCGCTGCCGGTGATGGTGCACGGGAGTTGCCGGGCCCAGTCGCAGCGGGTGTCGTCGGCCGGGTGGTTGCTGATGTTCGTCTTGGCGCCCCCGTTGGTGGCGTCCATGGTGAACACCTCGCTGGGGAACTCGCGAGACCAGGCGATCTTCCGGCCGTCGGGGGACCACACCGGGAAGGCGTCGAAGACGTCGTCGTTGGTCAGGCGGACCGCGTTCGAGCCGTTGGCGCTGCTGGCCCGGTAGATCTCGATGATCCCCGGCGCCGAGGGGGTCGCATCGCGCCGGCTGTGGAAGGTGAGCTGCGACCCGTCGGGCGACCAGTGGGCGTGGGCGTCCTCACCGGGAGAGTTGGTGACGCGGGTCTGCACGTCGGCGTTGCCGTCGTTGTCGGCGTCGACGGGGACCAACGTGTAGATCTCGAAGTTGGACACGAAGGTGCCCGAGGCGTCCGGCCCGCTGTCACGGTTGGTCGTGAACGCGATCCGGTCCCCCCCGGGAGACCAGTGGGCGAAGCTGTCCTGGAAGTTGTTGTTGGTCATGCGGGTCTGGTTCGTGCCATCGGCGTTCATGACCATGACCTCCAGGGAGCTGTGTCCCGGGCCGGCAGGCGGGTCGCCGAAGCGCCGTGAATGGAAGGCGATCTTGGTGCCGTCCGGGCTGAACGTTCCCGGCCGGTCCTCTCCCGGCGTGAAGGTGAGCCGCTTGGCGCCGCTCCCGTCCTGGTACATGACCCAGATCTCCTGGTCGCGGTCCCCGCGGGTGGACGTGAACGCGATCCGGGTGCCGTCGGGTGAGGGCGTCGGCTCGAAGTCGTCGAAGACGTTGTTGGTGAGACGCCGGGGAGCCTCCGCACCCGTGGGGTCGAACGCCATGATCTCGGTGGTGCCGAAGCGGGTGCTGCTGCAGTACAGCAGTCCGTTCTGCCCAGGGAAGGCTCCCTGGGCCGGCCCCGCCGCCGTCATGAGCCATGAGGCCACGAGGGCGAACGTCCCCGCCCCCGTCGCCAGGCGCGCCCGCCTCCAACGTGTCATCCGAGCTCCTCCCACCTGCCCCGCCATTTCGCCGAGCCTCGTCGGGAACCTACGACGAGCATTCGACGCACTCAATGCCTGTCGTAGTCACCTAGGTGCGCCCGGCATTCACCACTCGACCCGCACGAATACGTGCCAACCCAGCCACAGCCAGCCGGCCAAGAGGGTCGGACGAAGCCACCGGCGCCGCAGAGCGAACCCGAGGGCCACGCCGAACGGGATGGGACGGTGCGCCCGGTGGGCCAAGATCTCCAGCCCCACCGCCGAGGCGGCGAGGACGGCGAAGCCGACCAGCGTGATCGTGCGGGTCATCGGCGGGCCAGGGCCCACGCCGCCAGGAGCCACAGTGCGCATGCGACGGTACGAGCGGGATGGGAGTCCAGCAGCGCGTTGGCCATCGAGCTCAGCGTCGGATGTTCGTGGCGGGGCTCTTGGAGGTACGCCGCCAGCTGCCACAGGGCAACCACCCCGGCCACCGCGGCCCACGGCGCCACGTCCCGCACGCTTGCCCGGGCGACGCGGTCGTCAGCGGGCCGACCCCCGACCGCCCCAGCCACCATGGCGACGCAGCCGCCGGCGAGCACCGCGAGCGTGGCCGCGCCCGAGAACGGGGGCAGGGACACGGCCCACGCCGAATACGCCAGCGCCGCACCTACCCCGGCCATTTGGACGGCCCCGCCGGTAACGTGGTGGCCGGAGGCCGCATGCCCTACGGGATCCTCGCCGACGCCGTCACCGTCGCTCATCTCGCCTTCATCTTGTTCGTCGCCACCGGTGCCCTGCTGGCGGCGCGATGGCCGTGGCTGGTCTGGGCTCACCTGCCGTCGCTGGCATGGGGCATCGGCACCGTGACGATCGGCTTCACCTGTCCCCTCACCACGCTGGAGCTCGCGCTGCGGCGCCGGGCCGGGGAGGCCGGGTTCGAGGGCGGGTTCGTCGACCGCTACGTCGAGAACGTGATCTATCCCGAACGCTTCACCACCGCCCTCCGCGCCCTCGTGGCGGTGGCGGTCGTGGCCGGGTATGTCGTGCTCTGCCGCCGGATCGCCCGCGACCGTGACCGCCGGCGCCAGGCGGTGCTCCCGCTGGCGTAGCGGTCAGCGAGTGGCCGCCCCGGCGAGCGACTCGACCAGGAGGGCGAGGACCCGGTCGAGCTCGGGCGGAGGGCCGGCGGACGTGTCGAGCTCGTCGTGCAGGAGCGTCAACTCGGTCCACGACGCGGCCGGCCCGGCCGGAGCCAGCTCCCAGGTGAGCCAGGCGTCCACGTCGTGGGGTTGACCGGCGACGTGGTGCAGGAGGATGCGGGGCGGATCGGCGAGGACGACTTCGGTCATGCCCGGCCACAGCCGCTCGACCAGCCGCTCCACGGCGGCGTAGACGGCTGCCATGTCGCCGGCGACGGACGCGTAGACGGCGGTGCTGTTCAGCGGAGAGTTCATGGTCGAAGTGGACCACATCACAGCGAAGGGCTCAATGGTGGCAGCCGGAGAGTTGGCCGGTGGTGGTAGTACCCCCGGGCCGTCCGGTCGGCGATGCGACGCTAGGGCCGTCCACCCTTGTCGACGACCTGCTGTGCGACGCTCGGTCTCGAACCACGGTCCCTCGGGGTATCGGTCCTCCAGGGAGACGATGCGACCATGCACGATCCTGACCCGGCTCCCTATTCCTGCTGGGCCGCGATCACCACCTCGACGTCGGCGGGAGTCATGCCACAGATGTCGGCGATCCGGTCCGCCTCGAGACCCTCGGCCAGCAGCGCTTGAACCTCGGCCCGCTCCAGCCGCTCGCTGGCCCGAACGGCGGCCATGGCCGCCTGCGAGGTGAGGCGGTGAGAGGCGGAGGCGGCGGTCCGCTCAAGGATCTCGGTGTAGCGCCGACCGTGGCTGCGGACCCGCCGGATCGTCTGCGCCCGGCGCGCCGCGTTCCGGTTGTGCACGGCGCTCTCGCGCAGCGCGACGAGCAGGGCGTCGATCGCGTCGAGCACCTCGTCGCCCGCGGTCCGCTTCTCCCGTCCGTGCACGATCAGGTCCTGCCCCTGCGAGCCAGGCCGGCGGACGTCAACCGGGCTGGGCGGCTTGCGCCCCGCCGTCAAGGAAGATCGAGCGGCGCGGGAGCAGCTTCTGCTCGCACTCGGCGCAGAGCCACCACTCGGAAGCGGAGAGGAAGTCGGCAGAGGCTGCGCCCTCGAACGTCTTCCTGCATCGGCCGCATTGACTGACGACGGCGCCGCCTTCCGGTGCGGTCGACCTCGCGGCGGGGACGTGGGACATGGACGCTCCTCGTTCTCAGACTCAGAAGAGGCGTCGGAAACGAAGCGTCTCCACCAAGCGGCGGTCGTAGCCATCCTACCGCCTGATTCGTTCCGGTGGTCGGGACCGGCGTCGGCTGCCCTCCGCCGGTCGGAACGAGCGACGATCGGACTCGCGCCTTCTCGGAAGGCCGCCGACGTTCTGGCGCAGGAAACGGGACTCCCGCTCGACGACGCTCGCCAAACTCCTTCACGAGCACAGGTGACCGAACGGCGCAGGCGCTGGTCAGTCCCCAGCGGGTGCGACAGCGGTCCTCGACGAAGCCGGGATGGCATCGACCGCCGACCTGGATGCGCTCGTCGCTTTGGTGCAGCGCCTTGGGTGGCGGCTCGTCTGCGTGGGGGATCCCACGCAACTGCCGGCGGTCGGGAGGGGTGGCATGTTGCGCCACTGGTGCGAGACGTTGCCCGTACCACCGCCTCGAGGAGGTGCGACGTCTCGCTGACAACTGGTAGGCCCGGGCCAGCCTCGGCTTGCGGCGCGAGCATCGAGCCTCCGTGGCTCCGCTGGTACGACGTGGATCTTGCCGACGCAGCGATCGTCGTACGGCGTAAGCGCCTCCGGCTGGCGTCGGGAGAGGTCATCGAGGACAGCGCCAAGAGCCGAGCTGGCTGCCGCAAGGTCGCGCTGCCTGCCGTCCTCGTCGCAGAGCTTGAGCGCCGTCGGAGTGTGTTCTGCGCCGGCGCGACCGCCGACGATTACGTCTTCACGTCACCCGAGGGAACCCAATCGAGCGGAGCAACTTCCGTTACCGAGTGTGGCTTCCCGCCACGGAGGCCGCCGGCTTCGATTTCATGACCGCAGGCACACCGCCGGGACCCTAGCGCCCCGTACCGGCGCGACGACGAAGGAACTGATGGCCCGGCTCGGCACGCGAGCCCGAGGGCGTCCCTGATCTACCAGCGCTGCCGAAGACCGTGACCGCCGCATCGCCGAGGGCCTCGACCGCATGGCCGTCGAAGCCGGCGTGCAGCCTTCCGAGTGACCGAGCGTCCGTGACAGAGTGTCGTAGGGCAGCGGCATCCTGGCAGCGCTTGATCCAACGCCTACGGCAGGATGGAGGCGGAGTGGCGAAGTACGAAGTCAGATTGGTTGGCGAGCACGCCGAACTAGGTGACGTCCCGGCCGTCGACGTCGCACGCTTGATCCTCGACGTCCAGACTGCAGTCGCACGAGCGGCCGGGGCGTTCATTCGTCGTCCCCCGAAGCGCACGGGCCGGTGGGAAGGCACGCTTGAGGACGCCACGAAGCTACGCCTCGTCGAAGTGACGCGGGGGACAGTGCGGATTGGATTGCAGCCGCCGCGAGTCGAAGGTGATGAGCAGTTCGAACTCGAAGTCGACTCGCTGGCGGACGCTGGCTGGTCCGTTGCCGCCGGCGCTATAGAGGGCCCAATCGATGAAGCAGACACGGACGTGCTCGTCCGGCTATTGACCCTTGCCAATGACCTATCGATCGGCAATCGCTTCGAGGCTGTCGAGTTCCGTACGAACGGTGCGTTGGTCGCTCGGCTCGACGGCGGCAAGAGGGCCCGCATTCGCACTGCCGTGGAAGGCCGGAGGAGCGCGTTCGTTCCGCCTCCCGACGTGACGGGCGTTCTCTATGAGGCTGACTTCGAGCGTCACACCGCTAAGGTCCGGACCCAGGAGGGCGATGTCGTCGAGCTGTTCTTCGAGGAGGACCAGGCCGACTCCATTCAGGACGCCCTGCGCGAACGCTCGCAGTTTGTCGGTGACGTGACCTTTGACGCCGTCACGAGCAGTGTGAAGTCGGTACGGGTTCGGGAGATCACTCGATTCGAGCAGCTTCTCCTCGGTGACGATGGGGCGCGGGCGTTCTGGCGGCCGGTGACGTTCGACTCTCTCGCTGAGGAGCAGGGCACGCGGCCGGTAGACTCGTTTGACGAGCTGCGCGACACCTCCCTGAGTGACGAAGAGTTTCAGCAGTTCATCGACACGCTCAGCTGAGGATGCTGCCGGCCGACGTCCCGCCCGGGCCGTTACTGGTCGACACGGATGTGTTTTCGATGGTCCATTACGCCAAAGGGCGTGGCGCTGACTTCGAGCCGTTGCTGGTAGGGCACCCGTTGGTTCTGTCGTTCGCAGCCGTCGGTGAGCTGCGTGCGGGGGCGATCAAGAACACCTGGGGTGCGAAGCGGCTCGCCGATCAGGCACGATTCCTCAAGACGTACACCGTCGTTCCCGCCAACAACGACGTGGTCGAGCGCTATGCACCGCTCCACGCCCGCCTGCACGAGACGCTGAAAGGGGGAGGCGTGAATGACATGTGGACGGCCGCGTGCGCGCTGTTGCTGGGGCTTCCGATCGCCACAAACAACCTGAGCGACTTTCAGCGGATTCGCTCCGTAGAGCCTCAGCTGGTTCTTGTCCATCCAGATCTCTAGCTGTACCGGCGTCTTGGCCACCGGCGCTGCGCGCAACGAAGAATCTGCCAACTTGAAACGGCCACGGGCGGTACAACTGTCGCATGCCGCCGCCGGAAGGTCTGGTCCTCGCCGCCCTTGAACGCGGAGTCACGCCAGTGGCTCGTGCAGATTTCGGTCCTGGTCAGTCCCGTGCGGTCGCCGTCGACGTCCTCGGTGACGCCGCCGTCGTGTTGCTCGTACGGCTCCGTCGTGATGGGGCCTGGGACCTCGACCTGGCCCAGTGCCTCATGGAGGATGGCCGCTGGAGCGACGCCGGGGTCAGCGGTGGAACCTACGGTGACCTGCCCCTCGAATGGAGCTCCGATGCGCGCCCGGAGATCGCAGTCCTGACCAGGAGCTATTGGGAAGTTGACGATCGGGCGTTCGCCTGCGCAGGCGGGATCGTGGCGGGGCCGGTACACGAACTGGCGATGGCCTCCCCGCACGGATCCCGGCGGGTCAGACCGGAGGCGATGCCGCGGGCGTTTGCCGTGCTCATAGAGACGCCTCCGGGGGATGTAGATCGGTGCCGTCCGTTTGGTCCTCCTCCCCCCGACATCCGGGCTCTCGACCTCAATGGCGAAGTCGTGGACGACTCCGCCCTATGGCGAGCCGAAGCTGATGCCGAACTCGCCGGGACCATGTCGGTTCAAGAGGCTCTCCAAGCCGCACCGGGCACGCCCGTAACTGTGCGCGGCCTGCTTCTCGTCCTTCCGGGCGAGCAGCCGCTCCTGTGCGACGACGTCGAGCCCGGTCTACCGCCTTGGCCCATCGGGCCAACGCTCGTCGTTCCCGTGCCGGCGGGTCCGCCTTCGTGGACGCTCGGATCGACGGGGTTGAGCTTGAACATGGCCGTGGCCACCGGCGTCATCCGCGACGGCGTTCTCACCTTCGAAGAAGACTCGGGCTGACCGCTCGAGGGAGCTGCGATCCAAGCGACTCGCCGTCAGTGGGCGCCCCCGGCTCGCGACCGACCGCGTCAGGCCCTAGGTGAACGGCACGTTCTGGTACGGATCTGGCACGACCTGAGAGGCGTTCCCAGCCTCGGGCCGGGCATACTCCCTCTGACCAGCACGTATGCGGTGGTCGGGACCGGCGTCGATCCGGTGACCTCGCGCTTTTCAGGCGCGCGCTCTGCCAACTGAGCTACCCGACCTCGAAAGTCTGGCGGTCCTGACGAGATTTGAACTCGCGACCTCCGCCTTGACAGGGCGGCGTGCACTCCAAGCTGCACCACAGGACCAGCGGCGCTCCAGCCTAACGCGTCCCGCTCAGGTGAGGTCCCCGCGAAGGACGGTCACGGCCGAGCCGGAGAGAAGGACCCGCTCGCCCACCACCCGCACCCCGACGAAGCCGCCGCGGGCCGAAGCCTGGTAGCCGCACAGCTCGGGACGACCCAGCCGCTCGGCCCAGAAGCACCCCAGCGTGCAGTGGGCCGAACCCGTGACCGGGTCCTCGTGGATCCCGACGTTCGGCGCGAATACCCGGGACACGAAGTGGGCGGGACCGCCCGGGTCGGCCTCGGCGGTGACGATGACGGCCCGGACGTCGACGGCGCGCAGGGCGGCGATGTCGGGGGCCAGGCGGCGGACGGCCGCTTCGTCCTCCACCTCGACGAGGAGATCGAACCGGCCCCGCCCGGTCCACCTGGGCGCGCGCCCGAGGGCGCCGGCCAGGCCGGGTGGTCCGGGGACGGGCTCCGGCGGGTCAGCGGGGAAGTCGAGCACGATCTGCTCGCCGGATCGCTCGGCCGTCAGCACCCCACTGCGGGTGTGGAACCGCAGCTGCGGGGACCGCTCGCCCACCTCCCACAGGACGTGGGCCGACGCCAGCGTGGCGTGGCCGCACAGGTCGGCCTCGACCTGGGGCGTGAACCAGCGGAGGTCGAAGCCGCCGCCGTCGCGCCGTTCGACGAAGGCCGTCTCGGAGAGGTTCATCTCCGCCGCCACCGCCCGCCGCCACTCGTCGTCCCGCTCCTCGTCGACCAGGCAGACGGCGGCCGGGTTGCCGGCGAAGGGCCGGCTCGTGAAGGCGTCGACGACGAAGATCCTCACGGTTCCCGGATCTGCAGGGTCACGTCGAGTCCCGACAGCTCGGCGAGGACGGCCCGGATCTCCTCGGCCGTACGTCCTCGGGAGCCGATGACCAGACCGGGCCTGGGGGTGTGGACGTCGATACGCACAGCCCCGTCCTCGAAGCGGGTGTCGATGCGCGGCACGGGAGCACCCAGGCCGGCGAGCTTCGCCTCCAGGTACTCGCGCATACGGCGGTCGAGCCCGGCGTTGCCCTCCTGGTCTGGCGACTGAGGCGAGATGATCTCCCAGCACAGCTGGATGCACTCGTTGCAGATGTAGACGCCGGGCCCCGCGACCAGCTTGTCGACCTGGCTCTTGCGCTTGCCGCAGAACGAGCAGCTCCTGTCCTCCATGGGTGACTCCTCCGTGGTGGCGGTGCGGAAGTGCCGGAGGGCGGCGGTATAGGACTCGCCGGTCTTGGCCGCCCGTTCTCGAACGAGACGCTTGAGTCGCTTCTTCGTCGTCATCCGGCCTCCTGCGGCGCGGGGTGGCGCTCCCCAGCGGCACCGCCCGCGCGGCTGACCGAACGACGACCCGAGGACGCTCGATCCCCTTTGCCTCCGTCGAGCGGTCCTGCTGGGGAGGGCCGGTGGAGGTTGGGCGTAGGTCTCGCCACCGGCGATGCTGCCGCCGGCGGTGGGGGGTGTCAAGCGGTTAAGCCCACAGGTCGGCGAGCAGCGCGTCGACGGCTTCCACACCCGAGGCACGGTCGGGTTCACCGGACTGTGGGGTGCCGGGCAGGTCGCCGGCCGTTCCGGGGCCGCTGGCGTGGTCGGTGTCCATGAGGCCGACCACCTCCGAGCTGAGGAACCGGGTGATGGGAGCGAAGCCGTGCAGGTCGTCCAGGCGGTTGCGGTGGCGGTGGAACCGCAGCGGCACGTCGACCTCGAGCACGTCCTTGGCCCGGGTGACGGCCACGTAGAACAGGCGGCGCTCCTCGGCCAGCGACTCGGCGTCGCCGGTCGCGAGGTCGGACGGGAAGCAGCCGTCGGCGGCATGGAGCACGTGGACCACGGCCCACTCGCCGCCCTTGGCAGAGTGGACGGTGGAGAGCACCAGCCAGTCGTCGTCGAGCGCGGGCGGACCTGCCAGGTCGCCGGTGCTCATCGGGGGGTCGAGGGTGAGGTCGGCCACGAACCGGCCCCGGCTGGACGCGGTCGCAGCCTGTTCGGCGAGCCGTTCGAGGTCCCCACAGCGAGCCGTGGGAGCGTCGTAGCGCCGGCCCACGACGGGGTCGAGCCACTGCCGGAGCCGGTCGACCTGGGCGCCCGCGGGCGGCGGCGAACCGCCGGGCTCGCCCGTGCAGAAGGCGAGGGCGGACCGCAGGCCGTTGAGCTCCGGCCGGGCCGGTTCGGGAACTGACGGGGCGGCGGCCAGCAAGCGGGCCAGGGGCGTGGTGGCCGCAGGGTCTCTGGCGACCGGCCGGTCGGCCCGCACCCCCAGCTCGTCGGCGAGCCGGGCCGCGGTGGCCGGGCCCACGCCTTCAAGCAGCTGCAACACCCGGAACCAGGCCAACTCGTCCCACGGGTTGTCGAGGACCCGCAGCAGGCCGAGGAGGTCTTTGACGTGCGCCGCCTCCAGGAACCGCAGGCCTCCGTACTTGACGTACGGGATGCGGCGCCGGCCCAGCGCGAGCTCGAGCGGGCCGGCGTGGTGGGACGCCCGGAACAGCACCGCCTGGTCCCGGAGGGGGACACCCTGCTCGCGGTGCGCCAACACCGAGTCGCACACCGCCTCCGCTTCGGCCGACTCGTCGGCACACGTGCGGAGGACGGGCCGGCGGTGACCCGGGCGTTGCGACCACAGCCTCTTGGTGGCCCCTCCCGGCGCCTCGGCCATGACCTGGTTGGCGACGGCCAGGATCGGCGGCGTCGAGCGGTAGTTGTGCTCGAGCCGCAGCACCACCGCGTCGGGGTAGCGGTCGGCGAAGCCGGAGATGGCGGCCGTGGTCGCGGCCCGGAACCCGTAGATCGCCTGGGCGTCGTCGCCCACCGCCGTCACCCCCCGGCCCCCCGGCCGGAGCAGCGAGACGATCTCGGCCTGGAGGTCGTTGACGTCCTGGTACTCGTCGACCAGCACGTGGTCGAACAGGCCGGCCAGCACGCCCCGACCCACCTCGGTGCCGCCCATGGCCCGCAGCAGGAGCAGCAGGTCGTCGAAGTCGCAGAGCTGCTGGGCCCGCTTGCGCGCCGTGTAGGCGGCGAAGACCGCCCGGATGCCCTCGAGGTCGTCGCTGCACCAGGGGAAGCATTTGGCCACCACATCCGTCAGCCGTACCTGGGCGTTGGTGACGTGGCTCAGGATGGAGGCGAGCGTCTCCTTCCTCGGGAACCGCCGGCCCTTGCCGGTGGCGTGGCCGAGCTCGTTGCGGACCATCCCGAGCAGCTCGGTGCTGTCGCCCGCGTCGAGCACGCTGAACCCGGGGTCGAGCCCGATGAGCCCCCCGTGGCGATGCAGCAGCCGCTGGGCCACCGAGTGGAACGTGCCCCCGACGACCCTTGCGGCGCGCCCTGCGTCGCCCAGCCGACCCGCCCGCACGAGCATCTCTGTGGCCGCCCGCCGGGAGAACGTGAGCAGGCACACCCGCTCGGGCTCCACGCCGTTGGCCAGCAACCGGCCGACCCGGGCGGCGAGCGTGGCGGTCTTGCCCGTGCCCGCCCCGGCCAGGACCAGCAGCGGCCGGTCGTCGTGCTCGACCGCCGCCCGCTGCTCGGCGTTCAGGTGTCCTGCGTCGAACATACGTTTGGACGCTACCACCGCCGACCGGCCCGTGGCCGGACCGGTAGGTTGCTGGAGGTGAGAGGACGTCGGCTCTTCGGTGTCGGCGGGCTGGCGCTGCTCCTGGCCGCCTGCAGCTCGGGCGGCGGTGACGACGGCGACCTCGCCGGCCCCTCGCCGACCGGAGCGGCGGCGGAGCCCAGCGCCTGTGTCGAACGGCTGGGCTTCTCGGAGACGTCGTGGGAGGCCGTGCCCAACGCACCCAACGCGACGGCCGGCACTGTCCTCTGGCAGGCCGCGTTCACGTTCACCAACCCGAACCCGGTCGACGTGCGGCTCTCCGACGCGGTTGTCGTCCTGGAGCTCGACAGCGCCGACGGTCATCGGGCGGGCGCCGGCCGCACCGCCTTCCGGGACCCGGCTCCTGCCACCGTCACGCCCCGGTCGACGGTCGAGCGGGTGGCCCAGGCCTGGATGCGGGACAACAAGATCCCCAAGACCACGCAGCTCTACCTCGCCACCGAGGCGACCGTCGAAGGGAGGACCTGCTCCGTCCCCATCGACCGGGTCTCCACCACACCACCCTCGCCGCAGGTCTTCACCCTCGCCGACTGCGGCTCGGAGTCGTGCTGATCGCCTGATACGGGCCTTCCGGAAGGGAAGGCTCCGCGAAACGTGGAGCTCCCCGGCATCGCCGTCCTACCGTTCTGCCCGTGCCCGGTCTCGCCCGTCAGTTCCTGCTCCTGCGCCACGGCCAGTCGGTATGGAACGCCGAGAGCCGCTGGCAGGGCCAGGCCGACCCGCCGCTCTCGGAGCTGGGCGAGCAGCAGGCGCGTGACGCGGCAGCACGGCTGCAGGGCGTCGGGTTCACGCACGTGGTCGCCTCCGACCTGCAACGGGCGAGCCGCACCGCCCAGATCCTGGCCGAGGCCCTGGGCCTGGAGATCTCGCTGGAGCCCGAGCTGCGCGAGATCGACGTGGGCGAGTGGACCGGGTTCATCCGGGCGGACATCCAGGCGCGATGGCCGGTGGAGCTGGCCGACTGGCTCGAAGGCCGGAGGGAATCGCCCTTGGGCGGCGAAACCCGTGACCACCTGGCCCAGCGGGCTCGTCGCTCGTTGACCCGCCTCGCGGCCGAGGCCTCGGCCGGCGAGCGGCTCCTCGTGGTGAGCCATGGCGCCCTCGTCCGCACCCTCGACCGGTCCCTCGGCCTTCCGCCCGCGAGCATCCCCAACCTCGCCGGGCGCTGGTACGAGGCAGACGGAAACGGATCACTGGTGCCGGGGAAGCTCGTCTCGCTGGCCGATCCGGAGGACCGGACGCAGTCGCCGAACCCCTAGCCAACCCTCACCGGTCCGGCCGCGGCCGGTTCCGTCAGCCGTCGTGAACGTGGAGCGGCCGTCGAGTGTGACAGAGATCCGGGAGATTTCCGCTCGAGGCTGGGCGCTCGGTCTGGCACCCCCAACGGGATTCGAACCCGTGCCGCCACCTTGAAAGGGTGGTGTCCTAGGCCGCTAGACGATGGGGGCGCGGGCTAGGGGTCGACGTTACCAACGCCCGTCAGCGAAGGTTCCAGGTCGGTCCGGCCGGCGTGTCCTGGACTTCGACGCCCGCCTCGACCAGGCGATCCCGGATGTCGTCGGCGTCGGCCCATCGCCGCTCGGCCCGGGCGTGGTCCCTCGCCGCCAGGAGCCCGTCCACCAAGGGCGCCAAGACTGGGCGGGGGTCGCGCAGGCCGGCACGCGCGGCTTCGCCCAACCGCACGATCATGGCCCGCAGGGCGGCGCGGCCACGGTCCATCTCGTCGGACTGGAGGGTGTCACGGGACCAGTCCACCAGGAGCGCCTCCAGCTCCAGCACGCACGTCACCGCCCCCTGCCCGTCCCGGCCCGCAAGGGCGTGGGCGAAGGCCGCTTCGATGCGCGCCACCTCCTCGAGCAGCGGAGACCGGCCCCCGACACCGGCGTCGACCGGCGAGGGCGTTGGGAGCGCTGCCTCGACCGGCCGTGCGCCACCGCCGCGGGCCAGGTGGTTGAGGCAGGCGATGGAGACGGTGCGTCCGCTCTCGACGACCGACGACTCGCCGTGGGCGCGCACCGTCACGCCTCCGAGGCCGGCGACGGTCGCTGTTCCCGAATCCAGGTCGAGGATGCAGGCCGTGTGCTCGTCCACCCCGAGCACGAACACGCCCTGCGGAAGCTGCTTCTCCAGCACCCTCAGCCGGCGTTCGCCCATGTAGCAGTAGCGGGTGTCGTGGTGGCCGCCTTCGGCGTTGTTGTAGTGGGGGATCACGGCCGCGGCCAGCCCCAGCGGGGTCATCAGGTCCAGGCCGGGCAGCCAGCGGGGAGGTTCCCCGACCTTGTAGACCTCGTACACGGGCAGCGCCACCGGCCCCAGGGTCACCGCCGCGGCGCTGGCGAAGACGACGCAGCCGCCCCGTTCCAGCTTGTCGGCGAGGAGCCGGGGGATCTCGGTCCCCTGCCACTGGCGCAGGGCGTAGGACGGGCTGCCGGGACCGGAGAACACCCAGCGGGCGTCTCGAAGGCGGGCCAGGGTCGTCTCGTAGCCGAAGCCGCCGACCTCCTCCGTCGATCGGTAGGTGGCCACGGCCACGTCCCGGTTCACGCTCTCCTTGAAGTAGGCCACCGCCTTGGCCGCGATGTCGTCGGCGTTCTCCTGGAACCCCACCGGTGTGTCGAGGAGCACGGCCGGCACCGGCCCGGGGCCCAGGCGCTCGAAGAGCTCCCGGTGGACCTTGCTCATGGTGGGGCTGGTCTCACCCGAGCCCATGATGACGAGGAGGCGGGGCGGGGCGTCAGCCACGGGCCCACGCTACGACGGGAAGAAGCCCTCGGTCGCTGCCTCCGAGAGCATCCGGGCCACCTCGTCGGGGTGCTGGACGTGCAGGTCGTGGTCGCCCGGCGAAAACCACTCCACCCGGGCGCTGCCAGCCGCCGTGGCCACCGCCCGGTCCGCAGCCCGGCGCTTGTGGTCGACCCAGTCGTCGCCCGAGTCGGCCAGGATCAGGAGCAGCGGCACCGGCAGGTCGGGCAGCAGCCGGGACGGCCGGTGCTCCCAGAGCGAGCGGAGCAGGGCCATGTGCCGGTCGAACGTCAGCCACGGCCGGACCGTGCCGTCGGACAGGACCTCCAGGTTGGCGAGCGTGGCGGCCACCCCCTCCTCGGCCCAGTCCGGGTGGTTGTGGCGCAGCTCCTCGCGGACGCGGTCGGCCGGCGTGCCCGCCAGGGTCGGGGGAGCCAGCGCGTTCCGGCACTCCTCCCACACCGGCCACTGCTCCTGGAGCTCGAGGACGCCACCGTCGACCCCTACGGCGCCGGACACCGATCCGGACGCCCGGCAGGCGAGCTCCACCGCCAGGTTGCCGCCGGTGGACTGCCCGGCCACGACCGGCCGGTGCCAACCCAGGCTCCGGAGCACGGCCAGCAGGTCGGACGTCAGCGTCCCGAAGTCGTAGCCCCCGTCGGGTTTCGAGGACTGCCCGTGGCCGCGGAGGTCCACGGCGGCGACCGGGTGCCCCCGCTGGTGGAGCCTCTGCGCGACGCCCTCCCACGTCCGCCAGTTCGAGGCCAGCCCGTGGACGAGCAAGAACGGCCGCTCCCGGCCACCGTCCCACCGGGCGGTGTGGAGCTCGACGCCCTCGGCCACGGGGACGCGGTGGATGATCGGCGGCATCGGGCCATGATGCCCGCATGCGCAGAGCCACCCGTGCTGCCGGCGGGCCGGCCGTGGCGGTGGCAGCCCTGGCCGCCCTCGCCGCCGCCTGCGGCGAGGGGAACGCGCCCGAGCCCGTCCCGCGATCGCACGCCTGCGTCGAGCCCGGTGCCGGGGGGCAGGCGGCGGTGCCGTGGGAGCGGTTGCGGAACCCGGTCTACGAGCTGCCCGACGCGGCGGTCAAGGACGTGGCCGTCCGGCTGGTGGACGGGCGATGGCGGCTGCTGTTCAGCCATGTGCGGGAGGACCCCTTCCGGTTCCGCATCGGCCTGGCCTCGAGCGCGGACCTGTTGAGCTGGTCGGGCGTCGAGCTGTGGGACCAGCCCGAGGTGGGAGGTGTGGCGTCGCCCGACGTCACGCGCCATCGCAGCGGGACGTACATCGTCACGTACAACAGCCACACCCGCGACGTCGACGGGCTCAACAAGCTCTACGTGCGGACGTCGACGGACTTCCGCACGTGGTCGCCGCCGGAGCGGCTGGCCTTCGACGTGCGGCCGCTTCCGGCCGACCGCCTGATCGACGCCGCACTGGCCCACACCCCCGCCGGGCTCGTCCTGGGCTACAACCATCAGGAGGACCGCTTCGAGGTGGCGGTCTCGCCCAGGGGGACGCTCGACGGCCCCTGGCGGCGGGTGGGCGTGGCCGACACCGGACCGTTCGAGAACTACCAGTTCTTGCAGATCGACGGGGTGTGGCACGTGCTGGGGACCACCGTCCCGGTCCATCGCACGCTCCTGTACCGGATCGGCGGCCCGCCCGGCGACCCCGACAGCTGGCGGCGGTGGAGGCTGGTGCGGGAGATCACCGTCCCCGACCAAGGGTGGAACCGTCCTGCGGGGGAGGTGCTGAACGCGGCGTACCTCTGCGACGCCCGCGCTCTCGACGGGCACTGGTACCTCTTCTACGCGGGGAGCACCGAGCTCGATCGCTTCGGGGGGCGCGGCCACGCCAAGATGGGGGTCGCCCGTAGCCCCGACCTGGTGCGGTGGGAGGTCCCGCCGCCCCGCAGCGCCCCCTCGCCCTAGCCTTCCCTCGATGCCGCTCAGAACGCTCGCCGCCGCCGCGACCGGGTACCTCCTGGGCAGCCTCCCCGTGGCCGACGCCGCCGCCCGGGTCGCCACCAAAGGCTGCACCGACCTGCGCACGGCCGGCAGCGGCAACCCCGGGGCGGCAAATGCCATGGACGTGCTGGGCAAGGGCTGGGGCTACGGGATCCTCTTCGCCGACATCGGCAAGGGCGGCGTGGCCGCGATGGTCGGGCGGCGGCTGGCCGGCGACCTGGGCGCCCACGCCGGGGGCACGGCCGCCGTCGTCGGCCACTGCTACCCCGTG
The DNA here is from genome assembly GCA_046565765.1 of Acidimicrobiia bacterium. Classification (GTDB taxonomy): domain Bacteria; phylum Actinomycetota; class Acidimicrobiia; order Acidimicrobiales; family AC-14; genus JBFMCT01. The sequence continues at coordinate 164,817 of JBKHXX010000057.1, read as the reverse complement.
TGGAACGGGTTCCGCGGCGGCAAGGGCGTGGCCGCCAGCTGCGGCCAGTGCCTGGCCACGTTCCCCGCCTATTTCCCGCTCGACCTGGCCGTGGCCTGGGCGGTGGCCAAGTGGCGGGGACGGGCCTACCCCGCCACCGCCTTCGCCTGCACCGTCTGGGTGACCGCCGGCCTGCTGTGGTGGCGGCGGCGGTGGCCCAACGCCTGGGGCCCGCCGCCCTCACCGGCGTTGCCGGCGGCCGCCGCCCTCAGCAGTGCAGCCATCCTGTCCCGCTTCACGGCGGCCCGGCGATGACCCGGATCGTCACGGACTCGAACTCCCAGATCCCCCCGTCGCTGGTCGAGCGGTACGGGATCGCGGTGGTGCCGCTCACGGTGACGATCGACGGCAGGCCCTACGTGGAGGGGGTCGATCTCGAGGCCGACGAGTTCTGGCGGTGCTTCGACCACGGCACGCCCACCATCTCGACGTCGCAGCCCAGCCCGGGCCGGTTCTCGGCGGTGTACGACCGCCTGGTGGCCGAGGGGGCGTCCGACATCCTCTCCGTGCACATCGGCTCGTCGGTCTCCGGCACCGTCAACGCGGCGAGGCTCGCCGCCGAGGAGGCCACCGTGCCGGTGCGGGTCGTCGACACGGGGACGGCCTCGTTCGGGGTCACCCTCTGCGCCTGGGCGGCAGCCGAGGTGGTCGCCGCCGGCGGCTCGGTCGACGACGCCGCCCGGGCGGCGGAGCAGACGGCCGCGGGCGTGGGGAACGTGTTCGTCGTGCGGGCCCTCGACCTCCCCCGCGCCGGTGGCCGGCTGGCCGCGGACACGCCGTCGCCGGTGGCCATCCCGGTGCTGGCCATCGCCGACGGGGTTATGAGGGTGGTGGGCGAGGCGGCCGACGAACGGGGTGTCGCCGACGTCATGGCCGCCCACGTCCGGGCGTGGCGGCAAGGGTCCGAGCGGTTGCGGGTCGGCATCGGCGTCGCCGACCGCGGCGTCGCCCACTTCTGGGACGCCCTGGAGGAACGTCTGGGGAACGCTGCCGAGGTGGGCGAGCTGGTGCGCTACCGGGTGGGGCCCAGCGTCGGGGCCCACACCGGCCCGGGGACGGTGGGGGCCATGTACGCACCGATCCTCGAGGGGTGAAGGCCGCCCGCTACCCCGACAGGGCGTCGATCAGCTCGTCCTGGAGGGCGCTGAGGTAGTCGTAGGCGGCGAAGGCGGCCAGGCGGGGATCGTCCCGGCTGCGGGGCCGTTCGGTGCCCTCCTCGGTGACGTCGAGGCGCGTGCCCAGGACGAGACGGACCTCGTTCAGGGCCCGCATCCAGGCGTGGGCCTGGTCCTCGTCGAGGCGCTCGGCGTCGGCCGCCGCCTCCAGCGCTTCGAGGGCGGCGAGATGCGAGTCCATGAGCTCCGAGCCCGCCAGCAGGCGGTAGGCGGCCTGCCGCTCCTGGTCGTCCGGGTACGCAGGAGGAAACAGCCTGCCCACGGCCGGGTCGTCGGGTGTGCCCAGCAGCTCACGCATGTCGGGTGCCAGCGTGCGGAGGAACTCCCGCTCCTCCTCGGGGAGGCGCAGCTCCACGCCGCCGCGGCGCGAGCGCTTGATCCTCCGGCCCAGCGGTCTGAGGGGGCTCACTCGTCGTGCTGCATGGTGGCCCAGAGCCCATGCTCGTGGAGGCGGAAGACGTCGACCTCGGCCTTGTCGCGTGGTCCGCTGGAGACCACCGCCTTGCCCTTGTGGTGAACGTCGAGCATGAGCTTGGTCGCCTTCTCCAGGCTGTAGCCGAACAGCTTCTGGAGCACGAACGTGACGTACGACATGAGGTTGATGGGGTCGTTCCAGACGATGACCACCCACGGGCGGTCCTCGTCGACGACCTCGCCGATCTCCGGCTCTCGGACCTCGGTGGGGACGGTCGTCACGGCCCTCCAGGCTACGTCCGGCTGAGCCCCTCGCTGGCAGGGAGGACGGGCGCAGCCTGGGAGGAGGTGGCGGGCGGGGCGGCCGCGACCTTCGTCGAGAACCCGGCCAGGAACCGTACGGCCGCGGCCCACACCGCCGCCGCTCCCCCGATGTGGACGGCCACCAGCACCACGGGCACGCCGGTGAAGTACTGGGTGTAGCCGACCGCCGCCTGGGCCACCGACACGGCCAGCAGGACCTCGCCCGCCCGCAGCAGTCCCGGGGGCGCCCCGGCCTTGCGTAGCCGCCACAACGTGAGGAGGGTGACGGCCAGGAACAGCACCACGCCGGCGCCGTGGGCCCGGGCCACGTCGGGCACGTCGAAGCGCAGCCGCTCCACGTCGGGGTCGCCGCCGTGGGGGCCGGAGCCGGTGACGACCGTGCCCAGGAAGGCGGCCAGGCCGGCCGCCGCCACGACCAGCCGTCCCATGCCGACCAGCTCGCCGGGGACCACCCGCCGCACCGGCCCGTCGTCCGGCCATCCCGCCCGGTAGTGCAGCACCACCGCGTTGGCCAGCAGCACGAGCGACACGAGGAAGTGGGCCATGACGATCTGGGGCTTGAGCTCCCACAGCACGGTCAGGCCGCCCAGGAGGATCTGGGCGATCACACCTGCGACCAGCCCGATCGAGAGCCACGTGAGGTCCCGCCGGCGCGGAGCGCGGAACACCGCCCCGAGCACGGCCAGGATCACCGCCAGGGAGACGAGGCCGGTGATGGTCCGGTTGACGAACTCCACCATGGCGTGGAACTCGAGGGGCGCCACGACCCGGCTGTTGTCGCACGTGGGCCAGTCAGGGCAGCCGAGCCCCGAGCCGGTGACCCGGACGGCGCCGCCGGTGACGATGATGAACGCCAGCAGGAGGGCCGCAACCAGGGTCAGGCGGCGGTAGGCGGCGGGCGTGATGCGGGGCGCTTGCATCCCCGGCGATCGTACGGCAGGGTCGGTTCGGAGCTCACATCCGTCCCACGCAAGGAGAGGCCCCGATGGCGCCCGACGACCCGGCTGAGCAGGCCGCAGAGACCGCGCAGCAGAAGGAGGAAGAGGTCCTGGAGCGGGAGGGGCTCGAAACCGAGCTCATGGACAGCGAGTCCTCGGAGGTGGGCGAGGACATCGACGGGGTGGACGGCGCTCCGACCCCCTAGGGGCATACCGGCCGCACCTCCTGGGCACAAATCCAGTGCAAGGAAGCACCGCTTCGTACCCCAGGAGGACCCCATGGCTACCCGAGCGGAGATCGAAACCCGGCGGGACCGCAACGCCCTGGTGGCGGACGCCGGGTACAACCGCCTGTCGTTGCTGAGCATCGTGGCCGGCGTGCTGAGCGCGTACGGCGCGTTCGCCGTGCTGGCGGGGGTCACCGTGGGGGTGGTCGAAGCCGCCAACGTCGACATCGACGTCTCGTCGCAGTGGCGTGACCTCGGCGTGGCCGGCGGCCTGGTGGTGGCCGGGCTGCTGTTCCTCTCCTACCTGTTCGGCGGGTACGTGGCCGGCCGGATGGCCCGGCGCTCGGGCGCCCTCCACGGCGCCGGCGTGTTCCTGCTCGGCGTGGTCCTCGTCGCCGCCGCGGCCGCCCTGGCCCGCCAGCTGGGCGGCGCCGAAGTGGCCGCCTCCAACCTTCGCGAGCTGGGCGTCCCCACCACCGCCTCCGAGTGGGGCGACATCGCCACCGTGGCCGGGCTCGCGTCCTTGGCCGCCATGCTGGTGGGCAGCCTCCTCGGCGGCTCGCTGGGCGAGCGCTGGCACGCCAAGCTCCTGACCCGTGCCCTCGACCCCCGTGTCGGCGCCGAGGCCGAGGCCCTCCAGGACGCCGAGCGCCGGGCCGCCGAGGCCGAGCGCCGGGCTGCGGATGCCGACGAGCGCCGCACCGGGGCGTTCGAGCGGGTCCGGGCCGCGACGCCCGGGCGCACCCGGCGCGTCGACGGTGACGCCCCCACGCGCCAGGTGGTCATGAACGGCGACACCGACCGGGACGGCGACGGCCGTACCGACGACGACCGCACGGACCCCCGGCTCGAGACGGCTACGGGCCCGCAGAGGTGGCGGTCGGACGGGCGTACTGGGTGAGGTAGAGCTCCCGGTACAACCCGTTGTGGTCGAGCAGCTCCTCGTGGGTGCCGCGCTCGACGATCCGCCCCTCGTCCATGACGAGGATCAGGTCGGCCGCCTGGATGGTCGAGAGGCGGTGGGCGATCACGAGCGACGTGCGGCCCTCCAGCGCCTCGGCCAGGGCCTGCTGCACGAGCAGCTCGGTCTCGGAGTCGAGGTGGGCGGTGGCCTCGTCCAGGATCACGATGGCAGGGCCCTTGAGCAGCACCCGGGCCAGCGCCAGCCGCTGCTTCTCCCCGCCTGACAGGCGGTAGCCCCGCTCGCCCACGACGGTGTCGTAGCCGTCGGGCAGGCCGGCGATGAGGTCGTGGATGCGCGCGGCCCGGCAGGCGGTCTCGATCTCGTCGTCGGTGGCCTCGGGGCCGGCGTAGCGGAGGTTGACCCGGATCGTGTCGTGGAAGAGGTGCGGGTCCTGCGTCACCATGCCGATGGCGGCGGCGAGGGTGAGATGGGTGAGGTCACGCACGTCGTGGCCGTCGATGCGCACCGCCCCCGACGTCACGTCGTAGAGGCGGGGGACGAGGCTGCACAACGTGGTCTTGCCAGCCCCGGTCGGGCCGACGAGGGCCACCATCTGGCCCGGCTCGGCGGTGAACGTCACCCCGCGGAGGATCAGCCCCGAGGGTTCCTCGGAGAGGGGCGCGGCCACGTCGGCCTCCAGGGAGGCGATGGACACGGTCGAGGGCGCGGGGTAACGGAACCAGACGTTGTCGAACTCGATGCGGCCGGTCGGGTCGATCAGGTCGTAGCAACCGGGCGAGTCCTCGATGGCGGGGCGGGCGTCGAGCACCTCGAACACCCGCTCGAACGACACGAAGGCCGTCATGACGTCGACCTGGGCGTTGGTCAGCTGCGTGAGCGGGGCGTACAGGCGCGCCGCGTAGAGGGCGAGGGCGGTCAACGTGCCGACGCTCAGGGCGCCCTGGATCACCAGTCGGGCGCCGAGCCAGTAGACGAGCACCGTCCCCACCGCGGCGAGCATGCCGAGGGAGGCGAAGAAGACCCGTCCCAGGACGGCGGTGCGGATCCCGATGTCCCGCACCCGGCCTGCCTTCTCCCCGAACTCGGCCGCCTCCCGGTCGGGATGGCCGAAGAGCTTGACCAGCAGGGCGCCGGAGACGTTGAACCGCTCCGTCATGTTGGCGTTCATGGCCGCCGACAGGTTGAACGACTCCTTGGTCAGCCGCTGGAGCAGCCGCCCGACGCGCTTGGCGGGGATGACGAAGAGGGGCACCACGGCGAGCGTCAGCAGCGTCAGCCGCCACTCCAGCCGCAGCATGACGGCGAGGGTCACGACCACCGTGAGGACGTTCTGCACGACGCTGCCGAGGGTCGTGGTGAACGCCCGCTGGGCGCCCTGCACGTCTCCGTTCAGGCGGCTGAGCAGAGCGCCCGTCTGCGTGCGGGTGAAGAACGCCAGCGGCATGCGGTTCACGTGGGCGTAGAGGGCGGAACGGAGGTCGAAGATCAGGCCCTCGCCGATCCGGGCCGCCCACCACCGCTGGAACAGGTTGAGGACGAGGTCGGTGAGGGCCAGGCCGATGGCCAGAAGGGCCAGCTTGTTGAGGCCGGCCAGGTCGCGCCGGGGGATGGCGTGGTGGTCGATGATGGCCCGGAAGACGAGGGGCGGCAGGATCGTGATGACGGCCGAGACGAGGATCGTCGCGACGTAGCCGCCCAGCATGGTGCGGTAGGGCCGGGCGAAGGCCCACACCCGGCGCAGCACGAGACGGTCGAGCTTGGCGCCGGCGACGAAGTCGGGGTCGCGGCTCCACAGGTGGTGGTGGTCGTGAAACCCCCCGCCCATGCCCCGGGGGGAGAACCCCCTCATCCGCCCGTCAACGACCCGGGCCGGCCGGGAGCACGTCGACCGCCCGCTGGCGCAGCCAGTGGTCGGCCAGCACCAGGCAGACCATGGCCTCCACGATCGGCACCGCCCGGGGCAGCACGCAGGGATCGTGGCGGCCTCCGGCCTTGAGCTCGACCGGGTTGCCGGCACGGTCGACGGTGGCCTGGGACCGGGAGATGGTGGCGGTCGGCTTGAAGGCGACGTCGAGGACGACGGGCTGGCCGTTGCTGATCCCGCCCTGCACCCCTCCGGACCGGTTGGAGGCGGTGGTGACGCCGCCCTTGCCGTCGGGGACGAACGGGTCGTTGTGTTCCAGTCCCGTGAGCCGGGTGCCGTCGAAGCCGCTGCCGATGGAGAAGCCCTTGGCCGCGGGGATCGACAGCATGGCCCGGGCCAGGTCGGCCTCGAGCTTGTCGAACACCGGCTCGCCCAGCCCGGCGGGCACCCTCCGGGCGATGCAGGCCACCACGCCGCCCAGGGAGTCACCCCGGCGGCGGGCGTCGGCGATGGCCGCCATCATCTTCTCGGCCGCGGCCGGGTCGGGGCAGCGGACGTCGTTGGCCTCCACGTCGGCGGCCTGGACGGTGTCCCGGTCGACGGTGGCGTCGATGCCGTGCACGCTGTGCACCCAGCCCACCACCTCGATGCCGGCCGCCACGTGCAGGAGCTTGCGGGCCACCGCACCGGCCGCCACCCTTCCCACGGTCTCTCGGGCGCTGGCCCGACCGCCCCCCTGCCAGTTGCGGATGCCGTACTTGGCCTCGGTCGTGTAGTCGGCGTGGGAGGGCCGGTAGAGGTCCTTCATGTCCTCGTAGGCGGCGGGGCGGGCATCCTTGTTGCGGACCAGGACGGCGATGGGCGTACCCAGCGTGTGCCCCTCGAACAGCCCGGAGAGGATCTCGGCCCGGTCGTCCTCCTGGCGCTGGGTGGTGAGACGGCTCTGCCCCGGACGCCGGCGGTCGAGGTCGCGCTGCACCTCCTCGACGGTGAGCGGCAGGCGGGGTGGGCACCCGTCGACCACTACGCCGACCCCGCCTCCGTGCGACTCGCCGAAGGTGGTCATGCGGAACAGGTGCCCGAAGCTGCTGGCCATGCAGGGGAGAATCTACGCTCGCCCGTCGTCCTGCGGACCGGGGTTCGCGGGCCGGTTACCGTTCGGGCGTGACCTCAGCCAGCCCTGAGCCGGCGCCGGTCGAAGGACCGACCGAGGAGCCGGTCGACGAGCCCGTCGAGGAGTCGGTCGGCAGCCGGCTCTCGGTGAAGGCCCGCCAGCTCACCAAGAAGGGCCAGCGGGTGGTCGGCCACCTGCCGACGGTCGACGCCCTGGCGGGCATGCCTCCGGCCAAGCGCCACGCCCTGCTGGAGGGGCTGCGCATCGAGCTGTACGCCATCTCGTCGATCCTGGCCGAAGGGGCGGTCGAGCGGGCGTACCGCGACCGGGTGGAGCGGCCCCCCTACGGCCTCGTGCGCTCCGGCCACACCGACTGGCGGATGGTGCTGGCCTCGCCCCACACCGTCGAGGAAGGGTCGGTCGACAGCTTCTACACCCTGGGCAAGGCCTACGTGGACACCATGGTCTTCCACCTCGACCAGGAGTTCGGCGAGGTCCGCCGCTACGAGACGGCCTGGATGGTCGAGCGGCTGGAGTCGCTGCTCGCCCTGTTCCGGGTGGGGGCGGGGCCTGCCTCCAAGGCCCGCATGCGGGACGGCCTCAGCTTCATCTACGGGGGCCTCCACTTCGGCACCGGGGTGTCGGTGCAGCTCGTCGAGGTCATGAACCGCCTGCTCGACGCCGAGGGGGGGTTGGGCCCCGAGGAGAAGGCCGAGGTGATGGCCCGCAGCACCCGCCCCGCCTACCGGCTGGCCGCCTACAACCTCGATCACGTGATCCTCGCCTACCACTCCCTCCTCGCCCCGCCGGAGCGGCCCGGAGGCCCCCAGTGGTTCGAGGCGGGGCACTTCGAGGTGCAGCGGTCCGGCGACCGCCCCCGCGCCGTCGACTTCCGCCACGACCTGCTGGTCGGCGGCAAGCCCCACACGCCCCGGATCGACTCGGTCGACCCCACCTGGGTGACCCACGGCTGTCCCGCCCGGGTCTCGCCCACGGGTATCGCCCCTCCCATCAGCCGGTTGTGGGCGTGGGCGGTCGAGCTCGCGCTGGGCACGGGTCTGCTGGCGCCGGCCCGTTAGTCCCTCCTTCATGGGAACATGGATCCATGCGACGGCTGGGGACGCTGTTGGTCGCGCTCGTGCTTGCCACGGTCGCATGGAGCTGCTCGTCGCCTGAGGACTACTCGCAGCCGATCTCCCGGACGGTGCGGGTCGACGCCGACTTCGACGAGTTCGCGGCGTCGATGCTGGCCTACTTCCCCCAGGTGGTCGACGTCCGCCCCGGCGACACCATCGACTTCCGCCAGGTGTGGACCGGCGAGCCTCACAGCGTGACCATGGGCACGCTGGTTGACACGGCCATCAAGCCGGTGCGGGAGATCATCCGCTCCGGCAACGTCCCCGACGAGCCGCCCCCCGAGCTGGAGCCGGCGTTGGCCGTGCTGCCCTACCTGCTGGGGGAGAACTTCCGGGTCAACCAGTCCGCCGGCCAGCCGTGCTACCTGGACGAGGGCGCCCCGCCACACGAGCAGGACACCGCCTGCCCCCAGCGCCCCCAGCCCGAGTTCACCGGCCGCCAGTCGTACTACAGCAGCGGCCTCATCCCCTACGAGGGCACCGGCGGCAACACCTACCGGGTGAAGCTCTCAGACGACATCGCGCCCGGCACGTACACCTACTACTGCAACTACCACGGCCCCCTCCAGTCGGGCGAGATCGTCGTCCACCCCAAGGGTGAACGGGTGCCGTCACAGTCGGCCGTCGACCGCAGGGGGCGGGAGGAGCTGCGACGCCTCGCCGACCCCCTCCGCACCGCCTTCGAGGACGCCAAGGAGGGGCGGGCGACGTACCAGGGCGAGCCGGTACCCGGGCACCTGGCCGGCTACCTCCCGGGCGGGGAGGACATGGCGATGATCAACGAGTTCGTGCCCGCGACGATCCGGGCCAAGGTGGGCGAGAAGGTGACCTGGTCGTTCGTCGGCCCCCACACCGTGAGCTTCGACGTGCCGCCGTACTTCCCGCAGTTCATTCTCGCCCCCGACGGGTTCGTGACGTTCAACCCCCAGGCCTACGAGGCCGTCGGGGGCCCGGGCATCACCCTGGCCCAGCAGGCGCCCGGCGCACCACCCCCGGCGATCGACGCCGGCCGGTGGGGCGGTTCGGGCTTCATCTCGTCGGGCCTGCTCTACGAGGGCACGTACAGCCTGACGTTCGAGCGGGCAGGCCGGTACCGCTACGCCTGCCTGGTGCACCCCCGCATGGTCGGCGAGGTCGTGGTTTCCTAGGAGGCTGGTGCCTCCCCGCACCGATCGCGTCGAATGACCGTCCTCCGCAAGCTCCGCCTGAGCCCCGGCCAGGCCGCCGGCCTCGCCTTCGTCGTGGTCTACACGGCCATGGCCGCCGCCGTCCTCGCCCTCGGGGTGGTCGCCGCGGTGGCCAACGGGTCGCCGTCGCTGCACGAGCGGCTCCACGAGATCGGGCTCGGTGCGACCCTGTGGGGCCGGTTGGCCGAGGCCATGGCGGACGCCGCCCACCGGACGGAGCCGGCCGGCTCCCTGGCCCTCGACTACGTGTTCAGCCTGTTCAACCTGGGGCTGGCCGGCTTCCTCGTGTGGCTGCGCCCCCGTGACCGCACCGCGCTCCTGCTGGCCGTAGGCATGGTCGGCACCGCGGCCGTGTTCAACCTCCAGGCCTACGGGGTCTACGAGGCCATGGACACGACCGGCATCGTCGAGCCGCTGCACCACGGCTTCCAGCTGACCGCGGCGGTGGCCTACATCTTCGCCCTCCTCCTGTTCCCCGACGGCAAGCTCGTGCCCCGCTGGCCGGCGTGGGCCAGCGGCATGCTCTACCTGCCGCTGATCGCGGCGACCGCCGTGCTCGCCTTCCGGGTGACGGGCACCAGCCGAACGGTCGCACTGGTCATGTACTTCGGCCTGCTCACGCCGGTCATCGGCGTCGCCGGCCAGGCCTACCGGTCCCGGCGATCGCCCGAGCCCATCGAGCGCCAGCAGGCCCGCCTGCTGTTCTGGGCGCTGGTGCCGGCCGTCCTCGTCGGCTTGTTCGTGCTGAGCCGCCAGGTGCAGGCCACCGCGTTCGAGCAGTACCAGGGCCGGCCGCTGGACGTGGTGCCGGTGGGCGTGTTCCGGGTGTTCCAGCCGGTGTTCGCCCTGATCCCCGTGGCCCTGTTCGTGGGCATCCTGCGCTACCGGCTGTGGAACATCGAGCGGGTCATCAGCCGGGCCCTGCTCTACGGGATCCTGGCCGGCTTCGTGACCGCCGTCTACGTGGGAGTCGTCGTGGTCCTCGGCGGCGCCATCGGTTCCCAGGGCGGGAACCTGTGGCTGTCGATCCTGGCCACCGGGGTGGTGGCGGTGGCCTTCCAGCCGGTGAAGGACCGGGTGGATCGCCTCGCCAACCGGCTGGTCTACGGCAATCGGGCCACGCCCTACGAGGTCCTCTCCCGGATGGCGGCCCGAATGGGCGAGGTGCTGGCCACCGACGAGCTGCTCGCCCACATGGCGCGGGCCCTGGCCGAGGGAACCGTCGCCGCCCGCGCCGAGATCTGGCTGGTCGTCGGATCCGAGGTCCGCCTGGCCGCGGCCTGGCCCACGGAGAGCGAGGCGGCGGCCTCTCGGCGGCCGATCCCGCTGGCGCCGGGCGGCGAGCTGCCCGCCATCCCCGGGGCAACGCTGTCCATCCCCGTCTGCCACCACGAGGAGCGCCTGGGCGCTCTCGTGGTCGCCAAGCCGGCAGGGGAGGCGCTCACGCCGACCGAGGAGAAGCTGCTGGCCGACGCGGCGGCGCAGGCCGGGCTGGTCCTGCGCAACGTCCGCCTCAACGCCGAGCTGCTGGCCCGGCTGGAGGATCTGAAGGCCTCCCGCCAGCGGCTGGTGGCCAGCCAGGACGAGGCCCGGCGTCGGCTGGAGCGCAACCTCCACGACGGGGCCCAGCAGCAGCTCGTCGCGCTCAAGGTCATGGCCAGCCTGGCCGAGCAGGTGGCGGCCAGCGGGCAGCCCGTCGACGACATCCTGGCCCAGATCCGCGAGCAGGCAGGCGACGCGGTCGAGACGCTGCGGGAGCTCGCCCGGGGCATCTACCCGCCCCTGCTGGCCGCCGAGGGGCTGGCCATGGCCCTCCGGGGCCAGGCCACCCGGGTGCCGTTCAGCCTGGTCGTGGAGGCGGAGGGGCTGGGCCGCTATCCCCAGGAGGTCGAGGCGGCCGTCTACTTCTGCTGCCTGGAGGCGTTCCAGAACGCCACCAAGCACGCCGGGGCGTCCACCGTCGTGGTGCGGCTCACCTCGGCACCCGGTGAGCTGGCCTTCACCGTGAGCGACGACGGATGCGGGTTCGACGTCGAGACCATGAAGAAGGGCGCCGGCTGCCAGAACATGTCCGACCGGGTGGAGGCGCTGGGCGGCTCGCTCGCCATCCGCTCGGCGGTGGGCGGGGGGACGACCATCGAGGGTCGGCTACCGGTTCCCGCCTCGGACGCGGAGGCGCCGGAGCCAGGCGGCGTGGACCGCCCTGCTCCGGCGCCTCTCGTGGTCTGAGGACCGCGCCTGCCGTCTAGACGCCGACGGCGCGGCGGCGCGTGACGGCGTTGTAGATCAGCAGCGCGATGACCGCACCGATGATGGAGCCGATGAGGCCGGCCGGCCCGAAACCCCGGTCCTCCGAGGCGCTGCGGAACAGCACGTCGGCCAGGAAGCCACCGAGGAACGAGCCCACGATGCCCAGCACGATGGTGGCGCCGATCCCCATGGGGTCGCGGCCGGGTACGAGCAGACGGGCGAGTGCGCCGGCGATAAGGCCGACGATGATGAGCCCGAGGATGAAACCGATCATTGTTCCCCTGCCTCCTTCGGAAAGGGTTCTGCGAAGTGTTGCGTGCCTCCTGAGGGTTCCCGCCGGGTGATGGCTGCAAACTCTGGACGTGGCGGCTGGCCTACTGTGAGTCGGCGATGACCAGGGTGCGCAGGGCTGGCGCAGCGGTGGTGATCGGGGGCCTGCTGGTCGCCGGTTGCTCCTCGGACGGCGGCGACGCCGAGCTGACGGTGGGGGCCCCCGGTGGGGCGGGGCCCGACGCCCCGGAGGTCGTCACCTCCCTGCCACCGCCCTCCGGGCCGGTCGACACCACCACCGCCTGCGGCACGATCACCGCCGCCGAGGTCGGGCAGGTCGTGGGCAACACGGTGCGGGCCGGAGCGGGAGCGGAGACCTTCTGTTCGTGGGGCACTGCCGTCGACCGGGGCACCAGCGTCCATCTCACCGTCGTCCGACCCGCTCCGGGCCGGGTCGCCCAGGCGTGTGAGAGCCAGCGCAACAGCCAGCCCAAGGAGGCCAACCACGCCCCCGTCGACAACGTCGGCACGTCCGGCCTCTGGGTGTGGCAGCCGCTGGCCCTGCTGCTCCAGGGCACCCTCGTCACCTGCTGGGAGAACTCGGTGGTCGTGGTCGGGGTCACCGGCGAGAAGGACCAGGCCGTGCTGCGGAACCAGGCCGTGGCCCTGGCCAAGGCCGTCCACCAGCGGCTGTAGCCGGGGCGCCGGCGGTCAGCCGGCGTCAATTCCCGCCGGGAACGGGCGGCGTGGCCACGCAGCCCGCCTCCCGCCCGAGGTGGCGCAGACCGGCCAGGTCGGGCGCCATGAAGTCGGCGGGACGGCTGGTGTGCTGTGCCGCGTCGGGGTACATGAGCGACCCCAGGTCCCGGGTGTGGCCCAGGCCGGCAAGGTGGGCCAGCTCGTGGAGGACGATGCGGCCCCACTGGATGTTCTGGCGGCCGATCGGGCCCTCGCCGCTGCCGGCGGGCGGCCCGAACCCGGCTTCGATGGGTCGCTTGGTGAACTCGTCGTTGTAGGCGTCGACGTTGAACCGGAGGCGTCCGGAGACGACCACGTCCTGCTCCCGGTACACGACCGTGTTGCCCAGGATCTGCGCCTCACCCGTCGTCTGCTCGGGGGGGAAGTGCTCCCAGACGATCAGGATGGGCGCCCACTTCGGCCCGTAGCGCTCGGGCACCACGGCCGAGGTGCGGACGGACTCGTCGGTCAGCCCGTCGTCCACGAACTCGATGCCCGTCGCCCGGCCCAACCGGCGGAACGCCTCCCGGACGTTCTCGGCCGCGAAGGGGGGCGCATCGGCTGCGTTCTGGAGGAAGTGGACGGGTTCGCACGGGTTGAACCGCACCGGCGAGCAGCCGTCCGGCTGTACCCGCAGGAACGTGTAGGTGTCGGGGAGGCGGGCGATCTCGTCCCGGTTGAGGCCCCGGACGCCGAACTGGTCGACGTGCCCCTCGGCCGGGCACGCGTCCAGCCCGGCTGTGGGCGCGGCCAGCGGGTCGTCGGCCGCTCCGCTGCCCCCGTCCCCCGATCCGCACCCGCTGAGCACCAGGGCAGCGGCCAGGAAGGTGACGACGGGCGCCCGCCGGGCCCTGCGGCCGCGCCGTTCACGCCGAGCACCAACCCCGATGTCCGCCTGCATCGTGCCGTTCGTGGGTCGAGCGTACCGACCGACGGTCGGCTGCGGAGGCGATCGAGCGTGGCACTGGCCGCCTGTGGACGACGGGGCTACATTTCCGCCCGTGATCGCCTTCAGTGCTGGTGCCGCCATCCTTTCTGCCCTCCTGATGATCGTCGTGGGAGCGGTGATCGCGGTGGTTATGGGCTTCAACAACAAGTAGCGCAGATCCAGCGGGGTCGGCGGGGACCTCGACAGGGGGGAAGCGGGAGAGGCTGGACGACGGCCAGCGCGCGCCGGTAGCGGCTCGCGCCGTGCCGCTGCTGCCGCGCGTCACGCCTTCGCTACGGCGAGTGCGTCCGCTGCGAGCGCTCCCACGACGAGCACCAGGACCATTCCCGTCGCGGCAAGCCAGCCGACTGCCATAGCCCTTAGTCGCGGGCGTTTCCAGGCGACAGCGCCGGCGGACCGCCCGCACGGGTGCATCGCGCACGTCTCGGTTGAAGTGCTTGGCGGAGGTCCGATGCGTTGCCGGTCACCTGCTTGATCCAACGCTCCAGGCTGCGCGCCAGCTCCGCCGATGGAGCGCGGAGGGAGGAGCGGACAGACGTCCATTTCGTCTCGACCACCAGGATGCCCGCGGGTCCCACTGCAACGTGGTCGATGTCGGCCTGGCGGCGGAGCCTCACCCCGTTCACCACGCGCCACCCAGGCTTGGACAGCTCCCGGAAGGTGTCGGCCGTCCAGCTCTCGGCGAGCACGCCCATGATCGTCCCGGCCGCTCCGCTGAAGAGCACGGTCACCATGGCGGCCGCCCACAACCCCGAGGCCACGCTGAACCCGACAATGAACCATCGTGCCGGTCCCTCGTATTGGTGAACGGTCACCGGTACGACCGCACAGGGCGGCAGTGCGATCACCCCGGCGACGAAACGCCAGTCCTTCCGCAGGTAACGCCCGATCCGGTCCCACGCCTGCTGCCGGGCATAGGTGGCGGCTCGGCTCCCGCTCGCGAGCCGGGCGGTGCGGCGACGTCGTTGGATCGCCCCCCGCCACACGCGCATGAGGCGAGGCTAGAGGGACGATATGACACGGCGATCGGGCACGCCGTCCTGGCCGCCCAGCACCGCGGAGGGAGTGGGATTCGAACCCACGGTGGGCAGGACCCACAACGGTTTTCGAGACCGTCCGATTCGGCCGCTCTCGCATCCCTCCGAATCGACACGAGGCTAGACGACGGCCGATCCTCGCTTCGGCCGCAGGGCGGCCGGGCGGCCGCCGAACAAGGCTCGATCACGGTCGTCTTCTAGCGGTCGCGGCGCCCGGTGAAGAAAGCGGCCAGAAGGGCTGCGGACTCCTCAGACCGCACCCCGCCCGTCACGGCGACCTCGTGGTTGAGGCGCGGGTCGGCGCACAGGTTGTAGAGCGAGCCGCACGCTCCCGCCTTGGGGTCGTAGGCCCCGAAGACGACCCGGCCGACGCGCGCCGCGACCAGCGCCCCGGCGCACATGGGGCACGGCTCAAGGGTGACGACGAGGGTGACGGCCGCCAGCCGCCAGCCGCCGACGGCCTCAGCCGCGTCGCGCAGGGCCAGCAGCTCGGCGTGGGCGGTGGGGTCGCCTGCCCGCTCCCGCTCGTTGTGACGGCTCGCCACCACCGTCCCGTCGACAAGCGCCACCGCTCCCACAGGCACGTCCCCGTGGTCCACGGCGGCGGCGGCTTCCTCGAGGGCCACACCCATGGCGGTCTCGTCGTCCACGGGCGGGAACCTAACGCCGGGGGCCCCGGAGGCGGGGCCCCGCTCGTCGGCGATGGCGGAGGGAGTGGGATTTGAACCCACGAGGGGTTGCCCCCTACACGCTCTCCAGGCGTGCCGGTTCGGCCGCTCCCGCATCCCTCCCGGAGGATCCCAGGCTATCCTGATCCCGACGGTCGTCCGCCGCTCCGTGTAGCGGCCGGGTCCTGCGCAACGGGCTCCCGTGAACCGAGTCAGGGCCGGAAGGCAGCAGCTCTCAGCGGACCGGTTCGTGTGCCGCAGTCCAGCCTGGCCGCTACACCGAGCGGCGGCGGTCGCAGCCGCCGGCGGCAGATGCGGGCCCCGGATCCGGTGTCGCACCGCCACCGGTAGCCTCCGGTGCGATGGCCTACCAGTCGCTCTACCGGCGCTACCGCCCGCAGCGGTTCGGGGAGGTCAGGGGCCAGGAGCACGTCACCCGCACGCTCACCAATGCGGTGCGCGAGGGCCGGGTGTCCCACGCCTACCTCTTCAGCGGCCCCCGGGGCACGGGGAAGACGTCCACCGCCCGCATCCTGGCCAAGGCCCTGAACTGCCCCGACATGACCGACGGGGAGCCGTGCGGCGTGTGCGAGTCGTGCGTGGCCATCACCGAGGGTCGCTCGCTCGACGTGGTGGAGATGGACGCCGCCTCCAACCGGGGCATCGACGCCATGCGCGACCTCATCGGGCGGGTCTCGCTCGCCACGCCCGGCCGCTGGAAGGTCTACATCGTGGACGAGGTCCACATGCTCACCACCGAGGCGGCGAACGCCCTGCTCAAGACCCTCGAGAGCCCCCCGCCCCACGTGGTGTTCGTGCTCGCCACGACTGAGCCCCAGAAGGTGCTGCCGACCGTCCAGAGCCGCACCCAGCCCTTCGAGTTCCGGCTCCTGCCCGCCCGCGTGCTGGTCGACCACCTCCGGTGGGTGGCCGACGACGCCGGCCTCGAGGTCGCGCCCGAGGCCATCGAGCTGGTGGCCCGGCGGGGCTCGGGGTCGGCGCGAGACGCGCTCTCCGCCCTCGACCAGGTGGCGGCGGCGGGGGGCATCGAGCACGAGGGCCCGGGCGCCGACGACCTGGTCGAGGCGCTGTGCGAGCACGACGTGGCGGCGGCCCTCGTCACCGTGGCCGAGCGGTGCGGCACGGGCCACGACCCCCGCCAGCTCACCCGGGAGCTCCTCGAGCAGCTTCGGCACGCCTTCCTGGCCACCATCGACCGCAACCTGGTCGGCCTCCCCGACGAGGATCTCGACCGGGTCGAGGGCCAGGGCCGCCGGCTGGGCCGTCCCGCCGCGGTGCGGGCCATGGAGGTGCTCGGGCAGTCGCTGGTCGACATGCGGGAGGCGCCCGATCCCCGGGTGCTGCTGGAGGTCGCCCTGGTGCGCCTCTGCCGGCCCGAGCTGGACACCACGCCCGAGTCCCTGGTGGAGCGCCTCGAGCGCCTTGAGCGGGCCGTCGCCGGCGGTCACCGTGCGACGCCCGCCGAACCAGGCCCGCCCACCCCTGCACCGGCAGCGCCCGCCGCCGCACCGGTCGCACCCGCCGCGGCGGCCGCGGCCCCGTCCCCCACGGCCGCGGCGCGCAAGGCCCTGGGCGGGGTGCGCCCTGCCCGCCCCGCCCAACCGGCGCCGAACCCGGCGCCCACGCCGCCACCTCGCGCCCGGCCCCAGCCGGCCCCGGCTCCGGCGCCGGCGGCCGGTGCCGACCGGCCTTTCCCATCCCGGGAGGAGCTGACCCTCGCCTGGGGCGACACGGTCATCGGCCGGCTGCCCCAGCGGGCCCGGGCCCGGTTCCGGGCCGGCCGGTTCGCCGGTGTCGAGGGCGACACGGCACTCTTCGCCCTGCCCGACCAGTTCCACCGCGACCGGTGCCAGGAGGTGGTGGCCGACGTCGAGGAGGCCCTCTCCGCCCACTTCGGCAGGCGCGTCCGGCTGCGGCTGGTCGTGGACGGTGCGGAGGCGCCGCGACCGCCCGCACCCGCGGGTCCTCCGCCTCCGGAACCTCCTCCCGAAGAGGAGAGCGTGGCATGGGACGAGCTCACCGACGCCCCAGCGGGAGCGGTAGCCTCGCCCCTCGAGCACGTCCTCCAGGTCTTCGAGGGCGCCGAGGTCGTGGAGGAGCCGGATGGCCGCTAGCGGACAGGGTGGGGCGCCCGATCTGGGGGCGCTGCTCAAGCAGGCCCAGGCGATGCAGGAGCAGATCCTGCAGGCCCGGGCCTCGGCGGCCGAGGCCGAGGTTGAGGGCCAGTCCGGCGGCGGCATGGTGAAGGTGCGGGTCACGGGGAGCATGGAGTTCCTGGGCGTCAGCATCGACCCCTCGGTCGTCGACCCCGACGACATCCCCATGCTCGAGGACCTCGTGCTGGCCGCCGTGCGCGACGCGGTGGCCCGCGTCACCGAGCTGTCCGACCAGGCCATGGGCAGCGTCGACCTCGGCCCGCTGGGCCGGGGCCTGCTGGGCTGACCCGGCCGGCCTCCAGCGCGCGACCGCCCGGGTGTACGCCGGCCCCGTCCAGACGCTCATCGACGAGCTGGGCCGTCTCCCTGGTGTCGGTCCCAAGTCGGCTCAGCGCATCGCCTTCCACCTGCTGAAGGTGCCCGTCGAGGACGCCGAGCGGCTGGCCCGGGCGATCAGCGAGGCCAAGCAGCGGGTCGGCTTCTGCCGGCGGTGCTTCAACGTGGCCGAGGGCGAGGAGTGCGCCATCTGCCTCGACGACCGCCGCGATCCCGCGCTCGTCTGCGTGGTCGAGGAACCCCGCGACGTCGTCGCCGTCGAGAAGACCCAGGAGTTCCGCGGCCGTTACCACGTGCTGCTGGGCGCCATCAGCCCCATCGAGGGGATCGGTCCGGAGCAGCTCAGGGTCAAGGAGCTGCTGGTCCGGCTGGAGCCGGAGGGCGTGCAGGAGGTCATCCTGTGCACCAACCCCACCATCGAGGGCGAGGCCACCGCCATGTACCTGGCGCGGCTGCTGAAGCCCCTCGGGGTGCGGGCGACCCGCATCGCCAGCGGTCTCCCCGTCGGGGGGGACCTTGAGTACGCTGACGAGCTGACTCTCGGTCGGGCGCTCGAGGGCCGGCGGGAGCTCGAAGGCTGACGCGGACGAGAGGAGCGGCATGAGTTCCAGCAGACGTCTCGCAGGTGCCATGTTGGCGG
Source organism: Acidimicrobiia bacterium (assembly GCA_046565765.1). Classification (GTDB taxonomy): domain Bacteria; phylum Actinomycetota; class Acidimicrobiia; order Acidimicrobiales; family AC-14; genus JBFMCT01. The sequence goes on along the minus strand of JBKHXX010000057.1, from coordinate 146,409 downwards.
TGGGCATGGCGGCGACGGCGGTGATCGTGCCCCTGGCCAACGTGGCGGCCGTGGCCCAGACCTCGGAGAACCCCCATTGGGGCGTCAGCCCCTACTACCCAACGTGCATAGAAGGGCCGTGCCGGGTGGTGATCGTCGCCGACAAGACGGGCGACGATCAGTTCGCGCCCCAGGTCCAGCGGTGGGTGGCGTGGATGAACTACGTGCGGACGAACTACAACCTCGACCTCCCCGCCTTCGGGTACGTGCAGCTCGACGACCCGTCGTGCGCGGTGGCCGACGGGGTGATCTCCGTGTGCCGGGACAACGACATCCTGGCCGCCGACTGCCCGGGGGAACCCGTACCCATCCGCTGCACCCAGTTCGACATGAACCTGTCCACCAAGCACTTCGGCTCGGTGCGGACCGTCTTCTCCGAGCAGGACCTGGACGACGTCGACACCTGGAACGTCGTGTGCGCGGGGATGGGCCGCTCGATCGGGATGTTGCCCTCCGACGAGGCCGACTCCTGCCTCCAGTCCAGCATCACCCTCGGCACCGGCCAGGAGAAGTACTACGCCATCGCCGACTGGCTGGACGTGTTCGGCACGTACGCCCACCCCGCGGGGGAGTGACCGTCACACCCCTGGGGTAGCCTTCGCACCGTCGCTTCCCCCTGGCGTTCTTCGTGACCTCAGGGAGGAAGCCGTGCGGCCACGCTGCACCACCCATGATCCCTCCGGCACCGGCGGCGACGAGCCGGTCGTCGCCGGGCCGTCCCATGCCGCGGCCATCGTCCGGGCGTCGTCCCCGCCCGCCGCGGGCCCGGCGCTGGTCGCGCTGCTGTGCGACCGGTCCCACCAGCTGTTGCTCGCCCTGGCCGTGGAGGGCGCGCCCGCGGCCGCCCTGCCCAGGGTGGTCGACTTCGTCCTCGGCGTGGCCGAGCCGGGGGGCGTCCGCAGCATCGTGCTGGCCATCGTGCGGGAGCGCCTCGGGAGCTACCTGCCGAGACGGGACGCCGAGGGCCTGAGCGGCCTGGCACCCCGCTGCGAGGCCGCCGGGGTCGACCTGCTCGACGTGCTGCTCGTGGGGCCACGCGGCTGGCGGTCGGTCTACGACCTTGCCGCCGGCCCGGGCGGGGAGGACACTGGCCCACCGTGACCAACCGGCTGACCCAGGTCGACCACGTGGCGGTGGCGGTGCGCGACCTCGACGCGGCGGTGGAGTGGTACCGGCGCACATTCGGGGCCGAGGCCGTTCACCGCGAGCGGGTGGACCACGACGGGATCGAGGAGGTGCTGATCCGCACCGGCGAGTCCTACGTGCAGCTTCTCAGCCCCACCCGGCCCGATTCGACCGTGGCCCGGTTCCTCGACCGGCGGGGCGAGGGGCTGCACCACGTCGCCTACCGGGTGGACGACTGCGCCGCCGCCCTGGCCGAGGCGGTAGCGGCGGGGGCCCGGGCCGTCGACGCCCAGCCGCGGCCCGGGAGCCGCGGCACCACCGTCGCCTTCCTGCACCCCGCCGGCGCGTTCGGCACCTTGATCGAGCTGGTCCAGGAGGGTTAGCCACACGCGCAGAAGGGCTCAAGCGCACGGTGGGCGGTGTGCGCCTGAGCCCTTCTGCGGCGCTGCGGGTTACGCCGGGCGGTCGGCGCCGTCCTGCTTGGCCCGCTCCACGACCAGGCCGCCGATGGCCCGGCCGCCTTCGATGCTTACGGAGTCGAAGTCCCAGTGGATCCCCGCGTACTGGCGGGAGATCGCCTGCTCCTCGGCCCGCTGCCTGAACAGGTCGGCCTTCTCGGGGATGAGGTAGCTCATCACCGCTTCGGCTGCCCCTGCGTAACCGGCGCTTCCCGACGGGTAGGCGGGGAACAGGGGCGTGGGCAGGTGAGGCTCCCAGGTGCGGTCGATGCCGGTGTCACGGATGCCGTTGACCGGGCGCGGGTACCAGTAGACGTACTTCGCTTCCCACACCGAGATGCCACCGTCGGACATGGCGACGTTGAGCAGAGCCACCGCCCGGGCCACCCGGGGGACGGTCCAGCGCTGGCTGGCATCACCGGTGGTGACCTTCTCGCGTATGTCGGGGAGGTAGGTGTCGTTCACGATGCCGGCCGGCAGTTTGGTCCCCTCGGCGCCCTCCCAGTACTTGGCGATGGCCGATTGCTCGGGCGTCAGGTTGTTCTTCATGTCGATGAGCTTCTGGGCCGACGCCCGGTACTCGGCCGAGTTGTAGGCGGGCGGCGGCGGCGGCCGGAACTGGTCGGGCCGGCTGAGGGTGAACGTCTTCCAGGTGCCTGCGTTGGGGGCCACCGGATTCGCCACCGAGCCCGGCGGCGGCGCCCAGAAGCGCCCGCCGACACCGATGCCCGGGGGACGGCGACCGTCCCAGGGCTTGTCCGACCCGTCGGCCTTGCCGTAGGCGATCACCTTCTCGGCCACGGCCCGGCCCAGTTCGAGCCCCGCCTCCACGTCGCTGCGGGTGTTGGTGCCGGCCTGGACCCGGGAGTCCGCCGCCTCCTCGGCCATCTCGTCGAGCCGGAGGGCGGCCTCGTTGGGGTACAGGTAGGCGAGCACCTTGGACGCGGCCCCGGCCATGGCCGCGTGCTCCGACGGGTAGGACGGGTCGGCGCTGGTGGGCACGGCCGTGTCGACACCGCTGGGGGGGTCCACGTCGTAGCGGTACTTCCAGTGGTACGCGGCGATCACCGCGTCGTACATGGCCACGCTCACCAGGCCCGCGTTCCGGGACGCCAGCGGCGGGTTCTTCTCGCTCTTGGCGATGAACTCGTGCAGCTGGTCCATCCACGGATCGGTCGGCGTGGGCCCGCTGAACCTGTTGATCGTCTCCATCGTGGCCGGCGTGCGCCCCCCGGCCAGCCGCTTGACCTCGTCGAGGTCGGCGTCGGCCCGGTCGGACCCCTTGGCGGGTGGGGCAGGCACCGGGATCTCGCCTCCCGACGAGAGGATCCACGGGGTCCAGCTGCCGGCCGTGGGCTCTGCCCGGGTGCGGGCCTCGCCGCCGCCGCCGTCCCCGCCGCAGGCCGCCATCACGCCGCCCAGGGCGACCCCGGCCACGACGGCCCGCCAGGTCCGTCCCCCCATGACGGCACCCCACGTTCCACTCACTGCCCACCCTCCTTCTCCGGCACCGATGATGCCTCCGACACGAACAGTACGGACGGGCGGGTAATCCGGCGGTAAACGGCGCGTAATCGCCGTTGAAGCTCGGCCCCTAGTCTGCGGAAAGGATGAAGGTCCACCTCGTCGACGGCACCTACGAGCTGTTCCGCCACCACTACGGCGTGCCTGCGGCCCAGCGCGACGACACGGACTTCGCTGCCACCCGGGGCGTTCTCTGGAGCGTGTTGACGCTGCTCGAGGACGGGGCCACCCACGTCGGCGTGGCCACCGACCACGTGATCGAGTCGTTCCGCAACGACAAGTGGCCGGGTTACAAGTCGAGCGCAGGCATGCCCGAGGTGCTCCTCAACCAGTTCGCGCTGCTGGAGGAGGCGCTGAGCGCCATGGGCGTCGTCGTCTTCCCCATGGTAGAGCTGGAGGCGGACGACGCCCTGGCCGCCGCGGCCCGGGTGGCCAAGGACGACCCCCGGGTCGAGCAGGTCTTCGTCATGACGCCGGACAAGGACCTGGCCCAGTGCGTGGAGGGGACGCGCGTGGTGCAGGTCGACCGCCGCCAGAACATCACCACCGACGAGGCGGGCGTCCGCGCCAAGTACGGCGTCGACCCGGAGTCGATCCCGGACTGGCTGGGGCTGGTGGGGGACTCCGCCGACGGCTACCCGGGCCTGCCGGGGTGGGGCAAGGTGGCGGCCAGCGCCGTCCTGGCCCGCTACCGCCACCTGGAGGACATCCCCGAGTTCGGCTTCCGCTGGGACGTCCAGGTCCGGGGACGGGACCGGCTCGCCGCCACGCTGGTCGAGCAGCGTGAGCAGGCCTACCTGTTCCGGGACCTTGCCACCCTCCGGGCCGACGCCCCCGTCCTCGACGACGTCGACCGCCTTCGCTGGACGGGCCCGACCGAGGCCCTCGGTGACATGGCCCGCGACATCCGGGCGTGGCGGCTCGTCGAACGGGTCGGAGCGGCTGCCGAGGCTCGCGCCACCTAACCTGAGCCGCCTTGGAACCGGGGAAGGACCTGGCCGCCGACCTCCGCCGTCGCAAGGAGGCGGCGCTCCACGCCGGCTCGGCGTCGGCCGTCGAGCGCCAGCACGCCCGCGGCAAGATGACGGCCCGGGAGCGGGTCGAGTACCTCCTCGACCCCGGCACCTTTGTGGAGTTCGACCTGCTGGCCCGCCACCGGGCGGAAGGGGTCGGGCTGGACAGCCGGCCCTACACCGACGGCGTCGTCACCGGCCAGGGCACGATGGACGGCCGCCAGGTGTTCCTCTTCTCCCAGGACTTCACCGTCTTCGGCGGCTCCCTCGGCGAGGTGTTCGCCGAGAAGGTGCAGAAGGTCATGGACATGGCCGTGCGGGTGGGCGCCCCGTTCATCGGCCTGAACGACGGGGCGGGGGCCCGCATCCAGGAGGGCGTGGTCTCCCTGGTGGGCTACGGCGGGATCTTCTACCGCAACGCCGCCGCCTCCGGCGTCATCCCCCAGATCAGCGCGGTCATGGGCCCGTGCGCCGGCGGGGCCGTCTACAGCCCGGCCATGACCGACCTGGTGTTCATGGTGGAGGACACCTCCTACATGTTCATCACCGGCCCCGACGTCGTTCGGACGGTCACCGGCGAGGAGGTCACCCTCCAGGAGCTGGGCGGCGCCACGACCCACGCCAGCCGCTCGGGGGTGGCGCACTTCGTCGCCCCTGACGACCGCGCGTGCCTCGACCACGTCAAGGCCGTCCTGTCGTTCTTCCCGTCCAACAGCGGCGAGGAGCCGCCTCGGGTGGAGCCGACCGACGACCCGGCCCGCACCACGCCGGAGCTGGCCGGTCTCGTTCCGGCCACCAGCAACCAGCCCTACGACATGGCCGAGGTCGTCCGCACCGTGGTCGACGACGGCCAGCTGGTGGAGTACGCCGCCGACTGGGCCCGCAACCTGGTGTGCGGGTTCGCCCGCCTCGACGGCCACCCCGTGGGCGTCGTGGCGAACCAGCCCCGGGTGCTGGCGGGGGTGCTCGACATCGACTCTTCGGAGAAGGGCGCCCGCTTCGTGCGCACGTGTGACGCCTTCGGCATCCCCCTGGTCACCTTCGTGGACGTGCCCGGCTTCCTGCCCGGCACCGACCAGGAGTACGGCGGGATCATCCGCCACGGGGCCAAGCTGCTCTACGCCTTCTGCGAAGCCACGGTCCCTCGTATCCAGGTCGTCACCCGCAAGGCCTACGGGGGGGCCTATGTGGTGATGAACTCCAAGTCGATCGGGGCCGACCTGGCCTTCGCCTGGCCGACGGCCGAGCTGGCCGTCATGGGCCCCCATGGCGCAGTGGAGATCCTGTACCGGCGGGAGATCGAGCAGGCCGGCGACCAGGACGCCCGCCGGGCCGAGCTGGTCAAGAAGTACACCGAGCAGTACGCCAACCCCTACGTGGCCGCGGAGCGGGGCTACGTCGACGACGTGATCGACCCGGCCGAGACCCGGCCGCTGCTCATCCGGGGCCTGACCATGCTGCGAAGCAAGCGTGAGGGCCGACCCCGCCGCAAGCATGGCAACGTCCCCCTCTAGACCCGTCGAGGTCGTCGGGGGTGGCCCGGCCACGCCCGAGCAGGTCGCGGCCGTGACGGCCGCCCTCGACGTCGTGCTGGCCGAGGGACCGGAGCCGGCGCGCCCGAGCCCGTGGCGGTGGGCAGGCCGCGAGTGGGGCGACCAGTCCGCCGACTGGCGGCGGCACGGCCTCCCGACGCATCCTTCCCGGCCATGAGCGGGTGGTTGGCCCTGGTGGGCGGGGGCGAGTGGCGGGACGGGTGTTCCTTCGACCGGGCGCTGCTCGAGGCCAGCGGCGACGCCGAGGTGCTGGTCCTGCCCACCGCCGCCGCCTACGAGCACCCCGAGCGGGCCGTCGACTGGGCCGTGGGCTACTTCGAGAAGCTGGGGGCCAAGGCCCGGGGCCTCATGGTCCTCAACCGCCGCGACGCGGAGGACGAGGCCAACTGCACGGCGGTGCGGGAGGCCCGGTTCGTCTACCTGGCGGGCGGGTCGCCCATGCACCTGCGGTCGGTGCTGAAGGACTCCAAGCTGTGGCAGGCCCTGGTGTCGGCGTGGGACGGCGGCATGGTGCTGGCCGGGTCGTCGGCCGGGGCCATGGTCCTGTGCGACCCCATGGTCGACCCGCGCGGCGGGGCGTTCACGCTCGGCCTGGGCCTGGTCTCGCAGGTCGCGGTGATCCCCCACCACGACACCTGGTCGCCCGAGAAGGCCCGGCGCACGATCAAGTTGGCGCCCGCCGGCCTGGCGGTGGTGGCCATCGACGAGCAGACCGCCCTGCTCCGCAGCCCCGAGGGGAAGTGGTCGGTCGAGGGCGCCGGCCAGGTCGTCGTCTGGTGTGACGGCCACGAGGCCGGGCTCGACGTCCTCCCCTGACCCCCTCACTCCTTTTGGGGCGTCTCAACCACGTCTGAGGTGCTTGAGACGCCCCAAAACGATTCAGTCCTCTGACTCGGCGATCGTCACCGACTCGATGAAGACCTTCTCCCTGGGTGTGCCCGCGCCAGGGGTGCCGATGGCGTCGATGGCGGCCACCACGTCGAGGCCGGAGACCACCTTGCCGAACAAGGAGTACTGCGGGGGGAGCCGCATGCCGGCGGGGCCGCTGATGACGAAGAACTGGCTGCCGTTGGTGTTGGGGCCGGCGTTGGCCATGGCCAGCGAGCCCAGCTCGTAGCGGCCGGGCCGGGGTAGCTCGTCCTCGAAGCGGTAGCCGGGGCCGCCCCGGCCGTTGCCGTCGGGGTCGCCGCCCTGGAGCACGAAGCCGGGGATGACCCGGTGGAAGAAGATCCCGTCGTAGTAGTGGTACCGGGAGAGGAACACGAAGTTGTTCACCGTCTTGGGCGCGGCGGCGGGGTCGAGCGAGATCGTCATCGTCCCCTTGGTGGTGACCATGGTGGCCGTGTAGCGCTTGGCCGGGTCGATGCACATGGGCGGTGGCGCCTTGAACCGGCGCTTCTGGGGGCTCGAGCCGTCGGGCTCGGGACACTCGCTGGCCACGGTCAGCTCTCCTTGATCGTGATCGACAGGATCGTCACCTGCTGCGTCGGCTTGCCGCCGTTGGGGTCGGTGGGCGTCTCCGGTGACCCCACCGCCTCGATGGACTTGACGGTGTCCATGCCGTCGGTCACCGTGCCGAACAGCGAGTAGTTGGGCTGGAGGACCGCTCCCGACTCGCCGGTGACGATGAAGAACTGGCTGCCGTTGGTGTTGGGCCCCGAGTTGGCCATGGCCACGGACCCGATCTTGTAGGACCCCGCCGGGGGCAGCTCGTCGTTGAAGCGGTAGCCCGGGCCGCCCGTGCCCGTGGCCAGGGGGTCGCCGCCCTGGATGACGAAGCCGGGGACGGCGCGGTGGAACGGGATGCCCTCGTAGAACTTGTAGCGGGCCAGCACCACGAAGTTGTTCACCGTGTTGGGCGCGGCCCGGGCATCGAGGGTGATCGTGAACTGCCCCTTGGTGGTGGTGACCTCGGCCGTGTAGGTGCGCGACGGGTTGATGCACATGGGCGGCGGCTTGGCGAAGGTGGTCGTGCGCTCCGACGTGCCGTCCGCCTTCGGGCACGGGGTGTCACCGGTGACGGTGGCGCCCGGCGGCGGAGGGGTCAGCACCGCGGGCCGGGCCCGGGCTCCCGCCGCCGTGGTGCCGGTGCTGGCCACGTCGGTGGTGCCGCCCCCACCTCCCGACACGAAGGCGCTCACCCCCAGGATCAACAGCACGGCCGTGACCACGACCACGCCGAGCTTCTTGCGCTGCTCCTGCCGCTGCCGCGCCCGCAGGGCGGCCTGGCGCGCCAGGTGGTCGCGCTGGCGCTGCGAGGGGCGCTTCTGGGCCACGTCGTCTCTCCTCCGGGGCGGGCCGCCGCTGCGCCTGCGGCCGGCGCACGGTGGTGCCGGGCCACGCTAGCAACCCCAAAAGGCGGCCAAACCGTCGCGTGTACCTTGGACCGGCCCGCCAGCTGCCCCGGAAGTCGTCCGTGAGCCTGATCGTCCAGAAGTTCGGGGGCACGTCCGTCGACGGCCCCGAACGCATCCGAGCCGTCGCCGAGCACGTCGTACGCACGCGCCAGGCCGGCAACGACGTGGTGGTGGTGGTGAGCGCCATGGGCAAGACCACCGACGAGCTCATCCGCTTGGCCCACGACCTGTCCCTGGTGCCGCCGGCCCGGGAGATGGACATGCTCGTCACGGCAGGCGAGCGCATCTCGATGTCTCTGCTGTGCATCGCCATCGACGAGCTGGGCGTGATCGCCACCTCGTTCACCGGCAGCCAGGCCGGGATCCTCACCGACTCGGCCCACGGGCGGGCCAAGATCCTCGAGGTGAGGGCAGACCGCCTGCGCGAGGGGCTGGCCGCCGGCCAGATCGTCGTGGTCGCCGGCTTCCAGGGCATGTCCCTCGACCGCAACATCACCACCCTGGGCCGGGGCGGCTCCGACACCACCGCGGTGGCCCTGGCCTCGGCACTCGGAGCCGACGCCTGCGAGATCTACACCGACGTGGCCGGCGTCTTCTCCGCCGACCCCCGCGTCGTGCCCACCGCCCGCCTCCTGCCCGTCGTGTCCTACGAGGAGATGCTGGAGATGTCGGCGACCGGCGGGCGCGTGCTCGCCCTGCGCTCGGTGGAGTTCGCCCGCAACCACAACGTCGCCCTCCACGTGCGCTCCAGCTTCAGCTGGGAGCCGGGCACGTGGGTACGCGAGGAGGCCGCCATGGAGCAAGCGATCATCTCGGCCGTCACCCACGACACGTCCGAGGCCAAGGTGACGATCCTGTCCGTGCCCGACCGTCCGGGCATCGCCGCCCGGCTGTTCCGGGCTCTCGCCGACGAGGGGGTGAACGTCGACATGATCGTCCAGAACATCTCGGTGGGCGGCAGCACCGACATCTCCTTCACGATGCCCATGGCCGACCTGCCCACCGGGCTCAAGGTGACCGAGGTGGTGGGCGCCGAGATGGGAGCGTCGGGCGTCACCCACGACGCCGACATCGCCCGCATCAGCCTGGTGGGGGCGGGGATGAAGACGCATCCGGGCGTGGCCGCCAAGATGTTCGAGACGCTGGCCGACTCGGGTGTCAACATCGAGATGATCTCGACGTCGTCCATCCGGATCAGCTGCGTGGTGCGGGCCGACCGGGTGGAGGACGGTGTGCGGGCGCTGCATTCCGCCTTCGATCTGGACGCCGAGCCGGTACCGTGATGGCCATGGAGGGCCTCAACGTCGGCATCGTGGGCGCCACCGGGCTGGTGGGCGGCGTCATGCGGTCGATCCTGGCCGAGCGCCGGTTCCCCGTCTCCCAGCTGCGGCTGTTCGCCTCGGCCCGCTCGGCCGGGCGCAAGCTGGCCTGGGCGGGGGGCGAGGTGACGGTGGAGGACGCGGCCACGGCCGACTACAAGAGCCTCGATCTCGCCCTGTTCTCGGCCGGCGCCACCACTTCGCGGGCCCTGGCCCAGAAGGTGGCGGCCGACGGGCCGATCGTGATCGACAACTCGTCGGCCTGGCGCATGGACCCCGACGTGCCGCTGGTGGTGCCGGAGGTGAACGCCCACGCCCTCGAGTCGATCCCCAAGGGCATCGTCGCCAACCCGAACTGCACGACGATGGTCGCCATGCCCGTGCTCAAGCCCCTGCACGACGCCGCCGGCCTGCGCCGCATCGTCGTGAGCACGTACCAGTCGGTCTCGGGCGGGGGCGTGAAGGGCATCGCCGAGCTCGACGAGCAGGTGCGCAAGGTCGGCGACCGGGCCGCCGACCTGGCCCACGACGGGCGGGCTGTCGACTTCCCGCCGCCCGAGAAGTTCGCGGCCCCCGTGGCCTTCAACGTCCTCCCCTTGGCCGGGAGCCTCGTCGACGACGGGCTGGCGGAGACCGACGAGGAGCAGAAGTTCCGCAACGAGAGCCGCAAGATCCTCGAGCTGCCCGACCTGGCGGTCTCGTGCACGTGCGTGCGGGTGCCGGTCTTCACCGGCCATTCCCTCGCCCTCAACGTGGAGTTCGAGCGGCCCCTGAGCCCGGACCAGGCCCGGCGGCTGCTCGACGGCGCCCCCGGCGTGGTGCTGGCCGAGGTCCCCACCCCGCTGGAGGCGGCCGGGCGTGACCCGTCCTACGTCGGCCGTATCCGCACCGATCCGGGGGGGCGGAACGGGTTGGCCCTCTTCGTCTCCGGCGACAACCTCCGCAAGGGGGCCGCCCTCAACGCCGTCCAGATCGCCGAGGCTCTGTTGGCCCGACGGTCCTGACGGCCTCTACGATTCCGCAGCCGCTCGCGCCGCGCCAAGCAGGGTCCACGGGGAGGAAGACTGACGTGCCCATAGGGAGTGCGGCGTGACGAAGGCCCAGAAGGTCACGCCCTTCATCATGCTGGTGGTGATCCTGCTGGCCGCGGCGTGGACGCTGCTGCCCTTCCAGTTCACCGAGGGAGTCGACTGCAAGGCCCCGCTGTTCGGCGGCAAGCCGGAGTCCGACGAGACCACGATCGGCCTGGTCCTGCCCGCGCAGGACTGCCCGGCCAAGGCCCGCAGCCGCCTGCTGACATCGGCCCTGATCGCCGTGGTGGCGGCGGGGGCCGGGACGGCGGCCGTCGCCCTACGGCCCATCAGCGGCGCGTGCAGCCGGGGCGATCACGACGCCTGCCGGTTCGGGTGGGGCAACGCCTTCGGCGAGGAGTCGGGCATCGGCTGCCAGTGCGAGTGCCACGAAGGGGAGTTCTGACCCTCGCCCTCGTGGCCGCCACCCTGGTGGCGTGCAACGAGGGGGGCGGGGAGCGGGCGACCGAGGTGCGGGCGGTCGAGCAGGCGGTCCAGGCCGGCGTCGACGCCGAGAACACCGCCGACGTCGAGCGCTTCCTCGACCTGTGGACCGACGACGGCCTGCGCTCGTACGACGCCGGCTCACGGGCCGATCTCGAGTCGGGCCGGTCGCGGTTGGGCGGGGAGCAGTCCGAGATCCGGGCCTTCGTGAAGACCGACGTGGTCGACGGCCGCGCCCAGTCGACCCTCGACGCCCGTGTCGAGATCGGCCTGTACCGCATGCGTTACGACCTGGTGCGCCGCGACGGGCGGTGGCTGCTCGACGGGTTCCGCTTCCTGGGGCCGACCCCGCCCCCCGAGGGTGCGCCGGTGGTGGAGGTCCGGGCCGTGGAGTACGCCTACGAGGTCGACGCCGCCGCCCTGGCGGCAGGGGACGTCGCGCTGCGGTTCGTGGGCGCGGGCCAGGAGGCCCACGAGCTGTCGCTGTTCGCCGTGCCCGCCGAGGTCACCAAGGCGGAGGCCGTGCTCGCCCTGTCGGTCACCACCCCACCCGACGGCTACCGCCGCGTCGGGCAGCTGGCCTTCGCCGCCCCGGGGGACGACATGACCTACACGCTGGCCGAGCGGCTGGCCCCCGGCCGCTACGCCATGGCCTGCTTCCTGCCCGTGGGCGGGATCGACGCCTTCGGCCAGCCGGTGCGGGCCGACGCCGAGCCGCACCTGGTGCGAGGGATGCTGACCGACTTCACGGTGGGCTGACCCGACCGTTCTCCGGCGCCGGACGCGCCCCCGAGGTGCATTCGACGCCGGAAGACTTGGGGGTCAGAACTCGACGGGGAGGCAGGCCCAGCGGGCGCCGGCCGCGCCGGTGCCTTCCTCGGTCTCCATGGCGTGGATGACCAGCGATTGCGCGTCCCCCGACTCGATGACGAAGGGAACGGTGGTGCGGCTCACGGCGAAGCCGCCGCCGCGGATCCTGAAGTCGAGCCACACCTCGTGCTCGGGGTCCGCAGGCGTGGTCCCACCGGTCGTGTTGTAGTGCGGGCCGGCGGCGGCGCCGTTGCCCTCGACGCACGGGCCCACGTGGATGTGGGCGCCCAGCGTGGTGCCGGCCGCTTCGGGGTCGAGGCCGCCCACGATCAGGATGAAGCGGGTGCTGTCGCCCAGGGGGATGGCGATCACCCGGGCCCACGCGCCGTCGGTGGGCTGGGTGGTGTCGGGCTGGAGGTCGCTCAACCAGTCCTCGGTGTCCACGTGGCCGTAGGCCGCCGCCGGCATCGTCCCCGTACCCACCATGGCCGCCGCCGCCAGTGCGAGGGCGCCCGCGGCCTTGCGCATTGCCTTCGTCGTAACCATTCCGCCCTTCCGTCGTGTCGGTCCAGCCCGGATCTGACCCTATCCGTACCGCGCTCGGGCGGGAGACAATCCCCGGCCATGCCCCCCGACGTGGCCTTGAGCGTCCTCGACCAGTGCCCGGTGCCGGCGGGCATGGCCCCGGCCGAGTCACTGGCGGCGACCCTGGAGCTCGCCCGGGTGGCGGAGGGGCTGGGCTACCGCCGTTACTGGCTGGCCGAGCACCACAACGCCTCTTCGCTGGCGGGAGTGAGCCCGGAGGTGCTCGTCGCCGCGGTGGCGGCCCGGACGGCGCGCATCCGGGTCGGCTCGGGGGGCGTCCTGCTGCCCCATTACAGCCCGCTGAAGGTGGCCGAGAACTTCCGGTTGCTCGACGCCCTCCATCCCGGCCGCATCGACCTCGGGGTGGGCCGGGCGGCGGGGACCGACCCGGTGACCGAGGCCGCCCTCCAGTACCGGCCCGGCGCCGTGGGGGACGAGCACTTCGGCCAGAAGCTGGTCGACCTCCTGGGCTTCCTCGACGGCAGCCTGGAGGCGGACCATCCCTTCACCGGCGTGCGGGCCTTTCCAGAACCGCCCGCCACGCCGACAGGTCCCGACGTGTGGGTCCTGGGGTCGAGCAGCAACGGCGCCGGCGCGGCCGCCTACCTCGGGCTGCCGTTCGCCTTCGCCCACTTCATCACCTCCGCCTTCGGCCCCCAGATCGTGCGGTCCTACCGGAAGGGGTTCACCCCGTCCGACCGGCGCAGCCGGCCCGACGTGGCCGTGGCGGTGGCGGCGGTGTGCGCCGAGACCGACGGCGAGGCGGAACGGCTGGCCACGTCGGCGACGGCGTGGCGGTCAGGTCCGGAAGGGGCGGGGCGGGGACCGCTCCTCCCGCCCGAGCAGGCCGCCGCCGCGGTCGCCGCCGCCCCGGCCGTGGAGCGGGCTCGGGCGGAGCAGGCCCGGGCGGGCATGGTCGTCGGGGCCCCGGTCCGGGTGCGGGAGGAGCTGACCGGGATGGCGGCCGACTTGGAGGCCGGCGAGCTGATCGTCGTGACGGTGTGCCACGACCTCGCCGCCCGCCGCCGCTCCTACGAGCTGCTGGCGGATGCCTTCGAGCTGCCCGCCGGCCGGGGAGGCTAGGGCTGGCCGCCGAGGGGGGTGGGGCGGCCGAGAGAGCCGAGCTGGGCCACGTCCCGGGCGAACAGCAGGCTGAGGGTCCAGTCGCTCACGATGCGGGCCCGGCGGCTCGTGCCCGGCGTCATGTAGAGGTGGTACGACCGTCCCATCCACCACGCCGGCCAGCCGGTGAACGTGAACCGCTTGACCTGGGCCGTCCCCTCGCCCCGGCCCAGGGTCACCGCCAGCCCCCGGTTCCGGTAGGTGAACGGGGCGGCGGAGCCCACGCCGTGGTCGGCGGCCACGTTCCGGCCGCACAGGCGCCCTTGGCGCAGGGCGTGCTGGGCAGTTGCCGGGCAAAGCCCTCCGTCGGGGTCGGGGACGGCCGCGCTGTCCCCGACTGCGTAGATGTCGGGATGGCCCAGCACGCGAAGGTGGTCGTCGACGAGAACGCGGCCCCGGTCGTCGACGTCGAGGCCCAGGCCGGCCACCAGGGGTGACGGGCGCTGGCCGGCCGTCCACACGATGGTGTCGGACACGTAGGGCTCGACCTTGTCGCCGCCCAGCACGACCTGGTTGTCGACGCAGCTCTCCATGCGGGTGTCCAGGTGCAGCTCGACGCCCAGGCGGCGGAGCTGGCGCTCGGTGTAGGCGGCCAGGCGGGCGTCCAGGCCGGGCAGCAGGCGGTCCTGGGCTTCCACCAGCACCCATCGGAAGTCGGCGGGGGCGAGCGTCGGGTACCGGCGCAGGGCGTCGGCCACCAGCGAACGCAGCTCGGCCAGGGCCTCCACCCCCGCGTAGCCGCCTCCGACGAAGGTGAAGGTGAGCATCTGGCGGCGCCGGTCGCCCCGGGGCTGGCCGCCGGCCACCTCGAGCTGGTTGAGCACCCGGTTACGGAGCCAGATGGCGTCGGCCAGGGTCTTGAAGCCGACGGCGTGCTCCAGCAGACCGGGGATGGGGAAGGTGGCGGGCACCGAACCAGGGGCGAGCACCAGGGTGCGGTAGCCGATCACCCGGCGTTCGCCGGCGGCGGTACGCACCGTGGCGTGCCCCTGCACCACGTCGATCGACTCGACCACGCCTGCGACCAGCTCGGTGTGGCGCAGCAGCTCGCGGAGGGGGATGACGGCGTGGCGGGGCTCGATCGTGCCCGACGCAGCCTCCGCCAGGAGGGGGGAGAACAGCAGGAAGTTGTCGGGCGCGACGACCGTCGTCCGCACGCTCCGCCCGCCCAGCAGCCGGTCGATGGCGTGGGCCGCGAAGGCCCCTCCGAAGCCCCCGCCCACGATGAGGACGTCGGTCGACTCGTTCACGTCCCCATGCTGCCCTTCTCCTCGTCGGGTGGTCGACCCAGCCGCTACGCTCATCAACCAATCTTGATATGGGAGGGGTCGTTGCACGGACCTGACATCACTCGTCGCCGGTTCCTGGGGCTGGCGGCGGCGGGCGCCGCGGGAGTCGTCCTGGCCGGCTGCGGCGACGACGGCGACGACGGCGACGGGTCGTCGTCGCCCAGCACGGCGGGCGGCGCCGAGACCAAGGACTTCGGCGGGCGAACGATCACCACCGCTGTCTACTCGCGCAACCACGCCTCGTCGCCGCTGTACTGGCGGCAGTTCGCCCCGCCCGGGCTGAACGTGGAGGTGAAGGTCGTCACCAGCGCGGGCGACGTGGCCCGGGGCCTGGCCAGCGGCGACCTCGACTTCGGCCTCCAGGGCTACTTCACCACCCTCATCGACGCCGTGGGCGGCAACATCGGGGCCAAGGTCATCGGCATGTGCTCCAGGCAGGGGGCGGGGATCATCGCCCGCACCGACTCCGGCGTCCGCACCATCCCCGACCTGCGGGGCAAGCGGGTGGGTGTGCCGCCTCCGGGTGTGCAGACGCTGCTGCTCACCGCCGCCCTCGACAAGGCCGGCATGCGCCTCGACCGTGACGTCACCGCCGTGCCGCTGGGTTTCGCCGAGCACGGGCCTGCCCTCGAGCGAGGCGACATCGATGCCTATGTGGGGACCGAGCCGAACTGCACGCAGAGCGTCGTGTCGGGGCGGGGCGTCCGGGTGGCAGGCATCTACGACACCCCCGCGGGCGACGTCAACACGTTCATGTGGGCCGCTCCCAAGAACCTGAACGACCCCGACCTCCTGCGAGCGGCGGCGAAGATGCAGCGTGACGCGGCCGAGCTGCTCACCCCGCGGGGCGTGAACGACCCGACCGAGTGGCGGAAGCTGCTCGTCGAGCAGTTCGAGTACCCCGAGGAGGTCTACCGGACCGCCCTGGAGAACGTGGGGGCCGAGTGGCGGTTCGACGACCGCCGCCGCAGCCAGTTCGAGGGCGCCGCCGACCTCATGGTGGCCCAGGGCATTATCCCGTCCAAGCCTCGCATCGGCGATCTGCTGCTCCTGGACTACCAGCCCGCCAGCTGACCCGATGACGGTGCAGGACGTCGACGGGCCCGCCGGGCGCGATCTCGCCGCCGACCTGCCGCCGGCGAGCCTCCACGCCCGCCGGGCGCCGTTCACCGGGTGGCGGCGGCTCGTGCTGGGGCTCGGCGTTCCCGCCCTGTTGATCGCGGTGTGGTGGGCGGCGGCCGCCGCCGGCGCCCTGTCCGACCGCCTGCTCCCCGCTCCATGGGACATCGTCTCCAGCGCCCGCGACTTCCTCTTCGCCGACCGGCGCACCGCCCTGCCCGGGGTCGTGCCGTTCCGGGGCTCGGCGGGCGAGCACGTGAGCGCCAGCCTGGGCCGCTGGGGGGTGGCCTACGCCATCGCCGTGGCCGTGGGCCTGCCGCTGGGGATGGGCCTGGGGCTGTCGCGCTGGGTCTCGGCCGCCGTCGACCCCCTGTTCCAGGCCCTGCGGTCGATCCCCATCACCGCCTGGTTGCCCATCGCCCTGGTCTGGTTCGGGATCGGCGAGGGCGCAGCCCGGTACCTCGTGTTCGTGGGCGCGGTCTCCCCGATCGTCATCGCCAGCGCCGACGCCACCGCTCGCGTGCCCCGCCAACTCGTCGACACCGCCCGCATGCTCGGCACGCCTCGCCGTGACCTGGCCCGGCGCGTGTACCTGCCGGCGGCGCTGCCCGGGATCGTGACCGGCCTGCGCCTGGGGCTCACCCTCGGATGGACGAGCCTCATCGTGGGCGAGCTCACGGGGGCGACCCGGGGGCTCGGGGCGATGATGTTCGCGGCGCGTGAGGTCGGCCGGCTCGACCAGATCATCGTGGGCATGGTCACCTTCGCCCTGATCGGCTTCGCCGCCGACTACCTGCTCCGGTCGGCCGCCCGGCCGTTCGTCCGGTGGGCCGACGCCTGAGCGTTCCTCCGGTGGCCGCGCCGGCGCTGTGCGCCACCCGCCTGGGCAAGCGGTACGGCTCGGAAGAGGTCTTCGCCGGGATCGACCTCGACGTGTCCTCCGGCGAGGTGGTGGCGGTGCTCGGCCCCAGCGGCTGCGGGAAGTCGACCCTGCTGCGGGTGCTGGCCGGGTTGGAGCCGCCCGACGCGGGGGGCGTCACCGAGGCGGGCAAGCCCGTGCGGGGACCGTCCCCCGCCCGCCCCATGGTCGTGCAGGGGGCGACGCTCTTCCCCTGGCTCACCCTGCGGGACAACCTGGCGTGGGGCCCCCGAGCGCTCGGGCGCGTGGACGCCGGCGCCGTCGTGGACAGCCTCCTGGTGGCCACCGGGCTGGCCGGCTCGGGCGACCTGCTGCCCCGCCAGCTCTCGGGCGGCATGCGCCAGCGGGCGGCCATCGCCCAGGTCCTGGCCAACGAGCCGCCCGTCCTGCTGCTCGACGAGCCGTTCGGGGCGCTCGACGCCCAGACGCGCCTACGCATGCAGGAATGGCTCGTGGGGCTGCTGGCCGAGCGGGGGACGGCCACCGTGCTCGTCACCCACGACGTGGAGGAGGCGCTCCTGCTCGGCCACCGCCTCGTGCGGCTCACGCACCGTCCCGCCCGCGTGGTCGAGGAGCTCGACGTCGACCTGCCGTCCGGCCGCAGCCGGGCGACCCTGTCCGACCCGCGGTTCGTAGCCCTCAAGGGCCGGGTGCTCGAGGCGGTCCTCGACGCGTGACCGCCGGCGACGGGTGGAGCGGCTACGTCGCCCGCTACCACGACGCCAACCCGGGCATCACCGACGACGTGCTGGCGCCCGCCGTCGACCACGCCGGTCGCAACCTCTACGACTGGCTCGTCGAGGCGGTTCCGCGGGGTGCCCTCCTGGTCGACCTGGCCTGCGGCAACGGGGCCGTGGCCCAGCGGCTCCCGGGCCGGGTGGTCGGGATCGACCGGTCGGCGGGCGAGCTGGCCCGGGCCCGCCGGGACTGCCCGCGAGCGGCACTGGTGCGAGCCGACGCGGCAGCCGTCCCGGTCGCCGCCGGCGTGGCCGGTGCGGTCACCGTCTCGATGGCGCTCATGGTGATGGTCCCGGGCGAACGGGTGCTCGGCGAGGTCGCACGGGTGCTTCGGCCGGGGGGCGTGCTGGTGGCCACGGTGCCCCACCGGTCCGCCGCCGCCGGCGGGTTGCGGGAGATCCTCGCCGACCTCGGGCAGGCGGGCGTGGGCTACCCGGCGCAGCTCGACGAGCTGGCGGAGCGGTTGCCGGAGGCCGGCTTCGAGCTGCGCGACGACCGCTGCACGTCGTTCGTGCGGCAGGTGCGGGCCGAGGACGCCGACCTCGTCGTCCGGTCGTTCTACTCGCCCGGGGCTGACGAGCACCGGCTCCGGTACGCCGCCGCCCGCCTGCGCGAGCGGGTCGAGGCGGGGGGCGTCACCCTGGCCTACCCGATCCGGCGCATCGTGGCCGTCCGCCGGTAGCCCTCGGGCGACCGCCTGCTCCATCCGCCGGTTGCTACGGTCCTGGCCCATGGCAGCCCCCAAGCGCGAGCGGAAGAAGGCGGGACGGCAGGCCCGGCTGGCGGCGGAGCGGGCGGCCGCCCGGCGCCGGGCGGTGCGGCGACGTATCACGCTGGGCGTCCTCGCCGTCGCCGGCGTCGCCCTGCTCGCGTTCCTCATCTCCCTGACCGGTGACGACGACGACGGCACCGACGTCGCCTCGCAGAACACGACGACCTCGATCGACGCCACCGGCACGGAGTCGGCGGCCGGCAAGCCGTGCGTCCCCGTGGCCGATCCGCTGCCGTCGGGCGCGCCGGCGGTGCCCGTGAAGGTCGGCCCTCCGCCGACCGAGCTGGTCAAGGAGGACCTCAAGCCCGGCACCGGCGCCACCGTGACCCCGGGGGCCGCGGTCACGGTGAACTACATCGGCGTGGCCTGCTCCACCGGCAAGATCTTCGACTCCTCCTACAGCCGGGGCCAGCCCGCCACGTTCTCCCTGACTGGAGTCATCAAGGGCTGGACCGACGGGATCCCCGGCATGCAGGTCGGCGGCCAGCGCCTGCTCGGCATCCCCGCCGACCAGGCCTACGGTGCCACCGGCTCGGGCGCCAACATCGGTCCCAACGAGCCGCTGTGGTTCGTGGTCGAGGTGCTCGACTCCCGGCCGGCCTGATCCTCAGCGGCGCGCTCTGAGGGCCAGTCCCTCGGCGTGCAGCCGGCGGACGGTGGCCAGCTCACGGGCACCGGGGCCCTTGTCGTCCAACCCGGGCACCTCCAGCACCGCGGGCAGGCCCTGGAGGTCGGGATGGCCGAGCAGGGCACGGAAGCCGTCCTCGCCGATCGCCCCCTCCCCCGGGTTCTCGTGGCGGTCGCGCCCCGCGCCGAGCGGCACCTTGGAGTCGTTGGCATGCAGGCAGGCCAGCCGGCCCAGGCCGACGGTGGCGTCGACGGCGCCTACGACGCGATCGGCCTCGGGCAGCGTTCCGAAGGGCACGCCCGACGCCCACAGGTGCTGGGTGTCGAGGCAGACGCCGAGCCGGGGGTCGGTCCCGGACCGCTCCAACACCCGGGCCAGCTCCTCGAACGACCGGCCGATGGTGCCGCCCGCCCCCGCGGTGTTCTCGAGGAGGAGGCGCCCGCCACCGGTGTCTAGGGCCCTGCGCAGCCCGTCGACCAGCCGGTCGAGGCAGGCGTCGAGGCCGGCGCCCAGGTGGCTGCCGAGATGCACGACCAGGCCCAGGGCGCCCATGGCCTCGACCGCCCGCAGGTTGTCGACCAGGCACCGCCACGACCGCTCGTAGAGCGCGTCGTCGGGCGTACCGAGGTTCACGAGGTAGGGCGCGTGGCACACCACCGCCCGCACCGTGCCGCTGGCCGGCCAGGCTGCGCCCAGGTCGGCGGCCCGCTCCGGGCTGGCCTCGGGGAAGCGCCACTGGCGCGGGCTCTGGGCGAAGACCTGCATGACCTCCGCCCCCATCGTCTCCGCCCGGCGCAGGGCGGCCAGCAGCCCGCCCGCCTGGCGGACCTGCGCACCGAAGAGCATGGACGGTCGACCGTACCGTTTAGCTTCGGCCTTCGTGGACGGGTGGCTGGAGGTGGGCGACGGGGTCTACTGCCGGCGGTACGACCCGTGGGACGTGTCGGTCGGGGTCGTGGTGGGACGGAGCGGCGTGGTGGTGATCGACACCCGGGCCACCGTCGAGGAGGGCCTCCGGCTGGTCGACGACGTGCGGGCGCTCGACCGCCGCCCGCCCCGGTGGGTCGTCAACACGCACCGCCACTTCGACCACCTGGCCGGCAACCCCGCCTTCGTGCCGCCCGCCGAGGCGTGCGGCCATCCCACCCTCGACCCTCCGCCAGCCCTCCCCGTCCCCGACCGCACCACCCTCGACCTGGGCGACCGCACCGTCGAGCTGCGCCACCTCGGTCGGGGCCACACCGACGGCGACCTCGTGGTGGTCGCCACCGAGGCCGGCGTTGTGTTCGCCGGGGACCTGGTGGAGGAGTCCGGGCCGCCCGCCTTCGGCGACGACAGCCATCCCCTCGACTGGCCCACCACGGCCGCCCGCCTGCTCGGGCTGCTACAACCCGGCGACCGGGTCGTCCCGGGGCACGGGGCGGTGGTCGACCGGGCCTTCGTGGCCGCCCAGCAGCGTGACCTGGCCGCGGTGGCCCGAGCCATCCGGCACCTGTGGGTCGGGGAGGTCGCCTTGGAGGAGGCCCTGGCCGCCTACGGCGAGCGCTGGCCGTGGTCGGGGGAGGTGCTTCGCGAGGCGGTGGCCCGGGGCTACGCGGAGCTCGACCGCCTGGCGGAGCGGTAGCGGCGGATGAGGGCGTTGGTGGAGCTGTCGTGGGCCAGATCGGGCTCGTCGGCGGCGGTCAGCTCGGGCTGGATGCGGTGGGCCAGCACCTTGCCCAGCTCGACCCCCCACTGGTCGAAGGAGTTGACCTGCCAGATCGTCCCCTGGGTGAACACCTTGTGCTCGTAGAGCGCGACGAGCTGGCCCAGCACGTTCGGGGTCAGCCGGGGGGCGAGGATCGTGTTGGTGGGGCGGTTGCCGGCGAAGACCCGGTGCGGAAGCTGGTGGGGCGGCACGCCCTCGGCCGCCACCTCGTCCTCCGTCTTCCCGAAGGCCAGCGCCTCCGTCTGGGCGAAGAAGTTGGCCATCAGCAGGTCGTGGTGCCCGCCGACGTGGTGGTTCGGCTCGACGAAGCCCACGAAGTCGCAGGGGACGACGGTGGTGCCCTGGTGAAGCAGCTGGTAGTAGGCGTGCTGGCCGTTGGTGCCGGGCGTTCCCCAGACCACCGCTCCGGTGTCCCACGTCACCGGTGCGCCGTCGAACGTCACCGACTTCCCGTTGCTCTCCATGTCGAGCTGCTGGAGGTAGGCCGGGAAGCGGTCCAGCTCCTGGTTGTAGGGGAGGACGGCGGAGGTCTGGAGGCCGAAGAAGTTGCGGTACCAGAGACCGAGCAGGCCCAGCAGCACGGGCAGGTTGCGGTCGAACGGAGCGGTGCGGAAATGCTCGTCCATCGAGCGGAAGCCGGCCAGCATGTCGGTGAAGTTGTCCGGCCCGATGGCCACCATGAGCGACAGGCCGATGGCCGAGTCGTAGGAGTAGCGGCCCCCCACCCAGTCCCAGAACTCGAACATGTTCTCCGGGTCGATGCCGAACTCGGCCACCTGGAGGGCGTTGGTGGAGACCGCCACGAAGTGGTGCCGGACGGCGTCCTCCCCGAGGGCCGCCACCAGCCATTCCCGGGCGGTGTGGGCGTTGGTGAGCGTCTCGATCGTGGTGAACGTCTTGGACGAGACCACGAAGAGGGTCTCGGCCGGGTCGAGGTCCCGAGTCGCCTCCCAGAACGCGGACCCGTCCACGTTGGACACGAACCGGGCCGTGAGCCCCCGGTCGCTGAAGTCCTTGAGCGCCTCGTAGGCCATGGCCGGGCCCAGGTCGGACCCACCGATCCCGATGTTGATGACGTTGGCCATGCGCCGCCCGGTGAAGCTGCGCCACTTTCCCGACCGCACCTGCTCGGCGAAGGTGGCCATCCGCCCCAGGACGTCGTGGACGCCCGGCACCACGTCGGCTCCGTCGACAACGATCGACGTGCCGGGTGCGGCCCGCAGGGCCACGTGGAGGGCGGCGCGGCGTTCGGTGGTGTTGATGGCCTCGCCCGCGAACATGGCGTCGATCCGCTGCCTGAGACCGGCTCGTTCGGCCAGGGCCACCAGCAGCCGCACGGTCTCCGCCGTCGCCCGGTTCTTCGAGTAGTCGAGGTACAGGTCGCCGGCGGTGGCGGCCATGGTCTCGCCCCGGGCCGGGTCGGACGCGAACAGCTGCCGCAGGTGGACGTCGCTCAGGGCGGCGTGATGCTCGGCCAGGGCCTGCCACTCCGGCGTGCGGGTCGGGTCGGCCACGGCCTACTGGCGGGTGAACGTCTCGGCGTCGGACCGGAAGCTCTCGGCCATCTCCTCGCTGACCGTGGGCCGGGTGGCGGCGATGGCGGCCAGGAAGTCGGCGGTGGTGGCCCGCTGGCTGACGTTCTCGAAGTGCTCCCGCTCGAAGGCCACCTGAGCCGCCTTGCGGGCGGCGAACTCGATGTCGGCGGGGGTGAACCGCTCGCTGGTGGCCACCAGCTCGTCGAGGTGCACGTCCTCGTCGGTGATGTCGCCGGTGAACCGGGCCCAGATCGCGCGCCGGGCCTCCTCGTCGGGCGGGCCCACGGGCAGCACGAAGCCGAAGCGGCCGGGGCGGAGCACGGCCGGGTCGAGGTGGCCGACGGCGTTGGTGGCGCAGACCAGCAGGTGACCCGTGCTCTGGCGCAGGCGGGGGACCTGCTTGAGGAACTCGTTGGTGACGCTCGGCCCGACCTTGCGCGCCGTGTGCCGGATGGAGGCGATCTCCTCCACCTCGTCCACGAACACGACGGCGTTGGGCAGGGCCAGGATCCGGTCGAACATCTGGGCCAGCCGCTGCGCCTGCCGGTCCGGGCCGTCGGCTGCCAGCTCACCTGGCTGGATCTCGACGAACGGCCAGCCCAGGAGGGAGGCCAGGCCCTTGGCGAACGTGGTCTTCCCCGTGCCCGGGGGGCCGAAGAGCATGATGGCCGAGGGCGGGTCGACGGCGTGGCGGGAGGCCAGGTCGGGCCGGGACAGGGGTAGCACCACCCGCCGCTCGATGACGTCCTTGGCCACCTCCATGCCCTTGAGGCTCTCCCACAGCCCGGGCGACACCATCCGGCCGCCGGCCTGCGCCACCGCCTCGGCGCCCTCGGGCGGCCCCGCCAGGTTGCGCTCCAGGTAGACCAGGTCGGCGGCCCGCTCGTAGCCGCGCCTCTCCAGGCTCGCGGGCTGGTTCTCGGCCTCGGTCACCAGCACCGCCAGCCGGCGCGCCCCCCGGCCGGCCAGCTCGCCTTCCAGGTCGTCGAGCAGCAGCTGCACGACGCCTTCCCGGTCGCCGTCGAGGCTCGGGGACACGGCCAGCTTGGTGATCCAACCGACGACGGAGGCCAGCTCACCGACGGCCACTCCCAGGATCTGGCCGTCCTCTCCCTCGGCCACGAGGGTGACGGTGGAGTCGGCGCCGATGAGGTCGACGGCCTGGTCGACGGTCAGCCCGTCGCCGGCGTAGAACGATGCAGGCTCCTCCCACAGGCGGAGGATCCGTCCCAGATCGGGGGCGCGATGAGGCCGGACGGTTGTCGTCATGATCGTTCCTGGCTAGCGAACCAGCCCTGGCGTTGCAAGCCACGACGCCGGGGTCAGGTGATCTTCCGCTCGTCGTGGCCACCGAACTCCTTGCGCATGGCCGACAGGAGCTTGCCCGCGAAGAGTCCCTCGTTGCGGGAGCTGAACCGCTCGTGCAGGGCGGCGCTGAGCACGTAAGCGGGGACGCCCTGGTCGATGGCGGCGATGGCCGTCCACCGGCCCTCGCCCGAGTCGGACACGCGCCCCCCGAAGCTCTCCAGCTCGGGGTCCTTGGCCAGGGCCGACGCGGTGAGGTCGAGCAGCCAGGAGGCCACCACGCTGCCCCGCCGCCACACCTCGGCGACGGCGGCCACGTCGATGTCGTAGCGGTAGTACTCCGGGTTGGACAGGGGGGCGGTCTCGGCGTCGAACGCCTGGGGACGGTCGCCGATGTCGGCCTTGTCGAGGATGGCCATCCCCTCGGCGTAGGCGGCCATGATCCCGTACTCGATCCCGTTGTGGACCATCTTCACGAAGTGGCCGGCGCCCGCCGGCCCGCAGTGGAGGTAGCCGTACTCGGGCATGGTGGGCTCCCCCGTCACCCCGGCGGTGCGCGGGGCGGCGTCCACACCAGGGGCCAGGGCCCGGAAGATCGGGTCGAGGGAGGTGACGACGTCGGTCTCGCCTCCGATCATGAGGCAGAAGCCCCGTTCCAGGCCGAAGACGCCCCCGCTGGTGCCCACGTCGACGAAGTGGATGCCCGACCGGGCCAGCGTCTCCGACCGGTGGATGTCCTCCCGGTAGTACGAGTTCCCCCCGTCGAGCACGATGTCGCCCTCCTCGAGGAGCGGTGCGAGGGCCTCGACCGTGTCGCCCACGTAGCCGGCCGGAACCATGATCCACACCGCCCGGGGCGGAGCCAGCTTGCCCACCAGGTCCTCGAGCGAGGTCGCCCCCACCGCCCCCTCGGCCTCCAGCTCGGCCACCGCCGCGGCCTTGACGTCGTAGGCCACGCACTCGTGGCCGTGGCGCATCAGCCGGCGCACGAGGTTGGCGCCCATCCGGCCGAGGCCGATCATGCCCAGTTGCATCGGAGCTCCCTTCCCTACCTCTCGTCGAGCCGGCGGACCTTGGCCAGGCGCCGGGCGTGGCGTTCCTCGCCGGTGAAGGTGGCGCCGCAGAACGCCCGCACGATCTCGGCGGCCAGCGCCGGGCCGATCACCCGGGCGCCGAGGGTCAGCACGTTCACGTCGTCGTGCTCGACCATCTGGTGGGCGGTGTAGGTGTCGTGGGCGAGGGCGGCCCGGACGCCCGCCAGCTTGTTGGCCGCCACGGTGACGCCCGCCCCGCTGCCGCACACGATGACGCCCCGATGGGCCCCGCCGCCGGTGACCGCCTCGGCCACCACCACCGCCACGTCGGGGTAGTCCACGGGGTCGCCCGAGTCGGGGCCGAGCAGGACGGGTTCGTGACCTGCCGCCTCGACCGCCTCGGCGACCGTCGCCCGCAGGGCCAGGCCGGCGTGGTCGGCGGCGACGGCCACCCTCACAGGGCCCCGGCCGGATCGTTCCAGCGGCGCACCACCGGGTTCTCCCGCTCGTAGCCGAGGAGGGAGAACGTGGCCGGGTCGAGGGCGAACAGCCGGCCGTCGGCGGGGGTGAGCCCCAGCCAGCGGGCGGTGAGGACACGGAGGACGTGCCCGTGGGCGAACAGGGCGACGTCGGACTCGGCTTCGTCCAGCACGTCGCGCACCTCGCGGATCACCTCGTCCACCCGGGCGCCGACGTCGGCCGGCGACTCGCCGCCGGGCGCCCCGTCGATCCAGAGCGACCACTTCGTCTTCTTGGACCTGATCTCGGCGGTGGTGACGCCCTCGTACTCGCCGTAGTCCCACTCCATGAGGTCCTCGGTGGTCTGGACCTGGTCGCCCAGACCGGCCAGGCGGGCCGTCTCCAGTGCGCGCGAAGACGGGCTGGAGAGCACCAGGGCGAGGTCCCGGGAGGCCAGCTCTTTGCAGAGCCGCCGGGCCTGGGCCCGGCCGTTGTCGGTGAGGGGGATGTCGGTCCGGCCGGTGTGCTGGCCGGAGAGCGTCCATTCCGTCTCGCCGTGGCGGACCAGGATCACCACCGGCGCCATGGCCCTACCTTACGGCTCGGGATGCCGGCCCCAGGCGTAGAGGATCCGCCACCCGGTGTCGGTCAGGCCGGCTGCGTCCGCCACCCGGGCCGAGGCCGCGTTGTCGGGATGGTGGACGTAGAGGGGGACGGCGCCGTCGGCCAGGATCGCCCGCGCCCCCTGGGCCACCAGCCGCCGCGCCAGGCCGCGCCCCCTGGCCACCTCGGTGGTGCCCACCGCCAGCTCCCGCCCCCACCGGGTGTGTGGCTTGGCGGCCACGCCCGCCTGGTACTCGCCCGTCTCGGGGTCGAAGGCGACGAGGACCGGGTCGGAGAAGGCCCGGAGCCAGTCGGGGAGCTCGGGGTGGCCCGGGTCGACCCACTCGCCGGCGTCGGGCAGGGGCGCCGGCTCCACCGTCCAGCGGAAGGGCAGCCAGGGGCTGACCTTGTCGATGCCGACGCCCACGGCGGTGGCAAGGTCCCGGCGGAACCCCTCGCTGAACGGGTCGTCGCCCGACGCGGCCAGGCCGGCGGCCGCCGCCTCGCAGTCGGGAGGCACGGAGACGAGCGTCCCGGCGGGGGACACCACCACAACGCCCACGATCGACGCCCCGTCCCAGGCGGGTCGCAGCCGGCCCGGGTGGCCGACGACGTCGACTGGCGCACGCGGCGGCCAGCCGCCCAGGTACTCGCGGAGGTGGGCGGTCAGGCGCTCGTGGCCGGGGTGCGACGGCTGGTCCACGAGCCGATCAGGACCGTACGAGACGCTCGATGGCACGGGTCGCCTCCTCGATCATGTCGTCGGCCCCGCCGGGGTCGTCCTCGGCCGCCTTTCGCACACAGTGGTTGACGTGCTCGTTCAGCAGCCCGATGGCGACCCCTCGGAGGGCGCTGGTGACGGAGCTCACCTGGGTGAGGATGTCGACGCAGTAGGCGTCCTCCTCCACCATGCGCTGCAGCCCGCGCACCTGGCCCTCGATCCGGCGTAACCGCTTCAGGTAGTCGTCCTTGTCCATGGTGTAGCCCCTCATGGGACTACTATATAGGGGTAGGGGGTACTTGTGCGTGGCACCGGGCGGGAAGGAATGCGAATGCCGCAACGTTCCCGCCTTTTGTACGGTCGGAGGGCAGTGGAGCGGGCAGGGGATGACTGAGTTCTTCGACACCCTGGGGCGGTTGGCGGGACCAACGGCCTACCTGGTGGTGGCCGTCCTCGCCGCTCTCGAGGCGTCCGCCTTCGTCGGCCTGTTCGTGCCCGGGGAGCTGGCCATGCTGGTCGGCGGGTACATCGCCTACGAAGGACGGGCCGAGCTCCTCCCGATGATGCTGGCCGGGGTCGCCGGCGCCATCGTGGGCGACTCCATCGGCTACGAGATCGGCCGCCACCTGGGCGGGTCCATCCGCCGCAGCCGGCTGGGCCAGAAGGTGGGCGAGGAGCGCTGGACCCGGGCCGAGGACTACCTCGTGGCCAAGGGTGGGCGGGCCGTCTTCCTGGGGCGGTTCATCGGGGTGCTGCGGGCCCTGGTCCCCGCCCTGGCCGGCGTGTCGCGCATGCCGTACCGACGGTTCCTCTTCTGGAACACCCTGGGCGCCCTCGTCTGGGCGCCCGGCATCGTCGGACTGGGCTACGTGGCCGGCGGCTCCTACCGGCGGGTGGAGCACTACGCCGGCCAGGCCGGCCTGGTGCTGCTCGGCCTGATCGTGGTGCTGGGTGGCCTGGCCGCTCTCGGCCGGTGGGTGTCGCGCCACCCGGAGCGGGTACGGGCCCTGATGAGCCGGGTCATCGACCGGCCGCTGGTCGTGCGCTTCCGCCGGCGGCACCAGGCCCAGCTCGCCTTCCTGGCCGGGCGCCTTCGGCCCGGCGGGGCCCTGGGGCTGGCCCTCACCCTCCAACTGATCGCCCTCGGCCTCACCGGGTGGGCCTTCGGCTCGGTCGTGCAGGACGTCATCTCGGGCCGCGGGGCCGTGCACGTCGACGGGCCCATCACCCGCGCCCTTCTCGACCGCCAGGTCGACTGGCTCAGCGACGTCATGCAGTTCGTGACCGATCTGGGCGGGTGGCTGGTCCTGGCCGTCACCGTGGTGGTCGTCGGGCTGGCCGCCCGCCACTACACGTCGAGCTGGAGGCCCCTGCTGGTACTCACCGTGGCCCTGGCGGGCGGCGTCCTTCTGAGCGACATGGTGAAGTCGCTGGTGGCCCGGCCCCGGCCCACGCTGGCGGCCGTGGTGGTGCCGGGCGAGGGCTTCGCCTTCCCCTCCGGCCACGCCACCTACGCCATCGCCGTCTACGGGGGGCTCGCGTACCTGGCCGCGGGGTGGTTGCGGTCGTGGCCGGCCAAGGTGGCGGCGTGGACGGTGGCCATCGCCGTGGTGCTGCTCATCGGGTTCTCCCGCGTCTACCTCGGCAGCCACTGGACCACCGACGTGCTGGGTGGCTACGCCCTCGGAGCGGTGTGGCTGGCCTCGGTGCTCGTCACGACCAGCGCCATCCAGGGCGCCTGGGACCGTCGCCGGGACCGGAGGCCGGGCTCCCCCTTCGACGCCGAGCCGGCCGAGGACACTGCCACCTCCGCCTCGGCCCCCCGGCGCTCGGCCTGAGCCTCAGCGCTCGGCGACGACCTTGCGGTAGAGCTCGGCGGTGCGGCGGGCTACCGCCGTCCAGCTGAACTGCTCCGACACCCGCTGGCGGCCCGCCTCGCCGAAGCTGCGGGCCCTCACCGGGTCTCCCAGCACCCGGTTGACGCGCTCGGCCAGGGCGCCGGCGAAGGCGCCGGGGTCGGTGGGCCCCTCGGGCGTCCCCTCGATGGGCACGAGCCAGCCGGTCTCGCCGTCCACGACGATCTCCGGGATCCCCCCGGTGGCGGTGGCCACCACCGGGGCTCCGCACGCCATGGCCTCCACGTTCACCAGGCCGAAGGGCTCGTACACGGACGGGCACACGAACACGGCGGCGTGGGAGAGGAGCTGGACGACGTCCGGGCGGGGCAGGTGCTCCTCGATCCACACCACGCCGTCCCGGCGGCGGGCGAGGTCGGCGGCCCGCCGGCGCACGTCGTCGCCCTCCGCCTCGCTGTCGGGGGCTGCTGCGCACAGCACGACCTGGGCGGCGGGGTCGAAGCCGGCGGCGGCGGCCAGGAGGTGGACGATCCCCTTCTGGCGGGTGATGCGGCCCACGAACAACACGTACGGCCGTTGCGGGTCGACGCCCAACCGCAGAAGGGCGTCGGTGGCCGGATCGGGGGAGTACGTGTTGGTGTCCACACCGTTGTGGATCACGTGGAGCCGGGCCGGATCGAGGGTGGGGTACATCCGCAGGAGGTCCTGGCGGGTGGCACGGGACACGGCCACCACCGCGTCGGCCGACTCCACGGCGGTGCGTTCGCAGAACAGGGAAAGCGCGTAGCCGCCCCCCAGCTGGTCGGCCTTCCAGGGCCGGAGAGGTTCGATGCTGTGGCTGGTCATCACGTGGGGGATGCCGTGGAGCAGCTTGGCCAAGTGCCCGGCGAGGTTGGCGTACCAGGTGTGGCTGTGGACGACGTCCGCTCCGGCCACGCCCGCCGCCATGGCCAGGTCGACCGACATGACCTCGAGGGCGGCGGAGCCGGCCAGCACGTCCCACGGCTCGTAGGCCCCCGCCACCTCCGGCGCCGGTCGGGGCGCCCCGAAGCAGTGCACGTCGACCTCCACCAGCTGGGCCAGCGCGGGAACGAGGTGCTCGACGTGCACCCCGGCCCCCCCGTAAACCTCCGGTGGGTACTCGCGGGTGAGCAGGGCGACCCTCAAGGCGTCATGCGGGCGGCACGGTCATGCCCTTGCCCGCCACCACCACCCCCCGCTCGGACATGGTGAACCGCCGGCGGTCGGCCTGGGGGTCGACGCCGATGTGGGCCCCAGGAGGAACTCGGACGTGCTTGTCGAGGATCGCCCCCCGCACGACGGCGCCCGCGCCGACCGTCACGCCGTGCATCAGCACCGAGCGCTCGACGAGGGCATGGGGCTCGACCCGCACCGCGGGCGAGACCACGGACTCCCGCACCGTGCCGCCCGAGATGATGGCTCCTGCGCAGACCAGGGAGTTGAAGGCCTGGCCGGTGCGGCCGTGGTCCTCCAGGACGAACTTGGCGGGGGGATAGGTCGGCCCGGAGGTGTGGATGGGCCAATCGTTGTTGTACAGGTTGAACACGGGGTGCACCGACACCAGGTCCATGTGGGCTTCATGGAAGGCGTCGAGGGTTCCTACGTCGCGCCAGTAGCCGCGGTCCCGGTCGGTCGATCCGGGGACTTCGTTCTCGCCGAAGTCGTAGACGTGGGCCGTGCCCCCCTCGACCAGCTTGGGGATGATGCTCCCGCCCAGGTCGTGGACGGAGGTCTCGTCCCGGGCGTCGGTGGTGACCGCGTCCACCAGCACGTCGGTGGTGAAGACGTAGTTGCCCATGGAGGCGAGGATCCGGTCGGGGGCCTCCGCCAGCCCCGGGACCTCGGCCGGCTTCTCCAGGAACCGGCTGATGAAGGTCCCTCCCCCTCGCTCCAGGACCCCGAACTCGCTGGCCTGGACCCGGGGCACCTGGATGGCCGCCACCGTCACGCCCGCTCCCGAGGCGATGTGCTGGTCGAGCATCTGGCGGGGGTCCATGCGGTAGATGTGGTCGGCGCCGAACACGAGCACGTAGTCGGGGCGCTCGTCGCCGATGAGGTTGAGGTTCTGGTGGATGGCGTCGGCCGAGCCCGCGAACCAGTGGGGGCCGAGGCGCATCTGCGCCGGCACCGGCGTCACGTAGTCGCTCAGCAGGGTGGACAGGCGCCACGTGCGGGAGATGTGCAGGTCGAGGCTGTGGCTCTTGTACTGGGTGAGCACGACGATGCGCAGGAACCCGCCGTTGGCCAGGTTGGACAGGGCGAAGTCGATCAGCCGGTAGTGGCCGGCGAAGGGGACGGCGGGCTTGGCGCGGTCGGCCGTCAGGGGATGTAGGCGCTTGCCCTCGCCGCCGGCAAGGACCATGGCCATGACTCGAGGTGCGACCACCGGCCCGGGAACGTACTGCCCGCGACGACCGCGCGCGGTTGATGCGGGGAACCTCCGGGTACAAGTGCCTCGCCGTTGAGCAGCAGCGGAAGTCTCCGGCGATTCCCATTTCAGGCGCAGCCACCGGCGCGCCACCGAAAGGATCACAATGCGCAAGACCCTCTCCGCCATCGGTCTCACCACCGCCCTCGTGCTCGGCCCCGCCGGCGTGGCCGGCGCCCAGACCGACACCGGCACCCAGACCGAGGCAAACGACGACGACAGCGGCAAGCTCGGCCTCCTCGGCCTGGCCGGTCTCCTCGGCCTGGCCGGGCTGGCCCGTCGCGACCGCCACGACAACCGGTCGAACGCGGGCTACACCGGCACCGGGACCACCAACCGATAGCTGACCGCATCCGTCGAATAGGGGCGGCAGGCTCGGCCCTGCCGCCCCTTCTCTGCGTCCAAGGAGGACACATGGCCGACAGGAACACCATCGCCCGCTCGCTCCACGAACTCGGCCTGGCCGCCTGGTTCGGTGGCTCGCTGATGGGCACCATCGGCGTCAACGGCGCCGCCGCCGAGGTCGACCAGCCGAGGCAGCGGGCGCGCGTGGCCAACGCCGGCTGGGACCGGTGGACGCCTGTGAACCTCGCCGCCATCGGCGCCCACCTTGCCGGCTCGACCCTGCTGCTCGTCGGCAACAAGGGCCGCGTCGCCGGTCAGAAGGGCGTGGGCGCCACCAGCGTGGTCAAGACCGCCGTCACTGGCGCCGCCCTGGCCGCCACCGCCTACGCCCGCGCCCTCGGCCGCAAGGTCAGCGAGGCCGGCGACGTCCCCGTCGAGGGTGGCACCGACCCCTCGCCCCAGACGCCGCCCGAGGTGGCCGACGCCCAGCGCAAGCTCAGCACCCTGCAGTGGGCCATCCCGGCCCTGACGGGGACGCTCGTCCTGCTCGACGCCCTCATGGGCGAGCAGCAGCGCCCTACCGAGGTCAGCGCCGGCGTGCTGTCGAGGATCATCCCCGGCTCGTAGCCCCTCTCTTTCGGCGTCGGGTGCACCTCCCACGTGCGTTCGACGCCAGAACCAGGGAAGCCTCAGGCCAGGCGGGTCAGCTCCACCGACACCGCTAGCGCGCTCGAGGGGCCTCCGTGGTAGATGCCCTTGAGAGGCGCCACGTCGGCATAGTCCCGGGCCCGGCCCACCACGACGTGGCGCTCGCCGACCGGCCGGCCGTTGGTGGTGTCGAACGGCGTCCACTGGCCCAGCCACGCCTCCAGCCAGGCGTGGCTCTGCCCGCTGACGGTCGTGCCCACGTCGGCATCGGCGGACGGGTACAGGTAGCCCGAGACGTAGCGGGCGGGGATGCCCGCCGCCCGCAGCAGGGCCAGGGAGACGTGGGCGAAGTCCTGGCACACCCCGCCGCCCTGGTGGAGGGCGTCGAGGGCGGTCGTGGAGACGGTCGTCGAGCCCCGCTCGTAGCGCAACCTGTCCCTCACCCACTGGCTCACCGCCACGCAGGTGTCGAGCGGGGTGCGTCCCTCGGCCAGGCTCTCACCGGCCAGGCGCAGCTCGTCGGCGAGCGGGGCGTACTCGGTGGGGGCGAGCAGCTCGGCGAACTCCTCCTCGGGCCGTCCCGACCGCAGGGCGTCCCAGTCGTGGGCGGCCGGCGCCGCGGCGGGGTCGGGCGCTTCCGCCGTCTCGACCAGCGACGTGGCCGTCACGACCAGCTCGGTGTGGGAGACGTGGATGTCGAAGGCGTGCACGAGCGTTCCCCAGTAGTCCCAGTAGCGGTAGGGGGTCACGGGCGGGTCGATGGTGACGTCGGCGTCGATGACGAGCTGCTCCGGTGTGGACAGCGGCATGATCCGGGCCTCGTTGTAGGACGAGATCACGTCGCGGACGTACTGGAAGCCGGTGCGGTGGCAGATGCGCAGGCGCCAGGTCACGACGCCGCCCCCGTCCCCTCGAGAGTCCACTCAAGGGGGGCGCCCAGCCGGAAGAAGCGCCGGGCGATGGCGGTGCCGGCGTCGGCACACGCCTGCTGGAGGGCCAGCAGGTGCTCGGGCAGGGTGTCCATGAGCTCCTCGATGCGGACGAACTCGAGGTCGGTGCGGGTTCGTCCCAGTACGCGACGGGCCTCGTCGTCGACGCCGGTCCGGGCGTCGGACCGCTCGAGCTCGTTGAGGCAGGACTCGGCCATCAGCAGGGCGTGGAAGGCGGAGCGCGGGAACAGCCGATCGAGCAGGAGGAACTCGGCCACCAGGTGCGGTTCGACCTCGCGGCGGTAGGTGCGCAGGAACGCCTCGTAGGCCGAAGCGCAGGCGAGGGTGGTGGCCCAGTCGGCGGCGGTGGAGCGCTCATTGCAGCGGGCCAGGACGAGGCGTGACGTCATGTCGACGCGCTCGAGGCTGCGGCCCAGGACCAGGAACTGCCAGCCGTCGTCGCGGCTCATGGTGGAGTCGGTCAGCCCGGCGAGCGCTGCGGTGCGCTCCCTCACGAACTGGAAGAAGGCGTGCGGCCCCACCCGGTTGGCCCGGGTCACCTGGGCCGGCAACTCGTTGTAGGTGGCGTTGAGGCTCTCCCACATCTCCCCGGAGAGGACCTCGCGGATCCCGCGGGCGCTCTGGCGGGCCGCCACCAGGCACGACAGGATCGACGACGGGCCCTCGTTCGCGAACGCGAGCACGTCGCACACCCGGCGGGCGTCGAGCTCCCCGTCCGGGGCGGGCACGCCCATCACCGACAACAGTCCCCGGCACACCGCGTCCTCGCCGACGAGGGGATCGCCCAGCAGGTGGAGCACGTGGACGTCGAGGATCCGGGCCGTGTCCTCCGCCCGCTCGACGTAGCGGCCCAGCCAGAACAGCGACTCGGCGATGCGGCTCAGCACGGCCGGTCGACCTGCTGCTGCTGCTGGTTGGACTGGGCGATCCCGGGGCCGGGGGCGGGGCCGGTCGACGCCACCGCCACGCCGGAGGCGGGCGGGATGACCACCCTCGGCGGGACCACCCCGTCCGGGTCGACCGGGGCGCGGCGGTCGGCCAGCACCCACGTGTCCTTGGACCCGCCGCCCTGGCTCGAGTTCACCACGAAGCTACCTTGAGGCAGGGCGACCCGGGTGAGCCCGCCCGGTGCGACCCAAACCCGCTCGCCATCGTTGATGGCGAAGGGGCGCAGGTCGATGTGGCGGGGCTGGAGCCGGTCCTCCACGTAGGTGGGCGACGTCGACAGGCGCACCAGCTCCTGCGCGATCCAGCGGCGGGGCTCGGCCAGGATGGCCGCCCGGAGCGTCTCCAGCTGGGCCTCGTCGGCCTGGGGCCCGATCACGATGCCGTGCCCGCCCGAACCGTCGACCGGCTTGACCACCAGCTCGTCGAGCCGCCCCAGCACGTACTGGAGCTGGTCGGGCTCGCCCAGCCGGTAGGTGGTCACGTTGGGGAGGATGGGCTCGGCACCCAGGTAGTACCGGATCATAGCCGGCACGTACGTGTAGACGAGCTTGTCGTCGGCCACGCCGTTGCCCACCGCGTTGGCGATGGTCACGTTCCCGGCGCGAGCCGCGTTGACGATGCCGGGACAGCCCACGACGGAGTCGACCCGGAAGTGCAGGGGGTCGAGGAAGGCGTCGTCAACCCGCCGGTAGACGACGTCCACCCGCTGCTCGCCCTCCGTGCTGCGCATGTAGACCACGTTCTGCCGGCAGACGAGGTCGCGCCCCTCGACCAGCTCCACGCCCATGTGGCGGGCCAGGAAGGTGTGCTCGAAGTAGGCCGAGTTGTAGACGCCGGGCGTGAGCACCACCACCGTCGGGTCGTCCACCCCCGGCGGCGCCACCGCCCGCAGGGCCGACAGGAGGCGACGGGGGTACCCGTCCACCGGCCGCACCCGGTGGCTGGCGAACAGCTCGGGGAAGACGTGCGCCATCGTGCGGCGGTTCTCGATCACGTACGAGATGCCCGAGGGCGTGCGCAGGTTGTCCTCGATCACGCAGAACCGGCCCTCGGCGTCGCGGGCCAGGTCGATGCCGGCTACGTGCACCCGCACCCCCTGATGGGGCTCGATGCCGGCCGCCGGACGGTGGTAGTGGGGGGACGTCGTCACCAGCGACCGGGGGACGAGCCCCTCGGCGAAGATGCGCCCCGCCCCGTAGACGTCGTTCAGGAACGCCTCCAGGGCCTGCACGCGCTGGGCCACGCCGGCTTCGATGACGCCCCACTCCTGGGACGACAGGACGCGGGGCACGAGGTCGAGGGGGAAGGGACGCTCCTCGCCGCCGGAGAACGAGAAGGTGATGCCCTGGTCCTTGAGCGACCGGTCCCGGCTGACGCAGCGGGCGGCGAAGTCGTCCGCCGACAGGGTCCGCAGCGCGTCCCGCAGCGCCCGGTACGGCCGGCGGGGTGCGCCGACGCCGTCGAGCATCTCGTCCCAGAAGGCGTCGGAGCCGTAGCCGTCGAGCAGGTCGCCCACGCCGGGATGGTGCTTCATGGATGTTTCCGGACGGTTACGGCTTCTCCCTGTTCACGCGATGGTGACAGCTCCGGCCAAGATACCGGCGGCCCCGCCGTGGACGGAGGCGGGCGGCTGCGGTCAGGACTCGGCGAACAGCTCCTCGCCTCGGCGGAGGCGGGCGGCGATGCGAACCACGTGGGGCAGCTCCCGGCGGGTGGGGGTGTGGGCGGCGAGGAAGCGGGCCGCCCCGGCGAGGAGGAGCGCGGCTTCCTCCGACCCCGCCGGCCAGGCGCCGGCCTGCCGTACCGCCGCCTCCACCGTCTGGAACCAGTGGAACTGGGCGTCTTCCGACAGGAGGGCGTGGCTGAGGGAGGCGACGAGCTCCCGCTGGTCGTGGCCGCCTCGCACCCACGCGTAGGCGATGGCCCCCGCCCGGTCGACCCCGCCCTGCTCGTCCCAGCAGGCCTGGAGGTCGGCCAGGTCGGGGCCGCTCCCGTCTAGCTGCGGCAACCGGGCTGCGGGCACGTTGAGGAACCGGTCCAGGTACACGCGAAGCGCCCCGTGCACGACGCCCCGCAACACCGTGGCCGAGGGCGTTCGCAGGAGGGCCTGGTGGACGGCGTTGGCGGCGGTGAACCCGTGGTGCACGACGTCCCAGTCGCCGAAGTCGTTCTGGGTGTGGAAGCGGGTGATGCGCAGCCCGGCGGCCAGGGCCAGGGCCCGCCCCATTTGCTCGGGGGTGGCGCCCGCGGCCCGGGCGTCGAGAAGGGTGTCCACAACCTGGTCGGGCTCGGCGTCCAGCAGGCTGCGGCCCAGGGCGCTCACGCCCTCTGGTTCGGCCAGACCGGCGCCGTCGAGAGCCAGGTCCTCCAGGCGGGCGTTGGCGGTCAGGACGAGGGCGGCCAGGTCGTGCGGGTGGCGCCAGCGGCCGCCTTCCTCCGACCGCGAGCCAGCGGCCGTCTGGTCGACCAGGGTGGGAAGGACGGCGGCGGCCGAATCCCACCCGAGGTGGTCGAGCAGCTCGAAGGCCTTGTTGGTGAAGTCCACCGTGTGCCCTCCGTCCAGGAACACATGGTCGGTGGCGGCCGCGAACATCATCTCGGCCACGGCGGGGGCATCACCGCCCTGGGCGAGGGCGGTGGCGAGCACCCGCTCGGCCGCATCGCCGGAACGGGTCTCGATGAACCGGCGGTACCAGGAGCGAAGGCGGTCGATCCCGGCGGCGTCACCTGGGCCGTCGGAGCCGAGCGGGGTGAGCGGGAACCGGGGCGGACGGTTGCGGGTGTCCCGCGCCACGAAGGCCAGGCCGTGGACCAGGGCCAGGGCGCGGTCGTCGGGATGGAGGGAGGGCAGCAGGTTGGCCATGGCGGTGAGGACGGTGAGGCCGGCGCCCCACCCCTGGGCCCGGTTGGCCACGCCGAAGTCGACCCCGACCCTGACGATGTCGGCCGCCGGGACGCCCGCCTCGAGCAGGCCCATGACCGCCTTGGCCACGACCAGGTTCAGCCCCTGCTCAAGCCCCTCGGCCAGCCGGCGAAGGAGGTGATCGGCCTGGCCGGCGGGCGCGTCGACGACCACGTAGACGTCGTCACCGTCGAGCTCCACCGGGAAGGCGCGCACGTCGTCGGCCCACGGGTCGAGGGTCCCGCCGGTGGCCAGGTCGAAGCGGGCGTGGTGCCAGTGGCACGTCAGCAGCCCTTCCTCGACGGTGCCGCGGTGCAGGGGGAACCCCATGTGCGGGCACCGGTCGTCGACCGCCCGGGCCTGCTCGCCGTCCCAGAACACGCACACGGGATGGCTGCCCGCCTTGACCACCAACCGTCCTGCCGCCCGCAGCTCCTCTGCCGATCCTGCTCGCACCTTCACCCCACGATGATGCCCCGCCCGGCCCGCTTCCGGAGGCGGTGTGGTGCTAGCACCCGTGCCCGAACATGCAGGATCGCACCATTGTCCGTGCCCGCCCGTCGTGGTCGACTTCTCCAGGAGATCGAAAGGCGGACTACGACGATGAACGACGGATTGACCACGACCACTGCCGAGACGCTGGTCCCGGGTGACCGGCGGACGGTCTTCTCGCTCATCGAGTCGCTCGCCGACCACCTGTGGGGCGGGTCCACGGAGGTCGTCCTCGCCGACGCGCCGTCCCTGTTCATGCACGCCCTCGAGGTCGACGCCCGCGGTGTCGACGCCTGGCTCACGTGGGAGCTGACGTCGCTCGGCACGACCGGCTGGACGATCGTCCGCCTCATCCACGACGAGGCCGACGCGTCACCCGGCCCGCCGCCGGAGCTGGAGATCCTCCTGACCCTCCTGGTCGAGTCGGCCACGTCGACCCTGCGGCGGTAGGCCCTGGCCCCGCCCGCGCGATCAGCGGCCGAGGACGTGTCGGCCGTGGGCGAAGGGGTAGGTACAGGGCCAGCGATGTCGGCGGGCGAGCCATGTCCCCCCGGCTGACTCTCGGGTACACAGGAGGTCAGCGATGACCATGATGCAGGGCAAGCCGGGCGCGTCCGGCGACGCCATCGGACTTCTCACCGGCCAGCACCGTGAGATGGAGCAAATCTGGACGCAGCTGCAGGCGGCCCACGCCAGCGGTTCCGACGTGCAGAACGAGCTGGCCCAGCAGATCATCACGCTGCTGTCGCAGCACGACGCCATCGAGACGCAGTTCCTCTACCCTGAGCTGCGCGGCCTCGGCGACGCCCAGGGCGAGCAGCTGGCCGACCACAGCCTCGACGAGCACCAGCAGGTGCGTGAGCTGTTGAGCTCGGTCGACGGCGAAGATGTCCGCGACGAGTCGGTCTACTCCACGCTCAGCCGGTGCATCGCGGACGTCATGGCGCACGTGGCCGAGGAGGAGCAGCAGATCTTCCCCCTCCTGGTCGGGATCTCGACCCCCGAGCGGCTGAACGAGCTCGGTCAGGAGATGACAGCCGCCCTGAAGATGGCCCCGACCCACCCCCATCCGACCACGCCCAACAACAAGGCGGGCGCCACCGTCGCCGGCGCCGTCACCGGCCTTGTCGATAAGGCCCGCGACGCTCTTCGCGACGCCGGCAGGAGCTGAGCGAACAGGCGATTGGGGCGCCTCGCGAGGGGCCGGCCCCTACCGGAGAGCTGCCGCGACCGGGAAGTGGTTGTCGATGAGCGCCTGGGTCACGGGTTGCAAGCCGCCGATGGTGGCGAGCCCGTGATCCACGTAATGACTCGGCTCGACCGGGCTGACCTGGCGCGTGTTCTCCATGCCGGTGCGTTGGCGGAACAGCCGAGCGGTGCCGGCGTTCATGAGGTCGTTGGCCACGGCCGGGCTGTGATGGAACGGGTCGCTTCCGCCGGGATTGACCTCGTCCCAGACGAGCCCGTGCACGATCTCGTGGGCCATCGTCTCCCCGATGAGCCGTCCGTACACCTTGGCTGCGAGCTGCTCCAACGCCGGGTTGGTCGATAGTGAGGACTCGAGCTGGAGGACGAGCGCCTGCGTCTCGGTGTCCACGTCGATGGCGTCGGGGTCGTCGTAGGCACCGGGGAAGAGGTCGATCGTCTCGTTGAAGAGGTTGACGCCGCCCGGCAGGTTGTTGTGACCGAGGACGTTCGAGGGGTCGGTGTTGCGCAGCGTCACGGTCATGACGCTGGTGGCCGGCACGTGGGCCGGAACCGGCTCGTTGAGCCCGCCCACCTGCCAGTACGTTCGCACGTTGGAGGTGCGGAGAAGGTGGTCGGCCACCTGCTTGGCGTGGGCGATCACGTCGTTCTTCACGGCGGACAGGTGGACGTCGTTGAGGGCGGTGTCGAAGGCCGCCGCCTCCTCGGTGACACGGACGTACTGCGGCACCGAGAGGTGGAGCTTCATGCTGGCGATCCTCGTGCCACCGGCATCCAGCAACTCGACGTCGAGATCGCGCCTGCCGGGCCGGAGCCCTCGGACCCGGGTCTGCTCGGCGTTGGGCGTGTCGATCTGCAGCGCCCCGGCTTCGGGTGACGACCAGCGCAGGCGCGACCCTTCAGGGGCGTTGCGGAACCGGCCCCGCACCGTGATCACCCCACTCTTGTCGTTGGTGGAGGGGCGGAAGGCCCGGTTCTCGGCCGAGCTGGTGTCGCTCGACAGGATGATGATCGGTCGCGTGGTGTCCTCGGGGCCGCCCGACGGCCGGGCGTCGACCTCCACCTGCTCGCCCGTCGGCCGGGTGACCCGCACCGCAGCGTTGTTGTTGCCGGCCTGCTCGGTGAGCCGGCCGACCTCCTCGGTGGTGGTGGCCGCAGGCGGGTTGGTGGCGCCGGCGCCGAGCATGCCGCGGATGGCGGTCTCGGACAGGTTGGACGCCTGCTCGTCGCTGATCAACCCCTGGGAGCGTGCCGTCTGGATGGTGCGCATGGCCCGGTCGATATCCTTGGCCATCTTCCCCTGGAGGGCCAGGTCGGCCGCCTTCGTGCCCATCGTCGTGGCCGTCTGGAAGGCCGACTCGAGAGCGGCGGCGGCGTTGCGCTGCGTGCCCTCCAGCCCCGTGATGTCCTTGAAGATCCCGGCCTGCCCGAGGAGCTGGAGCACGGCTCCCAGGCCGGTCGGGTCGGGTGCGGCCGGAGCCGACTGCATGGCGATGATGGGAGCGGGCAGGTCCTTGGCGGTGAGGTCGGGCGGCTCGCTGCGCCGGGTGTCCGTGCTGACCGGGAGGATCGGCGGAGGAGCGTCGGGTAGGGGGGACTCCTCCCACCTCCAGAACCGGGTCTCGTCCTTCACCTCGCAGGAGTTGCAGGCGCCCATGACCGCCTCGGCGTAGACGCCCCGCGTCGGCACGGCCACCCGCGTCGGTTCGATGGGCGTGTTTGGCTGGTAGTGCTCGAGGAGGT
This sequence comes from Acidimicrobiia bacterium, assembly GCA_046565765.1. Lineage (GTDB taxonomy): Bacteria > Actinomycetota > Acidimicrobiia > Acidimicrobiales > AC-14 > JBFMCT01. Next base: position 106,621 of record JBKHXX010000057.1, on the reverse strand, counting down.
CGATGGGGTTCTCGACGTCCTGCTTGAACGTGGGGTCGAGGTGGAAGCCGCGGGCGACGGCGAGCACCAGGCTGTTGCCGACGATGCCGATCAGCTCGTTGTCCACCACGCTGGCCACCGACCTTCCCCCGCTGTTGGGTGCCTCGAACCCGTCGAGCAGCATGTACCGCCGGTCGGGGCTCATGGCCGCCCACAGGCGGTGGTGGTATGGCTCGATGTGCTCGTTGAGGTGTTGGAGGAGGTTGCGGGCCAGCTCCTTGTCCTCCTCACGGGGGTTGCGCAGCTCCTGGCGGTTGAGCGGGGTCTCGATGCGGACGTCGTCGTAGCCGGTGAGGTCGTTCTGCAGGAAGGCGTCGCGGAACAGAGCGTCTGAGTGGTGGGCGGTGCGGTACCGCATGGTCCCGGATTCCACGATCACCCGGGACCCGGCGGGCAGGGCCTCCGCGACGTAGGGGTTGCCAGGGCGGGCGAGCCTGGCGCTGACCATGACCGCCTTGATGTCGGCCCGCGCCACCGGCGGCAGGTTCGTCGACATCCGGAGGGTCACGTACAGGCTCTGGTCGTTGGCGAAGCGCGTGATGAGGGTGGGGTCGATCCCCAGGTTCACGCCCGAACCGTCCGCCCGCAGAGCCGTGACCTGGAGCGCGCCGACCACGGAGCTGGCGATGCGGGCGCCCAGGTGCTCGAGGAACACGCGGTCCTTGAAGCTCTGGTCCTTGAGGTAGTTGTTGTAGAAGTCCTGAGGATCGAACCCGAACAGCTTGAGCAGGGGCGTCCACGTGTTGGCGTCGAACTGCTCGTCCTTGTCGCGGGGCCGGGTGAGCTGGAAGCGGAGCCGCAGCTCGCCGTCGACGCTTTCCAGCGTCTCGTCCGCGTAGCGCCGCGTCGGGAGGTCGCTCCCGGCGTAGTTGTGGGCCATGCGGTCGAGGGCGGCGAACCCGCCTCGCAGCCGGCCCGGCACGGCGTTGCTCAGCGTATGTGACCAGCGCCGGGCCTTGTCAGCGGTGAACCAGCTCATGAGGAGGGGGACGAACAGGCACTCCTGCACGTCGACCAGGCGCTGGCGCACCAGCACGTGGCGCAGGACCTCGAAGTACTGGACGGTGATGGCATGGCAATGGTTGTAGTTGGCCACCGTCTCGGTGGTGGCGGTGACGCGCTCGCCCTGGCGGACCGTCTGTACGACCGACGTCCGCTGGCTGCGCACGGCGGAGGCAGACTGGATCGTCCGGTCCCTCAGCTGGTTGAGGGCGTTGGCGGAGGTGTTGCGGGAGGACGTCTGCCACGCCCTGCTGTCGGCGCTCGAGAAGCCGCCGCCGATGCCGAGCACGCCGCCGACGGCGCCGAAGATGCCGGCCACGCCGAGCCCGCCGGCGATCGCACCACCGGAGGAGTGGGAACCCCCCCGAGTGCTCTCGTTGACCGTCCCGGACACGATCTCGCTGATGTCGCGGTCGCGCTCGAGCATGGCCTGGAGCGACTCACGGGTTTCGACCTCCTCCGTGCGCCCGGCCGACTCGCGCCGCTCCCAGTCCACCACCGCCAGCTGCTTCTTCTGGCCCGGAGCCAGCGGGAGGCTGTAGAGGAGGTTGCCCATCGAGTACCCGTCGGCCACCCACTCCTGCTTGAACCGGAGGATATGGCCGTGTGCGATCGTGCACGCCTGGGACACGGTGATGTCCTCGTCCCAGTCGAGGGGATCGTCGCACGTCAGGCGCCGGCGGCCGGAGGGACGCCGCAGGGCTGCGCCGATCACTCGCACGAGGTCGCCGTGGAGCGTCAGGTGGGCGGCGTCGACCAGGCTGGTGAGCGAGAAGCCGTCGGGGTCGCGTGCGAGGCGCTTGAGCACCTGGGCTTCGAGGGGGATCTTGACGATCGGGTTCGCCACGTCCTGGCCTCCCGTACCAGCGCCCTCCTCTGGCCCTGCATCCGCCACCTTCGCTCGCAGCTCGCCCACCTGGGGCAGGGGCTGGGCGATGCCGGCCTGGAGAATGTCCTTGAAGCGGCTGGGGTCGACCTTGCTCGGCTCCTCGAGTGTGAAGCCACGGATGTCGGGCTCGGTCGTGCGCACGAGGTACGTGTAGGTGAACTCCTCCAGCGTGCGATCCGGCTTCGTGAAGTCGACGCAGCGGCCGGCGCCCGGGTCCGAGGAGAACGTGCCGTCGGCTCGCGCCAGTTCGGTGGAGTCGGGCGACCTCGGCACTTCCGACCCGTCCTTGCAGGCACAGTCGTCCTCTTCGCCATGGTCGTCATGGTCGGGGACGTCCACCACCAGGAGGACGAACTCCGGGAAGGCCCCGTCCTCGAGGTGGATGTTGACGGTGACGGGGTCGTCGGCGACGGCCACGGTGGCGTGGGCCGCGGTGAACGAGCCGAGCGGGTAGGGGCCCGTGAAGTGGCCGACCCGGTCGGTGGTTGCGACGATGAGGGCCTTGAAGTCCTGGTCCTCAGGGTCCTCGGCGGTCGCGCCCCACAGCACGACCTGGATGTCCGCTGGCGGCCGCTGCCCGGAGGCGTCGACGAGCCGGCCGCGGATGCGGGTCGGCTTGCCGGCGGCGGGGTCGGTGTTGGGCTGGGTGGTGCCGTAGCCACGGGGATTGACCTCGATCTCGATCTGCTCGGGCAGCTCCGGCCCGCCGTGCCTGGTCGACGCCAGCTGGACCCCGTCGGGCGCGACGACGCGTACCGTCACTTCGCCTACGAGGTGGGAACGGGAGGGGATGGACAGCTGCGTGCCGTCAGGCGAGGCCGGACCGGTGACGCCGAACGGGAGGGGGCCGTTGCCGTCGTCGAGGTCCTTGGTGCCTTGCAGCATGACCGTGTGACCGGTGAAATCGGCTCCCGCAGGATCCGAGCGGACGACGACGACAACCCGCTCGGCATGGCCGCCGGCGGCGTCGTCGACCTTCACGTGGGGACGCAGCCTCTCCAGCACCCGGGGTGAGATCCCGCTCACGTGCAGCAGGTCGTCGACCGACTTGAACCGTCCGACCCGCTGGCGGTGGGCGACGATCCGCTCCGCCAGGGCTTCACCGACACCCGGAAGAGCCGTCAGCTCCTCAGCCGTGGCGAGGTTGATGTCGATGCGCTCGTCCATTCGGTCCCCCCTGCGCCGCGTGATGCGTGTGCGCGAGGGGAGAGCCGCCGGGGGTGGACGGTGATACGTCCTTCGTCCGTCCGCCGGGTCAGCGGCCGAACCACCGCCGCCGTCGGGACTCGGCCCACTCCTGCTTCTCCTCGGTGATGTCGGTGGAGGGCGGGCGGAAGACGGCCGTCGGCCTGGGCCCGGACAGGAAGTTGACGTTCACCCCGCCGACCGACTCGCCGCCCATCTCCACGTAGCAGACGGCGATTCCGCCATACGGGGGCGCGTCGCCGCCGCCCCTGATGCGGGCGACGAGCACGTCGGCCAAGGTGGCGGCCTCCCCTTCGGCGATGACCCCGGCCCGCGGCACGGGGGCGCTGGTGACGTCGCCCACCGCGTAGACGTCGGGGAACTTGGTGGCGAACGTCTTGACGTCCACTGCGATCCAGCCGTCGTCTGTGAGCCCCGAGTCGACGACGACTGCGGGCGCCCGGTGGACGGGGACCCCCAGGAACAGGTCGTAGGGCAGCTCCCGCCCGTCCTCCAGGTGGGCGACCCTGCCGGCGGCGTCCAGCCGGGTGATCTTCGAGCTGAACCACGTCTCGATGCCCCGCTCGGTCAGCATCGAGACGATGGCGCCGGAGGTCTCGTCGGAGATCGGGATGGGCTTGGGCAGGGGGCTCACCACGTGGATCGACGTGGCGTCGCGGACACTTCTTCGCACGAGGGCGTCGTGCAACAGGAAAGCCGTCTCGAACGGCGCCGGCGGGCACTTGAACAGCGGTCCCAGCACGCCGATGACGACCGCACCGGAGCTGAAATCGGCCACGGCCTCGGCCGCCCGCTCGGCCCCCTCCTCCGAGTAGAACTCGTACCCACCGTCGAGCAGTCCCGGCGTCGCGTCCGGGTCGTAGCCGGCGCCCAGGGCCACGACCAGGATGTCGGCGTCGTAGGCGTTCTTGTCGGTGACGACCCGCCGGGCCTCAGGGTCGATCGACGTCACCGTCTCGTGGCGGAACTCGACCGACGGCTTGGCCATGTCGCGGTAGTAGTGGCGCACCTCGCCGAGGGACTTCTTTCCGAACAGCACGTCGAGCTTCGAGAACCCGAAGACGAAGGAGTCGTGGCGGTCGATGAGCGTCACCTCGACCTCGTCGGCCACCTGCTCGGACAGGCGGGTCGAGAGCTCCAGGCCGCCGAAGCCGGCCCCGAGGATGACGACACGAGTGGGCACGGGTGGGCAGCCTACGAGGGCATGGCGGTGCTCGGCAGCACGCCGCCCACGAATCCCAACTGGCAGTCCACGACCAGGAGGCGTTCGTGCACGGCGTGTCCATCGCGAATTCGACGATCTGGTGGCTGCCCCTGGGCATCGACGTCGGGGTGTCGAAGAAGCCAGGTCTCCCGCATCGGGCCGAGTTGGACGGCACCGTCTCGGCCTTCCAAGAGCGACGGCTGGATAGGAGTCTCCGGGGATCCCAGGCCGCATCAACGTGGCCCTGCAGCACCTGCGTAACAGGGCGAACACCCGCCTTCGAGAGTCCCGACGGTCGGTGAATGCCAGAGCTCGCGAGCGGGGTCGGGAGAGGGCGAACCCATTCCGCACCGACAGGACGACGGGACGAGCCAGTGGGCGAGGCCTCGTCCAGTAGGCGAGGCCGCGGGTTTGGCAGAATGCAGGTCGAGGACTGCCGAACGGTCACATGGACGCCGACGAGACCGATCTCCTGAGCGCCGGCGAAACCGCGCGCATCCTGCGTGTGTCTCGCCGGACGGTGGACCGCTGGGCCGACCGGGGCTGGTTGACCCACGTCGTCACCTTGGGCGGCCACCGACGCTTTCCTCGCAGCGCCGTCGAGGCGGTCAGGCGGGACATGAGACGCTCCGGCGGTGGGTAGACGGGCTCAGCCGCTCCGCCGGGTCCTGCTGCGGGGCACCGAGTCCCATCCGATCAGCTCGATGGCGCCCTCGAGGGACAGCGCCCGACCGATGTTCCACGCCCGTCGGAAGGCGGTTTCTCCCAAGGTTCGCTGAAGCCGCCTGGTCACCTCGTCGATGATGTCCAGTTCGTCAGGCCACGCCGGCGTGCCCAGGGTCGTGCGGATCCCATCCGCCGCCCCGAGGAGGCGCGCCGCCAGGTCATTGCGGCGACGCTGAGCGGCCACCTCCGCCACTTCCACGAGGCAGGCCGCCGCCAGCCGGCGGTTCCCCACCCGGTGGAATACCCGCAAGGCCTCCTCCAGGAGGGTGCGAGCGTTCCCGAGATCGCGGGACCGCCGAGCCACCCGACCGAGGTCGGCCAACGCCCGGGCAAGGTTGTGCTCGTCGCCGAGGGTCTCCCATATCCTGCGAGTCTCCTCATACCACTCCCGCGCCTCGTCGGAGTGGCCGTGCATCTCCGCGATCCATCCGAGGTTGTTGGCGACCATTGCGATGCTCCAGCGGTCGTGCACGGTGCGGAATCGGCGAAGCGCGTCGAGGAGCAGTGTTGACGCATCGTCGAATCGCCGGTGTCGCAGGGCGATCACTCCGAGGCAGTTCAAGGCATAGGCGACGCCGCGCTCGTCGCCCAGTCCGGCGTAGAGGTCCATGGCCTCGCGAAATCGGCCTTCCGCGGGCTCGTAGTGACCGAGCTCCTCAGCGAGGATGCCCTGGTTGAGCACGGCCAATGCCAGCTGCGACGAGAAGCCGTTGGCGGCGGCGAGCGAGCCAGCCTCCGCCAGGAACCTGGCCGCTGAATCCAGGTCACCTTGCGACCGGGCCAGCACCGCCACACCGTTCAGTGCTCGGGTACGAGCCTCGAGGGCGCCGCCCGCGGCCTTGAGGGCCGTCTCCAGCCAACGACGCCCCTCGGAGATCCGCCGCCTCAGGAAGAACCGCCAAAGTGCGGCCGCCAGGCGGAGCGCATGCTCGGGCTCATGCTCGACCGCCCAGTCGAACGACGTCCGCAGGTTCGAGAAATCGTCGTCGAGCCGTCTGAGGAAGAGATCTTGGCGTGGACCGGCGGTCGTCTCGGGCTCGGCCCGCTCCGCCACGGCGACGAAGAACTCGCAGTGCCGCCGGCGAAGCGCCTGGCCCCGCTCCCCGTCGAGCTTGCTCACTGCATAGCGCCGCACAACCTCGAGGATCGAAAAGCGGGAGTCATCGGTTGCCGAAGCCACGGCGCGCACCAGGCTCTTTGCCTCGAGGGCGCTGAGGTCCGCCAGTAAGTCGTCCCCCGTCCCTCCACAGACCGCCTCCGCCGTCTCCAGCGTGAAGCCTCCGGAAAAGACGCCCAGCGCGGAGAAGAGCGACCTCTCGCTTCCTGACAGCAGGTCCCAACTCCAATCCAGCGCCGAGGTGAGACATGGATGGGCGAGCGGGTTGCCGGGTGTGCTCGGCAGTTCCAGCCGGGCGCGCAGCGTGCGGACGATGTCCTGAGGTGAGAACAGGCGCGTGGCGCCGGCGGTGAGCTCAATGGCCAGCGGCAGTCCGTCGAGTTGCGCGCAGACCGCCGCCACGGCACTGAGGTTGCTTTCAGTGAGCGCGAAATCAGCCCTCGCCTTCTGTGACTTGGCAACGAACAATTGGATCGCGGGATATCCACCGACGGTGGAGAGTGAAATCTCCCCGGGGTCCGGGAATTCGAGCGTAGGCACCTCGTACATCGCTTCGTGCTCGATCCCTAAACCCTCGCGACTGGTCACGAGCACGCGGAACTCGCTGGGGTGGCTCGTGAGGCGCGCGACCAGCTCCCGCGCCGCCAGAACATGTTCGAAGTTGTCCAGTAGGAGGAGGTGCTGGCGGGATGCCAAAGCGTCGACGACCACGTCGTCGAGCGGCGTTCCGACCTGCTCCACGAGCCCCAGGCGGTCGACGACGGCAGCCGCCACCGCATCGGCCGTCGAGAGTTCGGCGAGGGGGACGAAGGACACCCCGCTGCGGAAAGCGTCTTTGACCGTCCAGGCGACCTCCAGTGCCAGGCTCGTCTTGCCTACCCCGGGCGACCCGACGAGGGTGACGCAGCGGGCCTCGGTCTTGAGGAGTGCGGCCACCTCTGCGACCTCGCGACCTCGGCCCACCCAGGGGGTCGGGGGCAACGGGGCGCGCACGCGACTGGAGGGCTGGCGCGACAGCCGTAGCAGACGATCCCGCGGTATCGCCGTGACATCGGCCAGACGGGCCACGAACTGCGAGGTCGGGTTGCGTTTCCCACGCTCGATCTTCGCGACGTAGGAGACGTCGTACCCCAGCGCTTCGGCGAGGCGCTCCTGAGTCCAGCGGTTCGTGTGACGCCACTCACGAACCCAGGATCCGAACCCTTCGTCGACCGCTCCGGTCACGGATATTCACCTCAGCGTCGTTGTGTGGGTTTGTCCCTTCTTGCGCGCTGAGCGAGTCGCTTCCATGTCTCCATGACCCTGAGGACAGCAAGCCGCGCCTGTCGACTCGATTCAACGGCAATAGCACTGTCCCAGCCGGAGAGCGATGTTACGGCACGCCGCGGAGCCCCGGCGAACCAGCTCCGGCATCTTCACCATCCCTCGCGCGGAGGGGGTGATGCAATGCAACTCACCTCGCAGCTCAAGACGGCCGGCACCGAAGGCGCCCGCCGACAGGCCCGTATCTGGCGCGTCGTTCTCGCCGGGGTCACATTCGTCTCGGTCCTTGCTGTCGCCGAACCGGCGTGGGCGTGGCCCATGTGCGGATGTGGATGAGGTAACCAGGTGATGCCGGTGAGGGCTCCGGCGCACTGCTCGGACGGGCGGCGGCCGTCCGAGCGCTCACCAGCCGGAGTGTGTGGCTCAGCCCGATTGCGGGCGGTCGAAGCGCTCGGGCGACCCGGTGGCGCAGGCACGAGCGAGCGCAGCAGCCGCACGGGCGTAGAGCGCGCATCCGTCATCCCCTGGCTCACTCAGATCGAACCCCATACTGGGACATATGCCGGCCCGGGCCTCCAGTCCGACGGCGAGCCGGTGAGCAATGGCGGCCGCTGCCTGTTCCGAGGTGTCCTCGAGAAGCACGGCGAAGCGCGAGTCCGTCACCCGGGCGACGATGTCAGCCGATCGGAGAAGGCTTTCCAGTTGGCGGGCGACCGGGTTCAGGTCCGGTTCGGACAGGCCTCGCCCGTCGCGTTGGACGTCCACCAGCACGAGCGCGTGCGTGCGGTCGGCGCCCGAAGAAGCGACCACGTACTCGAGGTGGTGCCGGAGAAGATCCCACGCCACCAGGCCGGTGTGGGGATCCCGGAGGATGCTGCTCAGCTGGGCGTCACCGCATCGGGCCCGGTCAGTGGCTTCCACGGCCTCCGAGCGGTACGACAGGGCGGTCAGCCCGTCATCGCATTCCCACTCGAACTCCTCGGGCGTCAGCACCTCGGCCCGAACGAGGCCGGATCGCGGCAGCTGCAGGTCGGCCTGTGCTCGTTCCCAGCGCGTGGTTGCGAGCCGCAGCGCGTCGGGTGCCGTCGACGCGACGACTCGCAACTGCAGCGCGTAGCGATCGGAACCCGCGAGCCCGGTGGGCCTGAGACGCGCAAGGGACGCCATCAAGGAGGACAACGCTTCCCGGGCGCCTTGTGCCGTGCCGCGACGACCGCAGCCCGCGCACTCGAGGACAACGATCCACTCCTGCTGCTCTTCGACGGACACGACAGTCTCCTCGCCGGTCGCGATCGCGTAATGGGAGCAGCAGCCTCGGTGGGCGAGAAGGGACAAACCGGGACAAAGCGCGTCCATGCGAAGACCGACGAAGGTCCTGTGGAACTTTGTTGCGGACAAAACGGACGAAAGGTACAATACGGTCACACCCAGCTCGGCCGGCAAAGCCTCGCCGTGTACGAGTCGCGGCTGAAGCGGAGCGTGGCAAGCGGCGGATCCGGCCGCTGGTCCGGCAAAAACCTCACGATAGGAGTCGCATTCATGCACAACGACCGAGGCCTCACCGTCGAAGAGCTCGACGCTCAGCACGCCGCGGAGCTGCCCGACAGGAGCTTGTTGATCGGGGTTTCGCTCCTTGGCATTCCTCTCGTCGGCGTCGACGGCATCGCCGTGAACGTCGACACCTCCGGGCCCAACTGGTTGTTCGGCTCGGTCGGCTCCGTCTAAGTTCCCCCACCCAGGGGGGCCCGATGGGGACAACCCAGCCGGTCGCCATCGGGCCCCCCGCTCCTCCTCCGGAACTCCTGGCGCTGGCGGCGGGCATCGAGCTGGTTGGTCCGAAGCGCTCGGCCGAGGGGAACGCCTGCCTCATCCGCCGCAACGACGGCCGGATGGTGGAGGTCTCACCGTTGGTCTATGCCGTTGCCGAGGCCATGTACCTCCATGGCGACGATGTGGCCGTGGCGCAGGCGGTCGGCGCCCGTACCGGGCGGATGGTGACTGCGGAGAACATCCGCTACCTCGTCGAGCACAAGCTTCGCCCTCTCGGTCTGACGGCGGACGGCTCAGCCACCCTGAGCTCTTACCGGTCGCCGCTCGGACTCACCATCCGTGTCGGGCTGATTCCCGAGCGGGTCGTAGGCGCCCTTGCCGGCGGGCTGTCCTGGCTGTTCGCCGCGCCGATCGTCGCCGCCATCCTTTGCGTTCTGGCCGTGGTCGACATCTGGCTCGCTCGCCAGAGCGTTGGCGTCGCCCTCGCGGACGCCGTCGCCGACCCGGCGTCGGCACTGATGGTCGCCTTCCTTACGGTTCTGGGCGCCACGTTTCATGAACTAGGGCACGCCGCGGCCAGCCGCTATTCCGGGGGCCGGCCGGGGACCATCGGGATCGGCATCTACATCCTATGGCCCGTCTTCTTCAACGACCTCAACGACGCATACCGTCTCGATCGACGCGGTCGCCTGCGATGCGACCTGGGCGGCGTCTACTTCAACAGCGTCTTCGCAGTCGCGCTCGGTCTGACCTACGCGGTTACCGGGGTGGACCTCCTTGTCCTTGCGGCGGCGGTTCAGCACTTGGCCATCCTGCAGCAGTTCCTGCCCTTCGTGCGGCTGGACGGTTACTACCTGGTATCCGACCTCGCCGGTGTGCCCGACGTCTTCGGCTACATCCGCCCGGTTCTCCGCAGCCTCCGTCCAGGGCACCGAGCCCCCGAACTGACCCGGCTCCAACCGGGCGCTCGGAGGTTGGTCTGCGCGTGGGTGTGCACCACGGTTCCTGCTTTGCTTGTGTGCTCCGTCCTCCTCGTCACTCGCCTGCCCGATCTGCTGGCAGCCACCTGGCGGATGTCGTTGGCGCAGTCCGCGGGGGTGGCATCCGCGGCTCGGGCGGGCGACGTGTCGGTGGCGGCCCTCGGCATTCTCCATCTATGCCTTGTCGCGGTTCCCTTTGTGGGGCTCAGTGCTGCAGTCGTAACCGCGCTCGCAAACTGCGTACGGTCACGGTCCGCCAAGCGGCGCCCGTCCGAAGGCGCCGCCCCCGATGATGAACCCGTCCACGAATGGATCGCGGTGGTTCCGGCCACGAGCGATCACGAGCTAGCGGCCGAGGATCGTTGGGATGCGCCGGACCTGGCCTCGAGCCTGCTGCGGCTGGATCCTGCTGACCGATGGCTACCTCTCCCGGGCCGGTGACGGCGGAGGTCGACGGCGATGTGGCGGCCGCTCTGCGGTCTCTGCCATGCCCGCTGCCCCCGGACCCACCAGGCGGAAGGATCCGAACCACGCTCGACAGGCTCCCGGCCGTCGACTATCAGGCGCAGGCTCAGCGACTCGAGCGAGCGGCTCGATGGCTCGGCTCGACGTCCTTAGGGGATAGGCCTTCTGGTCTTGGAGCTGTCGGCTCACGGACCGGCTAAGTGTTGGTGCCGCCCTCCGCCGAACGCTTCAGCGCGGCGAGTGTCGCCCGCACGCCCTGCTCCATGTCCGCCGGCCGGTCCTTCACTCCAGTTGTGATCCGGGTGACGAGTCGAGAGCCGAGGCCGAGGGGCTTGGTCAGCTCGAACGACTCGGTCACCCGCACACCGCCGGCGACAGGCTCGAAGCGGTAGCGCCAGACCGTGTCGGGCTTGGCCGCCTTCCCGACCGCGAACGCGAACGCCCTTCCCGGCGTCGACTCGATGACCTCACAGGTCGTCGACCAGCGCGTCCGGCCCTTGCGGTTGTGGCCCTTGAACCGGGCGCCGACCGCCGGACCGCTGGCGCCGTCCATCCACTCCGCCCGCTCGGTCTCCGGGCTCCATTCGCCCATCCGCGTCACGTCGGTGACCATCGACCAGACCCGGTCGGCGTCGGCCCGGACCACCACGCTGGCCTCTCTCGTGACGTTGCCCATCACCCTCCTCTCAGTCATCGAGCAGTCCGTGTGCAGGGGTCGTCAGTCCTGCGCCACCTTTCGCACCATCATCGTCGTTCACCACGACGAGCTCTATTGCCGCATCCGGACGCACTTCGCACCCCCGATTTATCCTCCGCGGGCGAGGACGTTTCCGGGCAGGTCAGCCGCTCCGTCCGATGGGCCGGCGGCCGTGGCGGTCAACACTGTCGGGTGTTTATGCGGGCGGAGCGACTGTCGGTTGTTGACCGGCCGACGGTTGATCCCGGACGGAGCGAGCCGAGCTCTCCCAGCAGGTGCATGGCGGCAGGACCGAGGTGCTGTTCAAGCGTGTCGGCGAGGTTCCGGCTCGATGGTTCGTCGGCGAGTAGGTCCCACATCCGAGCAGTCGCCTTCATGCCACCGGAGTCGAAGATGCTCTTGGCTGCGACGTGGAACTTCGCCTGGAACCAGCCGTAGTTGGCGCCGTCCATGCCGTGTGCATAGGAGCGCTCGAAGTCGTCCAGGGTGCGGTGTGTGAACCGGCTCGACGCGATGGCCGCGAAGACGGAGGGGAAGGTCTCGAGCGTCGGCAGGTTCTGGGGCTCCTCGAGGGCTACGTACGCATGCAGGAGCACGTTGCAGGCCAACTCGAGAACCCACAGCCGGGAAGGGGCGCGCCCGGCGGCTGCGATGAAAATGTGGGCCAGCTCGTGCACGCCGAGAAGATCGAAGAAGGGGCTCAGATCCACCCCGGGGCTCAGCCCAGGGTAGGAGCGTTGCAGCAGTTCCCCGCCGCCGGGTATCTCGCTCGCTGCGAGACCGACGAGCCCGCTCCAGAAGGGGTTCGGTTCGCCAGCGAGCACGAGGTTGCCGTCCCGGTAGTTCGGCATGCCATAGAGCGGGTGGTTCGAGCGTCCGGCCCAATCATCGGGACTGAGAATCAAGACCGCAATTCGAGGCTCGACCCCGAGCTGATCGATGAAGAAGCGGTGGGCCTGCTCTATCCGGTGGATCTTCGCAGCCACGCCGTCATCGAGCCCCGCAGAGACGTGGGTGGGCAGTGCGCTCCCGAATGGCTCGAGTCCCCGATGCAGGGTTTCGTCCAGGTTGCCGATCACTTGGGTACCTCGCTTTACGGTCCGTCTAGTCAACGTGTCTACGGGACTGTAACGTAATGTGGACACTGTGTCTAGACGCGATGTCGGCGCGGCGCGGCGGCGGAGGTCTGCCATCGACGACACGGGCGCGACCCGGCGGCGCATCCTCGACGCAGCTCGATCGCTGCTACGGCAAGGCCGCTTCCAGGCCGCGAGCATGGAAGAGATCGCCGAGGAAGCCGGGTTGTCACGGGCGGGCCTCTACCTCCACTTCCGATCGCGAGCCGCGCTCATCGACGCGATCTGCGAGACGCTCGACGAGAGCCCCGAACTGCAGACCCTCCACGAACTCGTCGGCTCGGGGGACTCCCGGGAGTCGCTGCACCGCATCATCGAGGTCAACACCCGCTTCTGGGCCAGCGACGAACCGATGTTCCGGCAGCTCTACGGCAGCGCCGCTATCGACGCAGCCGCCCGCGACTTCGTCAACCGCCAGACCGAAGACCGGGCTACCGGCGTAACCATCCTCACGGAACGGCTCGCAGCGGCAGGGCACCTCCGCTCCGGACTGCGCGACAGCCACGCGAACGCCCTCATCCTCCTCATCACCAGCTTCTCTGCCTACCTCGAGCTGCGTCGCACCGCGGGTCTGTCCGCGGAGGAGGTCGTGGGCATGCTCCGGGAGGTGGCGGAACAGAACATCCTCGAACCCGAGGCGTGACATCGCTCTCGACGGCGGCGTAAGCGTGTCGCGGCAAGACATCTCGTATGCCTCCCCGTGCCCTCGGCCGGGCGATCGGTGATACCGGGGGCGTCGGCCGCGCCGCGTGTTCTGGCCTACCGGCTCCGGCCTGACTGAACCAACAGATGGTCGATCCGGGCGTCGCCCTGGCCGAACATCAGGCACCGTCGCTGCGCGACAGCGGCTCGTGGGCGAGTTCCGCCATGCGAGTGAGCCCGCGCTCGGCGACGTCAGCCAAACGTGCGGCAGCGGCCTGGACCCCAGGGTGATCCCGTTGCGACGGCTCCATGCGCGCCGGGTTCAGGGCGCAGCCGTTTGCCCAAGCCGCGATGTCTGGCTCAGCCCCGTAGGTGCGCGCCGCGACGGTTCCACGCACCTGCATCCGCGCCCAATTCGCCGGGTTGTCGGGAAGGGTGTTGGGCGGACACACTCGGTTGCGCTCTCGATCGTCGTCGCGGGTTGCCTCGACGTAGCCGGTCAGAGCCGCGTTGAAGCACGGGAAGCCCGCCCGGATCGTCTGGAGTCGGATCTTGTCGGGATTCCAGACCGGAACCAGCGGTGGGTACTGCAGCCCCGAGGCCGCGCAGTGCACGATGAGCGAGCCCGGTGCGAGTGGAAGCGAACCGTGGTCGAGGACGATCTCGCGGGAAGTCACATACTTGATGTGTCCAAGACGAACGACGTTCTCGATGGTGCGGAGGAGATCGAGCTCCCAGGTGCCGAGCGTTGGAGTCTTGGCCATCCTCGGGATGACGTTCGTGTCGATCCGAAGCATGACGCCGGCAGCTTCGAGGCGCAGGAACAGGTCGTCGAGCGACTCGGCGTTGGCAGCCGACGCCATGGTGTCCGCCGCCAGCCCGAGTGCCACCACCGGATCGGGCTGGACAACGGCGCGGTTGAGCATCCACGGATCACGCGGGCGCACCCAAACGATGCGATCCGGTGGCACGCCGTTGGCCAAGAGCCACACGATCCCGTCGGTGGCGGTCTTGCCAGAACCCACGATGACGTAGCTGCTGGGCGTCCCAGACAAACGGGCTAGCTCATTGATCGCCGCGACATGGGCGTCGTCAGAAACGCCGAACGGCGGAGGGGTTGTGGCCGGAACCGTCGGCGACAGGTAGGTGGCGTCGACGACCCGGCGGCGCACGTCGACCCGCATCGTCTCCCCCGACAGCCGAGACGTCACCAGGTGCGAGGAGCCCTCTGCGTGGTACTCGCTTCCGCCGAGGAACGTGACTCGCCCAGAGCCGAGGAAACGGCGGTGCAGGATGTCGTCGTAGTACGCCTGGATCTCCGACTGACGCGCCCGTTCCTGGAGCCCCGTCTCCGGCCCGGTCAGCTGTACGGCGCCGGTACCTAACACGGTCGACGCGACCCCGTAGAACAAGGACGCCTGATGCAGCTTCACGAAGGGATACGCGTCCTGCCAGTGCCCGCTCGCTGCGAAGCGACGGTCGACGAGCGTGACGTGTACATCCGCGTGATCGATCAGCGCGTCCGTGAAGGCCATACCCATCGCCCCCGCACCTACGACGAGGTAGTCAGTCTCCAGCACTCGCATCACTATCAGCTCGCCCTCCCGACGCCGCACGGATCGGACGCCGGTTCATGCTACGGGGCGATGACCAATGACCCGTAAAGCTGGGTCGAGGCCACTGTCAGCTACCGGCTGAAGTTCCTGACGGCCGTGTCGACCGCCTGCTGGGCGGCGAAGAGCTGGTCGGCGGTGGATGCGGCGTTGCGGCGGACCGCCTCGGCGTCGTAGAGGACCCGGGCGAAGTCCCGCTTGATCATCCCGTTCGCCTCGGTGCCAGTGGCCCCGTGGGCCACGTTGAGCCACGCGGCCAGAAGCGCCTGGTCGAGCTGCCGCTCGCGCATCGCCCGCTGGCCTCCCCCGCCCTGGGGCAGGAGGACGCCCAACGCCTCGTCCGCGTTCTCCAGGCTCACCGAATCGCCGAACACCGAGCTGAGGTGCTTCACCACGATCAGGTAGCACGCCAGCGACCGGTCGTCGACCTGGCCGGTGTCGCCGGGCCGCGAGTAGTGCCGGTACTCCTCGCTCCACCACCCGAACGACTGCCAGCGGGCCCCGTTCCCCACGACGACCACCGGTGCCCGGTCGCTGTCGCGCCCGCCATCGTCGTCGTCGCTGCCCAGTTCGAACCAGTAGAGGCACGGTTGGGTGTAGGTGTGGGAGCGGGTGGCGGTGATGATCCTCGGTTGGACGCTCGGGCTCGGGAGCGGGTCGTCCTGGGGCGGGTTCACCCGGTCCTTGTCGAGCTCGGAGGCGCCGTCGCCCCACGCCCAGGTGGAGGTCAGGTCGTCGCTCCCGGGATCGAACATGTCGGCCGTCACCGAGAGGGCGACGTCGCGGCGGACGATGAAGGTCGGATCGGTGGGCGCCGCGAATGTCGGCGCCCGGTCGATGACCACGTCGGGGTTCACGTTGCCCACGGCGATCTGTAGACCCGTCGAGACGCTCTGCTGGTCGTCGTCGGTGATGGTCACCGTGACGTTGAACGTCCCGTTGTCCCCGTAGACGTGCTGGAGCTCGGCGGAGCGCTTGCCGATGGGCGCCGAGACGGGCGTGGCCGCACGGCCGTCACCCCAGTCGACGGTGACCCGGTGGGTGTCGAGCCTCCCCGCATCGCTCCACTTCAGGCGCAGCGTCAGCTCTTCCTTCTCGTCGACCGTCCCGTTGCGGTCGAAGTCGACCACCTCGACAGCAAGGTCGTTGGGCGCCACGTTGTGCACCGTCACCGGGAAGACGGCCGACGAGCTGCCGTGGTCGTCGTCGAACACGGTGATCCTCACGTTGTAGACGTCGAACGGGGTCCCGGTCGGGTTGTCGTCGCGGTAGATGTGGGCGACCCTGACGGTGCGCGCTCCCTTGGTGATGACGTTGAGGTCCTGCGCCCGGCCGTCGCCCCACTCCACGCGCGCCCGGTGGACGTCGGGGCCGGGGTCCTCGAAGGTGAACTCGAACTCCGAGCGACTGGCCTCGACGAGCGGCGATGTGGCTGTGAGGCTGGTCGGCTTGGGCGCCACGTTCTTGACGATGACGGTGGCGGTGGCCGAGCGCCCGCCCGGGCTCGTGTCGGTGGCGATGAGCCGCTTGGCGTCGGCGCTGGTGGCGCTGGGCTCGTCGTCGCCGTAGGCGTGCTCGACCTGGAAGCCGGTGGCGCCCTTCGGCACCGTCACCGTCTCGGGGAACTCGTCGCCGAAGTAGAGCTTCACCGTCCGCTCGTCGGGGAGCGGCAAGCCGAACGAGCCGACCACGGCAAAGCTGGACCCTTCGTCGACCGTCTGAGGCGCCTGCAGGGTCAGCCGGGGCTTCAGCGTCGGGTTCGTGCCGGCGCCGAAGATCTCGTCCTGGTAGCCGATGCAGGTAACCGAACCGGGGTTGGTGAGCTGGCGCACCACGCTCTCGAACATGCGGTCGATACTCCTCGCCGGGTCGAAGAAGTCGAACCCGAAGTTGAACCCGATCCCCTGCCCGAACACCTCGGCCACGAAGGCGAGGTTGCTGAAGGCGTCGCCCGTCCCGAGCCGCAGCCGGTACTCGGCGCAAGAGACGGCGAGCGGTGGATCGCTCAGCCCGTCGATGAGGGCGTCGAGGAGGCGTTCGAAGTTGGCGGCGAAGGCGATCGCCTCGTCGAGGGCGTCCTCGAAGACTGATTCGACGAGATCTCGGAGCCGGCCGAGGGTGCAGTCGCCGTCGCGGTTGCGCAGGCCGTCGAACTCGGGCCCGTCGAAGACGATGTCGCAGAGGCCGGGCGTCCCCGGGAAGTCGAAGGGCGGGACGATGTAGCACCCGCCGTCGATGGGGAGGCCGAAGCAGATGTTGATCTCCTCGGCGCAGCTGAAGCCGTCGAAGGGGTCGTACAGGACGCAGAACGACTCTTCCGGTGCGTCGACCCCCTCGAACTCGAAGTCGGGGATCCCGTTCATGACCAGGTCGAAGAAGCTCCCCGGCGCGTACTCCAGGGCCTGCTCGAACTTGGAGACGAAATTGCCGTAGGCGCCCGGGAACTCGTCCGCCCAGCCCGGCGAGGTGATCCCGAAGAAATCGAGGTTGCTGCCCAGCGAGTTGAGGGCCTCGAGGGGCTCGTCACCGAAGTAGTCGAGGGCGTCGCGGGCGACACCTGCGATCTCGGTCAGCGGCAGGAACGCCACCGTCAGGCCGTCGCTCACCGCCGATTCGAAGCTCGGCGCCTGGATGTCGGTCTCGTCGGTGGCGAGGAGCACGTGCAGGTCGAACTTCGGGTCCGGGTTCCTCAGCAGGTCGAGGCCGAGGGTGACGTCGACCAGCGCGCCGAACTCCAGCACCTCGACCTCGCCGAAGATCGTGAAGTGAGCGGGCTTGAAGCTGATCCTGAACTCCCCGCTCGCCAGGTTCTCCGGCGTCGAGGACCCGGTGAAGTTCTCGAGCTGGGCCCCGCCGTAGACCAGGAGGTGTTGGTCGAAGGGGGTGAGCTCCATGTCGAGCACCAGGTCGTCCCAGTGGAAGGGGCCGAAGTCGAACGGCAGCGCGCCGATGGTGCTGTAGGCCTCGATGCCCATGTACGAGATCTTCAGCCTGGACGAGAGCAGGCAGCCGTCGAGCCGGCGGTTGTGGCACTTGTCGGCCTCGTTCGGTATCACCGAGCCGTTCGAACCGCAGCCCGGGTTGCCGACGGGCTCGTTGCCCGACGGGTTGACGTAGAGGTCTCCGGAGAGGACGAGGCCCTGGGGGATGCACAGGAGTGGCACCCCGTGCGGCGACAGCGTGAACTCCAGGTTGCGCAGGCCGACGTTGGGGATGTTCAGCACGTCGGGAATACGGGGCGGGACCGGTGCTCCCGTGACCCGGGAGTTCACCTTCGCCAGCTCGTGCTGGATCGAGAAGAAGTCGGAGAGGGCGAGGCCGGCTCCGCTCGCCACCTTCAGGCCTTTGAACTCCAGCTTCACCCACGGGGGCTGGGCCATGGCCACCAGCGCCACCTCCATAGCTGCGAAGTAGTCCTTCCCGGCGAGGCGGATGTCGCCCTGGAAGCCCAGCTCCCGCTTGAGCTCGCCCGCGGTGGTCACCGCCTGGGCGATGTGGATCTTGGCGTTGCTGATCGCGAGCCACTGGAAGCCGAACGGGTGCCAATCTGCCCCGAGCGGGATGGTCTCGATCGACGCCAGCAGGTCGAGCCCCAGTGCGTTGTTCTCCCAGATGAAGCCGCCGCTGAGGCCCAGCTCCACCACGTCGTAGCACCGGAACTCGGCGGGGCTCGAGTACCGGGTCTGGAGGGGGCGGTTCCCGTTCAGGCACGTGTAGTCCTGGGGCACCTTCTCGAACGTCTCCACCGGCACGCCCCCGCTGCGGAGTGGCCCGGCGGCGTCTTCCGGGAGCCCCGCCGGCAGGCGCAGCCGCACCTTGCCGTCGATGGACAGCCGGGCGTACTTCTTTCCGCTGATGACGGCGGTGTCGAGCCTCAGCTCGCCGCCGACCTGGTCGATGAGGTCCGGGAGCTGGTCGGACTTGACTCGCAACCCCAGTGCCAGCGACAGCGGCTCGGTGCGGTCGAAGATCGGGACCCGCCCCCGTGCGAACACCTTGGACTGGACGCCGACGGTGTCCACCATGCCGGCGATCCGCTCGGGAAGGTTGAAGGCGCCGAGCACGTTGACGCCCTTGACGAAGAGCAGGTCGAAGTCGGTCGGGTCGTCGACGGCGTGGCCGTAGAGCGGACGGTAGAAGACCCGGGCGAACCGAGGAAGGTCGTTCACCCGCGGTGGCTTGGCCACGTTGGTGTCGATCGTCGAGTAGATGAACCCGAAGGCGGAGCCGGCACTTTCGTCAGCCAGGGTGAAGTCGAACTCGTCGGTCCAATCGGTCTCGATGCCGGCCCCGGCCAGGAGGGTCTCGAGTGACAGGGGGCCCGCCGACCGGAGTGCGGCCACCACCTTGCGCTCGTGATCGAGCGAGAAGAGGGCGCTGACGCCGATCTTGGTGCCGCCCAGCAGCTCGAAGCTGAGCGTCCCGCCGGCCACGATGCTGACGGTGGTGCCCTTCGACGTGTCCGGGGCGGTCGTGGAGGTCGTGGAGCTGGTCGAACTGCTGGTCGTGGTGCCCGAGCGAGGGCGCTTCACTCCGATGCTGATCCCCGCCGACTCCAGGGCCGGGCCCCGCACCGAGAAGGGGAGCTCGCTGTAGTTCGCGCCGAGGAACCCGAGCAGGTCGCCGGTGTTGATGGGGCTGGTGAGGAAGATGCCGAACTCGGCGTTGATCTCGTCCTTGTCGACCTTGCCCTCGAGCTTGACCTCGACATCCCGCCCGGCGATCGTCGCCCAGCCCAGGATGGACCCCTCCCACTTGGTCTCGGCCGGGGTCGACCCGGAGGCCTGGGTGCGCTTGAACGAACCGTCGATGAAGACCGGTCCCACCGTCAGGAAGTCGATGCCGAACGGCTTCTCCCACGGTTCCGGGAACGATGCGCTCACCGCCAACGACCGCTGCCCGCCTCCCTCCGACACCTGCAGCTCGAGGCTCATGGCCGTCGAATGGCCGAAGAGGTCGGTGGTCATGTCGGCGCCGGCCGTGACCGTGACCGCCTTGGGCTTCGGCTTCGCCGTGCTGTCGGCCACCTCGGTGTAGGCGATCTTCAGGCTGAAGCGGGCCGAGTCGGGGAGGCTCAGGAAGTACGGGAAGGAGAAGCTGTGGGTCGAGACCCGGGGCAGGATGCCGGACAGGCTCCAGCCCGCGGTCGTGGGGCTGAACAGTGCCGAGCCGTTCACCGTCACGCCCAGGCTGCCCTCGACGATGACGCCGGCTCCCCGCTGGTAGCCGAGCACGTCGCGAGGGGCGTCTCCGAGGGCGTCGAGCGGGAGCGTGGCGGTGAGATAGACGTTGTTGTCCAGGTTGAGCAAGGCCGGCACCCGCAGGGCCAGCCCGTCCACGCTGTAGATCTGGCTGAAGTGGTCGTAGGCGGCGGCCGTCAGGTTGTCCCGGTACGAGACGTGCTGGAACTCCTGGTCGCTGGTGTTGGAGAGGTTCGACACGCCGACCGTCTGCGCGAGGGAGCTGACGGTCATGTCGGCGGCGATTCCCGTCCCGGCCGCCAGCTTGAGGGCCTGGCCGAGGCGGGCCGGGCCGGTGCGGGCCGAGACCACCAGCGACGGCTTCGTGTCGCTGGTCGCGTGCTCCCAGTCGACCAGCACGAGCACGGTCGCCGGCATGTTGGCGAGGGCCGCGCCCGCGTTGGTGGTGGTGCCGACGAACGCGACCGACGACAGGTCCGAGTCGGCATGGGCGGTGACGTCGGTGAGCGTGACGGCGAAGTCGCCGAGCACGGTCTGCAGCGGGACGTTGATGCTCTGGGGGTTCTGTGCCAGCGCGTTGGCGACGAAGGCGAACGTCTGGTCCTCGACCGGGAACAGAGGGGGATCGACGGCGCCCACCACAACCTGTCCGATGGTCGACGTGGTGATGCTGCTCGTCTGCCCTCGCGCCGCTGACCCGAACCACACAGCCATCGAGATCGCCAGGCCCAGCAACACCGCCGCGTGCCAGCCCCTTGGACCTACCCGTCCTCGAACCTGCCCACCGCCACCCGGCGCGGACCCACACGGGCGCGCGCCCGCGCCTCCACTACACCCGTCGCGCACCGACCCCCACTCTCCGCTAGCCCCATCGCGCCGCTCCTCAGCGCCGCGATGGCGGAATCATGTCATTGGCAACGAGCGCCGTCTACTGAATCCCATGCGCAAATCACAGTGATGTGATTTCGTGCGGTCTACCTCGGCTGGTTCGCAGGCCCCGGTGATCGTGAGGAGCTGGAGCGCCGTGTGCGGTCGAACACGGCCCGTGTCGATGGCGGCCTGAGGGAGGAGGCAATCGCGACATCGGCGCGGCGAGCGGAATGCACTTCAACTGGGTGGCGGTTCGGCGTCGGCGTTATGCCGAGTCCATGGCCTCGGACGTGGTCGGGGAGGGGGGAGTTGAACCCCCGGCCTCAGCGTCCCGAACGCGAACTCGTGGGTTATCCACTGGCCAGGCGCTTCGTTGCGCGCTGGTGCGCCCTAGTAAGCGCCATTGCGCGCTTGTTCCGCGGCCTCCCTGCGGCCTGAGGGGGGCCAGGCCGCGGGCCGTTTCGGCTGCTCATCGAGTGATGCAAGTGTGTGCCGGGGTCTGAGAAGACGCGAAGCGCCGGAGCGGACCGAAGGCAGGTCCGATTCCCAGGTCTGGCAGTACCGGTGTGAGTTGCGGTACGGGCGTGTTCGCGAGGGCACGAGCGGTCGGGATCGCTGAGCCGTGGCGATGAGCGCAGAATCGCTGGCGGCGGGCTGACGCTGCCATCGGAGTGGCGCGACGCTGGGACTCGTCGATGGTGGTTCGATCGGGATCATCGATCTTGGCGACGGGGCGGTGATCGTTCCTGGCGGAGACGCGGCTGCGCGATCGGATTTACAGCGAGTGCTCGACGACGGGTACGAGGTACGACTTGTGGCGATTGGCGACGAGGACCTCGCCGATCAGGGTTGTCACTAGGCTAGCTGCCTGTACATCGGTGTACAGAGGCGTACACTGAGAAGCATGTCAAAGACCATGACCGTGAGCGAGGCCCGAGCGGCCCTTCCGGAGATTCTTGACCGCGTCGAGGCCGGGGAGGAAGTGACGATCACCCGGCACGGCAAGCCCGCGGCCGTGGTGGTCAGGCCTGATGCCCTCAGAACGCGGCGGGCTGACGCGGCGTTCGCTGCGGCCGCGCGCGTGAGGGAGGGCCTCGCCCAAGGCCGTGCTCGCCCGCTCAGCGCGAGCCCGTCCATCACGGAGGCGCGAGCCGAGGAATTGATCGCCGACGTCCGAGCGTCCCGAGATCGCAGGTAGCCGGCGGGACGACCCCGGTGGATGCCTTCGATGCCGACGTCCTGATCTACGCCGCCGTCGATGGCCACCCACTCGGCCGGCGGGTGCGCGCGCTATTCCCGCCGGGCCCCGTGACGTCGACCGATGCCCCCGCGGGGATCGGTTCGGTGCTCTTGTTGCCAGAGGTGCTGACAAAGCCGCTCCGCAGCAACGCCACTGACGAACTGGCTGAGCTGAACGAGGTCCTTGGCCGGCTGGACCTGCTGCCGCTCGACCGTGCCACGGCCGAGCTGGCGACGGCTCTTGCGACGTCCTATCGCCTCCGTGCCGCCGACGCCGTGCACCTCGCGACAGCCGTGGCTGGTGGGGCCGATCGATTCCTCACCAACAACCAGTCGGACTTTCCCACGACGATCGCGGAGATCGACGTGGTGTACCCCCGAGATCTTCCCGATGCATGAGGCCGCCTTGTCTGGAGCATCCCGTCCAGCGCCGCTCGCTGGGGTGGCTCTTATAGGCCGAATTGTCGGTTCCAGTGCCCACGTACATCTCGAGTTCCACGATCTCCGGCGGGCCAACGCCACCGGCATGGTGCTCGAACACGTCGACCTCAAGACGTCACAGACGCGCCTCGGGCGCTCCGATCCGCGCCTCACTCTGGCGGTCTACGCACAAGCCACGACCGCCGCCGACGTAGCCGCGGCACAGGCCCTCGGCCGACCGGTTCCTCAGCTGTCCGGGTGGCCAACCGTTATCCACAGGCCACATAGGCTCTGACGTGGTCGGGGAGGGGGGATTTGAACCCCCGGCCTCAGCGTCCCGAACGCTGCGCGCTAACCAAGCTGCGCCACTCCCCGGAGGTATCCAGACTACTGGCTGGTCAGGGAGTGGCCGGGACGGTTTCGGGGGCGAAGGCGGGGTCCTCGTAGGTGCCGCCCGCGAGCAGGGCCCGGATCGCCCGCGACAGCCGCATGGGGTCGAGGGGTTTGACCAGGAACCCTTCCGCTCCCGACCGGCGGGCGAGGAACACGTCGGCCCGGCGGTCGAGGAGCATCAGCACCGGCACGTGGTCGAGCCGGTCGCCGCCCTCCTCCAGGCGCAGCTCCATGCAGGTCGCCATCCCGCCCATCTTGCCGATCTGGAGGTCGAGCACGGCCAGGTCGGGTGTGCGTTCCAGCACCGCCGGCAGCACCTGCTGGCCACGGGTGACCTCACGCACGGTGAACTCGGCCGGGTCGAGCACCGACTTCACGTCGTCACGCACCCATGCAGCGTCGCTGGCGATCAGCACGTCGGGCACGGGGGGGAAGGGTACCGCCAGGCCCGGGTGGGTACCATCGTTGTCCGTCCCGGCGCCGATTTGGAGGACTATTGCTCCACATCCAGTTGGAGGAGCGGGAGGGTTATACGATCTGCCGGCCCAAGGGAGAGCTCGACGCCTACACCGTCGGGCAGTTCCGGGAGTCGCTGGCCGAGCTGTCGACCCGACCCAAGCTCCTCATCGACATGTCGGAGGTCCCGTTCGTGGACTCCGCCGGGCTGGGGGCGTTGATCGGAGGTATCCGCCGCGCGCGTGAGGTGGGAGGCGACGTGGCCGTGTGCTGCAACCGTCCCACCCTCGTCCGCCTGCTGCACACGACCGGCTTCGACCGCATCGTGACCGTGACCGACACGGTCGAAGAAGCGGCTCGGTCGCTCACCCAGCAGGACGGTCAGGAGACGAGCTAGAGGCCCCCTCCTCGGGGAACAGGTGGCCACCCACGGTGGCCAGGCCGGCGAGGTCGTGCACGTCGGAGTTGAGCAGGGGCACCCGCACGGTGGGGCCCGGCGCGATGCGCGCCACCAGGCCGGCCACCTCCCGTTCCTCGGCGTCGGCCAGGGCGTGAAGGTCGGCCAGGTTGGCCCACAGCGGGCCGAGGGGCGTGCCGGCCAACGTCTTCGCCCGCTCGCGATCGGCCTCGGGGGCCCAGCCGGTGGCGAACCGGGGCTGCATGCGGTTGACCACCATTCCCTGCACGGGAAGGTCGGCCTCGGACAGCTTCTCGACGAAGAACTCGGCCTCGGTGACGGCATCCCGGCGGGGTGAGGCGACCAGCACGAACGCCGTCCCCGGGTCGGACATGAGGTCGAGCACCCGCTGGGCCCGGTCCCGGAACCCGTCCTCCATGCCCTCGAAGGCCTGGAAGAACGCCACTGCGTCGGTCACGACCTGGCCGCCGACCGTCTTGGAGACCGTGCGCAGGAAGGTCTGGGCGGCAGCGTTCACCGCCTTCAGGCCCACCCGGGTAGGGAGCATGAGGAGGCGGAAGATGCGGTTGTCGAGGAAGCGGGTGAGGCGGCGGGGGGCGTCGACGAAGTCCAGGGCGTTCCGGGTGGGGGGCGTGTCCACCACGATCAGGTCGAAGTCGCCGCCGGCGTGCAGCTCGTAGAGCTTCTCCATCGCCATGTACTCCTGCGTGCCCGAGAGGGCCCCGGCGATGTTGCGGTAGAAGCGGTTGTCGAGGATGGCCTCGGCCTGCTCGGGGCGGGGGGCGTACTTGCGCACCAGCGAGTCGAACGTGCTCTTGGGGTCGAGCATGAGGGCCCACAGCTCGCCCGGCCAGTCGCCGTCGATGCGATGGGGGATGTCGGGGAGCGTGTCGAGGCCCAGGGCGTCGGCCAGGCGGCGCGCGGGGTCGACGGTGACGACCACGCTGCGGCGGCCGGTGGCCGCGCCGTGCACGGCCAGGGCGGCGGAGACCGTCGTCTTGCCCACCCCGCCCGGTCCGCAGCAGACGACGACCCGGCAGCCGGTGGCGAACTCGGCGAAGGTCACGGTCACGGCCCGCGTGGCCCGAACGCTGTGGTCGACGCGTCGGCCGGCTCGGGCTCCAGGGCGGCCACCGACTCGGCCAGGGCCGCGCCCAGCACCGCGATCTCGGGCGCGTCGATCTCGGCCGTGAAGAGGGCGGGCACGTGGAGCTGCGCCAGGGGCAGGGCGTCGGCCAGCCGGGCCACCTGCTCGGCTTGAAGCTGCTGGCGGGCTCGGCGGAAGCCGGCGGCGCGACGCAGGGCGTCGGCCTCGCCCGGGCGCAGTCCCACGTCGGCCGCCTCGGCCGCCTGCTCGGGGTCGACGTCCAGCCCCTCCACCCTGGGGTACACGGCGTTGACCACGACCGGGCCCAGGTCGACGCCCACCTTGTCCTCCAGGGTGAACGCCGTCTCCACCACCTCGTTGACCGGCGTCTCCTCGGGCAGGGTGACGAGCAGGACGCGGCAGCGGCCGGCGTCGGTGAGCATCTCCAGCACGTCCTCGGCCTGGTCGCGGATGGGGCCGACCGAGACCGTGTCGAGCAGGGAGCGGGGGCTCAGGAGGAAGGTGACGGCATGGCCGGCGGCGGGGGCGTCGAGCACGACCAGGTCGACGTCGGAGCGCTGCACGAGCTGCTTCACCTTGCCGAGCAGGAGGATGTCCTTGATGCCGGGGGCGGCGGTGGCGACGACGTCGACGGCGCCGGTGCGGGTGAGCCGCTTGGACATGCGGCGCAGGCCGTGGTCCTCCAGGTACTCGATCAGGGCCTGATCAGGGGTGAGGGTGCGGCCGCGGATGCCGGGGGCGAGCTCCTGCTCGTCGTAGGTCAGCGTGGGCGCGCCGAAGGCGGCGGCCAGCCCGTGCTTGCCCTCGATCTCGACGAGGAGCACCGACAGGCCGACGTCGGCCGCCATGCGGGCCAGGGCGGCGGAGACCGTCGTTTTGCCGACGCCGCCCTTCCCGGCCACGATGACAAGCCGGGTCTGGACGCAGAACTCACGAGGATCCAACCATCCCCCAACGGGCCTATCTCCGAAGCGTACTGACCGCTGCCGCCGTGTTGATCACGGTGCTGGTGGCCGCGCCGCCCGCCGCCGGCCAGGCCGGGCAGGCGGGGCAGCCCGAGGCGCCGGTCGCCCCGCTGGACGTGATCGAGGTGAAGGGTCGCATCGACACCATCGAGGCCGACTTCATCACCCGGTCGGTGGCCCAGGCCGAGCGGTCGGGCAGCCAGCTCCTGGTCATCCAGCTGGACAGCCCGGGAGCGGTGATCTCCGACGCGGAGATGGGCGAGCTGTCGTCCACCATCCGCGACGCCGACCTGCCGGTGGCGGTGTGGGTGGGGACGAGCAAGGCGCGCGCCTTCGGGGGGGCGGTGCGGCTGCTGCGGGCGGCGGAGTTCTCCGGCATGGCCAACGGCACGAGCATCGGCCGCTTCGACGGTCCGTGCCCCGAATGCCGGCCCGACGACCCCCTGGTGGGCGGCGACCGGCTGTCGTCGTCGGAGGCCGAGCGGCAGGGGGCGGTGGACGTGGTCACGCCCACGCTCGGGGACTTCATCGTCGAGCTGGACGGCGTGCAGCTGAAGGGGCGCAGCCTCAAGACGGCCCAGATCGTGGAGCGGGACGGGCAGCCCCGGCGCGAGCCGGCGGCCCAGGTGCGATTCGCCAAGCTGAACCTGGTCGAACGGGTGCTGCACAGCACCACGAGCCCGTCGGTGGCCTACCTCCTGCTCACCCTCGGCCTGCTGCTGATGGTCTTCGAGTTCTACTCGGTCGGAATCGGGATCGCCGGCCTCACGGGCGCGGGCTCGATGATCCTGTCCGCCTACGGGCTGGGGGCGCTCGACGCCACGCCCCTCGGTCTGGCCCTGGTGGCCCTGGCCGCCTTCGGTTACGCCGTCGACGTGCAGGCCGGCGCGCCCCGGGCGTGGACGGTCATCGCCACCGTCTCGCTGCTGGTGGGGTCGATCGTGCTCTTCCCGGGCGATCGGCGGGTGCCGTGGGTCACCGTCGTGCTCGTGCTGATCGGAGCGGTGCTGTTCATGGTGCGGGGCATGGCCTCGATGGTGCGGGCCCGGTTCTCGACCGCCACCATCGGTCGCGAGTCGATGATCGGCGAACCGGCCGAGGCGACCACCGCCATCGGGCCGGAAGGGACGGTCCGGGTGCGGGGCGCCTTGTGGCGGGCGCGGGTCAACCGGGCCACCCCGATTGCCGCCGGGCAGGCGGTGCGCGTCGTCGCCATTGACGGCCTCGTGCTGGAAGTGGAGCCCTCAGATGAGGCCGCCGCGGAAGGGTCCGACGACGGCGGTTGAGCCGCCGGCCGGCTAGGTGCAGAACGCCGTTACGGCGTCCGCCAATGCCCCTACCTGCGACGATGCCGAAAATAGACCCCTTGTGGAGCCCTCTGTCGAGGGGTAATTTTTCCTGACCTGACCGAGGGGGCCAGTTGAGAAGCCAGAGGGCACAGGAGCTGTGGCAGGAGCGGGCTGCCTGCAAAGGGCCGCAGGCTGCCGTCTTCTTTCCACCGTCGCATCTGGAGCGCAAAGACGAGCGGGAGGCGCGCGAGCGCAGGGCCAAGAGCATCTGCGCGACCTGCCCCGTGGTCCGCCCCTGCCTCGATTACGCCGTCCGGATCCGTGAGCCGCACGGGATCTGGGGCGGGTTGAACGAGCTCGAGCGGAAGCAGATCATCGCCCAGCGCGCCGGATAGGGCGTTAGACCGGCGGCAGGCGGGGGCCCCCGATGCGGAGGTCTCCCCTTCGACGCGTCACCCCGTCGGCGTCGAGTCGGGCGAGCAGCGGGAGGGCGTACTTGCGGGTCGTGCCCAGGGCCTCGCGCACCTGGGCGACGGTGACGCCCTCGGGGTTGGCGCCCAGCAGTTGGGCGACGGCCCGGGCGGCCGCCTCCAGGGCCGACGGGGCGAAGTAGCAGC
This sequence comes from Acidimicrobiia bacterium, assembly GCA_046565765.1. Taxonomy (GTDB): domain Bacteria; phylum Actinomycetota; class Acidimicrobiia; order Acidimicrobiales; family AC-14; genus JBFMCT01. The sequence goes on along the minus strand of JBKHXX010000057.1, from coordinate 78,896 downwards.
CGTCCTGGGCCACCACCAGGCCTCGCCGCACCAGCTCCGACAGCTCGGCCCGGCTGACCGTGGGGGGAGGGTCGGGCGGGGTGAACGGGGCGGCGGCCAGGGCCTCGACGTAGGGATGGCCGGCCAGCGGGTCCACGGCGCCGGCCGGTCGCAGCCGGCCGGCGTCCACCGCCACGCCCTCGAGCAGGGGCAGCACGGCCCGCTCCTGGTCGGTGAGCGTCGCCTGGTCGAGGCCGAGGGGCCCGGCCGCCTCGACGGCGCTGCGGACCCGCTCCACGGTGGCGTCGCGGGCGGGCTCCGACACCACCCACCGGCCCACGTTCGGGCCGCGCCGCTCGCCGGTGAGCCGCTCTAACTCGGCCGCGTCCACCCAGCCGCGCTCCTCGACGACCCGGTCGACCGAGAGCGACGGCCGGGCCTTCGACGCGGGCAGGACGGGGGCCACGTCGAGCACCACTCCGCCGCCGACCGTCTCGTGCCGCCCGCTCTCCCGCAGCACGTAGCGGTCGCCGGGCAGCAGGGGTACGCGAACGGGCAGGTGCAGGCGCACACGGCCCTCGTCACCGGGCAGGATGGCCTCCGTCCCCAGCACCCGCAGGCGCACCGGGTGCTCGCCCGAGCCGAGGTAGACCTGGTAGGCGCCGCGGGCGCTGACCTCGTGGTCGAGGCCGCCCAGCACGGCGAGCGAGGCGTCGACCATGCGGGTGGGCTGCCACTGGTCGGGGCGGACGAGCGCCGCGCCCCGGGCCACCTCGTCGTGGGCCACGCCGGTGAGGTTGACGGCCACCCGGCTGCCGGGCGGCACCGCGCTGCGCTGCCGCTGGAGGCTCTGGAGGGCCCGCACCCGCACCCGCCGGCCCAGCGGCAGGACCAGCAGCTCGTCGTCGACGTGCAACGATCCGCCGGCCAGGGTGCCCGTGACCACCGTGCCCGACCCCTTGGCCGCGAAGACCCGGTCGACCCACAGGCGGGCCCGGCCCCGGTCGGCGGAGACCGGTGTGGCCTCCAGCAGCCGGTCGAGGGCGGCCCGCATCTCGTCCAGGCCGACGTTGGTGGGAGCGTCCACCTCGACGATCTCCGCCTTCTCCAGGAACGTGCCCTCCACCGCCTCGGAGATCATCAGCCGGGCCAGCTCCCGGTCGTCACCGTCCACCAGGCCGACCTTGGTGAGTGCGACCAGGCCGTGTTGCACGCCGAGGACCTCGAGGATGCGCAGATGCTCCTCCGACTGGGGCTTCCAGCCCTCGGTGGCGGCCACGATGAACAGGCAGGCGTCGACCGCACCCACCCCGGCCAGCATGTTCTTGAGGAACCGGACGTGGCCGGGCACGTCGACGAACGCGAGCTGGCGGCCCGACGGGAGGGTGGTCCAGGCGAAGCCCAGGTCGATGGTGAGGCCCCGCGCCTTCTCCTCGGCGAAGCGGTCGGGGTCCATGCCGGTGAGGGCCAGCACGAGGGTGGACTTGCCGTGGTCGACGTGGCCGGCGGTGGCCACGACGTGCATGGTCGCCGGCGCGGCTCCGGGCGCCTCGCTCATCCGAGGTCGGCGAGGGCCTTGGCCACCAGGGGGTCGTCGGCGGGGTCGACCGTCCGCAGGTCGCACACCGTCGAGCCCTCGTGCACCCGGGCCACGATGGGCGGGTCGCAGGAGCGGAGCCGCTCGGCGTGGTCACCCTCCACCGCCACCCCGGCCGAGGGCATCTCCTGGCCGGGCACCGACCCCCCACCCGCCACCGCCACCGTGTCGACCACCCGACCGACGCCCATGGCCGCGGCCCGGGCCCGCAGCGACTCCACCGGCTCGGCCGCCATCCGCCAGAACGGGATGGCCAGCCCGTCCCGTCGCAGGTAGGCCATGGCGGTCTCCTGGAGCGCGCCCAGGACCAGCCCCCCCGGCCGGAAGGCCCGCATGAGCGGGTGGCGGGCGCAGCGCTCCACGAGATCCGGCCGGCCGGCGACGATCCCGGCCTGGGGCCCGCCCAGCAGCTTGTCGCCCGAGAAGGTGACGAGGGCGGCGCCGGCGGCGAGCGTCTGGCGGGCGGCCGGCTCCCCGGCCAGCCACGCCGGCGGACCGCCCGAGCCGGGCAGCCAGGGCGTGTCGGCGTCGAGGAGGCCCGAGCCGATGTCGGCCACCACCGGGGGGCCCAGCCGGGCCAGCGCGCCGACCTCGGCCGCCTCGGTGAACCCCACGATCCGGTAGTTCGACTGGTGGACCTTGAGGATCAGCGACACGTCGTGGTTCTCGCCCAGGGCGGCCTCGTAGTCCCGGAGGCGGGTGCGGTTGGTCGTCCCCACCTCGACCAGCCGCGCCCCCGACTGGGCCATCACGTCGGGCACCCGGAACCCGCCGCCGATCTCTACCAGCTCGCCCCGGGACACCACCACGGCCCGGTCCCTGGCCAGGGCGGCCAGCACCAGCAGCACCGCGGCCGCCCCGTTGTTGACCACGACCGCCGCCTCCGCCCCCGCCGCCCGGGCCAGCAGCGACCCGGCGTGGCCGCGGCGCGACCCCCGCTTCCCCGTGGTCAGGTCGAACTCGAGGTTGCTGTAGCGGAGGGCGCCGGCGTCGCCCAGAGGCCCACGGCCGGCCAGGGGCGCCCGGCCCAGGTTGGTGTGCAAGAGGACGCCGGTGGCGTTGACCACCGGACACAGCAGCGTGGCGGCCACCCGCTCGGCGAGGGCCCGGGCCGACGACGGGTCCCCGGCGGCGATGGCCCGGCGGGCGGCGTCGACCAGCAGCGGGTGGGGGAGGTCGATGTCGGCCAGCGAGCGGGCCAACGCGTCGACGGAGGGCGGCCGGTCGGGCACCTCCCGAGGATACGGGAGTGTGCGTTCATGGGATCATTGCGGGCCATGGGGCTCCGCCTGTCGCGCCTCCCGCAGGCCATCGCCACGTTCCTGGCGGTGGCCTTCGTCCTCCCCGTCGTGGTGATCGGCGTCTCGCTCGGGTCGTACATCTTCCTGCCGCTGCCCACGCCCGCCCTGCCCCGGCCCAACGCCGACGTCGACGCCTCGCGCATCACCCACATCTACGACGCCACCGGCAACGAGATCGGCGTGCTGCGCCGCTTCGACACCAAGGTGCCGGTCAAGCCGGAGGACATCCCCGAGGTCCTCAAGCAGGCCGTGGTGGCGGTGGAGGACCAGCGCTTCTACTCCCACAGCGGCTTCGACATCCAGGCCGCCTTCCGGGCCCTGTGGGCCGACTTCCGGAACCGCGACGTGGTGCAGGGCGGGTCGACCATCACCCAGCAGTACGTCAAGCAGGTCTACACCGGGGGCGAGCGGACCTTCGCCCGCAAGCTCAAGGAAGCGGTCATCGCCAGCCGCATCGACCGGCAGTTCGACAAGGACGAGATCCTCTACCGCTACCTGTCCCAGATCTACCTGGGGGGCGGCGCCTACGGCGTGGGTGCGGCGGCCGAGTCGTACTTCAAGAAGCCCGTGAGCGAGATCAACCTGGCGGAGGCGGCCATGCTCGCCGGTGTCATCCGCGCTCCCAGCGAGCTGGAGCCCCGGGCCAACCCGTCGGCGGCCGAGGCCAACCGGCTGCGGACCCTGCGGCTGATGCTCGAGCAGAGGCGGATCAGCCAGGCACAGCATGACGAGGCGGCGGCCATGCGGATCGTCAACGTGGGCAGCGAGGCGGCGCCCGACGGGCCGGCCGTGCTGATCCACCCCATCGAGGCGCAGTCGGCCACCGAGCCGTACTTCGTGGACGCCGTCCGCCGCTACATCAGTGTCAAGTACGGCGACGACGCCATCTACAAGGGCGGCCTGCGGGTGGAGACGTCGCTCGACCCCCGCATGCAGGAGCAGGCCCGGGCCGCGGTCACCAACGCCCTGGCCGGCACCCAGCCGCCGCTGGAGATGGCGCTGGTCTCGGTCGAGCCGGGGACCGGCTACGTGAAGGCCCTCATCGGCGGGCGGGACTTCGACTCCTCGCAGGTGAACCTGGCCCTCGGGTCCTGCGTCGAGCAGCCCCCCCGTGAGCCGGACCAGCCCGCGCCCACCGGCCCCGTCTGCCTGGCGGGAGGGGGCAGCGGCCGCCAGCCGGGATCGGCGTTCAAGCCCATCACCCTGGCCGCCGCCTTCGAGGCGGGCATCGGCCCCAGCCGGGTCTACAGCGGGCCGTCGTCCTACACCGTGCCCAACTGCGGGGCGGCCAACTGCACGATCCGCAACGTGGAGAGCGGCGGCTACGGGGCCATCTCCCTCCGCCTTGCCACCGCCTACTCGGTCAACACCGTCTACGCCCAGCTCGTCCGGGACGTGGGGGTCAAGGAGACGGCGGAGATGGCCAACCGGCTCGGTCTCACCATGGTCGGGCCGGACGGCACCCGTCCCACCGACGGCGAGCCCTACGGGGTCAGCCTCACCCTCGGCTCCGCCGAGTCCTCGCCCCTCGACATGGCCGCCGCCTACTCGGTGTTCGCCAATCGAGGCCTCCAGCAGCCCGTGACACCAGTGGTGAAGGTCACCGACGCCGAGGGCCGGGTGCTGGAGGACAACACCAAGCGCCAGCCACGGCGGGTGCTGGCCGAGGCGGTCGCCGACAACGTCAACGACGTGCTCAAGGGCGTCGTGCAGTTCGGCACCGGCGAGGGCGCCGCCATCGGTCGCCCCGAGGGCACCGCCGGCAAGACCGGCACCAGCGAGGACAACGGCGACGCCTGGTTCGTGGGCTACACGCCCCAACTGTCCACGGCGGTGTGGATGGGCTACTCCGACACCCGGTCCCGCCCGCTCCGCAACATCAAGGGCGTCAACCAGGTCTACGGGGGGACGATCCCGGCTTCCACCTGGAAGGCGTTCATGAGCGAGGCGGTCAAGGGCATGCCCGAGGCCAACTTCCCCGCCCCGGTCGCCTTGGCCGGCGACATCGCCGCCGGTCCCCGCCGGGCCTTGGAGGAGACGCAGGTCACCACGCCCATCCAGATCGTGCAGGGTCCCCCGCCCACGGTCGCCCCCTTGCCGACCACGCCGTTCCCGACGTTCCCCACCGGGCCGCAGCCGACGCTGCTGCCGCTGCCTACGTCGCCCTTCAACACCACGACCACCCGACCACCCGTCGTCCCCACGACGGTCTCGGTCACGCCGACGACCCGGTCGATCCCCTAACGCGGCGCGGTGGTGGTGCTGGCGGCGCCCTCGGCGGTGGTGTTGCCGCTGCCGCAGCGCAGAACCCGTTCGCAGGCGGACCGGATGGCGATGGCCGTGTAGAGCGTGTCGGTCCCCCTCCCGCCCGGGTTGTAGGCGAGCGACGTCATCCCCAGCAGCTCGCCCCGCTCGTTGATCAGCGGCGCGCCCCGCCGCACGTCGTCGATGAAGATGTTGTGTTCTATCCCGCCGTCGTTCACGGCCAGCACGACCCCGGCCGACATCCTCTGGCCGGCCCCACCGGCCCACACCTTGTCGCCCGGCTCGGGGGCGATGGTCGCCCACGGCAGGCTCTCGATCGACCCGCCGGTGACCAGCAGGGCCAGGTCACGGCTCTCCTCCCACGTCCACAGCGAGGCCTGGCGGTTGCCGTCGAGGGTGATGCCGGGACCGGGGTTCCTCGTGCTGGCCCGCACCACCTCGAACGACGTCAGCAGCAGCGTCTGGCCGCCGAAGGAGCCGACCACGAAGGCCGTGCCGGTGATGGGCTGGCCCGCTTCGTCCCGCGTCTGCACGGGCCGGACGGTGGCCGCCACCCGCCGGGCCACCTCCTCCTCGGTGAGGTCCTCGGGCGGACGGGTGGTGCTCGTCTGAGGGTCGATCGTGGGCGGCGGCACGAAGGACGGGGCGGGCGTGGTCTCCGAGTCGGGGGCCCGCACGGGCTTGCTGGCGTCGACGATGGCCCAGGCGAAGGTCGCCACGAAGGCCACGATGACGGCGAGGATGCCGGTCATGAGGATGGCCCCGGGCGCACCCGGGCGCATGAACGGCGGCGGCCGCCGCCGGCGGCGGTGCGGGCGAGCCGTCACCGGCCGGATCGCCACCGTCGGCTCCCCGTCGGCCTCGCCCCGGAGCGGAGCCGGGGCCGCGGGTCCTACGGCGGGCGCCCGCGCCGGCGCCGGCCGGGACCCCGTGGCTCCCGGCCGCTTCTTGGCCGGCGGCCGCACCCGCTTGGGCGCGGGCCGTGCCGGCGGCTTGGGCGGCTCGGGCCTCGCGTCGACGAAGATCGGCTCCGTCGGGTCGTCCCGGGCCATGGCAGGAGAGTACCGGCGAGGGGAAGCACCGCACCGGGCAGGGTGTTAGAGCTAGGTGATGCTCCCGGTGCTGTTCCTCCTCTTCCTGGTCCTCCCCATCGTCGAGCTGGCGGTGATCATCCAGGTGGGCCAGGTGATCGGCGTGCTGAACACGATCGCCCTGCTGCTGCTGGTCAGCGTCATCGGGTCGTGGCTGGTCAAGCGGGAGGGGTTGGGCGTGTGGCGACGGTTCCGCCACCAGATGGAGACCGGCCACGTGCCGGGCAAGGAGGTGGCCGACGGCATGATGATCATGCTCGCCGGCGCCCTGCTCATCTCACCCGGCTTCGTGACCGACTGCGTGGGGATCCTGCTCCTGCTGCCCCCGGTGCGGGCCGCCATCCGGGGCACCGTCCTGCGCAGGCTCGCCATGCGGGTCCAGCGCTTCTAGCTGCTGGATGACCCGGCCTCGCCCGGGTTCGCGGTGTCGACCATCCAGGGCGTGCCGAAGCGGTCGACGCACATGCCGAACCCCTTCGACCAGAACGTCTCGCTGAACGGCATCGTGACCGTGCCGCCTTCGGCCAGCGCGTCGAAGGCCCGCTTGGCCTCGGCCGCGTCAGGGGCGGAGTAGGCGACCTGCATCCCCCGGACGCCGTCGAACCCGCCCGTTGGGTCGTCGGAGCCCATGAGCAGGTTGCCGTCGTAGGTGAGCGAGGCGTGCATGACCATGTCGGCCTGCTCCGCAGGGACGGGCGCCTCGCCGGGGGGCGTGTCGGCCATCGTCATGACCGACAGCTCGCCACCGAAGACCTCCTGGTAGCGGGTGAACGCCTGGCGGCAGGTGCCGTCGAAGAACAGGTAGGGGTGAAAGGCCATCTGGTCCTCCGTTGCGTGGTGGTTTGTCGCCCCTCCGACGATCCGGGCGACCGGAACTCATCGCGGCAGGGCGTCGAGTGCGGCATTGGCGGCTGCCAGCACCCGGGCGGTGCAGCCACCCATGTCCACGGGGGGGACGAGGTCCTCGGCGAGGCGGCGGGCCAGGTCGGCGAAGACCACGCCTGACGCGCTCTCGGGTGCGGCCACTGCGAGCGGCCGGCCGGCGTCGTTGGCCGCGCTGACGGCGGGCTCCAGCGGGATCTGGCCGATCAGGGGCACGCCCAGGCCTTCGGCCAGGGCCTGACCGCCGCCCGTGCCGAACAGCGGGTAGGACTCGCCGTGGTCGCAGGTGAAGGCGGTCATGTTCTCGATCACGCCCAGGACGGTGAGGTAGGACCGGCGGGCCATGTCGGCCACCCGCACGGCCACCTTCTGGGCCGCCACCGCCGGCGTGGTGACGATCAGCATCTGGGCCCGGGGCAGGAGCCGGCTCAGCGCCATCTGGATGTCCCCGGTGCCCGGCGGCATGTCGAGCAGGAGGTAGTCGAGGGGGCCCCAGGCCACCTTCTGGAGGAACTCCTCCAGGGCCTTGGCCAGCATCAACCCCCGCCACATGATGGCCATGTCCTCGTCGTCGACGAGCAGCCCCATGCTCACGACCTCGATCTTCCCTTCGCCCACGACCACCTCGTAGGGGCGGATCAGCCGGCGGTCGTCGTCGGCCCCCAGCCGGCCTTTCACGCCCAGCATGCGGGGGACGCTGAAGCCCCAGATGTCGGCGTCGAGCACGCCCACCGTGAAGCCCCGGGAGGCCAGGGCGGATGCCAGGTTGACGGTCACGCTCGACTTGCCCACGCCTCCCTTGCCGCTGGCCACGGCCAGCACCCGGGTGGTGAGGGGTACCTCGGTGGTGGGGGCGTTCTCGGCCGCCTTCTTGCGGGCCCGCTGCATGACCTCGGTGCGCTGGGCCTGGCTCATCTCGCCGAAGTCGACCTTGACGTCGGTGACCCCCGGGACGGCCCGCAGCTTGGCCCGCACGTCGTCGCGGATCTGGGCCCGCAGGGGGCAGCCGGCGATGGTGAGGGCGACCTTCACCCGCACGAGCCCTCCTTCGCCGACCTCGACCTCCTGGACCATGCCCAGGTCGACGATGTCGGAGCCCAGCTCCGGGTCGACGACGCCCCGCAACGTCCCCAGGACGTCGGCCTCGGTGAGCGGGGGGGCGGGGACGGTCACGGATGGATTTTACCGGTCGAGGCCGGTAATATGCCAGGTCGTGGCAGTTGACGAAGGGCAGGAGCTGGTTGGGGAGGCTGCAGAGGCCGATCCCGGCACCGCCCGCCTGGCCGTCCTGAAGGCCCTCGGCGACAACACCCGCTACGCCATCTACCTGGAGCTGGCCCGGTCGCAGTCCCCCCGCTCGACTGCCGACATCGCCGACACGCTGGGCCTGCACCCCAACACCGTCCGTCCCCACCTGGAGCGGATGCGAGAGGTCGGCCTGCTGGAGGTGGAGATCGACAACCGGGGCAGCGTGGGACGGCCGCAGCACCGGTACCACCTCACCGCCGCCGCCCCCTCGCTCGGTCTCGAGCCTCCCGCCTTCCCCCTCCTGGCCCGCCTGCTGGCCCGGGTGGCGGCCACCGCCGGCGTCGGCTCCGACGAGGCGGCCGGCGCGGCCACCGACCAGGGCCGGGCCCTGGCGGCCACCCGCCCGCCCCGCCCCGGATGCGTGGAGGCCCTCACCGGCGCCCTGGCCGAGCTGGGCTTCGACCCGGCCGTGGCCGACGACGGCGACCTGGTCACCATCGCCTTCACCCACTGCCCCTACCGGGAGCTGGCGGAGGCCCACCCGGAGATCGTCTGCCACCTGCATCGCGGCCTGATCGAAGGATTTGTGGAAGAGATCGGCGGCGCCAGCGTTGAACGTTTTGGAACGCTGGCCGATCGCGACCCGTGCCAAGTGGAGCTGTCGGTCCGGTAAACTGGAGTCGAGAAGACACCCGAGGAGGATGTCCCAATGAGTGTGAGCGAGCCCATCACCATCGGCCAGCAGCCGATCCTCAACCTGAGCGACGCCGCTGCCGTCAAGGTGCGCGACCTCATCAAGGCCGAGGGCAACGACGAGCTGGCCCTCCGGGTGGCCGTCCGTCCCGGTGGCTGCTCGGGCTTCAGCTACGAGATGTTCTTCGACTCGGAGTTCGCTCCCGACGACACCGTCACCGACGCCGCGGGCGTACGGGTGGTGGTCGACGCCGCCTCCGCTCCCTACCTCAAGGGCGCTTCCCTCGACTACAAGGACGGTCTCCAGGGGGCCGGGTTCGCCATCAACAACCCCAACGCCACCCGCACCTGCGGCTGCGGCTCGTCCTTCTCCTAAGCCGCCGACAGCTCTTCTTCGAGACCCCCGGGCCGCCCGCCCGGGGGTTTCGTCGTTCTCGGGAAGAATGCGGGCATGAGCACGCCTGTGGGCCCCTACACGCCGATCGTTCGCGCCGGCGACTGGTTGATCGTCTCCGGCCAGGTCGGCCTGGCCGACGGCAAGCTGGTCCACGGCGGGGTGGCGGCCGAGGCCCGCCAGGCCCTGGCCAACCTGGCCGGCCTGCTTGACGGCCAGGGGGCGACGATGGACCACGTCGTCAAGACCACGATCTTCCTGCGCCACATCGACGACTACCGGATCGTCAACGAGATCTACATCGAGGCCTTCGGCGACCATCGCCCGGCCCGGGCCACGGTGGCGGTGGCCGGCCTCCCTCTCGGGGCCCTGGTCGAGATCGAGGCGTGGGCGTGGGTAGGAGCCCAGGCATGACCCGCTCCTTCGCCGTCACCTGGGACTACCGCTGCCCCTTTGCCCGGAACCTCCACGAGCACCTGTTGGCGGGGCTGGCGGCCGGCGCCGACTGGGACGTCCGCTTCGTCCCCTTCTCGCTCGACCAGGTCCACGTGGAGGAGGGCGAGCTCGACGCGTGGGACAACCCGGTCGTATGCCGCAGCCTGCTCGCCGGCCAGGTGGGCGTGGCGGTACGGGACCACTGGCCCGAGAGGTTCCTGGCCGCCCACGGGGCCCTGTTCGCCTGCCGGCACGATCACGGGGCCGACCTGCGGGACGTCGGCGTGCTCCGGGAGGCGGTCCGGGGCGTGGGCCTCGACGCCGACGCGGTGTTCGCCGAGGTGGACGCCGGGTGGCCGCTGGCGACGTTCCGCAAGGAGCACGAGGCGGCCGTCGCCGAGCAGCGGGTGTTCGGCGTGCCCACGATCATCGCCGACGACGACGCCGTGTTCGTCCGGGTCATGCACCGCCCCGGGGGCGACGGTCAGCTCGCCATCACGACGGTGGAGCGGGTGCTCGACCTGCTCGTCGGCTGGCCCCAGCTCAACGAGTTCAAGCACACGATCATCCCCCGCTGACCTTCACGCCGTTTCGGGGCGGCCGGACCACGGCCTGCGTGGTTCCGGCGCCCCGAAAGGTCGAGGTGGTCAGACGGCCCACCTCGACTGCCCGAAGCGGTAGCCCACCGAGCGTACGGTGGAGATGAGGTTGGCGTGCTCCTCGCCGAGCTTGGCCCGCAGGCGCCGCACGTGGACGTCGACCGTCCTCGCGCCGCCGTAGTACTCGTATCCCCACACCCGGGAGAGCAGGACCTCACGGGTGAACACCTTGCCCGGGTGGGCGGCCAGGAACCGCAGCAGCTCGTACTCCATGTAGGTTAGGTCGAGCGGCTTGCCCATGATGGCGGCCTGGTAGGTCTCGAGGTTGAGGACGAGCGGTCCGTACTCGATCAGCTCCGGGCGGGTGCCCGTGCCCGTCCGCCAGAACAGGTGCTTGAGCCGGGCCTCCAGCTCGTGGGCCCGGAACGGCGCAACCACGAAGTCGTCGAAGAGGTCCTCGCGAAGCTCGAGGTCGTCGAGCTGGTCGGGCCCCACCACGAGCAGCAACGGCGACAACGGGAGGTCGCGCTTGCGCAGCAGGCGGCACAGCTCGAACGCACCGTCGGGTTGGGGCTCGGCGCACACGATGGCGCCCGACCAGCCGTCGTCGGGCTGGCTGCTGTCGGCATCGGCGATGCGGCCCACGGGGACCCACGGGTAGCCGCCGAGGTCGAGCGCCTGGGCCAGCGCCTGGGGCGGCGGATCGGGGTAGACGAGCAGGGGCTCCATCAGAGGATGGGGAGGTAGCGCTCGATCTCGAACGGCGTGACCTGGGTGCGGTAGTCGTCCCACTCGGCCCGCTTGTTGCGGATGAACCACTCGAAGACGTGCTCGCCGAGCGTGTCGGCGAGCAGGTCGGAGCGTTCCATGCAGGCGATGGCTTCCTCCAACGACCCGGGCAGCGCCTCCACGCCTTCGGCCATGCGCTCGGCCGGGGTCATCTCGTAGAGGTTGGCGGTCAGCTCGTCGGGCAGCTCGTAGCCCTTCTCGATGCCCCGCAGCCCAGCGCCGAGCACCGCCGCGAACGCAAGGTACGGGTTGCAGGCGGGGTCGGGCGCCCGGAACTCGATCCGGGTCGACGACTCCTTGCCCTTGCGGGCGCCCGGCACACGCACCAGCGCGGAACGGTTGTTGCGGGCCCAGGCCACGTAGACGGGCGCCTCGAAGCCCACCACCAGCCGCTTGTAGGAGTTCACCCACTGGTTGGTGACGGCGGTGATCTCCCGGGCGTGCTTGAGCAGGCCGGCGATGAACCCCTTGGCCAGGTCGGACAGGTGGTATTCGTCGTCGGCGTCGTAGAAGGCGTTCTCGTCCCCCTCGAAGAGCGAGAAGTGGGTGTGCATGCCCGATCCCTGCACGCCCGCCAGCGGCTTCGGCATGAACGTGGCGTGCACGCCCCGTTCCAGGGCGATCTCCTTGACCACCAGCTTGAACGTCATGACGTTGTCGGCCATGGTCAGGGCGTCGGTGTAGCGGAGGTCGATCTCGTACTGGCCGGGGCTGTCCTCGTGGTGGCTGTAGCGCACGGGGATGCCCATCGCCTCCAGGCCGAGGATCGTCCGCTTGCGGAGGTCGGTGGCCACGTCGGTCGTGGTGAGGTCGAAGTACGACCCCATGTCGAGGGGCTTGGGAGCCGGCCGGCCGTTGTCCATGAGGAAGTAGAAGAACTCCAGGTCGGGCCCGACATAGAACGTGAGCCCCCGTTCGCGGGCGCGCTCCAGGTTGCGCCGCAGGACGTGGCGGGGATCACCCTCGAACGCTGACCCGTCGAGGTTGGTGACGTCGCAGAACATGCGGGCCACCGGGGCGTCCTCGCCCCGCCACGGCAGCAGCTCGAACGTGTTGGGATCCGGGCGGAGCAACATGTCCGACTCCTGGATGCGGCTGAAGCCGTCGATGGCGGAGCCGTCGAAGGTCATGCCCTCCTCGAACGCCGTCTCCAGCTCGCCGGGCACGATGTTGATCGACTTGAGCTGCCCGAGGACGTCGGTGAACCAGAGGCGGATGAAGCGGATGCCGCGCTCCTCCACCGATCGCAGCACGTAGTCCTGCTGGCGTTCCATCGCTCCTCCTCCGGTGCCTGCGACTATCTTCGCAGGCGATAAGGCGGGGTCCCCTCAGTTCACACTCAGTTCACGAAGGTGCAATGAGAGGGAAATCGGCGGCCGCCACCGTAAGCCCCGTTTCCCGTCGCGGAGGAGGAAACTGTGGAGGAGCGCAGCCCGTCAGACGTCCTCAAGCTGGTCAAGGACTCCGGTATCGAGATGATCGACTTCCGGTTCTGCGACCTGCCGGGGCTGATGCAGCACTTCTCGTCGCCGGCTCACGAGTTGAGCGAGGACGTGTTCGAGGACGGGCTGGGCTTCGACGGGTCGTCGATCCGGGGGTTCCAGGAGATCCAGGAGTCGGACATGATCCTGATCCCTGACCCCAACACAGCGGTCATCGACCCCTTCGTCCAGCACCCCACGCTCAACCTGAACTGCTTCGTGCGCGACCCTGTCACGGGGGAGCCCTACAGCCGCGACCCCCGCTACGTGGCCCGCAAGGCGGAGGACTACCTGCGCTCCACCGGCCTGGCCGACACCGCCTACTTCGGCCCCGAGGCCGAGTTCTACATCTTCAACGACGTGCGTTTCGGCCAGGACCAGCACTCGGCCATGTACGCGGTCGACTCCATCGAAGGCATCTGGAACTCGGCCAAGGACGAGAACCCCAACCTCGGCTTCAAGCCCCGGTACAAGGAGGGCTACTTCCCCGTCCCGCCCATGGACCACTTCCAGGACATCCGCTCCGAGATGGTTCTGATGATGGAGCGGCTGGGCATCACCATCGAGATCCAGCACCACGAGGTGGGCACGGCCGGCCAGGCCGAGATCGATATGCGCTTCGACACGCTCTTGCGCATGGCCGACAAGCTCATGCTCTACAAGTACGTGGTGAAGAACGTGGCCCGGGCGGCCGGTCTCACCGCCACGTTCATGCCCAAGCCGCTGTTCATGGACAACGGGTCGGGCATGCACACCCACCAGTCGCTGTGGAAGGGCGGTGAGCCGCTGTTCTTCTCCGAGACCGGGTATGCCGGCATCTCCGACATGGCCCGCTGGTACATCGGCGGACTGTTGACCCACGCCCACTCCATCCTCGCCTTCGCGGCGCCGACCACCAACTCGTACAAGCGGCTCGTTCCTGGCTACGAGGCCCCGGTCAACCTCGTGTACTCCCAGCGGAACCGCTCGGCCTCGGTGCGCATCCCGCTGTACTCGAAGAGCCCCAAGGCCAAGCGGCTCGAGTTCCGCTGCCCCGACCCGTCGTGCAACCCATACCTGGCCTTCTCGGCCATGCTCATGGCCGGCCTCGACGGGGTGCAGAACCGCATCGAGCCACCCGACCCGGTCGACAAGGACCTCTACGACCTGCCGCCGGAGGAGCTGGCGTTGGTGCCGCAGGTGCCCGGATCATTGGACGAGGCGCTGGCCGCCCTCGAGGCCGATCACGATTACCTGCTGGCCGGCGGCGTCTTCACACCCGACCTCATCGAGACGTGGCTGGCCTACAAGCGGCTCCGTGAAATCGACGAGGTCCGCCTCCGCCCCCACCCGTGGGAGTTCTACCTGTACTACGACATCTAAGCCGTTGGGCATGTTCGCCTGGCGGCGGGCAGCGCGGAGATGGACTTCGGGATAGGGCTTACGAGCTCGTCGTCCGGCTCGATGTGCTGTATACTGGTGCTGTATGTCGGCCACTCGTACACAGGTGTACCTCACCGAAGACCAGCGGCGCAGGATTGATGAGATCGCCCGCGCCGAGGGTGTGACGCTGGCCGAGGTCGTCCGTCGGGCGCTCGACGCCTACCTCAACGCCGAGCGCGACGCATCCGCAGCCCTGGCGTCCACCTTCGGCGCCGATCCGGACGCTCGCTCGCCCCGCCGCGACGAGTGGGACCGTGGCTGACATCCTCGTCGACACCGACATCTTCATCGACCACCTTCGCGGCGCCGCCGAGCTGAAGGCCGGTCGTCACCGCCTCTACTACTCGGTCATCACTCGAGCCGAGTTGTTCGCGGGGGCGACGGGCACCGACCTCGCCACTCGGGTGCTCGCTCCCTTTCGCGAGGTGCCGGTTGACCGGGTGATCGCGGAACGAGCCGGCCGAATCCGACGAGAGACAGGAGTCCGCCTGCCCGACGCCCTGATCGCCGCGACGGCGTTGGAGCGGAACCTCGGTCTCGCGACTCGCAACACGAAGCATTTCGAAGCGGTCCGCGGACTTCGGATTCGCGCGCTGGGGTGAACGGTCGTAGCGGCCTAACCCGAGTGCCCGATCACACGCCGTCCACTGTCCCCTCCGGCGTCCAGAACTACGGACCACGCGCCGGCCAGGGCCCCTACCCTCCGCCCTCACAGGCAAGTCGATGGGACTTGGGACGGCCTGGGGCCCCAGGCGTGGACGCTGCCTCCCCGTCAATGCAGACTGGGGTCACAGCGAATCGTCCACCACGATCGCCCGGGCAGCGAACACTGCGAGCGCGACGGGGATCAGCTGGTCGCTGCTGATGGCGATGCCCTGCAACGCGTCCGCTCCGGTGATCCCGTCGAGGCGCGACCGAGCGAACCGCGCTCCCGACAGGTTGCTCTTTGAGACGTGGGCGCCACTCATGTCGCAGCGCGCGAAGCGACACGCCGGCATTTCGGCCCCGTACAGGTCGACTTCGGCGAGGTCGCAGCCGTCGAACTCTGCGCGGTCCCACCGGGACATCCTGAAGTTGGCGGCGTCGAGTCGGCAATCGACGAAAGCGACATCCCGGAACCGTCCGCCAGCCGCCTGAACACCCGAGAGCCGGCAGCCACGGAACTCCACCCGGGTGCACGAGCCTTGGTCGAACACGAGCCCGGAAAGGTCGCAGCCGGTCAGGACGCAGTCAACGAGTCGGCTCGCCTCCAGGCGGGTGCCGACGAGGCAGGCAGCATCGAAGCGACATCCCGTCCACTCGACGCCGGACGCGACCAGCTCGGAGAGGTCGCCGACCACGAGCGTGTCGCTGATCTCCGCGCCATCGACGACGTTGACAGCAGCGACGGCGAGCTCATGTTCGAGGTTCGGTGGGCGCCTCGTCCCGGAACGGGGAGTCACCAGGCTGAGGCTACGCAAGGGCCGCGCTCGCGCAGTCTGCGGACCGGCCGGCAACGCAAGGCCCCCTATCGCACGGCACTACCTGTATGCCCGCGACTGGATCTCGTACAGCTCTCGATAAAGGCCGGCGGCACCCATGAGCGAGGCATGGTCGCCCTGCTCCACCACCCGCCCGCCGGCGAGGACCACGATGTGGTCGGCCATCCGGACCGTCGAGAACCGGTGGGACACGAACAGGGCAATGGCACCGGTCCGGGTCGCCGCCTCGGCGGCAACGCCGGCGAAGAGCTCGAACAGGGCGTGCTCCGCGTGGGCGTCGAGGCCCGACGTTGGCTCGTCGAGAAGCAGCAGGAGCGGCTCCTTGCGCATCATCGCTCTGGCCATGGCCACCTTCTGCCACTGGCCCTCCGACAGGTCGACGCCGCCCAGCCACTGCTGGCCCAGCTGCTGTTCGATACCCACGGCCAGGTCTGCGCCGACCCGGTCCAGCGCGCGGCTGACGGCGACAGGGTCGTCGACCGATGCGATGTCGCCGATGCCCACGGACTCCCGGAGCGTCAGCTCGATCCGGGCGAAGTCCTGGAAGCCGCCGGAGACACGCCGGCGCCACTCGTCGACGTCGAAGCGGCGCAGGTCCACGCCGTCCATGCGGATCGCTCCGGACGTCGTCTCGTAGAACCGGCACAGGAGCTTGACGAGAGTGGTCTTGCCGGTGCCGTTCTCGCCCACGATGGCCACCGTCGACCCGGCCGGTAGGTGCAGGGTGATGTCGCGCAGTACGTCCTCGCCGCCATAACCGAACGAGACGCCCTCCAGGTCGATGCCTTGCCGAAGCTTGTCGGGCACGGGCACGGGCTCGGCGGGGGTCGTGCGTGCGATGGCGTCGCGGGCGTGGTCTTCCAACCAGAAGAGGTGGCCGAGGACCCGCACCGCCGTCGCCGAGCGGTTGGCGACGTGCAGCACCTGGGCGACCTGACCATTGACCTGCCCGGACAGGACCATCACCAGCAGGACGTCGCCGGGCGTGGCCTCACCCTGGCCGGCACGAACGAGGGCGAGGCCCACCGCGGCGAGGTAGCCGGCTGCGAAGGGCAGCCAGCCCGCGGTCCGCAAGAGGCCAGACCGGAGCTGGGCGCGGGCGACCGTGTCCGTGACGTCGTCCCATGCCCGCCGCCGGCGGTCGGCAAGCTCGGCACCCAATCCGAAGACCCGGACCTCCTTGGCCGGTGACGCGGTGGTCGACAGGCCGAAGAGGTGGGCCTCGAGCCGGCCCTGCTGCGCAGTAGCGACGTTGGCGCCATTGACGACCCGTTCGGCGCGCGTCCCGGCCCACACCGATGGCAGAGCCAGCAGGGGCAGCAGGAGGAGGGTCGGGTGCACGCCGGCCAAGAGGACGGCGGTGATGGCGACCCGGCCGGCGAGGGCCAGGCCGTCACCCAAGACGGGGAGGAAGCCCGATATGTAGTTGGTCTGGGACTTGAGGAGCGAGATCCGGTCGGCATACTCCGCCCGCTCGTAGTGCTCGATGCCCGGGCTGCCGCCGGCGGCCTGCATGATGCGGCACACGAGCTGCACGCCGCACGCGAACTGGAGCCGGGCCAGGTAGAGGGCCGACATGCTGCTCGCCGCCGCCTGCGCCATCACGGTCGCCCCGAGGGCGACGGCCAGAACTGTCACCGCCCCCAGGTCGCCGTCGGCTGCCTCATCGACGATGAGCTTGAGCCAGAGGCTCAGGCTGACGGCGGCGGCGCCGCCGGCGAGGCTGGTCACGACCGCGAGGGTGGTCAATCGCCGACCGGCGCCCCGTGCAAAGTCCCTGAGGACCCCGGCGATGCGGCGGGCGTCAGTCACGGAACCGTGCCGCCTGCAGCTGGAACATGCCGGCGTAGCTTCCGCCGGCGGCGATGAGGTCACCGTGCGTGCCGTCCTCGACCACGGTGCCGCCTTCCAGAACGACGATGCGGTCGGCGTGCCGGACGGTCGAAAACCGGTGGGAGATGAGGATGGTAGTCAGGCCACGCGTAAGGTCGAGGAAGTCCTCGAACAGCGCCGCCTCGGCCCGCACGTCCAGATTGGCGGTCGGCTCGTCGAGCACCAGGATGCCGGCACCCGCCTCGACCGCATACAGGGCCCGGGCCAGGGCAATCCGCTGCCATTCGCCGCCGGAGAGGTCCATACCCCCCCGGTACTGACGGTTCAGAGGCGTGTCCCATCCCCACGGGAGCCGCTGAACGACGTCAAGGGCGCCGGCTTTCGCGGCGGCCGCCTCCAGGGCCGGTCGGTCACCCCGCAACTCGACCCCGCCGAACCTGACGTTGTCGGCCGCCGGCAGCTCGTAGCGGACGAAGTCTGGAAGATGACCGCCAGCCGCCGGCGCCACGCTGCGGGATCAAGTTCGTCGAGTGGCCTGCCGTCGACGCGGATCGTGCCGGACTGGGGCTCATGCATCCTTGCCAGCAGCTTGATCAGTGTGGTCTTGCCGGCGCCGTTGCTGCCAACGATGGCCAGTGACGTCCCCGCCTCGATGGTCAGGTCGAGGTCGGTGAACACATCACGGCCGGACGCCGGATAGGCGAAGCGGACTCCCTCGAAGCGGATCTCCTCCCGTGGCAGGCCGGCGGCGTCGGCGGTTCTGTGGTCGTCGACGGGGGCGATGGTCGCCTCCAGCTCGCGCAAGACGTCCAACGCCTCGAGCCCGAAGTCGATCTGGTAGGCATCGTCCTGGCGCTGCTCGAAAAGGAGCGGGAAGAGGGCGATTCCAGCCTGCAGGGCCATCGCCAGGGACCGGGCGCTGGCGCCGGAGCGGGCCAGGACGACGAACCCCCAGGCCACCGCCGGCGTCAGGGCGACCAGAAGCAGCACGATCCGGGTGACGGCCCACCGCAGCGGAAGCAGGCGGTTGGAACTGACGACCTCCCACTCACCGCGGAAGCGCTCCATCAGCCAGTCCAGCACGCCGAAGATGCGCACCTCCTTGGCTGCCGGCGGGGTGTTGGCGAGGCCCGAGGTGTAGCGCGAGGCACGGCCCAACGCTGCGTTGGCCCGGACGGCGGCTAGCCGGGCCCGGTTCCACCGGCGCGCCTGGTGCGAGGCGATCAAGGCGAGGGCAGTGAGCCCGACCGCGACCGGCACGGACACGCGTGCGAGCAGCCAGGCAGCGCCCGCCACCTGCAGGTAGCGCCCCGCTCGAGCGATCACCGCCACCGCCGCCCCGCCGGGGGACGCGTCCCAGTAGAGGTCAATGGTGCCGCCGGCCAGCTCCAGCCGGTCGAGAACCTCCGGATCCTCCAGCGGAGCGATGCTGAGCGATCGGTTGGCCACGTCCATGACCCGCCCCCGGATGACGTTGTCGACCCTGCGGGTGGCCCGATACGCCAGGGCTGTGCGGAAGGGACCGATCAGTTGCTGCAGCACGAGGAGGAGGACAAGTGCGGCCAAGGGCCACGCCACTGCCCCGTCGCCGGCGACCCGCCCGACAAGGACCCCTATGACGATGATGATGGACAGGGGCGTGGCGGCGGACGCCAACTCGAGCACCACCAGTGGGACGAACAGGCCGGGGCCCACATGCCGAAGCAGGCTCGCCGCATCCCCCGCCTTCCGCACGCCCCGAGCGTTGCACAATGGGGCCATTGCGTCCGAGAAATACGCGGGCGGGTGCAACTGCCGGCTCTTGTCTGGAGTGCCCGCTAGCTACCCCCAGCCTCGGTGAGCGAGCGGGTCGTGACGTGACGACGGAGAAGCCGCGGTGGAGCGATTGAATCTGGTTGTGTCGGCGCCAGGAGCCGCCACGGCTTCCGTGCCGTCCTGCCGTCAGCCGTGCACGTGGACGTCGTAGCCGGCCCGCGCCAGCGTGTCGGGCACGTCACGCGACGGCCAGTCCACCACGAGCACGCTCTGGGTCGCTCGCAGGATCTCGTCCACTCGCATGACACCAACGTCGCGCAGGAGGGACCCAGAAGTGCTCGCTAATGTCGGACTGGGCACCGAGTCGATGCGCTCATAGCCTCGGCTCTTTCACCCGCACAGGGTGAGCTCGGGCCTGCGCTCGGCGCCCTTGCGAGAATGCTGAGGTGGACCGAGCGGCGATCGCGCCATCCCTCGTGTCCCGACTCATCGCGGACCAGTTCCCTCAGTGGGCGCACCTACCGGTCACTCCGGTGGAAGTCGACGGCTCGGACAACAGGACGTTCCGGCTTGGCGACGAGATGTCCGTGCGGTTGCCCGCAGGCGACGAGTACGTGCCGCAGGTCGACAAGGAGCACCGGTGGTTGCCCCGCTTCGCCGCCGCCCTCCCAGTCGCTGTCCCCGCCCCGCTCGCCAAGGGCGCACCCGGGTGTGGGTTCCCGAGGCCTTGGTCCGTGTACCGCTGGCTGCGTGGCGTGCCCGCCCACGTGGCGGCCATCCCACGGCCCGAGCGCTTCGCCCTCGACCTGGCGGAGTTCCTGTTGGCGTTGCAGCGGATTGATCCCTCCGGGGGTCCCCCGCCCGGCGAGCACAACTTCTTCCGAGGCGCGCCCCTTGCGGTGTACGACGGGCAGACGAGGACGGCGATAGAGGACCTCCGCGGTGAGATCGACGGGAGAGCTGCGACCGAGCTATGGGGAGCGGCACTGGCTTCGACACGCCACGCAGAGTCGGTATGGGTCCATGGAGACATCACGCCGTCGAATCTTCTGGTGGAGGCTGGCGGGCTCGGCGCGGTCATCGACTTCGGGTGCTGCGCCGTCGGCGATCCCGCCTGCGACCTCACGATCGCCTGGACCTTCTTCACCGGAAACAGCAGAGCCGCGTTCCACGATGCCATTGCAGCAGACGATGGGACATGGGCCCGAAGCCGGGGCTGGGCGCTGTGGAAGGGATTGATCACGCTTCGCAACAGCCTGCAGAATCCGGCGGAGCTCGGCTTGCGCGAGAAGCGGTTCGGGTGGCGAAGCACGGCTCTCCACGTCGTCGAGGACGTCCTGGACGAGCACCGTCGCAGCGTGTGAGAGCGAGCCATTGCCCGCACTGCTCTCTCGGGTGTTTTGGCCGTGCCGAGCCGTCACGAGTTGGTCAGCTTCGGCGCGCGTCTAAAGGATCGCGGTCCCTCCCGGGAGTTGCGCGTCTACGGCTGATCTCGGGTGCTAACGGCCTTCCAGGCCTGGTAGCCGCCGGCCAGGTCGGCGGCCCGATCAAGACCGAGATCGCGCAGGGTCGCCGCTGCCAGGCTCGAGGCGTAGCCCTCGTTGCAGACGACGATCACTCGGCGGTCGTAGGCCGTGTCCGCGATGCGATGCTCGCACGCGGGGTCGAGTCGCCACTCGAGCACATTGCGATCGATGTGGATCGCGCCGGGCAGATCGCCGTCTCGCTGACGCTGCTCGATGGGCCGGATGTCCACGACCAGCGCTCCGGCCGCCTGTTCAGCGGTCAGATCGTCCGGCTGGACCCGATCGATGCGAGCCCGACAGGCTTCCAGGAGATCATCGATCGACCGCGACATGGCCGGATCATGATGCCGCCTCAGGGCGAGGCGCGCGCCTCTCTGCCAGCCGGACGGCGGGAGCAGGCGCTGACCGCCTTGCTCGAGCTGCCGGACGAGATCGGCCTTCTCAGCCTTCGCCAGCTGGCTCCGGTCGTCGGCCTCCTCAGAGTTCCGAGGATGTTCAGCGGGTGACGCGCTGCCACACCCCTTAACATCGCGGCGTTGTGGGCCTCCGGTGGAACCCGGGTGAGTTCGACTCCTTGGCTCTTGTGGACGCCGAACCTCCCAGCGGGGGATCGCGAGCGGCATGGGTCGTGGCCGTGGGCGCCTTCGTCGCCGTCCTCCTACTCGGCACGCTTGCCTGGGCGACCGCGAGGTTCGTGGTGGGGGCGCAGGCCTTACCTTGTCAGTACCACGAAGCCCGCGAGGGAACCGGCTTCGAGAAGCTGCACGGTTGGCACATCGACGACGTGCAGAACAGCTCGCCTCTCCACCTGGCGGTGCGCACCCGGGTCGACTCCTCAGCAGAGCCCGGGACGGTCTTGCGGATCAGCCGCTGCAACGTGCCCGACGGTGCCGACGCCGTTGGCTACGTTGCCGTTGGGCCCTGAGGCCAGCAGGCCGCTGTCGGTGGGCCGAAGGGCTCGGCGTTCACCAGGCGAGATGTCGCTCGGGGGCGGCGCTGCTCGGTCACCCGAGTCGTCCGTCACGCGTGAACCACGTAGCCACCTGAGCCCGGTTGGATGCTCCGAGCTTCGTAAGGATGTGCTGGACGTGGTTCTGGGCCGTGCGGGAGGAGATGTGGAGCGCGGCGGCGATGGCCTTGTTGCTGAGCCCCATGGCCACGAGGCCGGCGACTTCCAGCTCGCGAGTAGAGAGGGGGCCCGGCAGCCGGGACCGTCGCCCAGGCGCAGTCGGCGACAGGCGCTCCACCCAGGGACGCATCGCGTGGGCCTCGGCGGCGGGCTGGTAGCGGGCCGCCAGATCGGCGGCCTCGTCGATGTCCTGCCCGCGCCCCCGAGCAGTCAACGCCTCGGCCAGCAGCGCCGCAGCGCGGATCTCCGACGGCGGCGTCGCCGCACGCCTACCTTCGCCGACCGCGACGCGAAGGGCAGCGACGGCGTCGTCCCAGCGGCCGAGCGCGATGGCGCCCTCACCCAGATGGAGCTCGACACATCCGAAGTACGCGATCGGCCCGCCGCCTCCCGCAACGTGGAACCCTCGGCTCGGGCGTAGCCGGTCCAGGAGCGGGGGCACGTCGTCGAGGCGGCCGAGGGCCATGGCGGCGAGAAGCCGGAACACGTGGATGGGCAGCCACAGGAACGCTGGCGGGTTCCACTCGGGCACCGGCGCAAGCCGGCGGTAAGGGACTTGCGCCTCGTCCGCCCGCCCCAGCTCGGCCATGGGCAGCAACGGGAGCAGCGCAGGGACGTCGCTGACATAGGCAGGCGCACGGGAGAGGTCGAGCCGGTCGTACCCTTCGAGCACCCTGGGATGGAACCCGGTGTGGATCCCGATCGAGACCTGCAGTGCCAACTCCATGGCCACGGCGCCCTCATGGCCCTCCTGCATGGCGTAGAGGTCCTGCGCGACGCGACCGAAGCGGCGAGCGTCGTCCCACCGGCCCACAGCTGCGGCCAGCACCGCTTCGGACCGGGCCAGGTGCCATCGGAAGATCGGATGGCCGACCACCGCTGCCTGGTGCCGCAGCAGCGGCATGGTCGCCGCCGCCTCGGGAACGCGACCCAGTTCGAGCAGCGCGTCGATTCGCCACAGCGGCTCCCACTGGCTGATGGACGGATCTCCCGCCGCCCGGCCGGCCTCACCGATCCGCTCGGCCAGTTCGAGGCGCTCCTCGGCGCGATGGGGCCCGAAGCTGATCATCTGGCGGGCGCGGGCCGCGGCCGCCTCGGCAAGAGGGTCATCAGCACGTGCCGCCTCGTCCGCCGCCGCGTCGGCCAGGAGCGCGCAGCGCCGTGGGTCGACGTAGAAGTACAGCACGGCCAACAGGCCCAGAAGCCGACCACGCCGGGCATGGTCGGTGCCCTCGACGGCCGCCAGGGCCTCCTCGGCGAGGGTGATCAGGGCAGGGACCTCAGGCCCACCGCTACCGCCGCGACCCTCGATGAGGAGCGCCGCCTCGGCCAGGAGGTCGCTCCGTGCGGCCTGCCGGGCGGCACGGCCGGCGTCGACGCAGCGGGCCACCGCCGTCCCGATCTCGTCGCTGTGAAGCCGGGCCCGGGCGGCCCCGAGGAGCAGGCGATGCCGGTCGACAGGGTCCCGCCGAGGCCCGCTCAGGGCCAACGCCCGGTCGTAGAGGCGGGCCGCCTCCTCCCACGCCAGCTGCCGCGCCGCGGCGTCGGCCGCCCGCCCGTTCCACTCGGCGGCGACGTCCTGATGACCCAGCACCGACGACTCGTCCCAGTGCCGGGCCAGCTCCGACAGGTGGTCCTCCCCTGCTCCGTCGTAGCTCTCGATGGCCTCTGCGACCTGACGGTGCAGCCGTGCGAGCGCCGGCCGGGCGACCCCCGACTCCACCGCATCGCGGACCAGCGCGTGGACGAACTGGTACCGGCCGGGGACGCCCGTGGGCGCTACGACTGCCGCTGCCACGGCCTCGTCGAGGTGCTCCAGCACGTGCATCGCAGGCCGACCGATAGCCGTGGCCACCAGGCCGGCGGCGAACTGGCGCCCTACGACGGCGGCGGTGCGGAGGACTTCGATGCAGCCTTGGCTCCGAGCGGCGAGGCGTACCCCGATCACCTCTCTCAGGGTGTCGGGCAGGTCGGCCAGCTGCCGACCGTTGGCGAGATGGCGGGCCAGCTCGGTGACGAAGAGGGCGTTCCCGTGAGTGAGGTCCCAGACCCGGTCGACGGTCGGTGAGCGGGGGTCGGCCACGAGCAACTCGGCGACCGCAGCCCGCTCGAGACCTGCGACGTCGAGCGCTCGGCGGGACGGAAGGCGGGCCAGCTCGGTGACAACCTCCGAAAACCCCGGCCCATGGTCGGCCGCCGAGGTCCGATGCGCGCCCACCACCAGCATGGGCTGGCCCCGAAGGCTCCGGGCCACATGAGAGAAGAGGCGCATCGAGGAGCGATCGGCGCAGTGGAGGTCGTCGAAGGCCACCACCAGCCCGCGCCGGTCCACCGCGGCACTGCCCAGCCACGCCGCCACCCTCTCGAAACGCACGAACCGCTCGGTGGCACGTTCGAGTCCCTCCGCTCCGGCCAGGAGGTCTGGAGCGCCGAGGCTGCGGAGCACCGCCCGCCACGGCCAGAACGGCGGTGCGCCCTCCTGTCCTGCGACGGACGCGACCGCGGTGGCTACGCCTCGCGCCGCGGCCTGCTCGACGAGGTCGTCGAGCAGCCGGGTCTTGCCCGCGCCGGCGTCGCCGGACACCAGGCAGACGACGCCTCGCCCGGCGAGGGACTCGTCCAGCCAGCCGAGCAGCGACGCGCGCTCGACCTCTCGTCCCACGAGCGCGCGGTTCACGGGCGCACGGTAACCAGATCGCCCCGCCGCGCCCAGTGAGTAGGCGATGAGTGATTTGGCGGATGTGCCGTTGTGCCAGTTCGTCGATCCTGGCCCCATGACATACATCACAAGCACACAAGTCGTCGGCGGTTCGCTCGCGGTCTACCACGACCTGCTCGCCGCCCTGCCCACCACCGAGCCCCTGGGGTTGCTGGCGCGCTACGCCGGGACCACCGACGGCATGCTGGTGATCACCGCCGTGTGGGAGTCCAAGGCGCACTCGGACCGGTTCACGGCGGAGATGCTGCGTCCCGCCATCAGGGGCCTCTCGTTGCCCCCGGGCCAATCCAGTCGGACCGTCGAGTACGAGACCGACGACGAGTTCGTGGCCGTTCCCTCGCACGGTCCGGCCGTCGAGGCCCAAGCCGACTGAAGGACTGCCGATGGTGGCCACCAGGCGCTGACGGCCCGTGACGCGATCGTTACCGCGCCAGCATCGGAGCCGCGCCCGCGGTGGGTACCAATGAGTCCTGGCCCGAGTGGCGGCTGCGCACCGTCGCAGTCGTCACTCACAACACACCGTGCTCCGGCTCAGCTGGGAGGAATGCATCATGCCCGACGAGAACGGACGGGCGCTTGTCGCCGTCCTGACGATCCTTGCCGCCCTCCTCTTGGTCGGTGGCACCCTCTTCTTCACCGAGTCCTACGACAGTGGGCCCGAGGTCGGAGCGGGAACATCGGCGTTGACGGTCCAAGGCCCGTCAGCCTGAGCGTGCGGTGACACGGCGCAGGTGTTTCGGGGCCTGATGGGCTCGTCGCGCTACGCCGGAGCGGCCCCTCCGAACCACGTCGAGAGTGCTCGAGGCAGTTCGGGGTCGGTGACGTTTCCCGTCCAGGCCACATGCCCGTCGGGCCGGACCAGCACGGCCGGGGACGCAGGGACCTCGCCGAGGACAGGGAGCTCCCACGCACCGTCGTAGGTGGCCTCGACCAACCGGACTCGGTCCGCCCAAGGGGCAATGTCGAAGCCGCCGGGATCGCTGACCTTGAGCAGCACGGGCCGGGCGCCGTGCAGCAGGGAGAAGATGCGCGTAGGGCCGGCCGCGGTGTTCACGTCGAGGTCGGGGATTCGCCGCCCGAGCAACGGGTGTGCCTCCCCCACGTCGTAGTGGACGTCCAGCCCGGAGATCATCCCGACGATTCGCCGGCGCGGCTCCTCCATGGCCAGCAGTTCGGCCACCATCTCGCGAAGGGCCAGGTGACGGTCGTCGGAATTGCCCAGTGCCACTTGGGCCATCGTGTTCTGCAGCACGCGGGCACCGACGGGGTGCCGTTCGCGGTGGTAGGTGTCCAGGAGGGTGTCAGGGGACTGCTTCCTGACCACCTGGGCCAGCTTCCATCCCAGGTTCACGGCGTCCTGCACGCCGATGTTGAGGCCCTGCCCGCCGGCCGGGAAGTGCACGTGGGCGGCGTCCCCGGCCAGCAGCACACGGCCCAGGCGGTACGACGCCGCCTGCCGTGTCATGTCGGTGAAGCGAGAGATCGAGCGGGGGCTGTGCACGCCGTAGTCGGTTCCGTAGGCGGCGACGAGCGCCTCGCGAAGGTCGTGCAGGGTGGGCTCGCCGACGTGCTCGACCTCCTTCTCCTTGAGCGCGAGCCGGTAGGGCCCTCCACCCTCCGCACGGTTGACCGGGCCGATCCCACCACCCTCCGGCCGCATCCCGATCTCCGGCTCCTCGTCCATCTCGACCTCGGCGATGATGAAGCTGGTCGAGGGGTCCCAGCCGGGAAAGCCGATGGCGGCTGCCTTGCGGATCCGGCTGCGTCCTCCGTCACACCCGACGAGGTACTCGGCCCGGAGCGACCGGTCGCCCGACAGCTCGACGTCCACCCCGGTGTCGTCCTGAACGAAGCCCGCCACCTCGCAGCGACGAAGGACGGGAACCCCGAGCTCGGCCACCCAGTCGGCCAGGATGCGCTCGAAGTCGCGCTGCCACAGGGCGAGCACGTAGTTGTGGCGGGTGGGGAAGTCGCTCACGTCCAGGAACATCTGGGCGTAGCCCACGAACGGATGTGTCTGCCCGGCCGAGAGGAACCGCTCCGCGACACCGCGCTGATCGAGAACCTCGATGGTGCGGGAGTGAAGGCCCCCGGATCGTGAGCTATCGAGATCCTGAGTAGCCCGCCGTTCGACGATGACGACGTCGACCCCGGCCAACGCCAGCTCGGCGCCCAGCATCAGCCCCGTCGGGCCGCCCCCTGCGATGACCACCTCGTGCCCGGTCATGGGCGCCCCGTCGACCCGTCTGCCGAAGGCAACACGCGCATTCCACAGCTCCTGGCTTCGCGATCTCTGGCCGGAACCGGCTCAGCGGAAGCCTCATGGTTGGCACGTTCGGACCGCTTGCGGCAAGCCCCTTCCCCCGCGGTATCCTTCTCATGGCGGCAGGGCGGTGGCCGCTTCACGCTCGGCGGAACGCCGCTCGTCTCTTCTAGCGGAGGCCCCTCCTGCGGCCCACGTGCTCGTCGGCCAGCTTGGGTGGGGCGGTGGCGAGCCAGCCGTCTTCGAGGGCCTCGCGCAGCGCCCGCTTGCCGACCGTCTTGAGCTGGATCAGCACTGCCGCGTAGCCGTCGAAGTGGGGGATGGTGAAGAAGCCCTTGTGGCCGGCGGCCAGCACGGCCTCCTTCTCGCCCAGGTCAGCGACCTTCACGGCGACGATGGGGCCGTCCGGCGGCTCGGCGTCGCCGAACCGCCGGATGTCGGCCTTGCTGAACGGACGTTCCCAGGCGAACGTCTTGCCGGCCACGTTCCACGTCCGGTGACCGTGGCGCTCCCCCTCGGTGACCTCGGGCAGCTCCATGGCCATGCGGGCGGCCTCTTGGAGGCGGACCATGGCCGGCACGGTAGTGCGAGCCGGTCAGCCGACGGCCCGCATGGTGAGGGCGGGCATGGAGTACAGGACCCACTTGCCCCCGACGCACTTGTAGACGTTGCCCCACTGGTCGGTCTTGGTCGAGCCCTCGACGCACGTGCCGGCCGTGTTGCGCACGTACAGGGCGTCGGCCGGGCCGGCGGCGGCGACGAGCACACCACCCGCCAGCGACGCGGCAAGGAGCGGACCGGCGACGAGCTTGCGGATCTTGCGGTTCATGGCAACCTCCTGGGTTGGGAGCCACACCGTTCGTGGCACAGGAGGAGCATCCGCCGGGGCTCGGGTTCGCAGAATTCCCCTCGCGGACAAGCCGGGCGGCGAGACTGGAAGGTGGTTCTTACCTCCCGGTAAGCCGCCACCGCCGGAGCCGGCGGACCACGGCTGCCATCGTGCCGCTGTCGAAGGCGTTCAGCAGTGTGCCCTCGCCGAACCGGTCGGCCCTGGACACGGCCATGACCAGGCGGACCGCCTCTGCCACCGGCGCCTCGTCCAACCCCTGCCCGCCCCGGTACCGGTTGAGGCCGCCCCACGCCATCCAGTCGAACGGCTCGCTGGCACCGAGGCCGTAGAAACTCGCCATCCACCGGGTCACCGCGTCGCTGTAGGTGACATAGGGCATGTGGCCGGGCGGCCCGTCCCACCGCCCGTGCTCCGTCTCGGCCTCGACCGCCGCCGACGCCTCCCAGAACGAGTTCCAGCGCTCGTCGGGGGAGGCCCGCAGCCGTCGCTCGATCTCCTCGTCGCTCAGCTCGGCCAGCACGTACCGACGGTACGCCTGCGGTCATGGTCTAATGAGGCCGCGAAGGGGGGAGGTCGCATGCGAACACGTGCCGTAGCGCTGGTCCTGGTTGTGCTGGCGGCTTGTGGGGGCAACGGCGCCGACGCGCCGCAGACGGCCCAGGAGGCCGTCCCGCTGCCCGAGAACCAGCAGACGCTGACCGTCGCCACACCCGGCGACGTGTACATCACCCGCGACCGGATCTTCCTCGGCATCTGGCCCGACAACGCGGGGGTGTGCGAGACCCTGGTGGGCCTGGGCTACGACTTCCAGCCCACACCGGTGCTGGCCACCCGCTGGACGTACCGGGGCGACAACACGTTCCGCTTCGAGCTGCGGCGGGACGTCCGGTTCCACAACGGCGCCCCGCTCAACGCGGAGGCCGTCCGATACAGCATCAACCGGGTGGTCGAGAAGCGGCAGACGCTGAACACGTTCATCGGGCCGGAGTCGACTCGGGTGGTCGACGAGTACACCGTCGACATCACGCCCACCCAGCCCAACCTGCGGTTGCCCGAACAGATCGCCCACCCCTTCTTCAGCGTCGTCGCCACCGGCACCGACCCGGCCGAACGCCCGGTGTGCACGGGCCCGTTCACGTTCGGCAGCTACTCGCCCAACGACCGGCTGGTCGTGAACCGCAACGACGCCTATTGGGGGGAGGACAAGGCCAAGCTGCGGCAGATCACGTTCCGGTTCATCCCCGACCAGAACACCCGCCGGCTCGCCCTCGAGTCGGGCGAGGTCGATTTGGTCTGGTTCCTGGCGCCGCAGCAGACGGCCGACGTGAGGGCCCGGCCCGGCCTGCAGGTCGCGCCCGCACCGCCGGGGGCGGTGGTCGACATCTCCCTCAACCTCCACGGCGAAGGCCAGTACACCCTGCTCCAGGACATCGAGGTGCGGCGGGCCCTCGCCCTCAGCCTCGACCCCCGGGCGCTGGGCCAGCAGCAGTGGCAGGGGAACGCCCAGCCGGTGGCCGGAGTGAGCCCGCCCGCCGTGCTCGGCACCGCCGCCTCGACCGTCCGACCGCACCTGACCGACGTAGGCCAGGCCCGGCGCATCCTCGACTCGAGGGGCTGGCGCGAGGGGTCGGACGGGATCCGGGAGAAGGACGGGCGCAAGCTTTCTCTGGTGGGGACGGCCCAGTTCGACTTCGAGCCGGAGAGCCTCCAGTTCCTCCAGGCCCAGGCGAAGCGGGTCGGCATCGACCTGCGCTTGCAGCGGGCGCCCGACGCCGCCGCCTACTCGGCGACCATCAACTCGGGCGAGTGGGACGTCGACGTCAACTACTACAACCAGAACGACGCCAACCCGGTGCGGATCCCTGCGCAGTTCTGGTACAGCAAGGTCAACAACGCCCGGGTGCGGCTGACCAACCCGGGGGCGAAGTTCGACGCCCTGGTGGACGAGGCCCTGGCCGCCACCGACCTCCTCACCGCCCAGCGCAAGGCGGCCGAAGCGATCAACGTGCTGGTGAACGAGGAAGCGGCGGCCATCGCCCTCACCAACTTCCCGCAGATCTACGCCCACAAGACGAGCGTGGCCGGCTTCTCGCCCCACCCGTCGGTGAACCACCAGCCCTGGACGGCCGTCTTCCGGACCGGGACCACGTAGCTCCGGCCCGCTCCCGGCCTTCCGGAAGCCGGTGAGGCGCTACGCCGCCCGGCGGCTGGCGTCGGCCGTGCTGGCGCTGCTCGGCGTGTCGGTGCTGACCTTCGGGCTGGGGGTGCTGGCGCCTGGTGAACCGGCCGAGGTGGTCCTGTCGCGGTCGCTGGGCCAGCCGCCGACCGACGCCCAGCTGACCGAGATGCGCAGGGAGCTCGGCACCGACCGGCCGCTGCCCGTGCAGTACGTGGACTGGCTGGGCGGGGCGGTGCGGGGCGACTTCGGGAACTCCTGGCTGCGGGGCGTGAAGGTGCAGGACGCTCTGGGTGAACGGGTCCCCAGGACGGCCGCCCTCGCCCTCTCGGCCGCCGCCCTGTCACTGCTCATCGGCATCCCCATCGGCGTCCTGGCCGCCACCCGCCGCAACACCCTCCTCGACCATGTGTCCCGCGTCGGGGCGCTGTTCGGCGCCTCGCTGCCGAGCTTCTTCCTGGCCTACGTGCTCATCTGGCTGTTCGCGGTGCGGTCGCGGGCCCTGCCCGTGTTCGGCTTCGGCTCGGCGGCCCATCTCGTGCTCCCGGCGGTGACCCTGGCACTGGGGCCGGCGGCGGTCCTGGCCCGGCTGACCCGCTCCGCGGTGCTCGAGGTGCTGGGCGAGGACTTCGTGCGCACCGCCCGCTCCAAGGGGGCACGAGCGACTGCCGTCCTGTTCCGCCATGCCCTGCGCAACGCCCTGGTGCCGGTGGTGACCGTGGCGGGGTTGTCGGTAGGCCATCTCCTCGGTGGGTCGCTCATCGTCGAGTACGTCTTCGCCTGGCCGGGGATGGGCGAGCTGGCGGTGAGCGCCATCCACGACCGTGACTACCCCCTGGTGCAAGGCTTCGTGCTGTTCGCGGCGGCCGTGTACCTGGTCGTGAACCTCCTCGTCGACCTCAGCTACGCCCGGCTCGACCCTCGAGTGCGCGTGGAGGGCCGGCGGCCATGAGCCTCAGCGGTGGGGAGGTCGCGGCGTGGGCGCCGCCGACGTCGGGGGCGGCGCGGCGGCTGCTGCGCGACCCGGGGGCCCGGATCGGCCTCGCGCTGGTGACGCTCTTCCTGTTCATGGCCGTCTTCGGCCCCGCCCTGGCCCCCCATGATCCCCTCGAGGTGACCGTGGAGCGGCTGGAGGGACCGAGCCTCCGCCACCCCCTCGGCACCGACGGCCTCGGGCGCGACGTCCTGAGCCGGCTGCTGACCGGCGCCCGCCTGTCGTTGGGGACGGCTCTGCTGGCGTCGCTGCTGGTCACGGTGGTCGGGGTGGTCGTCGGCACCCTCGCCGGCTTCTACGGGGGGATGCTCGACCGGGTGCTGATGCGGCTGGTGGACGTGGTGCTGGCCGTGCCCGGACTGGCGCTGGCTCTGGCCGTGACCGGACTCTTCGCCCAGAGCCTGACCGCGGTGATGCTCGGTCTGGTCACGATCTGGTGGGCGGGCTACGCCCGGGTGGTACGGGGGCTGGTGCTCACCATCCGGGAGCGACCCTTCGTGGAGGCGGCCCGCTCGGCGGGAGCCACCGAAGGCCGGATCATGCTGCGCCACGTGCTGCCCAGCGCCGTCTCGCCGGTGGTCGTCCTGGCCACCCTGGAGATCGGCCAGCTGATCCTGGCCGTCGCCGGGCTGACGTTCCTCGGCCTCGGGGCGCCCCCGCCGACACCGGAGTGGGGCGCCATGCTCAACGAGAGCCGGATCTACTTCCTGTCCGACCCGCAGGTGGTGCTGATCCCGGGGCTGACGATCAGCCTGGCCGTGCTCGGGTTCAACCTGCTCGGCGACGGGGTCCGCGACGCCCTCGACCCCCACCACACCATCGTCAGAACGCCCCGACGGTCACCCCGAGACGCCGGAGCAGCGGAACCGCCGGCTGGGGAGGGAACTCCAGCACGGCCAGGTCCAGCCGCTGGTTGACCTGCTGGCACGACGTGGCCGCCCACGCTGCGTTCTGACAGAAGTCGGGACCCGCGCCCGAGACCACCATCTTCGTTCGGGGCTGGACCGACTCCCTTTCGAGCTCCCACGTGCGGCGCTCGTAGCTGGGGAAGAGCGTCTGGACGTCGCCGTACAGCTCGGCGCCGCACAGGTAGGGCACGACCCGGTCCTTCAGGTACACCACCAGGCGGGCGTCGTGGGCCCGGGCCAGCCCCCCGATCTGGCGGCAGTCGTCGAGAGCCCAGTCGGTGATGGTGGGCGGCTGGTAGCGGCCCTCGGTGTCGCCGGCGGTGAGGCGCCGGACCTCGCTCTCGACGTTCGCGCCGCGCCAGGCGAAGCCGGCGACGCCCACCGCCAGGATCGTCAGGGCAGCCGTGCGGGAGAGCCAGCGGCGCAGGGGCCGGCCGCTGGAGGCCTCCACCGCGAAGAAGGCGATGAGCGCAGGGACGACGAAGAAGAAGCGGAAGTAGGGGAAGAACACCGATGGGCTGCCGTCGGCCGCCTTGGCCGTGGCCAGGGTGGCGACGCCGGCCACGACGGCGGCCGTGAAGGCGGCCACGCCGGGCAGCCCACGGCGGGAGATGAGCACGACGCCGAGCACGGCGGCCACGACGAAGGGCACCGCCGGCGACCGCAGGAAGTCGAAGCTGAAGGCGGTGAAGTAGTCGTGGAGGCGGGCGCTGTTCTCCCGCAGGTGGTCGGACTCGATGGCCAGCGGCCACCGGTAGTGGACCTCGTACGCGGGGTGGTCCTCGTAGAACCGCCGGGCGAGCACGTGGAACACCAGGCCGAGCTCGACGCCGACCACCAGCGAAAGCCACATCCGCCCGGAGCGCCAGTGGCGCAGCGCGAAGTAGGCGGCGGCGGGGGCCGCCAACAGCAGCGACGACTCGTTGAAGGATGCCGCGACGGTGGCGATGCAGCCGAAGACCAACATGGCCAGGGCTCCTGGCGCCCAGGCCACCGCGACGGCGACCGCCAGGGCGGCGAGGGCGATGCCGGGCGCCAGGCCGCGGGGCATGGCGTAGGCGGCCACCGCCTCTGTGCTCAGCAGCAGGTAGCCGGCGAGGATCCCGGCCGCGGCCAGGCGAGCCCGCCTCTGCCAGGCCACGCCGGCCAGCAGCAGGGCGGGGAGCAGGCTGAAGATGGTGCCGGCAATGGGAAGGCCGTGGCGCAAGGCCACGCCGGCGGCCCGCAGCGGCACGGCCAGCAGGGCCTCGAACCAGCTCCCGTAGGACTGCCCGTAGAAGTAAGGCGCTCGCACATGACCGGCCCGGAGGTCCTCCGCCGTGTACCAGAGGACGGCCTGGTCCTCGTCGGTGAAGGGGAAGCCGAAGTGCTCGAGCAGGCGGGACCGGTCGGCCACCAGCAGTCCCACCAGGACCAGGCAGACGAGCCCGAGTAGCACGTCGCGGCGGCCAGGAGCCTCGTCGCCCTCGACGGGCGCGGGCGTGTCAGGGGTGGCTGAGCCACGGACATCGAGGGTGTCGACCGCCGGCAGACGTTAGTGCTCCGGCCTGCGTGCCCGAACGCCGCGACGGCCCGGGACTGACGCCGGTGCGGGCGGGGAAGGACCGGTGCGTGGCGGTGGTCCTTGTAGCGGCCGGGTTGGCGCTGGTGGCGGTGGCGCTGCTGGACGTGATCTGGACGGCCGCTGCCGCCGGCTCAGGCGCGGGGCCCTTGAGCGGGCGCGTCTGCGCCCGGCTGTGGCGCCTGGCGCTGGCCGTGGGCCGGCGCTCCGACGGGCCTCGCCACCGGTTCCTGACGGTGGCCGGCATCGCCCTGGTCGTCGTGATCGTGCTCCTCTGGGCCGTGGCCGCCTGGGTGGGGTGGGCGATGGTGTTCTCCGCCACGGGCGGGGCGGTGGTCGACGCCGACAGCGGCGAGCCGGCCAGCGTCGTGGAGCGTGTGCAGTTCGCGGGGGCCGGGCTGTTCACCCTGGACAGCGCCGAGCTGTCGGCGGGTGCGGGGGCGTGGCAGTTCGCCAGGATCGGCGCCACCGCCACGGGCGTGGTGTTCGTCACCCTGGCCATCAGCTACTTCGTGCCCGTGGCGACGGCTCTCGCCGAGCGACGGGAGCTGGGGGCCTACATCTGGTCGCTGGGGGACACGCCGGACCGGCTCGTCCGTCGGGGCTGGAGGGACGGTCGGCTGGACGGCCTCGAACAGCACCTGGTGGCCCTCACGCCCATGGTGCACGGGCTCGCCGAGCGCCACCTGACCTACCCCGTGCTCCAGTACTTCCACAGTGCCCGGGTGCGGACCTCGACCGCCCTCAGCCTGGCCGTGCTAGACGACGCCCTGACCCTCCTGCGCTACGGAGTCGGCCCCGGCGTGCGCCTGGACCCGGTGGTCACCGAGCCGCTGGCCCGGGCCGTGGGCTGGTACCTCGACACCGTCGAGGACGCGTTCGTAAGCGGGGCGCCGGGTCCGCTCCGGGCCCCGGACCTGGGCGCCCTCCACGACGCGGGCATCCCGATCGTCGAGGAGGACGAGTTCGGGGCCGCGGTCGACGGCCAGCAACGGCGACGCTGCCAGCTGGCGAAGCTGCTGGTCGACGACGGCTAGATGCCCGACGCGTGGGAGCGTCGCATGGAGGCGGCTCGCGCCGAGCACGGCGCCCTCGCCACCTAGAGGACTCGACCGTTCACGCGATGGTCACCCGGGCGCGGGCATCGACCCGGGCCGCATGGGGCATGCTGCGACGGTGCGGGTGCGCGTCGGCTGCCAGTTCGAGTACGAGGCCCCGGGGCCCACGCCTGCCGTCTGGCAGGTACGGGCGCGCCTCGACGGGGCCCATCAGGTCATCACCAGCACGTGGACCAGCGTGCCGTTCGTCCCCATGCGCTCCTACCTGGACGGCTTCGGCAACGTCTGTGACCGGATGACGCTCCCCGAGGGAGCCAGCAGCGTCCGCTACGACGCCCTGGTGGAGGTGCCGCGGGCGGTCGACGACATCGACGAGAGGGCCATCCAGGTGCCGGTGGAGGACCTGCCCGACTCCGCCCTGGTGTACCTCCTGGCCAGCCGGTTCTGCCTGTCCGACCTGGTCATCGAGGAGGCCTGGGACCTCTTCGGCGACACCAAGCCGGGCTGGGAGCGGGTGCAGGCGGTGGTCGACTGGGTCCACCGGAGCATCCGCTACGAGATGGGCAGCACCGGCCCGCACACCACCTCGGCCGACGCGCTGGCCTCGCGGAGGGGTGTCTGCCGGGACTACACGCACGTGGGCATCGCCTACTGCCGGGCGCTCAACATCCCGGCCCGGTACGTGTCCGGGTACCTGCCCGACATCGCCGTTCCCCCGCCGGACCTGCCGATGGACTTCTGCTCGTGGTTCGAGGCCTACCTCGGTGGGCGGTGGTGGACGTTCGATCCCCGCAACAACGTCCCCCGCATGGGCCGGGTGGTGATCTCCCGGGGCCGGGACGCGGCCGACGTGGCCATGGCCACCACCTATGGCGCCCCCCAGCTCGAGACGATGACGGTGTGGGCAGACGAGGTCGACTCCGGGCTGGCCGACCTCCCGGCCGGGGAGGGCGCGGAGTGACCAGCTACCTCCTCCGGCAGGCGTTCCGCTATGACTACTCGGCGCCCGTCACCGACCTCCGCCACCGGCTGGTGGTGGTGCCTCCCGAGGTCCACGGCGACCAGACCCTCGTGCGCCATGCAGTGGACGTGACCGGAGCGCCGGCCGAGCGATGGGCCGCCCGGGACCGGTTCGGGAACCACGTGATCCACGTCCGGGCCGAGGTGGTGGAGGAGACGATCGCCTTCGAGGCGAAGGTGGAGGTGGTGCGCTGCGCGTCGGCCGCGCCCGCCGTCGTCGGCCGGGCAGCCATGAGCTATCCGGCCTACCTGCGGCCGTCGCGCCTCACCGTGCCGAGCGCCGCCGTCCTCGGCGCCGCGGCCGAGCTGACCGCCGTGCCCGGGCCGGCGCTGGAGCTGGCCGAGCGGATCACCGGCTGGGTCCACGCCCGGATGCGGTACGACTTCGACGCCACCACGGTCCATACGACGGCAGCCGAGGCGCTCGACCTCGGGGCGGGGGTCTGCCAGGACTACGCCCACGTCATGCTCGCCGTGAGCCGGGCGTGCGGCCTGCCGGCTCGGTACGTGTCGGGCCACCTCCTGGGCGAGGGAGGCTCCCACGCCTGGGTGGAGGTGCTGGTCGAGGACCAGGGCCACGCCGACCGGGCCCTCGCCGTGGCCTTCGACCCCACCCACGACCGGCGGGCCGAGGACGGCTACCTCACCGTGGCCGTCGGCCGCGACTACGTCGACGTGGCCCCCACCGCGGGCACGTTCGAATCGCCCGTCGCCACCGGCCGCCTGTCGTGCCGCAAGCGCCTCGACGTGGCCGACGCGGCCGACGCCACGGCGCCCCGGGCCTGAGGGCGCGTCACCCGGCCCCGCCCGCCCGCGCGGTCGGGGGAGGTGCCCCGTAGAATCCCCGAAGTGGCACTCTCAACCGACAATGCGACCGCCACCGGCTTCCAGCCCGAGGACCTGGAGCAGTACCGCCGGGAGTTGACCGGCTACTGCTACCGCATGCTCGGGTCGGCGTTCGAGGCGGAGGACGCCGTCCAGGAGACGATGGTCCGGGCCTGGAAGGCCGGGGACGGCTTCGAGGGCCGCTCGGCGGTGCGGTCCTGGGTCTACCGGATCGCCACCAACGTCTGCCTCGACATGCTTCGGGGCCGCCAGCGCCGGGCCACGCCCATGGATCTGGGGCCGGCGGGCAAGGCCGACTCGTTCACCGGCGCCCAGCGCCCGGAGCACGCGTGGGTCACCCCCATCCTCGACGCCAAGGTGCTGCCCGAGGCGGCCGACCCGGCGGCGGTGGCCGAGGCCCGCGAGACGGTGCGCCTGGCGTTCGTCACCGCCCTCCAGCAGCTGCCCGCCCGCCAGCGGGCGGTGCTGATCCTCCGGGAAGTGCTGCGCTGGCAGGCGGCCGAGGTGGCCGAGCTGCTCGAGACGAGCGTGGCGTCGGTCAACAGCGCCCTGCAACGAGCCCGGGCCACACTGGCCGGCAACCAGGCCTCGGCCGCAGCGTCGGCCGGGGGCGACGGTGCAGGACCGCCCGCTGCCGCCCCCGTGGGCCCCGAGCAGCAGGCGCTCCTGGCCCGCTACGTGGAGGCCTTCGAGCGCTACGACATCCCTTCGCTGGTCGCCCTCCTCCACGAGGACGCGGTCATGTCCATGCCGCCCTACGACTTCTGGCTCTACGGCCCCGAGCAGATGGGCCAGTGGTTCCTCGGCGAGGGGATCGGCTGCCGGGGCTCCCGGCTGGTGGCGACCACCGCCAACGGGTGTGCCGCCTTCGGGTCCTACCGGCCCGACCCGGCCGGCGGCCACCACCCGTGGGCGCTCCAGGTCATCGAGGTGTCAGGCGACCGGATCGTCGGGCACCACAACTTCCTGGACACCAACCTCTTCGCCGCCTTCGGGCTCCCCGCCCACCTCGACGGCTAGCGCGCCCGCCAGACCCACCAGCTCCAGCAGCCCGGCCAGGTCGGGCGACGCCCCGCGTACCTCGATGCGTCCCCCGGCCCGCCGGGCGGCCAGCTGGAGGTGAGCCAGGGCGTCCACCAGGCCGAGATCGGCGCAGAGGGGCAGGGGCCACCGCCTCACCTCCGCTCCGCCGCGGAGGAGGACGACCTCCCCGCGAGGGCCCGGATGCGTCACGCACGGTAGGACGACGGCCGCGCCGGGAACTCACCGCGGGCGCCGGGGGCCACCTCCTACGTCCGCAACCAGAGGATGGCGCCGTCGTCGTTCTTTGACGAGTCCGACGTGTCCTGGCCGACGTAGCCCACGGCCGCGGCCCGGCTGCCGTCGGGGGACACGGCCACCCCGAAGAAGGCGTCGTTGGGCCCGCCCAGGTCGACCAGGCGGCGGTCCTGCAGGGTGCCGTCCCGTGCCAGGCGTACGACCATCGCGTCCAGGTTGGTGGCCGACGGCTTGCCGCTACCGACGAGAAGGGCGCCGCCGTCGGGCGTGATGGCCAGGTGGCGGCCCCGGTCGTCCTCGCCCGCGACGTCCACCCGCAGCAGCCCGTTCGACCCGTGGGCGGGGTCGACCGCCCCCGTGGGGGTGAACCCGCCGGCGATGAGGTCGACCTTGGCCTCGGCCGTGTCCTTCCCGTAGCCGGTGGTGACGATCCGGCCGTTGCCCAGCACGCCGACGGCGTAGGCCTCGCCCACGTTGCCGAGCAGGGCGTGGACGGCGGTCCCGCCGGTGCCGAAGGAGGGGTCGAGGGCGCCTGAGGGCGTGAGGGCGAAGAGGATGGTCTTCACGAGCCCGTCGATGGCGGCGTAGCCGGCCACCACCGCCCGGCCGTCGGGCAGCAACACCGCCGAACGAGGCGTCTCCGACACACCCGGCGCCACGCCGACCAACGCCACCCCGCCCTCGCCGAAGGTCGTGTCCTTCGTGCCGTCGGCGGTGAGGCGGACCACGGCGAAGTCGAGGTCGGTGCGTCCGGGGGCGACCTGGCCGGCCACCACCAGCAGCTTCCCGTCGGGGAGGGCGGTGAGCCCCCACGACGTGTCGCTGCGGTAGGCGGACCCCTCGGCCACGCCGGTGCTGAGGTCGAGGCGGACCGCCCCACCGGTGCCGAACCCGGCATCGAGCCGTCCCGACTCGTCGAAACGGGCCAGGACGACGTCAGTGTCGCGGGCCCCGTCGCCCGTCGCCGTCGGATCGTGTTCGGCCACGCCGGAGATGACCACCTTGCCGCTCGGCTGGACGACCACGCCCCGAGCGAGCTCGGCCGCCTTGCCGCCCCGGGCCACGTTCACCGACGCCACCCCCGCGGTCCCAAAGGACGTGTCGAGGGCCCCATCGGCCCCGTAACGGGTCACCGCCAGGGCCTGATCGGTCCCTTCCGCCACCCATCCGGCGGCGTAGAGACGGTTCGACCCGTCGAAGGCGGCCGCCAGCAGCCGATCGTGCTCCGTGGCCGACATCGGGGCGGCGGTGACCGTGTCGAACGGCGGCGCAGCCGCTTGCGGGGCCGCGGGGCGGGGGGAGTCCCCGTCCGCTCCACAGGCCACCAGCAGCAGGGCAGCAGCGGCCGCGAGGGCACGGCGAAGAAGGGTAGACGGGCGGGTCATGAGGCCTCCTTGGCGAGAGCGGGGCGGATATTAGGGACACCTAATTGATCTTGCAAGGAAGCCCTAACACCAGGCCGCTCCGTACACTCCACTGCGTGCGGAGGGGAGGGGCGGCGTTGCTCGCGCTGGGGCTGGCGGCGGCATGCGGCGGTGGGGACGACGGCCGGGACCGGGCCGAGCCGGGCTCGACCGTGCCGCCCACCTCGGTGGCACGCTCCACCGCACCCGCGCCGACCCGCCCTGCCGGCCCGGACGGGGTCGAGACCTTCCCCGTCACCGCGGGCCACGTGGCGCCGGAGGTGACCGTCGCCTACGCCCAGAGGCCGCCGGTGGGCGGCCTGCACCATCCCGGATGGCAGCCGTGCGGCTTCTACGACGGGCCGGTGCCGCCGGAGCTGGCGGTGCACTCGCTCGAGCACGGCGCCATCTGGATCACGTACCGGCCCGACATCCCGGAGGCGGAGAAGGAGGCGCTGCGGCGGATGGCGCCGTCGGGCGGGTCGGTGCTGGTGTCCCGCTGGGACGACGGTCTGCCCGCACCGGTTGTCGCCTCGTCGTGGGGCCGCCAGCTCAGACTCGAGTCCGTGGACGACCCTCGCCTGGCCCAGTTCGTCACGGCCTTCAAGGGCGACGCGCCGGAGCCCTTCGGGTCCTGCGCCTAGCCCCCGGTGGTGCTCGCCCGGAGCCGGCGAGCACACTGGGCGGGATGCCTTGGCAGCGATCGTCCACCGAAGGCGAGGCTCCGCCCGACCCCGTGGGCGAGGCGGTGGCCGCCGCCATCGTGGAGATCCTCGAAGGCTCGTCGGTGGAGGTGCTGTACTTCCGCGACGGGGACTCCCCGCCTCTCCCCTCGGTCGAGGCCGCCGCCACGGCCACCGCCACCGCCACCGGCGACGGCCCGGAGGGCTGGCAGGTGGCACTGACCGTGCGCCTGGTCGGGCCCATCGCCCCCCTGGTCACGTCGGGCGATACGCCCCTGCTCGAGATCCTGGGCGCCCTGCCGGGGGCGGGGATGCGCACGGCGGCGCGCTACCGCGCCATGCCCGCGCTGGCCGCCGCAGGGAGCGGTGCAGGCCTGCCGCCGGCCCTGCGCCGGGCCCTGCGGGACACGATCGTCGTCGAGGCCATCAGCCGCCACCACGCCTGTGAGCCGGGGCGGGCGGCCGGCCTCATCGCCGAGGCCCTGGAGTTCCTCATCGAGCTGAACGGCACCCGGGTCGAGGCCTCGGACCTGACCCACGGCGTGGTCATCACCGGTGCGCTGGGCGACCGTCCCCGGCTGAAGTTCGCCTACCCCGCCGACCTCCGCACCGCCAAGCGGGCGCCGCTGCTGTTCGACGGCCAGCGGTCGGTCCTGGTCGTGGACTGGGCCGGCAACGCCCGTACCGAGCTGCAGCGCCACCGTCCGCACCACCTGATCCCGGGTGCGCCGCCGCTCGCCCCCGAGGCCGCCGAGTTCTCCGACAGCGGGTCCCTGGTCGCGGAGGCCACCCGCAGCCTGGGCGGGATCGGGATGTTCCTCCGCGGCGACCGCACGATCTGGGTCTTCGCCGACGGTGAGCCCCTGCTGATGCGGCGGGGCGAGCACTGGACGGCCTTCCCGCTGGAGTTGGCGGCCGCCATCGCCGATGCCATCGAGGGCACGGCGGTGGCCGCAGACATCGCCGTGGACGCAGCCTTCATCATCTCCGCCCAGCGCCACGGGGCGATCCTGGCCATCGTCGACGGGCCCGAGTCGCTGGAGGGCGTCGTCTCGCCCAAGGACCGCTACGACCTGCGCAACGACTTCGACCCCATGGCCATGCGGGCCGAGACCAAGCTCCACCATCTCATCGACGCCGAGGAGCTGGACGCCCAGACGCTGGCCCGGCTGGCCGCCCTGGACGGGGCCACGATCCTCGACCGGGAGGCCAACCTCCTCGCCTACGGGGCCATCGTGACCAGCTCGGCCAGCGACCACGAGGGCGCCCGCACGGCCGCCGCCAAGACGCTCTCACTGGCGGCGGAGATCGTCCTCAAGGTGTCGGCCGACGGGGGCATCACCGTCTTCCGCAACGGCAAGGTGGTCGCCACCCTGCTGGGCTGAGCACGGCGCCGGCAGTCGCTACGAGCGGCCCTCGCTGACTACCCGCAGGGCGGCGACGTAGCAGTCGGCGAAGCTCCGGATGGCCTCGGGCCCGAACAGCATGTGGGGATAGCGGAAAACCACGTGGAGGCAGCCGGCCACGACCACCGCCCCGATGGAGAGGCAGGAGGGCGTGCGGGGCGGGGCGGAGTACCAGACCTCCACCGTCTCGCCGGCGTCGTCCCCGAACGACGGCGGCTCGTGCATCCAGCCCATGTAGGCCAGCATGGCCGTGTCGACGTAGCGGTTGCGGACGATGGGCTGGAGCACGACCCGGGACTGCTTGGCCCACAGCGGTAGCAACCCCGACCGCTCCAGGGCCGCCAACAGGGCTATGCCGGTGCGCGTCCGCTTGCTGCGGGTGTGCTGGGCCCGGACGGCGCCGAGGGCGGCGGTGCGGTTGGCGCGGTGACGACGGCTGGTGGAGATGCGGGCGTTGATCGTGCAGTTGGCCAGCGTCTCCGCCGGCCAATCCAGGGGGCGCAGGTTGACCGGTACGAGCACGCCGACGCGGCCTCGGGGCAGACTCCCGTGGCGGCGGTTCCAGTCGGCGATGGCGAGGTGGAGGCTGGCCACCAGCACGTTGCGGCTGGTGCTGGCCCGGTAGCGGTTGATGGCCCGGCGGGTGTCGTCGGCAGACAGGCGGATGCCGTGGAACCCGTAGCCGGTCTCGGCCGTCGCTCCTTCGGGGGCGAGGCGGGCGGGCCGGGCGAGCCAGTTCCGCAGTCGCTCCACGGCGTCGCGGGCACCGGCCACCACCGCCAGGACCGGAGGCGCGGCAGGGTGGACGGGGAGGTCCTCGGCGGCCAGGAACGTCATCGGCGGGCGGCCGGAGCCGTTTCCCTCCGCGCCCCCGCCGTCCCGGCCGGCGTACGCCCGGGCCACGGCCCGGAGCATGTCGATGGCGGCGACCCCGTCGGCGGCCGCGTGGTTGACGCTCAGCAGCAGGTAGTCGCCGTGGGGGTGCTTGGCCAGGACCGCCCGCAGCGGCGGGCAGTCGTCCATCGCCGCCGGGGAGCGTTGCAGCTCGGTACGAGCGGCGACGAGCGCCTCGGCGTCGGGGCAGTCGATGCAGCGCAGCGGGTCGTCCCGGGCCATCCGCCCGGCGAAGACGGTGGCGAAGGCGCGCCGGAGGCGGACCTCGTCCAGCGTGGCCGCCACGCGGACCTCGATCTGCACGCTCCACGCCGTCGTGGCCGGGTCGAGCAGGTCTTCTGCGCCCGCGTGGGCATCGCCGTCCCACTCCCACTGGCAGTCGAGCTCGCAGCGGTGGTCGCCTTGGCGCCCTCGTACCAGCAGCACGAAGTCGTGGGCTGCGCCGGCCAGGTTGTGGGCCACTGCGCGGCGCAGGGAGTACCCGGGCTCGCCGCTCCCCAGGGGAGAGACGCGGTCGACGTGGGCGGCGATGTGGTTGCCCCGCACCACGACGTGGAGGCTGTCGTTGGGCTGGTTCTCCCGCAACGAGACCCGGCCGGGGTGGAAGATCCGCCCGATGAGCGAGTCCCGCTGGAACCGGCCCGACGCTTCCAGGTGGCGCAGCAAGGCGACCGGATCGGTGATCGAGGGGCGTCCGGACCGGATGGTGACCTCGGGCGCGGCGTCGTCGCCCGCCGCCTCAAGGCGGGACTGCAGGGTCTCGGCAGTGGGCGCGGACATCGCCGCGGCAGCGTAAGCGGCCCGGGCCCCTGTCAGGAATCGTGGACGAGGCGCTCGATCCGTTCGACCAGATCGGTGACGGGGGCGTACTGGTCGTCCTCCCAGAGGGAGTCGACCAGATCGATTGCGAGCGTCATGTCGATCGACGGCAGGTAGGCGAGCAGCGTCGTCGCCCCGTAGTACCCGACCGCGAAGAAGCGGGGGACGCCCCAGTCGTCGAATCGGCAGGGGCAGAACCCGAACGTCCCCGGGCCGTAACCGGTCTCGGCGTCGATCGTCGTCATGCGGGCGGCGGCGTCGTCGCTGAGGCCCACGTGGTCGCGGAGGATGGCCACGCCGGCATGGAGCAGGTCTGCCAGGTTGGTGACGATCCCGGCGGTGGCGCCCCTCGGCTCCCCCGGGACGGGCGGGAGGTGGACGGTGCTGCGCAGGTCGAGGGGCCCGAAGAACTCGTCCCGCAGGAGCTGGTCGAAGGTCCTCCCGGTCACTTGCTCGAGGAGCACGCCCAGCACGAGGAAGTTGGTGCTCGAGTAGACGTTCGCTTCCCCGGGTGTTGCCAACCGGGGTTCGGCCACGCTGGCCATGACGGCCGAGACGGGATCGCCGATCGAGGCGGGGTCGGCCGCATAGGCGGCCGTGTCGCGGTAGTTGACGAGGCCGCTGCTGTGGTCGAGCAGCTGGGTGACGGTGATGCCTTCCCAGTACGGGAACTCGGGGAGGGCTTCGAGGGTCGGCAGGGGCCCGGAGAGGTCGACGAGGCCGGCCCCGGCGGCCCGGTACACGAGGGTGGCGGTGAACAGCTTGGTCAGCGAGGCGAGGTCGACGGCGTCGCTGGGCCGGACGGGTCGGGCCGTGTCGGGGCGGGTGCCGACCGCTCCGGTCCACCGGAGCTGGGGCCCGACGCTCAGGCCGGCCAGGGCACCGTTGACCCGGTTGTCGGCGGCCCACTCGGCGAGGATCTCGTCGAGGCGGGAGGCGAGGTCGTCTGGGCCCTGCGGCGGGACGACGGGCGCCTCGGCCAGCGCCGCGGTCGGGCCCGCACCCGGCGACGGGCCGGAGGACCGGGCCTCGAACACCGGCGCCGGCGGAGGCCGCGACGGGACGGGTGGACGGCGGGCCGCGGCGCGAGGTGCCTCCGTCGCCGCCTCGGTGGCGGGTGCGGCCACGGGCGGGGTGCCGGCGGTCAGGAGGATGGCGACGGCCACCGCCGCAGTGGTGGCCACGCCGATCCGGCGGGGGAAGACGACGGTCGGCGGGGGGCCCGGGGAGGGAGAGGCGGCGGCGGCACTGCGCCGGGCGTCGCGCCGGGGGCGGCGGGGGCGGCGGGCGGCCAGGTCCTCCACCCACCCGAAGAGCCGCACGGCCAGCAGCACGCCCAGGGCGGTGAGGAGGACGAGGCCGACGCTGTGGCCCAGGGGGTCCTCCACGTTGCGCCACTCGAGGGCGTTGACGGCCACGATGATGGCGGCCGTGTGCCAGAGGTAGATCGTCAGCGAGCGGCGGCCGATGGCCCGCACCGCCGGACCGGTGACGCGGGACGTGGCCAGACGGGCCAGCCCTCCCTGGGCGGCC
Organism: Acidimicrobiia bacterium; assembly: GCA_046565765.1. Classification (GTDB taxonomy): domain Bacteria; phylum Actinomycetota; class Acidimicrobiia; order Acidimicrobiales; family AC-14; genus JBFMCT01. Next base: position 34,585 of record JBKHXX010000057.1, on the reverse strand, counting down.
ATGGCCAGCGCGAGCCACGCCGTGCCCACGAAGAGGTGCATGGGGTGGGAGTTGTTCACCACCCCCAGCGGCACGGGCTGGGTGAGCCGCCAGGCCACCGCCACCCCCCCCGCCACCAGCGCCAGCGCCACCCACCCCGGCCGGCGCAGGCGGGCGAAGACCCCGTCGCGGTGGAGGGCGCCGGAGAGGAAGAAGACCGAGTAGAGGGCGATGTCGCCCACCGCCCAGGCCACGCCGTCGCCGAAGGGGAGCGAGGCGTCGCGAGCCAGGAGGTCGAGGGCGAACACGGCAGCCACCGGCACGGCCAGCGTGACGCCCCGGCGGGCCCGCACCGCCCGGAACAGCAGCGGCGACAGCAGGAGGAGCCACGTCAGCGTCCGCAGGTACCAGAGGTGGGAGGACAGCCAGCCGCCCTCCCAAGCCGTCCCCCTCGGGTCGGCGAGGGGCAGCACCCAGGCCGCCGCCCGGGCGAGGGGCAGGTCGGTGCCCTGCTGCCGGGCGACCAGGGCCATGACGCCCCACGCCACCAGCCCGAACGCCCACAGCGGTACGAGGAGGCGCCGGAACCGGTCAGCCAGCACGGTGCGGGCCGGGCGCCGCCGCATGGACTTGGCCAGCAGGCTGCCGGACACGAAGAACATGGCCGGCATGGCGGCCACGAAGTAGGTGATGGCGGCCACCCCGAAGGCGTGCCAGGCGATGACCCGCAGCAGGGCGATGGCCCGGATCGTGTCGAGGAACAGCTCCCGCTCGGCCGTGGCGGCCGGCGCGCCGGCGAAGGCGGTGGTGGACACTCCGCCTGTGTCGCGTCCCGGCCCGAGCAGGCGCCCGTCAGTTGTCACCATCGGCCGTCTCCCGCCAGGCTAGCTCCCACTTCGTGGTTCGATCCCCGCGGTATGGCGGGTCGGCTTCCTATTTCGACCACGGTTGTGGTTGTCTTGACCCCGGTGGGGGGGCAGTGGAGGAAGACCATGCCGGCCGGGCTGCTGGGAGCGGCGGTGCTGGCCGCGTGCGCGGGGGCGGGCGTCGAAGCCGGGCGACCTTCCGCCCGAGCCCTGCCCGGAGGACCGGCCGCTCCTCTCATCACGTCCTCCCGGTCGACGGAGGCGGTCGAGCCCCTCGCCCGACTGGCCGCCGGCGCCCACGAGCGGTTCGTGACGCTCGACGGCCAGAAGCGGCGCTGGCTGACCATCGTCCCGCCCTCGGCCGGCGGGGTCCCTGCCGCGGGCGTCGTCGTCGTGCTGCACGGCGTGGGCGGGCGGGGGATGGACATGCGCCCGACCGTGGCGCTGGAGCCGCTGGCCTCCCCGGCCGGCGTCGTGCTCGTCTTCCCGGACGCCTTCGGGGGGGCCTGGAACGACGGACGCCCGGGGGCCGACCCGGTGGTGGCGGGCACGTCGGTCGACGACATGCGCTTCCTACGGTTGGTGATCGACGAGACGGTGAGCCGCACCGGCGCCCCTCCCGGACGGGTGGCCGTGGTCGGGTTCTCGGCGGGGGCGGTGATGGCGAGCCGGGTGGGATGCGACCTGGCCGACCGGGTGGCCGCCATCGCCCTGGTCGGGGGATCGGCGGGCCAGGGCTTCGAGCGGTCGTGCCGGCCGGCCCAGGCCGTGGCCACCATGCTGGTGGCCGGCTCGGCCGACGGCATCGTGCCCTACGGGGGCGGCCGGGTGGCCGACTGGGGCACGAGGAAGCGCGGCTTCGTCGCCGCCGTCGACGACGTGTTCTCCTTCTGGTCGGCCCAGGCCGGCTGCGCTCCGGCGGCGGCCCCGGTGGCCGCGGTGGGCTCGCCGGCCGTGAGCGAGGTGCGGGCCGCCGACTGCCGGGCGGGCACGGCGGTGGTGCGCTACCGCGTCAACGGCGGCGGCCACGAGTGGTTCCGGGCCCCTCGGTTCGACACCACGGGGGCGGTGTGGCAGTTCGTGTCCGGCCGGTTCGCGGCGGCTGCGGGCGGGGCAGCCCCGGCCGCCGAGCTCGAGTAGCCGTCAGTCCCGCAGCACCACGAACAGCATGGCCGTGTCACCGGTGAGGTTCCGCCAGCCGCTGACCGGCGCCTTGGTGGCCAGCACGGCATCTCCGGCCCGCATGACCGGCGTGTCGGCCCCCACGGTGACCTGCACCAGGCCGGAGGCGACCAGCACCAGCTCGGCGTCCTTGTGCACCTCCTCGGCGGTTCCCGACTCGCCCGGGCCCAGGCGCACCAGGTAGGACCGCAACCCGGTGCGGGGATCGTTGTGGAGCGCCCGCTTGCTGCCGCTGAAGCCCCGCGGCCGGCGGGCGAGGACGTAGTCGGGAGCGGTGGCGCCCGAGAGCAGCTCGTCGAGGGTGACCCCGAGACGCTCCGAGAGCAGCAGCAGCGTGTCGAGGGAGAGGCCCCGCCGGCCCGCTTCGGCCTGGGAGATGGCGCTGGGCGTGACCTTGCCCATGCGGGCGAGGTCGGTCTGGGTGAGGTTGCGCTCGTGGCGGATCCGCTCGAGCCCTCGCCCGAGGCGCCCCAGTCCCAACTGCGACTCGAGGGACATCGTCCCGTGCCCGACGGTGACCCGCAGCAGGCTGCCCTGCACGCGCGCCTCCCGCCCCTCCGACTTCACCACCCGCAGGTGATCGGTGCCCAGCTCCAGCACGCACTGGGTCACCTGGGTGATGCGGTCGAGGGCGGACCGGCTGAGCTCCTTGCGGGGCGCCCGCCAGTAGGCGAGGGCGCCGAGGTCGAACAGGCGGGGGCAGACCCGGCTGAAGAAGGCCACGGCCCGGTCGGCGCGCCAGCGGGTGGCGAAGGTGCCGAGGTCGTCGAACACCACGCAGGCGGGGACGGGCCCCCGTGACCCTTCGACGATCGTGGTCTCGAGGGTGGTGGGATCGGCATTGGGCTTCCCCGGACGGGCGTCGAGGATCTTGACCTCGGGCGGGAGGCGCCGGCGCAGCTTGGCCGCCTCGCCGGTGGCCGTCACATAGGTACACGGTTGCTTCCGCCGCACCGCCTCGCGGAGCAGGTTGTCCTCCAGCAAGGCCACGGTGTCGGTGGACTCGACGACCCACACCACGTTGTCGCCGAGCATCAGACCGTCGAGCAACTCGTCGAGGTCGGGGATGCCGCTCGAGACCCGGTCCGTACCCTCAGTAAGCATGGCTTATAACGGTAGATGTTACCGACACTAAGTGCGAGCCTTCCCCTGTACGACCGACGGACAGGGACGGAATCCAGACATGTGCTTCAAGAACCTTCCCATCGAGTTCGACGCCGCCGGGAAGGCCCGCCTGCGGGCCGGCGTCGAGAATCCATACGCCATGCAGTCGACGCCGCGCAAGGGCTATGTGCGGCGCCGCTCGGGTCCGGGCGCCCAGCTGGCCGCCCCTCCCCGGCTGCGTGAGTGGTCGATCGACCCGATGACCCGGGTGGCCGGCGCACTGGCCATCCACACCGTCCTCGACCTCGAGAGCCGCAAGGCGGTGGAGTGCCACGCCCGGGCCATGCTCTTCCGTGGGTACGAGATCATCCTCCAGGGCCGTGACCCCCGTGACGCCATCGACATCTCGTCGCGGGCCTGCGGGGTCTGCGGTGGCGTGCACGCCACCGTGTCGGCTCTCTGCCTCGAGCAGCTCTTCGGCATCTGTGCTCCGCCGTTGGGCGTCGAGGTCCGCAACCTTGGCGAGGCGGCCGAGATGTTCTATGACCGTCCCCTGCATCTCGGCCTCCTCGCCGGGCCCGACTACTCGACCTCGCTGGTCTCGGTCACCAACCCCGAGCTGGTGACGAGGGCCGAGAAGACGCTGGCCCCCAACGCCGACATCCACGGCTACACGACCATCAAAGACATCATGGACGCCATGAACCCCCTCACCGGGAAGATCTACCTCGAGGCCCTCGAGTGGACCCGGGTGGGGCGGATCATGTGCATGCTCATGTACGGCAAGTTCCCCCACCCCTCGACGCTGGTCCCCGGCGGCGTGTCGACCACGATCACGACCAGCTCGTTCAACGAGTACTACTCGCAGCTGGGCAAGATCATCGACTTCTGCAAGGTCCTCCCCCGCATCTGGGACGACATCTGCGACTTCTTCTACGAGGCCAACCCCGAGTACGAGCGGGTGGGCGCCCGCCAGGTGAACATCGCCCAGACCGGCATCTACGACAACTCCGACGTGTACGACGCCACGTACGCCAACGTCGACACCTGGGGCAACGCCCGCTGGTCGACGCCCACGATGATCATCGACGGCAAGCTGGTCACCACCAACCTGAGCGACATCAACATCGGCTACGAGGAGTTCGTCGACCACTCCTTCTACGAGGACTGGACCAAGACCGGGCCCCAGAAGTACAAGACCGACCCGCTGGGCAACCCGTTGTCGCCCTACCACCCGTGGAACAAGACCACGATCCCGAAGCCCACGGCCACCAACTTCCGTGAGCGCTACACGTGGGACACCGCGCCCCGTTGGGACCGCAACGCCATCGAGACCGGTGCGTACGGCCAGATCTGGGGCGTCTCCATGGCCCAGAAGCACCCGGACAACCCGTTCTACGAGGCGACCGGCGACGGCATGCGCATGCTGCTCCCCCGCCACGCCCTGCCCGAAACCGAGCTCATGTGGGCCGTGCCCCGCACCCTGAACGCTCTCGAGCGCAACCGGGGCCGGGCCTACGCCATGGCCATGTCGGCCTGCATCGCCATGAACTGCCTGCTGAAGGCGTTCGAGTACTGGCGGGCCGGTGAGACCAAGGTCCACACCCCGTTCCGGATCCCCAAGGACCACCGCATCGCGGTCGGCTTCTGGGAGGCGGCCCGAGGGTTCCTGGTCCACCACGCCGAGATGGACAAGGGGAAGCTGGTCAACTACCAGATCACGACGCCGTCCACGCTCAACGCCTCGCCCACCGACGCCTTCGGGCGTCTCGGCCCCTACGAGGAGTGTGTGGTCGACACCCCGCTGCTCGAGTCGGTCCCCGAGGACCAGATCAAGGGCATCGACGTCCTCCGGGCGGTGCGCAGCCTCAACCCCTGCATGCCCTGCACCACCCACATGGACACCGGCCAGGGCGTCATCGTGCGAGAGGTCAACTCCTGCGGCTGCACCTTCGAATAGTCGGCGAGGTACCCGAGAGGAGGGCAGGCCACCTGGCCTGCCCTCCTCTCGCGCAGGCATACTCGGCGCCGTGACCGCGCCGTCCCACCCCCAGCTCTCGGGAGAGGTGGCCGCCTTCCGGGTCGTCGCCCTCGTCGAGGCCGTCAGCTACCTGTTGCTGCTCGCTGCCGTCGTGCTCTACCGGGTCTTCGACGGTCCCCGCTACATCGGCGTGCTCGGACCGATCCACGGCATCGCGGTGCTGATCTACGTGGCCCTCGTGCTGCGCATCCGGGAGTCGCAGGGCTGGGACGGGTGGCGGACGCTGCTGGTCATCGTCATGTCCGCCGTGCCCTTCGGCGGCTTCTGGGCCGGCAGCCACCTCAAAGAGGCCTAGGAGGCGACGGGGGGGTCAGATCGGGGTGAAGTCGCGGCCGGCCACGAACGACGGGCGCCGGGTGGGCGCCGCGAACGGCTCGACAGGGGTGTTCTCCACGCTGTTGTAGACGATGAAGACGTTGCTGCGCGGGTGGGGTGAGATGTTGCTTCCCGAACCGTGCATGCAGTTGCAGTCGAAGATCGTCACGCCGCCGGCCTTCCCGACGAAGGCGCGGATCTCGCCCGCCTCCTCGGCGAGGGCCTGGAGGCTGCGGTCGTCGGGGGTGCCGATCTGTTGGCTGCGCAACGACTCGCGGTAGTGGTCGGGGGGCGTCTCCCCGGGGCAGGAGACGAACGTCCGGTGGGAACCCGGGATGATCATGAGGGGGCCGTTGACGACGAGGTTGTCGCTGAGGGCCACCGAGAAGCTCACGGCCCGCATGGCGGGCAACCCGTCCTCGGCGTGCCAGGTCTCGAAGTCGGAGTGCCAGTAGAAGCCCTCGCCCCCGAAGCCCGGCTTGTAGTTCACCCGGCTCTGGTGGACGTAGACGTCCGAACCCAGCAGTTGGCGAGCGGCGTCGGCGAGCCTCGGGTCGGCGGCCAGCTTCCCGAACAGCTCGCTGACCCGGTGGACCTCGAAGACGGAGCGCACCACGTCGCCGTGCGGCTCGATGACCACGCGCCCCGAGTCGCGCAGGGCGGGCCGGGCGGCCAGGGCCTCCATCTCCTCGCGTAGCTCCGCCACCTCGGCCGGGCCGAACATCTCGGGGAGCTGGAGGAACCCGTCGCGCTCGTACGAGGCGAGCTGGCCGGCAGCCAGCGGGCCGCCGCCGGCCGGCCCGTGCACGACCGGGTCGAGGCGGGGCATCAGGGCCGGCCTGTCGCCCTTCCGTGTCGGGTACCGGTCGGTGGGTGCCGCCGCCGCCAACCGGGGGTACACGCCGTCGCCGTCGTGCACCTCCGAGCCGACGAGGGGCGGCGTGAACACGCACACCATGCGCAGGTCGGTACGGGCGCGTAGCTCGTGGCGCTCGTGCTCGTCGACGACGTAGAGGACGCCGGGCCGGACGGCCCACCGGGCGCCGGTGGCCACATCCTCGAGCTCTCCCTCTCCGGACAGGCAGTACACCGCCTCCGTGTGGTGGCGGTACTCCATCGTCGTGGTCGTGCCGGCGTGGAGCGTGGTGTCGTGGAGGGAGAAGTCGGTCCCGTCCCGCGCCAGGAGCAGACGATGGCTGACGAACGTCGGCGCTTCCACGGCGCGGTCGGTCCCGGCGACCTCCTCGATCGTCCTGACGATCACGCCCGCCTCCTCCGGGGGGAGACCCGTCGCAAATGGAGGTCAGACACCGGCGAGCTCCTCCAGGTCGGCGCGGGGCGCCACCCCCAGGGCGTCGGCGATCGACAGGTCGAGCACCGACAACCCCTCATCCAGGTCCTCGTGGTCGATGACGAGCGGGGGGAGCATCTTGATCGTCTGGCCCTCGATGCCCGACGTCTCGATGATCACGTTCCGGTCGAAGGCCGCCCTCGTCACCTTGCCGGCGAGGGCGGGCGGGTCGCAGACGATGCCCTGGAGCATGCCCCGGCCCCGTACCTCGCCGTGCAGCTCGGGGTACGCCTGCACGAGCTGCTCCAGCCCGGCCTCGATGCGCCCGCCCTTGCGGGCGACGTCCTTGGCCAGGGCGGCGGACGTCCAGAACGTGTCGAGAGCGGCCGTGGCGGTCACGAAGGCGGGGTTGTGACCGCGGAAGGTGCCGTTGTGCTCGCCCGGCGCCCAGATGTCGAGCTCCGGCCGGATCAGCGTCACCGCGAGGGGCAGGCCGTACCCACTCAGGGACTTGGACAGGCAGACGATGTCAGGCACGACCTCCGCCGGCTCGAAGCTGAAGAACGATCCGGTGCGGCCGTTGCCGACCTGGATGTCGTCGATGATCAGCAGCATCTCGTGGCGGCGGCATACGTCGGCGAGCCTCCGCAGCCATCCCATGGAGGCCACGTTGATCCCCCCTTCGGCCTGGACGGTCTCCACGATGGCGGCTGCCGGTCGGTCGAACCCGCTCCCGGCGTCGTCGACCATCGACTCGAACAGGTCGAGCGTGTCGACGCCTTCACCGAGATAGCCGTCGAACGGCATGCTCACGGTCGAGCCGAGGGGCAGGCCGGCGCCGTTGCGCTTGATGGAGTTGCCCGTGACCGACAGTGAGCCCAGGGTCATGCCGTGGAAGGAGTTGGTGAAGCTCACGATGCGGTCACGACCGGTCACCTTCCGGGCGAGCTTCAGCGCCGCCTCCACCGAGTTCGTCCCCGTCGGTCCGGGGAACTGCACCTTGTACCGCAGGCCTCTCGGGCGGAGGATCAGCCGGTCGAAGGTGTCGAGGAAGCGCTCCTTGGCCACCGTCGCCATGTCGAGGCTGTGGACGATGCCGTCGGCGGCGAGGTACTCGATGAGTGCCGCCTTGAGGACGGGGTGGTTGTGCCCGTAGTTGAGCGACCCCGCCCCGGCGAAGAGGTCCAGGTAGCGCCGGCCGTTCACGTCGGTCAGGCGGCATCCCCTGGCGACGGCGAAGTCGGTCGGCCAGGCGCGGCAGTAGGCCCGCACCTCGGACTCGAGACGGTTGACGGTGTTCATCCGCGACTCTCCTGGTGGTCGGCGCCCCGAGACCGGGGACGCGGGGTTCATGCAGGGCGTGACAGCCGCAAGGGGCCGATCCGGAAGAGCACCTCGGCTTCGTGCTCCGTACCGGGGAAGGCACCCGCGGGGAACATCACCGACGTCGCGCAGCGAGCCTGTCGGTGTTCGGCGAACGACCGGAACAGCCGCTCGGAGGGCAGGTTGGGGGCGGTGACGGTCGCCTCGAGATGGGTGGCGTCGCGATTGGCCGGCCGCTCGAGCAGGGCCGCCAGCAGGTGGGTGCCAACGCCCACCCCCCGCCAGTCGGGGGCGACTGCGATCTGCCAGACGAACACGGCCTCGCGTGCTGTCGGGGGCCGGTAGGCGGACGCGAACCCAACCACCTCACGGCCGCATGTGGCCACGACCGACGTGGCCGCAAAGTGCGAGCAGACGAGCAGGTAGGCGTAGGGGGAGTTCTCGTCGAGACCTTCGCAGCTACGGGCGAGACGCCAGACGGTGGCGGCGTCGGCCACGTCCGGAGACCGGAACGTCAGGTCCCCCGGGCGACCGCGGTGCGACAAGGGCTCGATGGTCATGGGACGGAGCTGGACTTCCCGACGTGGGGCTCCCGACGCTTCCGCCGCGCGGGGAGACCTGGGTGCTGTCCTGGCGGGCCGTGAACAGGTTCACGGCCTGTCGTGCTCCTCGACCACCTCCCTTGCCTCGTGCCGTCCGTGCCCGGGCGGGCGTGCGGTGGGCACTCAGGTGACCGTAGCCGGGCCGGTCCACGATCGAATTGACGCCACGTTGCGAGCCTGTTGCATAGTCGTGAAGATCGAACCGAGCAGGGATGATCGGGCCTCGCCCACGGGCGAGGCCGTTCATTTCCCGTAGAACAGGCCCTCGACCACGTTGCGGGCCCGGCGGGTGACGCGGCGGTAGTGCTCCCGTAGCTCGGTCGGGGTGACGTCGAGCGAGCGGGCCAGGTGGGCCAGCTTCTCGGGCTGGCGGGGGAGGGAGTCGTCGGGAGCCCCCTTCACGAGGAACCAGCGGTTGCGGGTGCGCTCGCAGAAGCGGTAGGCGTCGGCCAGCACCGCCCGGTCGCCGCCATCGAGCACCCCTGCGGCAGCCAGGGCGTCCAGCGCGGTCATCGTCCCCTGCGCCCGCACGCCGTGCCGGAGTTGGAGGAGCTGGGCGGTCCACTCCACGTCGGACAGCGAGCCGCGCCCCAGCTTGAGGTGGAACTGCGGGTCCTCGCCGGCGGGGATGCGCTCCCGCTCGACCCGGGCCTTCATGCGGCGGATCTCCTTGACGTCGGCCTCGGGGAACGGCTCGCGCCAGACGTAGGGCTCGACCAGGTCGAGGAAGCGCCGGCCCACGTCGGGGTCTCCGGCGACGAAGCGGGCTCGCACCAGGGCCTGGAGCTCCCACGTCTGGACCCACCGGTCGTAGTAGTTGCGGTAGCCGTCGAGGCTGCGGGCGAGGGGCCCGTCCTTCCCCTCGGGCCGCAGGTCGAAGTCGATGGGGAACACCTGGGTGGCGGGCGAGCGCCCGGCCACGAACCGCAGCAGGGCCTCGGCCGTCTTCTCGGCGGCGGCGAAGTCGTCCGCAGTCGTGCCGTCGTACACGCAGATCACGTCGAGGTCGCTGGCGTAGGACAGCTCGGCCCCGCCGAACCGGCCCAGGGCCACGACGGCGAAGGGCAGCGTGGGGCTCAGCACGTCGAGCGTGGCCTGCAACACCGCCTCCGCCAGGCCGGTGAGGGCCCGGGCCGTCGTCACCACGATGTCCTCGCCGACGTCCTCGCCGACGCCCAGGCCCAGGACGTCGGCGGCGGCGATCCGCAGCTCCTCCCGCCGGCGGAAGCGCTGGAGGGCGTGCTGGCGGGCGTCGAGGTCGGCACGCCACTCGAGGGCGGCGGTGGCGGCGGCGAGCATGGCCGCCGCCGGCCGGTGGTCGAGGCCGCCCGGCGCCCCCAGGGCGGGGATGAGGTCGGGCTCCCGTTCGAGGGTGGCCGACAGGCGGGCGCTGGTGCCCAGGAGCCGGCACAGGCGCCGGGCCGACTCGGGCGAGTCGCGGAAGGCCACGGCCAGCTCGGTCGTGCGCTGGCCGCCCGACGCCAGCTTCCGCAGGCCGAGCAGGCCGAGGTCGGGATCGGGCGCCTCCGACAGCCAGCCCAGCAGCAACGGCAGGAACTGCTGCATGAGCCGGGACGAGCGGGTGAGCCCCCGCGTCAGCTCCTGGAGGGCGGCCCGGGTGCGCTTGGCGTCGGTGAACCCGAAGGCGGCCAGCCGTTCCGCTACCGCCTCCGGGGACATCTGCCCCGCCGGGGCTTTTGGCCCGGCCAGGTGGGCGGAGAGGGCGTCGAGCAGGGGACGGAAGAACAGGTGCTCGTGGATCGTCCGGACCCCGGCTTGGAGGCGGCGGAGATAGCCGCCCAGCAGCTCGCCGGCCGCCGCCTCGGGGGTATCCCGGTAGCCGAGCACGCGGGCCAGCCGGTCCTGGGCGGCGGGGTCGGAGGGTATGGCGTGCACCTGCTGCTCGCGCTCCAGCTGCAACCGGTGCTCGACGGTGCGCAGCACCCGGTAGGCCTCGTCCAGGGAGGCTGCGTCGTGAGCGTCGACGTACCCGGCCCGGGCCAGCTCGGCCAGGGCGTCGAGCGTGTTGGGTGATCGCAGCTCGGGGTCGTGGCGCCCGTGCACCAGCTGGAGGAGCTGGACGGCGAACTCGATGTCGCGGATCCCGCCGGGGCCCCGCTTGACCTCTCGCTCGGCAAGGCCCCGCCGGGCCAGCTCCGCCTCCGAGCGGGCCTTCATGGACCGCACCGCCCGCAGGTCCTCGGGGGCGAAGGGGCGGGTCCAGAGCCGCTCCTGGGCCCGGGCGTGGAAGGCGGCACCGAGGTCGGTGTCGCCGGCCACGGGGCGGGCCTTGATCAGGGCCTGGAACTCCCACGTCTGGGCCCAGCGGTCCCAGTAGGCCTCGTAGGACCCGACGGTGCGGGTGAGCCGCCCGTCGCGGCCCTCGGGACGAAGGTCGGCGTCCACCCGGAAGCACGTGCGGGCCGCGTTCATGAGGGCCCGGGCCGCCCGGTCAGCGTCCCCGTCGTCGTTCTCCGCGGCCACGAAGACCACGTCCACGTCGCTGGCGTAGTTGAGCTCGCGGCCGCCCAGCTTTCCCATGCCGATGACGGCCAGCGGTGGGCTGCCGGCCAGCGCATGGGCGGCCCGGAGGACGTCGGCGCCCAGGGAGGCGAGGGCTCGTCCCACTGCGGGGAGGTCGTCGCGACCGGTGAGGTCGCGGGCCGCGATGCGCAGGTACTCGAGCTGCTTGGCCCGCCGCAGCTCCTCGGCCGTCTCCGGTCCGCCGATCGGGCAGCGGCGGTCCAGAGCGGCCAGCACCTCGATGGCCGCCGCGTCGGCGACGAGGAGCTCGGTCAGCGAACGGCTGGCTGCGACCACCGCGATGAGGGCGTCGCACAGGGCGGGGTCGTCGTGCAGCCGGCCGGTCAGCCCGGGGTGCGACTCCTCGAGGCGGTCGAGGGCGAGCGCCACCGCCGCCGGCGCCGCCGACCTCTCCACGGCCTCCCGGAGCGGGCCGCTGTGCACGGTCCGCAGTTTCGCAGCGTCAGCCCGCGCAGCGGATGGTGAAGGCGGTGTTGGTGACCCCGGTGTTCCCGTGGGTGTCGGTGGCACTCACCACCACGTGGGCGGGGAAGTCGACGCCCGCCGGCAGCGGGCTCTCGAACGGCCCGATGGTGCCCCGGTAGACGCCCCCGCCAACGTGGGAGAGGGCCGTGCTGTCCGAGGCGGGACCGGCCACGCTGGCCCGCACCGACCCGATGCCCGAGGCGTCGGTCGCGGTGACGCTCACCGTTGCCGTCGTGTCCCCACCGCCCGAGCACCCGCTGGCCCGCACCGCCGACGGGCTCACCGAGAGGTTGCTGAGCGACGGTGGTGTCTCGTCGGGCGCGGGGGTGGTGGTCGTCTCGGGTGGCGGCGCGGGGGCGGGTGTGGTGGACGTCGTCCCGCTCCCGCCGCTCCCGCCCCCGCCCGCGCCGCTCCCACCCGCGCCGCCGCCGCCCGCGCCGCTCCCGCCCGTGCCGGTACCCGAGGCGCCCCCGCCCGTGATGCCGCCACCGCCGGTGGCGCCCGAACCTGTCCCGCTCGCGGCGCCGGGGGCACCCGATCCCTCCCCATCGGGCGGCGCGGTGCTCGACGAGCTCGGGGGCACGGTGGTCGTTCGTGCCGCGAGGGTGGTCGACGTGGGACGGATGGTCGTCCCCACGCTGGCCACCTCTTCGCCCTCCCTGCCGTCGCGCGTGACCAGGAAGGTGGCGGTGGCCACCAGGACGACGGCCGCCGCCACCGCCACCAGGCGGTGCCGCAGGTCGTGGGCGGAGAGCAGGGGCGGAGGGAAGCCGCCGCGACGGGCGGACCAGGAGCGGCCCCGGCGGCTGCCGAGGTCCACGTCCTCCAGGAGCCGTTCCCGCAGGCCGGGCGGGATGGCGGCCGGGGGCGCGACGCCCAGCAGCGACGAGGCGGGGATGTGTCGGCGCCGGCGCGGTCCGCAGATCGAGCAGCGCTCGGCGTGCTCCTCGAGCATGGGCCGCTGGCGGTTGTCGAGGTGGCCGTCCCAGTCGGCGAGGAGCACCTTGAGCTCGGGGCAGTCCTTGGTGCCGAGGTGGGCGACGACGCTGAGGCTGAGCGCCTGCTCGACCCGGTCGACGAGCCGGTCGACCTGAGCCGTCGCCTCCTCGGCGGGGACGCCCACCGCGCCAGCCAGCTCCTCGCCGTCGAACCCCTGGCGGAAGCGGAGGTGGAGGAGGGCCCGCTCCCGGGGAGACAGGTCCCGGCCAACCGATCGCACCACCTGGAGCAGCTCGCCCCACGCGCCGCCCGCGTCGGTGGGGGCGTCACCCGCTGCACCGGGCTGGCCCCGGTGGCGGAGGGCGTGGCGGCTGGCGACGGCGAACAACCAGGGCCGCACCCGTCCCGGCTCGACGAGCTGGTGGATGCGGGAACCGACCTCGCAGAACGCGTCGTAGAGGACGTAGCCGGCTTCCTCGGAGTCCTGCAGGACCCACGCCAGGAACTCGTGGAGGCGCGGCGAGTAGCGCTGGTAGAGCGCGTCGAACGCGGCCGTTTGGCCGTCCGACGCACGGCGGACGAGGGCTGCGTCGTCCATCGTGGCGTCGTCCATGGCGGGGAAGTCCATGGCAGCGCCATCCATGGTCTGGGCATGCTACGCCTCGAGGCGCCGTTAGGCTCGGCATTCGTGGCGCGCCTGCGGATCGCGGCCTGCCAGATCGACACCGTCGTCGGCGATCTGGACGGCAACGTGGAGCGGGTCCTCGCCGCGCTCGACGAGGCGGAGCGGGCCGGTGCCGACCTGGCCGTCTTCCCGGAGCTGGCCGTCACCGGCTACCCGCCGGAGGACCTGCTGCTCAAGCCCGGCTTCGTGGGCGACAACCTCACCGCCCTCGAGAAGCTGGCGTCGCGCACGAGCCGCTGTGCGGCGGTCGTGGGGTTCGTCGACGCCCGGCGGGACCTGTACAACGCCGCTGCGGTGTGCGCCTACGGTTCGGTGCAGGGCGTCTACCGCAAGCGGCTGCTCCCCAACTACTCGGTGTTCGACGAGCAGCGGTACTTCGCGGCGGGCACCCACGAGCCGCAGCTGTTCCTCGTCGGGGGCGTGCGGGTGGGGGTGTCGATCTGCGAGGACGTGTGGACACCGACCGGTCCGATGGCCGACCAGGCCGCGGGCGGGGCCGAGCTGGTCGTCAACCTCAGCGCCTCTCCTTACTTCGCGGGACGGCTGCCGGAGCGGGAGCGCATGCTCGCCACCCGGGCTGCGGACGCCTCGTGCGCCCTGGTCTACGTGAACTCGGTGGGTGCCCAGGACGAGCTGGTGTTCGACGGGGCGTCGCTGGTGGTCGACGCCAGCGGCCAGCTGGTGGCGCGGGCTCCCCAGTTCGAGGAGCACGTCATGGTGCTCGACCTCGACGTGCGGCCCGTCTTCCGCAAGCGGCTGCTCGACCCGCGAGGCCGCGCCACCGCACCGCCCCTGGAGGAGATCCTGATCACCGCCACGTCGGAGGCGGCGGACGGGTCGGCCAAGCCGGTGCTCACCGAGCCGCTGCCGGCGGTCGAGGAGGTGCACCGGGCTCTCGTCCTCGGCACCCGGGACTACGTCCGCAAGAACGGGTTCACCGACGTGGTGATCGGCCTGTCGGGAGGGGTGGACTCGTCGATCGTCGCCGCCGTCGCGGTCGATGCGCTGGGCGCCGAGCACGTCCACGGCGTCCTCATGCCGTCGCGCTACTCGAGCCCGGGGTCGCTCTCCGACGCCCAGGAGCTGGCCGACCGCCTCGGCATCGAGCGGCGGGTCATCGAGATCGAGCCCGTCCACTCCGCCGTCGTCAACCAGCTGGCCGAGTCGTTCGAAGGGTGCCAGGAGGACCTGACCGAAGAGAACATCCAGGCCCGCATCCGCGGGATGCTGCTGATGGCCCTGTCCAACAAGTTCGGCTGGATGGTGCTCGCCACCGGCAACAAGAGCGAGATGGCGGTGGGCTTCTCGACGCTGTACGGGGACCTGGCGGGGGGGTTCGCGGTCATCAAGGACGTCCCCAAGACGCTCGTGTACCAGCTGGCCAAGGCCCATCCGTGCATCCCCGACGCGGTGCTGACCAAGCCCCCCTCGGCCGAGCTGCGCCCCGACCAGCGCGACGACCAGTCGCTGCCGCCCTACGACGAGCTCGACCCGGTGCTGGAGGCCTACGTGGGCGGCGACGCCACCGCCGGCGACCTGGAGCGGGCCGGCTACGACCCCGAGCTGGTACGGCGGGTGGTGGGCATGGTGGACAAGGCCGAGTACAAGCGACGGCAGGCCCCGCCCGGCGTGCGGGTGACGCCCAAGGCGTTCGGCAAGGACCGGCGGGTGCCGATCACCAACCGCTACCGGGGGTGACGTCGGCCGACGGGCTCGACGCGCCGCCCGAGGGGCGGGAGATCCGCCCTCGCCGCCCCGGACCTGCGTTCCTGTGTCCGGAAACTCAGCTCGGTGGCGGTGGGGGCCGATAGCTGGAAGGTGGTGTCGGGGCCGATCTGGCGGCCATGGCAAGGGCCACGACCCAGCCGATGAGCGTCCACCCAAGGAAGAAGTTGATGACGCCCACGGAGCCGACGTTGGGGACCTTGCGGACGAGGGCGACGATGAGTGGAATGAAGTAGAGGCCGACAAGGATGAGGAAGAGAAAGCCTGCCGCGCCGCCGCCGTCGGATTCCATCGATCCCGCCTTTCGTGCTGACTTCCATCAAACCATAGAAGCCGGCAACCGTGGGCGGCCGGGGTGGTCGTGAGACAGACGGGACGGAGCCCACGATGCTGACTGCGGAGCTCGCCGCCAAGGCCCGCCACTACGGCGGCATCGAGCGGCGGCTGTTCGAGGTGCTCGGCGGATGGGCGCCGGCTGTCCCCGAGCCCGAGGTGAAGGTGGCGCTGCGGGTGGCGTCGTTCCGCCACGCCTGGCACGCCGAGCTGTGGGAGGGGCTCGTTCGGGCTCCCGTCGAGGCGGAGGCCGGCGACGGCGCCGGCGGGCTGGTCGAATCGCTGGCGGCGGTCCTGTCCACGGGGAAGCGGCTGGAGGCCTACTACGGAGACGTCCTCCCCCGCCTCGTCGGCGAGTACGAGGCGTTGTGGCACCGGGCGGAGGACGATGTCGCCGCCGGCGGACCACTGCGACGGGTGCTCAGCCTGGTGCTGGCCGACGATCGGGCCGAGCTGGCGGCGGCGGCGCACGGAGGGCCGCTCGAGTCATCGGAAGGCCACCAGATTGACCGAGCGGACGGGGGGTCTTGACCGCAGCGGTATGCTGACCGGCGACAAGACGAACACCCCGACCGGGGGCACGAGGAATTCGCGCGCCCGTAGAGGCGTTGATCCTTGGTGCCCGGTCTAGCACAGATTCCGAGGGAATTGACGTTGCCCAAAGAGCGTGTGGAGCGGGACGAGGAAGACCTCGTCCGCCTCTACCTCACCGACATCGGGCAGTACCCGCTGCTCACCAAGGACGACGAAGTCCGCCTGGCCAAGGCCATCGAGGCGGGCAACGAAGCGCGCAGCCACATGGACGGGGAGCCAGGGCTCTCCCAGGCCAAGCGGCGCGAGCTCCGGCGCGTCGCCAACGAGGGCCAACTGGCGCAGTCCACCTTCGTCAAGTCCAACCTCCGCCTGGTCGTCTCGATCGCCAAGAAGTACCAGGCTTCCGGCCTTCCCCTGCTCGACCTCATCCAGGAGGGAAACCTGGGCCTGATGCACGCCGTCGAGAAGTTCGACTGGCGCAAGGGGTTCAAGTTCTCCACCTACGCCACGTGGTGGATCCGTCAGGCCATCACCCGCGGCATCGCCAACACAGGCCGCACCATCCGCCTCCCCGTGCACGCCGGCGACACGCTCGCCCGCCTGCAGAAGGCGCGCGCCCGGCTGGAGCTCAAGCTGGGCCGTCCGGCCACGCTGTCGGAGCTGTCGGCCGAGGTGGAGATGCCCGAGGACAAGGTCACCGAGGCCCTGCGCTTCGCGGCCGAGCCCCTGTCGCTCTCCGAGCCACTGCGTGAGGACGGCGACGCCGAGCTGGGCGACGTGGTCGAGGACCGTTCCGCCGAGTCGCCGTTCGAGGTGGCGGCCACCGCGCTGCTGCCCGACGAGATCGCCAAGCTGTTGGGCCCGCTCGACGAGCGGGAGCGGGAGATCCTCCGCCTGCGCTTCGGTCTCGACCGTGGCGAGCCCCGCACGCTGGAGGAGGTCGGCGAGCACTTCAACCTCACCCGGGAACGGATTCGCCAGATCGAGGCCCGGGCCATGTCGAAGCTGCGCCACCCGTCGAGCGACACCGGCGCCCGCGACCTCCTGGCCGTCTAGGAGGCGGGCGCGTGCCGGCGACCCGGAGGAGTTGGCGGAGGTGGACGGGAATCGAACCCGCCAGACGGGGATCACCCGCCTCAGCCGCTTTGAAGGCGGTGGGGCCCACCAGGCGCCCGGACACCTCCGGGGCTCAAACTAGCCTGCGTGGCGCGAACGCCGCGTACAGCGCCTCTTCCGCGGGGCCGGGCGCGGGTCTAGGCTCGTCCCCCATGAAGAAACTGATCCTGCTCGCCATCCTTGTCGCTCTTGGGGTCGTAGCCGCGAAGAAGGTCAAGGCCTCCAGCTAGTTCGCTCCGGTCCCGGCTCGCTGGGGCGGGCCGGGGTCGCGCGTTTCTTCCCCGAACACGCTTGCGCCCCGCCTGGCGCGCGCCTAGACTCGTGACGTTTCCTTCCCCCTGATGCACTTTGCTGTCAGAGGGAGGTCCTCCCGTGCTGGTTGCGTGCTGGTCGCCCAAGGGAGGCAGCGGAACCACCGTCGTCTCCGTCCTCCTGGCCCTCGCGTGGGCCCGCCGGTCCTCCTCGGGCGTGGTGCTGGCCGACGCCGACGGCGACGTGCCCGCGGCCCTGGGGCTCCCCGAGCCGTCCGGTCCCGGCCTGGCCGACTGGCTGGGCGCTCCGCCCGACGTGGGCGCCGACGCGCTGGCCCGTCTGGAAGTCGAGGCGAACCGGGGCGTGCGGCTGCTTCCTCGGGGCTCGGTCGGCGGCCTCGGCCCGGGAGCGTGGGCATCACGAGCGGAGACCTTGGCCGCCCTGTTGGCGGCCGGCGACCGTCCCGTGGTGGCCGACTGCGGGGGGGCCGACCGCACGCCCGGCCGGCAGCTGGCGGCGGGCGCCACCCTGTCGCTGGCCGTGCTGCGGCCCTGCTACCTGGCTGTGCGCCGCGCCCTCGCCGCACCTCTGCGGCCCAGCGCCGTGGTCCTCCTGGCCGAGGCCGGCCGGTCCCTCCAACGCCGTGACGTGGAGGACGTGCTGGGCGTGCCGGTGTGGGCCGAGCTGCCGGTCGACGTCAACATCGCCCGAGCCGTCGACGCCGGCCTGCTGGTCACCCGCGTGCCCCGGGGCGCCGAGCGCGCCTTCGAGCGAGCCCTGCTGGCGGTGGCGGGATGACGCTGGGGGGCCCTGGCGGCGCCGCCGCCAAGGTCCACGCCCGCCTGCTGGCCGACGGCGCCGGTGCCCCCGACGGCCCGCTGCTGGCCGACCGGGTCCAGGCCCTCGTCGGCGAAGAGGCGCCCCTGCTCGGCTCCCGCCAGCGCAGCCGGGTGGTGGAGGAGGTGCTCGCCGCCGTGGGCGGGCTCGGGGCCCTGGAGCCCCTGCTGGCCGACCCCGCCGTCACCGACGTGCTCGTCAACGGCCCGGGGCCGGGGCGGGTGTGGGTGGAGCGGGCGGGCGTGCTGCGCCGGGTGCCCATCGACCTCTCGGCGGCGGCCATCGAGCACCTCATCGAAAAGGTCGTGGCCCCCCTCGGCCTCCGGGTCGACCGGGCCAGCCCCCTGGTCGATGCCCGCCTGCCCGACGGCTCCCGCGTCAACGCGGTCGTGCCGCCGCTGGCCGTCGACGGTCCGTGCCTCACCATCCGCCGCTTCGGGGCGAGGGTGCTGCCGGTGGCGGCCTTCGCCCCGCCGCCGGTGGCCGCCCTGCTGGCGTGGTCGGTCGTCGCCCGCATGAACGTCCTCGTCTCGGGAGGCACAGGCGCGGGGAAGACGACGCTGCTCAACGCCCTGGCCGCCCACATCCCGGGGGCGGAGCGGGTCGTCACGGTGGAGGACGCGGCCGAGCTACGCCTGCCCGGGGAGCACGTGGTGCGGCTGGAGGCCCGTCCCGCCAACGCCGAGGGGGCGGGCGAGGTGCGGGTGCGTGACCTCGTGCGCAACGCGCTGCGGATGCGGCCCGACCGGATCCTCGTCGGGGAGGTCCGGGGGCCGGAGGCGCTCGACATGTTGCAGGCCATGAACACCGGCCACGAGGGTTCGCTGTCCACCTGCCACGCCAACAGTCCGGGCGACGCCCTCCGCCGCATCGAGACCATGGTGCTCATGGGTGAGGTCGACCTGCCCCTGCCCGCGGTGCGCGCCCAGGTGCAGTCGGCCCTCGACCTGGTCGTCCAGGTGGCCCGCCGGCCCGACGGCACGCGGCGGGTGGTGGCCGTGGCCGAGGTCGCGCCTGACGGCGAGGCCCAGGTCCTGGCCTCCGCCGACCGCCTCCTCGCCCTGCCCTCCCGGCCGGCCCGGAGGCCGGGCCTGCCGGGGCCCGACGCCGCGTGGGTGGCGGCGTGACCGTCGTGGCCGCCGTCCTCGTGGTCGCCACCGCCGGTGCCGCCCGTGCCGCCGCTCGGGTGACGCGGGGCGCCCTGGTCCGCCGGCGGCTGCAAGAGGCGGTCGCGCCGGATGGGAGGCGGTTGTCGGTGGTGCTGCCCGCCCCGCCGCCGTGGGTCCTGCCCGCCCTCGACCGTGCCGGCATCGACTCGCCTGTGGTCGTGTGGTGGGCTTGGCTGGGCGCATTCGCAATGGGCACCGGCGGTGCGCTCGCCTTGGGTGGGCTGCCGCTGGCGCTGCTGGCCGGGGTCGCCCTGGTGGCCGGGCCGGCCCTGGTACTGCGCACCCGCCGGGGCAGGGGCGACGAGCAGCTCGAGCGGGCCCTCCCCGTGGCCCTGGAGGCGGTGGCCCGGTCGCTGCGGTCCGGGGCATCGCTCCGCCAGGCCGTGGCCGAGGCGGCCGAGGCCAGCCCGGGTCGCCTGGGTCGGGAGTTGGCCCTGGTGGCCGCCCACGTCGAGCGGGGGGCCACCCTGCTCGAGGCCCTGGAGGGCCTGGCCGCCCGGCGGCCGGTGCCGGGGGTGCGCTTGGCGGTGGCCGCGCTGTGCCTCGGCGTGGAGACGGGTGGCGCCCAGGCCCGGGCCGTCGACGGCGTGGCCGCCACCCTCCGGGACCGGCTCGGAGTGGCGGCCGAAGTGCGGGCCCTCTCCAGCCAGGCCCGGGTGTCGGCGGTGGTCATCGGCCTCGCCCCGGTGGCCTTCGGGGGGTTCGCGGCCACCACCGACCCCCGTACCGCCGAGTTCATGTTCTCCACGCCGGCCGGCCTCGTGCTGCTCTCGGTGGGCGTCGCCCTCGACGGCCTGGGGTGGCTGTGGATGCAACGGCTAGCCCGGGTCGCGGCATGAGTGGCCCGCTCGTGGCCCTGGTCGCCGCCGCCTGGGCCGCCGCCGTGGTCGCCCTGGCGTGGTGCCACCGGCCCGTCCCCGACCGTGTCCAGGCCCTCGTCCCCGCCCGTGCCGGCCGCCCGGCAGGCCGCCGTTCGTCCTCCGGCAGCCCTCTCGAGCGCCTGGGCGGCGCCGTCCTGCGGCGGTTGGGGCGGTCCATGGGGGCACCCGCTCCCGCCGCCGCCCGCCGGGCGGGGGCGGCAGTGGCCCTCGGGCTGGCCTTCCTGCCGGTGGTGCCGGCCGCTGCCCTGCCTGCCGCGGCGGTGGCGTGGGCCCTGCCCGCGGTGCGCGACCGGCGGGCCGAGCGCCGGAGGCTGGCCGCCATCGTCGCCGACCTCCCCGACGTGGTCGACCTGCTCGTGCTGGCGGTGGGCTCCGGCCTCACCGTCCATCTGGCCGTCCGGCGGGTGGCGGCCCGGGCATCGGGCCCTCTGGCCGACGAGCTCCACCGCGTGCTGGCCGCCGTCGCCCTCGGGCGGCGGCTCTCCGATGCCCTCGACGACCTCCCGGCCCGGGCCGGCGAGGCCACTCGTCCCCTGGTCGGCGCCCTGGTGGCGTCTGAGCGCTACGGGGCGCCGCTGGTGGCCGGCCTCGAGCGGCTCGCCGACGAGGTCCGGCGGGATCGCCGCCGGCGGGCCGAGGAAGCCGCCCGCAAGGTCCCGGTCAAGCTCCTCTTCCCCCTTGTGGCGTGCACCCTCCCCGCCTTCGGGCTGCTGACGGTGGCCCCGCTCGTCGCCAGCGCGGTGCGCTCGCTGCGCCTCTGACTTCCTCCTGCACCCGGTCCAGTTCACGGAAGGAGCGCCATGCTCACCTTCTCCGTTCGCGTCCACCTCTATCTCCTGGAGCTCGCCTCGGGCGTCCGCCGGCGGCTCGTCCCCGACGAGCGCGGTCAGGCGTCGGCCGAGTACGCCCTCGTCCTGCTCGGGGCGGCGGCGGTCGCCCTGTTGATCGTCGCCTGGGCGACCAAGACCGACCTGGTCGAGAAGCTGCTCGACAAGGTGATCAAGACGGTCACCGGCAAGGTCGAGTGAGACCCTCCCGTCGGGAGCGGGCCGCGCCGACCGGCTCGCTCCCTCCGGGGCCCCCGCCGCCCGGCCTCGGGCCGCGGCGCGCGCCCACCGGCCAGGCCGCGGTGGAGCTGGCGCTCGTCCTGCCCTTCCTGGCCGTGCTGCTCCTGCTGTTGGTGCAGGTCGGGCTGATCGTCCGCGACCAGGTCCTGGTGGTCCACGCCGCCCGTGAGGGGGCGAGGGAGGCGGCGGTGGAGCCGGCTGCGGGAGCGGCCCGGAAGGCGGCGGTGGCCTCGTCGGGCCTCGACCCGGGGCGGCTCGACGTGGCGGTCAGCGGCCGGGGCGGCCCGGGCAGCCGGGTGCGCGTCACCACTTCCTATCGCGCGCCGACGGCCGTACCCCTGGTCGGGGCGGCCCTGGGCGACATCCGCCTGCGAGCGTCGGCTACGATGCGCGTCGAACGGTGACCGACCCACCACGGAGAGGATTTTCGCCGACCACTGGCGAACTCCTCAGGTAGGTGGTATCTGTCATCAACTGAGTTGGGGGCATGCAGGGCGGAACACACGGTGTTGGGCGAACTCCGCTCAACGTTTGGGAGGGGTCAGGGAGCGCATGTCCAGAGTCCGTCGCATAGGTGCCCTCGTGCTCACGTCGGCCATCATGTGTGCCTTCGTGGCCGCCGTGCCGGCCAACGCCGCCGAGGAAGAGACCACCATCACCGTCCCCGAGGCGTTCATCGCGTCGGCGTCGGCCCGGGGTCTTGACCTCAACCTGTTCGGCAACCGCCTCACGATCGGCTCGTCCAACGCGCTGATCGACTCCAGCCCCAAGGCCCAGGCCCAGGGTGCGGGCGTGGCCCTGATCGCCGGCACCGTCGCCGATGCCCTGGCCACCGGGGTGAACGTGACCGACACGCCGCCCCAGGCGTGCGTGGCCAACCTGCCGCTGCTCGGCTTGCTCACCGTGGCCCTCGCCTGCGGCGAGGCCAACGCCACCACCGCCGACGGGATGCCGAAGGCCGCCGCCACCGGCAAGATCGCCTCGGTCGACGTCGGCGGCACCCTCCTGAACCCGATCCTCCAGGCCGTCGGCAACCTCCTCGACCAGACGCTCGGCGCGGTCGTCGACCCCCTGACCCAGCTGCTGGGCGGGCTGCTCAACCCGCTGCTGGGCACGCTGAACCTCAACCTGCAGAACACCGTCCAGGACCTCCTCGACGGGCTGGGCCAGGTCACCGGCCTGCTCTCGGTGCGGGTGGGCCCGGCGGCATCGCAGGCCATCACCACCACCGACAAGGTCAACGGCACGGCCATCGCCCAAGGTGCCGTCATCGAGCTCCTCCCCGGGCTCTCGGCCCTCGGCGCCCCGCTCCTCACCATCACCGTGGGTGACGCCCGGGCCACCGTCGACGTGACCCGCCCGTCAGCCAGCACCGACGACCCCACCGCCGCCGTCGCCACCCCCGCCTACCAGGCGGCGCTGGTGAAGGTCGACCTGGGCGTTCCCGTGCTCGGCAATGTCACCAGCATCCCGGTCTCCCTCGGCGCCCCCATCACCCTGTTCGCCGGCACCATCCTCGAGTCGACGATCGCACTCGGTGGCGGCAGCACCGGTGACGGGCCCAACGGGTCCAAGTTCGCCATCGCCGACGGCGTGAGCATCCACCTGCTCAAGGGTCTCAACGGCGGCATCGGGATCGCCCTGGCCCACGCCGAGGCGGCCGGTGGCGGCCGGTCGGCCAAGCTGAGCGTGCGCCAGATCGCTCCTCCGGTGACCCAGCCCGAAGTGCTGGCCCGCACCGGCGCCGACGGCGCCCTGCTGCCCATGGCGGGCGTAGCGCTGCTGCTGGCGGCGCTGGGCGTCCGCCGGCTGGTTGTGACCCGGCGCCCCTGACGGGCGCCGCGGTCGCCATCAGAACTTCCTCCGGTAGCCTCGTCCTGCCATGACCGGACGTAGATCCCAGTCGTGATCGAGCTTCTCCGCACCAAGCCCTGGGTCCGCCGCAGCATCTCCGCCCTGTCTGTCGTGCTGCTGCTGGGCGGCGTGGCCCTCGTGGGCTACCCCTTCTTCACCAACGTGTGGCAGTCACGGCTGCAGGACCAGCTCACCAAGCAGCTGGCCAGCCCCGAGCTCGAGCAGGCCTACCGGGCTCGGGCGGTCGAGACGGGAGACAGCCTGACCCGCATCCGCATCCCCGCCCTCGACGTCGATGCCGTCGTGGTGGAGGGTGTCACGCCCAGCGCCCTGCGGGCCGGGGCGGGCCACTACCCCCAGACGCCGCTGCCGTGCGAGGCCGGGAACGTGTCGATCGCCGGCCACCGCACCACCTACGGCAAGCCGTTCGGCAACATCGACCGGCTCAAGGTGGGCGACACCATCGAGCTCACGACCCCCGTCGGCGGCTGCGTCTACCAGCTCGTCAAAGCGCCGTTCATCGTCGAGCCCACCGACATGTCGGTGATCCAGCCTACGGCGGAGCGCACCGTGACCCTCACCACCTGCCACCCCAAGGGGTCGGCCGCCGAGCGGCTGATCGTGCAGGCGAAGTGGGTCAAAGACCTGCAGGCGGCATGAACGGCGGTCGCGCCCGGCGCCGGCTCCTGGCGTTCGCGGCCACGGCGGTGCTGCCCTTCCTCGCCCCCCCTGCGGCCTCGGCCCAGTCGTCGCTCAACGTGGAGATCACCTCGCCCGGTGACGGGGCGAGCGTGGCGGGCACGTTCACGCCCGAGATCGCCGGCAACGTCTACACCGGCATCGGCGTCGACGTGGACGTGATCAGGGTCGTGCTGGCCCGCAACGACGGCACCGTCTTGGCCGACACCAAGGTCTGTTGCGACCAGGGGCGCAACGGCACCGTGCCGTTCTCCTTCACCGCCCCCAACCTCAGCCGCAACGGGCCCTACACCGTGCGGGTGGTGGCCACGGGTCACTTCCTGATCAACGGCCTGGCGGTGACCCCCGCGAGCGCCGACCGTACGTTCTCCATGGCCGTGCCCCCGGCGCCGCCCAACCTCGCCCAGCCGCAGGTGATCGACCGCTCGGTCAAGCTCACCTGGACCCCAGGCCGGGCCGACCCCGACCTCATGGGGTACATCGTCTACCGCAAGGTCGGCACCAGCCCCTTCGTCGGGATCATCGGTGTGGCGGCGAACGTCAACACCTACACCGACGACAAGCTGCCGCCCGACCTGAGCGGGCCCGTCCAGTACCGCGTCGACGCCCTGCGCCAGCCGGCGGTGCTCACCGACGACCCCAACAAGTGGCTCGCCCGTCCGTCGGCCGCCGTCACCGCCACCCTCCCGCCGCCGCCCACCACCACCCCTCTCCCGACCCAGCCGGGCGAGCCCACTACGTCCACCACGCCGGGCGGCGGGCTCCAGCCTGACGGGGCGGTCAGCAACACCGACCTCGGCCGGCTGTTCGGCACCGGCGGCGGCTCGGTCCCGAGCTTCCCCACCCCGACCATCCCGGCCATACCCGACCCCGGCTTCAGCGAGCTGCTGCCGTTCCCCGAGGGGTCGGCGGGCGCCGATCGGGGTGGCCGCCAGCGGGCCGTCACCGACGACGAGCTGGGCGAGGTGGAGGCCGGGAACGACCTCGACGACACCAACCGGCGTGCCCTCCTCGTGCCCGTGGCCGGGGGCTCGGTGCTCTGTGTGGCCGCCCTCCACCTGCGGTGGCTCAGCCGCCGCCTGGCGACCGGAGCGGTGGTCGCCGCCGGCACGGCCGGTGGGCCCGGTCCGGGCCCCACGGACCTCGAGCCGGCCGAGCCAGGCCCCGATGCCTTCGCGCCCGACCGCGAGCCGGTGGGAGCGGGCTCACCGGCCGCCCGGGGCAGGGGCTGAACGCTCCACCGCCGCCCGGTTAGGGTTCCGTCCGATGGAGCTTCGGAGCGCCTTCCACCGGGACTTGGAGCACATCGACTCGCAGGTCCGCCAGCTCTTCGCCCTCGTCACCGAAGGGGTGGCGGGCGCCACCGACGCCCTCCTCACCGGCGACCGCCAGGCCGCCCGGGACCTGATGGCGAGGGACAAGATGATGGACGCCCTCTACGTCGACATCGAGGACGTGGTGCAGCGCCAGTTCGCCCTCCAGGGCCCCCTGGCCAGCGACCTCCGGTTCCTGCTGTCGGTGCTGCGCATCGTGCCCGAGCTGGAGCGCAGCGGCGACCTGGCCGAGCACATCGCCCAGCGGGCGGCCCGGGGCATCACCCCCGAGCTCACTCCCCGGCTGCGGGGCCTGGTCGACCAGATGGGTCGGGTGGGCGTGGAGCTGTGGCAGGAGACGGCCGCCGCCTACGACAAGCGCGACGGCGACGCCGCCTCCCGCCTGCGCGAGCTCGACGACGAGCTGGACGACCTCCACGTCAGCTTCATCGGCGAGCTGGCGGCCGGGAAGGTGAGCGTGCCGGTGGCCATCGAGCTGGCTCTGGTGGGACGGTTCTACGAGCGGTTGGGCGACCACGCCGTCAACATCGCCGCCCGCATCCACTTCCTGGCCCTGGGAACGTCCCCGTGAGATGAAGCTCCGCCTCGTGCCCACCGGACGACAGTCCTCACCGTGGGCGGGGTCTTCGCCGGCCTCATCGGCGCCATCGGGGTGGCCTACGCGGTGCTGGCGCTTCTCCTGTCGCTCGACTCGTGGGGGGGTCGCCGCCAGCGCCGCCCACCGGGCCCAGGTTTGCGTCAGGGTAGGGCTCGGAGCGGCTAGCTTACGAACGGACAAGGAGGACAGATGGATCTGGGATTGGACGTCGCCGAACGCAACGGGTACGCCGTCCTCAGCGTCCGTGGCGAGGTGGACGTCTACACGGCTCCCAAGTTCCGCGAGCGCCTCATCGAGCTGGTCAGCGAAGGCAAGCACCGCATCGTCGTCGATCTCGAGGGCGTCGACTTCCTCGACTCCACCGGGCTGGGCGTACTGGTCGGCGGCCTGAAGCGCCTGCGCAGCCACAACGGCGACCTCGTGCTGGTGTGCACCCAGAGCCGCATCCTCAAGGTGTTCGAGATCACCGGCCTCACCAAGGTGTTCTCGATCCACGATTCCGTCGACGCGGCGACGGGCTCGTCCTAACTCCCGTTGAGCGAGGTCGTCGAGCTGGAGATCCCCGCTCGGCCCGAGTTCGTCGCACTGGCCCGCCTCGTGGTCTCGGCCATGGCCTCCACCGATGCGGTGCTGAGCGACGATCAGGTCGACGACCTCAAGATCGCGGTGTCGGAGGCGTGCACGAACGCCATCGAGGCCCACGGTGCGATCGACACCGACGAGAAGGTCGTGCTCAAGTGCTGGTCCGACGACCGCGGCCTGCGGGTCAGCATCGAGGACCGGGGGCCGGGCTTCGATCCCTCCACCCTGCCCGACCACCCGCCGCCCACCGACCCCGACCGCCTCAAGTTCGAGCGGGGCCTGGGAATTCCCCTCATCCGCGCCCTTGTTGACGAAGTCGTGATCAGCTCCTCGGCCGACGGCACCCAGGTGAACCTGGCCATGTGGCACTCGACCAACGGGCGAGCGCGGTAGCGCAGGGAGGCTCCGTGTCGCTGAAGCAGAAGCTGCGCAAGCTCACCGCCCCGATGGCGGACCTCGACAGCGACAAGCTGAGGGAGTTCTGCGCCGGCCACTCCCAGTGCTCCTCGATCGGCTCCGCCGAGCCCCGCCAGGAGGTCAGCCTGGTGGGAGAGATCAGCGGGCTGCGCATCGTCCCCCGGGCCGGGTCTCCATCGCTCGAAGCCACGATCAGCGACGGCACCGGGTCGGTCGTGGCGGTGTGGACCGGCCGCCGCCGCATCGCCGGCATCGCCCCCGGCAAGCGCCTCATCGTCAATGGGCGGGGCGCCCCCATCGGGCCCGGCGGCCGCCTCCTGTACTACAACCCCCGCTACGAGCTGCTGTAGGCGTTTCGCCTCGCCAGCGGAGCTTGGCTCAGCCGGCCGGGGGCTGGCCGATTAGGAGAGCCTTCACCGACTCCTGGGACTCGACGGTCACCAGCACGAGGACCTCGTCGCCGAGCTCCATGATCGTCTCGCCGCGGGGCACGACCACGTGGCGGTCGCCCCGGATGACGGCCACGATCGTGGCGTCGCGGGGAACGCCCAGCTCGCTGATGGCCATGCCCACCGCCGGTGAGCCCTCGGCCAGGGTGACCTCCACCAGCTGCGTGTCCCCGAACTGCATGAGCCGCACCAGCGACCCGACTGCCACCGCCTCCTCGACCAGCGCGGTCAGCAGGTGGGGCGTGGAGACCGAGATGTCGACGCCCCACGACTCGTTGAACAGCCACTCGTTCTGGGGGTGGTTGACCCGGGCCACCACCCGGGGCACGGCGAACTCCTGCTTGGCCAGCAGGGAGATGACCAGGTTGTCCTCGTCGTCGCCGGTGGCGCTCACCACCACGTCGTAGGTCTCGAGCTGGAGGGCCTGGAGGGACGTGACCTCGCAGGCGTCGGCCTCGGCCACGGCGACCCCCGTGAGCGAGGTCCGGACCCGGGCCACCGCGTCGGGGTCCTGCTCGATGAGGAGGACCTGGTGGCCGCCGTCGTGGAGGTCGGCGGCGATGTAGGTGCCCACGTTGCCGGCGCCGGCGATGGCGACCCTCACCGCCGCGACGCCTCGCTGGGGTTGTGCAGCCGGCTCTCCAGCTCCTCGAGGACGTCGACCCGGGCGATCAGGTGGAGGACGTCGCCCTCCTGCCCCACCAGCCCCGGCACGGCCAGGCGGCCCTCGCCCCGGCGGGTCAGGGCGACCAGGCGGAACTTGTCACCCTCGTCCAGCTCGCCCAGCTTGCGCCCCGCCCACTCCTCGGGCAGGGCCCGCTCGATCATCGTCACCCGGCTGCTGGGGTCGGACCACTCCCGCACCGCTTGGTCGGGGAACATCCGCCGCATGACCTGGTCGGTCGTCCATGCCACCGCAGCCACGGTAGGGATGCCCAGGCGCTGGTAGATGGCGGCCCGCTTGGGGTCGTAGATCCGGGCCACGACCTGGGGCACCTCGTAGGTCTCCCGGGCGATGCGGGCCGACAGGATGTTGGTGTTGTCCCCGTTGGTGACGGCGGCGAACGCCTGCGCCTCCTGGATCCCGGCCTGCTCCAGATGGTGGCGGTCGAACCCGAACCCCCGCACGGTGTGCCCCCCGAAGCTCTCCGGCAGCCGTCGGAAGGCGCTCGAGCTCTTGTCGATGACCGCCACCGTGTGACCGCCGGCGTCTAGCCCCGACGCCAGCTCCGAACCGACCCGACCGCACCCCACGACGACCACGTGCACGGCGCTACGCGAACACGCCCGGGCGGCCGTGTGCAAACCCGCCACCGCGTTCGCCCGCCCGGCCGGACGGGAGGCGCGACCCGAGGAGGCGGGGCGGGCGGCGGCGCTACGGTGCTGCCCCGTGTACCAGGTGTTCAAGCGGCTGATCGTCGGTCGGCCCCTGGCCGGGTCCGAAGAGCACGGCCAGAAGCTGCCCAAGTCGGTGGCCTTGGCGACGTTCTCCTCCGACGCCATCTCGTCCACCGCCTACGCCACGGAGGAGATCCTCTTCGTGGTGGCCCTGGGCGGCTCGAGCCTGGCCTTGGGGCTGTCCCGGTTGGTGCCGATCTCGATCGTGGTGGCGGTCCTGATCGCCATCGTGGTGGCGTCGTACCGCCAGACGATCCACGCCTACCCCAACGGCGGCGGCGCCTACCTGGTCAGCCGGGACAACTTGGGCCGTTACCCCTCGCTGGTGGCCGGCGCCTCCCTGCTCATCGACTACATCCTCACCGTGGCCGTGTCCGTGTCGGCCGGGGTGGCCGCCCTCATCTCGCTGCCCGCCTTCCGTGACCTGCGGGAGCACCGGGTCGGCCTCGGGATCGCGCTGATCGCCCTCATCGCCCTGCTGAACCTCCGGGGCCTCAAGGAGTCGGGGACGATCTTCGCCGTTCCCACCTACACCTACATCGCCAGCATCAGCCTGCTGGTGGCCTACGGGCTGTTCAAGGAGTTCTTCGGGACGCAGGAGAGGATCCCCCCGCCCACGCCCGACGAGTTCGAGGGAGCCGTGTCGGGCGGCAGCCTCAGCCTGTTCCTGCTGCTGCGGGGCTTCTCGTCGGGCGCCGTCGCCCTGACCGGCATCGAGGCGCTGGCCGACGGCGTGCCCGCCTTCCGCGAGCCGCGGGCCAGGAACGCGGCCACGACCCTCACCATCATGGGCGCCATCCTGGCCACCCTCTTCGTGGGCGTCTCGGTGCTCGCCCACCACCTGGGCCCCCACCCCAGCCACGACGAGACGGTCATCTCCCAGATGGGGCGGGCCGTCTACGGGGGCGGGCCGGTCTACGTCATCCTCCAGTTCGCGACCGCTGCCATCCTCGTGCTGGCCGCCAACACCGCCTTCGCCGACTTCCCGCGCCTGTCGTCGATCATCTCCCGCGACGGCTACCTGCCCCGCCAGTTCGCCAACCGGGGCGACCGGCTGGTGTTCTCCAACGGGGTGATCTTCCTCGCGGTGGCGGCGGCCATCCTCCTGATCGCCTTCGGTGGCATCACCACCGCCCTCATCCCCCTCTACGCGGTGGGAGTCTTCACCTCCTTCACCATCAGCCAGACCGGGATGGTGGCGCGCCACCGCAAGGTGCGCGAGCCGGGCTGGAAGCGCAACATCCTCATCAACGGGGCCGGGGCGGTGGCCACGGGGATCGTGCTGGTGATCGTGGCCGTCTCCAAGTTCACCGTCGGGGCGTGGCTGCCGGTCGTGGTGATCCCGGCCATCATCGCCCTGTTCCTGGGCATCCGGCGGCACTACGACCGGGTGGCCAACATCCTCACCATCGAACCGTCCGAGGTGCGGCCGGTGCGGATGAACCACACCGTGGTCGTGCTCGTCGGCCGCATCCACAAGGGCGTCCTCCAGGCCCTGGCCTACGCCCGCTCCCTCCGCCCCGAGCACCTCACCGCCGTCTACGTGTCCTACGACGACGAGGACCGCGAGGCCATCGAGCGCCAGTGGGAGCAGTTCAACCTGAACGTGCCCCTGGAGATCGTGGCCTCCCCGTACCGGGAGCTGGTCGAACCGATCCAGCGCTTCCTCGACGAGCTGGACGCCCGCTGGGACAACGACACGATCACCGTCGTGATCCCGGAGTTCGTCGTCGGCAAGTGGTGGGAGCAGGTCCTCCACAATCAGAGCGCCCTTTTCCTCAAGGGGAAGCTCCTGTTCCGGAAGGGCGTGGTGGTGACGTCGGTGCCGTACCACGTGGACGCGGACGGGGGCGCGCCGGAGGGCGAGGCGGCGGCCGCCCCCCCGACCACTTAGCCGGGCACGACCACCTTGGCCGAGCCCGTGCCGGTGCTGGCGTAGGGGTGCCCGCACATCCCCCCCGAGGCGGCCGAGAAGCGCACGGTGTAGGTGCCCGGGCCCGGGAAGGTGTGGCTGGCGAGGGCCTCGGCGTAGCCCGGCTCCTTGGCCGGTGGCTTCCAGGGGCCGTAGGTGGCCAGGCACGCGGGGACGGCGCAGCTCGTGGCGGCCACGGTGCCGCCGTCGCCGAAGTCACCCATCCGGCAGTCCTCGCGGATGGTGGCGTCGGGGTCCTCGTAGACCACGACGAAGTCGAACGTGCGAGGGTCGTCGGAGCGAGGCGTGGCGGTGACGGTGACGACCAGCGGCGCGTTGGGGCCCGGGTCGGGCTCCCACCGGAACGGCCCGCACGCCGCCTCCGAGCTGTTGGTGCACTCGGAGCTGGCCGGCGCCGAACCGCCACCGCCCGAGGCGGCACCGGCTTCGTCGCCGCCCGTGGCGTTCAGGGTGGCGCCCCCGCCGCCACCCGGAGCGGCCGCGGACCGGGTCGCCGGTGCGATGGTGGTCGACGCGGGGACGTCGGTCCCGGGGGCGGGCGCCGCCGGTGTGAGGGCGAGGGTCGTCGACGTACCCTGGGTGGGGGTGGGCGTCGGCAGCAGGGCGGCCGGCACGGCCGTGGGCACGGTCGTCATCTGCAGCTCGGGCGGTAGCTCCAGAGGCTGCACGGTGGTGGTCGGCGCGAAGGTGGACGACCCGGGGCTCGCGGGGGCTGCGACACCCCGGGCCGCCACAGATTGGGGCGTGCTCCCGGCGGGCAGGCGCACGGCCACGGCCGCGCCGGCGGCCAGCGCCACGATCCCGGTGAGCGCCCCGGCGCCCTGCAACCGGCGGCGGCGCCGGCGGTGGCGCTCGCCCTCGGCGTAGATGTGGTCGAGGAGCTCGCGTGTGCTCCGCCGGCGGGGGAGCGGCTCAGGGCCGGTGGAGGGCAACGTCCACCTCCTCCTGCGGAAGCTGCTGGCGGAGCCGCTGGGTCGCCCTGTGGCAGTGCGCCTTCACCGTGCCGGCGGAGATGCCCAGGGCCCGGGCGACGTCGTCCTCGCTGAAGTCGGCGAGGTAGCGGAGGACCACGACCGACCGCTGCCGGCTGGGAAGGGCGTCGAGTGCCGCCGCCAGCGCCACCCGCAGGACGGTGGTCTCCTCGGTGTCGACCACCCGGGGCAGCTCGGGGAGAGGCTTCTTGCGGCGGACCGCGTCGATGGCGAGGTTGGCCGTCACCCGCAGGATCCAGCCGACCCGCCCGGGCTCGTCCTTCAGGCGGTCCCAGCGGGCGTAGAGGCGCGCGAAGGCCTCGGCGGCGATGTCCTCGGCGGCGTGGGGGTCGCCCACGACGCGGTAGGCGACACGCTGGGCGAGGGGGAAGGCGTCCCCGAAGAGGGCCTCGAAGTCGGGGTCCCGCTCAAGTGCGCCCACGCCACTTCAACGCCCGAGGGGCCGGTCGGGTTGACCGGTCGTTCAGGCCGGCTCCTGCCACGGGGTCGGCTCGAGCCCGTCGACCTGGCGCACGAACTGGTCGAGGAACCACTTGCGGAAGGCGCGCGCCCGTGGGGGCGTGGCCAGGGTGAGCAGCTCGCGCCCTTGGCGGCAGTACTCGTCGGCCTCGTC
Source organism: Acidimicrobiia bacterium (assembly GCA_046565765.1). Taxonomy (GTDB): domain Bacteria; phylum Actinomycetota; class Acidimicrobiia; order Acidimicrobiales; family AC-14; genus JBFMCT01. Next base: position 2,466 of record JBKHXX010000057.1, on the reverse strand, counting down.
GAGCATGGCGGCCAGGGCGATGCAGGCGTCCTTCACGTCGGCGGGCACGCGGTAGTGGAGGTCGATGGTGCCGCCCGTGCCGGCGAGCGCCTCCTGGAGCTGGGCCTCCTGGGCGGTGGTGAACCCGCCGAACTGGGTCCGCAGCTCCTCGGCCAGCGCCAGCAGGCGGACGGGTACCGCCCGGCCGTCGCCCTCGGCCTGTTCCCGGAGCAGGGCGAACTCCCGCATGAGCTCGTCACCATGCTCGGACGCCTCCCGGTACGCATCGACCGGCATGCCGACGATGTGGACCTCGACGAGTACGGGCGCGTCCTGCCCGCTGCTCACGTCGCCGCTCCGGCCAACACCCAGACCCGCGACCGGGCGCCGGGGCCGCCGCCCCCCGGGCGCCGACCGCCAGGCGGGCTCAGGTCGGCAGGATCGGGGCCGTCGAGCGGCTCGATGGCGTCGAGGTCGAACTCCGGAACCGTCCAGTTCGCGTCTCCTCCCTCGGCCGGGGAGGTCTGGTCGAGCTCGAACCACACCCCCTTGCCCGAGGTGGTTGGCCGCACTCCCCAGTCGGCGGCCATCCGCTCCACCAGCATCAGGCCTCTCCCGGTGGTGCTCATCGAGGAGTAGTGCTTGCGGGCGGGAGTCCGGGGATCACCGTCCAGCACCTCGATGCGCAGGCGCCGGGAGGAGAGGCTGATGACGACCGCCAGCGGGGTGCCGGCGTGCAGCACCGAGTTGGCCACCAGCTCGCTGACCAGCAGCGATGCCACGTCGACCATGCCGTCGCACTGCCACGTGCGCAGGGTGGCGTCGACGAAGCGGCGCGCCCGCCCCGCGCTCGCCGGTTCAGCCGGGAAGTCGGCCCGCACTTCGGTGGGCGTACTGATGTCCGGCATTGTACGAACATTGCGCCCCTACCTCCTGCCGGCGGTCCGTTCACGACGCCAAAATCTCGGTTATCCTCTCGCAAAACCATGGACCTGGTGCTTACGAAAGGCGAGCGCGAGAGCCTGAAGGCGATCTACCGCCTGGCTCACGACGGGCGGGAAGCCCACACCGGCGCCCTCGCCGAGTCGCTCAAGGTCTCGCCCGGCACGGTCACCGCGACCGTCAAGCGGCTGGCCGAGCGGGGCCTGCTCGACCACAAGCTCTACAAGGGCGTGGAGCTGACGGCGGCGGGCCAGCGGGCGGCGGTGGCCGCCATCCGCCGCCACCGCATCGTCGAGCGGTTCCTGGCCGACATGCTGGGCTACGCCTGGAACGAGGCCGACCGCCTGGCCGGGTCGTTCGAGCACGAGCTGCCCCAGGAGGTGGAGGACCGGCTGTACGTCGCCCTCGACCGGCCCACGTCCTGCCCCCACGGCTTCCCCATCCCCGCCCCCGAGGTGGTGGAGATCCCCACCCTGCCCCCCCTGTACGACCTCGAGCCGGGCGACGTGGCGGTGGTGGCCGTGCCGGGCTCGATCGACCCGGCCGTCGTGGAGTTCCTCGACACCCTCGGTGTGCGCCCGGGCGTGCGGGTCGAGGTGCTGGAGAAGCATCCCTTCGACGGGCCCATCGTCGTCCGGGTGGACGGCCAGGCCCGCACCCTCGGCGACAAGGTCGCCCGCTCCATCTACGTGAAAGCTGCCGCCGCCACGCCCCCGGGGCTGGCGACGGAGAGCCCGACCAGCCGTCTCGTCGACGACGGGGCGACGTTCAGGAGGGAACAGTCGGCATGATCATCGCTGCTGAAGGCGGCTACCAGGCGTTCGAGCTGGGCGGGGCCGAGTGGTTCTGGCTGGTCTTCTCGGCCGGCACCGCCCTGCTCGCCCTCGCCGTCGGCTTCACGCTCATGAAGAGCGTGCTGGCCGCCGACCAGGGCACGCCCAAGATGCAGGAGATCGCGGCCGCCATCCAGGAAGGCGCGATGGCCTACCTCCGGCGGCAGTTCAGGACGATCGCCGTCATCCTCGTGCCACTCGTGGTGCTGGTCTTCCTCACGTCGACGTCGGTGCTGCGGGAGGACGGCAGCGAGGCCCTCTCCTTCGCAGAGTCGGGGCTGTTCAGGACGCTGGCCTTCGTGGCCGGATGCCTCCTCTCCGGCCTGACCGGGTTCATCGGCATGAGCCTGGCCGTGCGAGGCAACGTGCGCACCGCCGCCGCCGCCCGAGCCGGTTCTCTGCCGGGTGCCCTGAAGGTCGCCTTCCGCACCGGCGGCGTGGCCGGTATGTTCACCGTCGGCCTCGGCCTGCTCGGCGCCACCCTGATCATCCTGCTGTTCCAGAACACCAGCTCCGCCATCCTGGTCGGCTTCGGCTTCGGCGGCTCGCTGCTCGCCCTGTTCCTGCGGGTGGGCGGCGGCATCTTCACCAAGGCGGCGGACGTGGGCGCCGACCTGGTGGGCAAGGTGGAGGCCGGCATCCCCGAGGACGACCCCCGCAACCCGGCCACCATCGCCGACAACGTGGGCGACAACGTGGGCGACTGCGCCGG
>JBKHXX010000056.1:0-44749 GCA_046565765.1 Acidimicrobiia bacterium | reverse complement strand
AACCACGCCGGACGTGTTGGAGACGCCCCAAGAGCGGAGTGCTACCTGACGGTGACCTGGGCGAACATGCCGTTGAAGGCGTGGGGCGGGCCACCCGCGACCTGGGGCGGGCCCTCTCCCCCGGCCTGGGCGGCCGACAGGTAGGCGCCCGGGTCGGCGCCCGTCGGGATGAAGCACACCACCGCGTAGCGGCCGGGCTGGGTGAGCTTGCCGTCGCCCACCGCGGTGATCTGGTCACCACCGTTGGGCGGGGCCAGCAGCACCATGGCCGGCTCACCCTGGAAGATGGCGCCCAGCTCCTCCTCGGGCAGGCGGATCAGCTCCTCGACCGAGCGGCGCTCGTTGTCGGGGATGCGGAACATCACCATCTCGTGCAGCTCGACGTCGGAGGCGTTGGTCAGCTTGAACGTCGTGCCCGCGTCCACCGTCGCCGGCAGGTCCTCGAAGCGGTAGTCCTCGGCCGTCACCGTGCGGGTCTCGTCGCCGTCGCCACCGCAGGCCGTCGCCACCAGGGCAAGGGCGGCAAGCCCCCCGGCGAGGGCCCGTCGCCGCCGGGTCTCGATCCTCAATGTCGCTCCTCTCAGCCGGGCCGGCGCGGTCGCCGGCCCCGCGGAGCAACCTAGGTGCCCGGGACACCTAGGCCAATGGTGCCAACCGGTGTCTTGGCGGCGATGCTGACCGCACCCGGAGTGGTGGTAGCACCACCACAACGGTGTCCTCCGGCGCCGGGCGTACCTCACGGGCACGTCCGGCGCCGGAACACGTAGGCGCAGGCTCCTAGCGCACGTCGGCCTTCGCTGCGGGCTGGGGCGAGGACAAACCGGCCCCCGGGCCCGACCGGCCCCGGGCCATGAGGCTGACCAGCACGAGCACCAGGCCCACCGCGGCCAGGCCGATCACCGCCCCCAGCACGTAGCGCACGGCGTCGCTGGCGCCCCCGCCCAGAGCCTTGAACTGCACGGCCCGGGTGAAGATGTCCTGGGTGTGGGTGGTCTCGTCGCCCAGGCGCGTGTCGTCCCATCCCACGAAGGCGTACTCCTCGAGCGAGACGAGGCCCGGCGGCTGGCGGATGTCGGCCCCCGTCCAGACCCCGATCCGGCGGTTGACCGAACGGTCTGTCAGCCGCATGTTCCTCGACCAGGTCTCACCGTTGTCCTGCGAGTAGGTGTAGTAGACGTCGGTGGCGATCTGGCCGTTGTCGTCGCGGAAGTCCCACCACACCGCGTCCACCCGGCCGTCGGGCGCGACGTCGATGTTGGGGGTGATCTGCACCGCCAGCTGGGAGGGGTCGTCGTCGTTGAGGAGCTTCGGCGTGCTCCACGTCTGACCGCGGTCGGTGGACTTCTGGTAGTAGATGTCCCGGTCGGCGGCCGTGGTGGGCTGGTCGACCTTGTCCTCGTAGATCACGTGCAGCGTGCCGTCGGGACCGCCCTCGGGGCCCCACTTCAGGATCCCCACGTGCTCGGTGTAGACGCTGGGCGGGGTGACGTCGAAGAACTCGAACGTCCTGGCCCGGTCGGTCGAGCGCCCGACGACGATCGGGACCGGCGGGGCGGGGGTGATGCCGGTGGTGTTGAGCGGGTAGATGACGTAGAGGGTGCCGTCGTCGTCGGTGGTCATCGACGGGGCGCTGAACGACATGACGTAGGGCACGTCCTGGCCCTGGGCGTTCTTCACCCGGCCGGGGTACTGGGCGTGGATGTCGATGTGGTCGCCCCAGGTGCGGCCCCCGTCGGTCGACACCGCCATGAAGGGCGCTCGAGGATAGGACGGGTTGGTCTGGTTGGGCAGGGCCCGCCGCCACGCCACGTAGACGACGTCCTGGTCCCCCGACGTGTCGACCGCCACCGAGGAGACGGGCGTGTTGTTCTCGTACTCCGCCTCGGGACGGCCCCGGGCGTCACGCACCACGGTCGTCGTCCAGCTGTCGCCGAGGTCGGTCGACCTGGCCAGCAGCACGCTGATGTTGGCCCGCTGGCCGCCGTCCTGGGAGTCCCAGCCGTTCAGGCCGTAGTACAGGGTGCTGTCCCGGCCCCATGCGATGGGCGTCTCCGTCTGCATGCCGGCCGTGTTGAAGCAGAACGGGTACGACGGCAGGCCGGGCAGGGCGTCGAGGATCTTCCAGGTGGCGCCCCCGTCGGTCGAGCGCAGGAGCCGGCAGACCCGCGTGCGCATCTCCACCGCGGCGGCGACGATGTTCTTCTTGTTGGACGGGTCGACGAGGAGGTAGGGGGCCGAGTAGGTCCGGGTGGGAGCCAGGTCGTCGGCCGTGGCCCGCACCGGGGAGGTCAGGCGGGGCTCGTTCGACGACTGGGCGCTGACCGCGGCAGGAGCGGCCAGCACGAGGGCCCCGGCCAGGAGGGCCGCGGCCCGCACCGCCCGGCGGCTCACCGGGCCCTCGCCGGCTCGCCCGCCGAACGGCGGCGGCTGGCGACGGCGGCCGCTCCACCGGCGATGAGCAGGCCCACGCCGGCCACGCCCAGAGCCACCAGCAGCACCGTGCCGGTGCCGACCGGCTCCTCCTCGACCAGGCCGCGGGTCTCCTCCTCGGCCGGGGCCACGTCGCCCTGGCCGATCACGGGTACGCCGCCGGGCCCCACCACGGTGACCTCGCCGCGGGCGGGAACGCCGCGGATGTGGGTCTCGTTCGGGGCGAGGGTCTGGGTGGCGAACAGGAAGTGCACGCCGGGCCGGGCGTCCTCGGGGATGCGGATGGTGCCCGGTCCCCACAGGGCGTAGAGCTCCTCGTTGGGCTGGAACGTTCCCAGCACCGGGCCGTCCAGGCTGTCCCAGCGGATCTCCACCGGGTTGGTGCGCCCGTACCCGCGGGGCCCGAAGACCGTCACCTCCTGGCCGGGTGACGCCTGGCTCGGGGTGATCTGGATCTGGGCGATGTGGGGGGCAGGGGACGGCGGAGCCGAGGCGAGGAGCAGGCCGGCGGCGAGCGCGGCGCTTCCTGCCCAACGGACGGCGCGGGAAGACATGCGGGTTCCTTCCTGGTCGTGGGACGTCCATAGTCTCGCGAGCGCGCTAGCGCCCGGCAACTGTGTCCCCGCCCCGCCTACGGTCTGCCCCCGTGCGGGTGGTCACCTTCAACATCCGCCATGGCGAGGATCGGGAGGGCACGGTCGACCTACGCGGCCTGGCCGCCGCCTGCCGCCGCCTCGACGCCGACGTGCTCGCCCTCCAGGAGGTGGACCGGCGGATGCGGCGCAGCGGCTGGGCCGACCTCCCCCGCCGCATTCGCCGCCGGACGGGCACGACCCTGGTCTACGCCCCGGCCCTCCGCCTCGGCCTTTTCGGGCGCTACGGCAACGCCCTGCTGGTCCGGGGGGCCGTCGGCGACGTCGAGCCCGTCCGCTTCCCCTCCCCGCTCGAGCCCAGAGGGGCGGTGCTGGCGACGGTGTGGGTGCAGGACCGACCGCTCTCGGTCGCCGCCACCCACCTCTCGATCGACCGGGACGAGCGGGACATCCAGCTCGAGGCACTGCTCCGCGCCCTTGGCCGCCGCCCTCTTCCGCGCCTGCTGCTGGGCGACCTGAACGGGCTGCCCGAGGACGTCGCACCACCGTGCGGCCGAGCCGGCCTCCGTCTCACCCTCGCCGGCCCCACCTTCCCGGCCAGGGACGCGACCAAGCAGATCGACCACATCGCCTACGCCGGCCTGGAGCTCGCCGGCGCCGAGGTCGTGGACACCGGCATGAGCGACCACCACGCCCTGGCGGCCGAGTTCGAGTGACGGCGGCGGGCGCCGCTCAGCGCCCGGGGCCCACCTCGTCGACCCCGTCGCCGGGCCCGAAGTTGGTGTCGTCCTCGTCGATCTTGTCCCCCGCCGCGTTGTTGTCGTCGCAGGCCGCCCCCCCGAACACCAGGAGTGACCCGGCGAGCAACGCTGCCATCAGTTTGCGCATGGGAGGTGTGTGCCCCGTCGCCCCCAACCCCAACCGGTGAGGCTTCAGACTTCTTGCCGTGCCGCCGGGCTCGGCGGCTGCCGTCCGGCTACGTCGCTGCTCGGCGGTCGGCCTCGCACGCCGCTCTCGCCCAGCAGCCGGAGAGATGGTCGTTGACCAGCCCGAGCGACTGCATGGCGGCATAGGCGGTGGTGGGGCCGACGAAGCGGAAGCCCAGGCTGCGCAGCTCCTTGGCCAGCGCCGCCGACTCCGGCGTCGTGGCGGGCACGTCCCCCAGCCGCCTGGGGACGGGCCGGCCCCGCCGGGTCGGCTCGAACGACCAGACGACCGAGGCCAGCGTGCCGTGGCGCTCCTGGGCGACCAGGGTGGCCCGGGCGTTGGCGATGGTGGCCTCGATCTTCCCCCTGTGGCGCACGATGCCGGTGTCGGCGAGGAGCCTGTCGACGTCGGCCGGCCCGTAGGCCGCCACCTTCGCCGGGTCGAAGCCGGCGAAGGCCCGCCTGAACCCCTCCCGCTTGCGCAGGATGGTCAGCCAGGACAACCCCGATTGGAAGCCCTCGAGGGAGATCTTCTCGAACAGGCGGCCGTCGTCCCACACCGGCCGGCCCCACTCGTCGTCGTGGTAGGCGACGTAGTCGGCGGCCGACGTGCACCACCCGCACCGCGTGCGGCCGTCCTCACCCCGCACCACGCCGACCTCCCGCCAGTCGGCCACAGCCAGCTCGCCATCCCCGGCCACGCCGCATGGTACGGGGCGTGAAGGGTCGATCCTCGGACGTCCGCGGGCCCCCGGCCCGCCCGGCTACGCCTAACGGCGCAGCCCTGGTAGGTCTGGAGGCGATGACCGACGCCCCGCCGTTCAACGCCGACGGACTCCTGGCCGAGCTGGTCGCCACCCCCCAGGGCCGGGCCGACCCCTACTCCCGCTACGCCACCCTGCGGCAGAGGGCCCCGATCCACCGCAGCGCCTTCGGGTTCTGCGTGCTCAGCCGCTACGACGACTGCCTCCAGCTCCTGCGCACGCCCGGCGTGGGCAAGGACTTCTCCGAGGCGGCCAGCGCGATGGGCCTGAGCGAGGAGCAGCAGGCCGAGCAGGCCGCCTTCCGCAACGACCGGTCGAACATGCTGTTCGCCGACCCGCCCGAGCACACCCGCCTGCGCCGCCTGGCCAGCCGGGCCTTCACCCCCCGCACCGTGGAGGCCCTCCGCCCCCGGGTCGTGGCCCTCGTCGACGAGCTGCTCGACGGGATCGGGGCCGGCGAGGAGGTCGACGTGATGGACGTGCTGGCCTTCCCCCTGCCGGTGACGGTGATCGGGGAGATGCTGGGCGTCCCTGCCGAGGACCGGCCCCGCTTCCGCCCCCTGGTGCGGGCGGTCACGGCCATGCTCGAGCTGGCCATCACCCCGGAGGACCTGAGCGCGGCGACGGAGGCGTCCAACACCCTCGAGCACTACTTCGCCGACCTCATCGCCGAGCGGCGGGCCGACCCGCGCGGCGACCTCCTCACCCGCCTCATCCAGGCCGAGGACGAGGGCGAGCGGCTCAGCCAGTACGAGCTGGTCTCCACCGCCATCCTGCTGTTCGCGGCCGGATTCGAGACCACCACCCACCTGCTCGGGAACGGCCTGCTCGCCCTGGTCGACAACCCCGGCGAGCTGGAGCGGCTCCGGACCGACCGCTCCCTGGTCCGCCCCGCCGTCGAAGAGCTGCTGCGCTACGACAGCCCCGTCCAGATCACCGCCCGCACCACCTACGAGGACATGACGATCGGCGGCGAGCGGATCGAGGCGGGCAACACCGTGCTCGCCCTCCTCGGCGCGGCCAACCGGGACCCCGCCAAGTTCACCGACCCCGACCGCCTCGACGTCGGCCGCAGCGAATCGCCGCCCCTCAGCTTCGGGAGCGGCATCCACCACTGCCTGGGCGCGGCCCTGGCCCGGCTCGAGGGCCAGGTCGTGCTCGACCGCCTGCTCGAGCGGTACTCCGCCTTCGAGCTGGCCGCCGATCGGCCCCGCCACCGCGACAGCCTCACCCTGCGCGGCCTCGTCGACCTGCGCCTGCGCTTCGTCGCGCCCGCCGGCTGACCGCCCTCACCCGACCAGGGCGAGCCGGGCCTTGAGGGCCTCCTCGAAGCGGGCGGTCGACTCGGGCCGGTAGGCCAGCACCGTCTGGCCGTCGAGCAGGGCACGGAGCCGCACCGCGTTGGGGGACGGGTCGGCGAGCAGGGCGTCGAGGCGCTCCCTGCTCCCCACGAGCACCCAGGAGTCCGAGAGGTCGGGCCCCAGCTCGGTCAGCTCCCACAGCAGCCCGCTGGACACGTCCGACACGTCGATGAGGGTCACGTCGGTCAGCTGGGCGAAGCGGCGCACCACCGATTGCCACACGTCGTGGGCGCAGCGCACGACGGTCAGCCGGGGCGCGTAGATGCGGTTGGTGGCCCGCTCCACCCGCTTGACCGCCTTGTCCACCTCCGCCGCCCGGTTGACGTGGACGGCCCGCCGGCCCTCGGCCTGGCGGAGGGCGTGCCGGGCGCCGAAGCCGAACAGGGTGAGGGCGCCGGCCAGGGCGATCGGCGCCAGCGTGACGAGGAGCAGCACCACGCCCATCACCATCCCCACCACCAGGGCGGTGATGGCCACGCCGAACACGGCCGCCAGCGGATTGGTGCCCTCCGCGTCGGCCCTCTCCGCCGCCGAGTCGACCGCCTCCGACACCGCCTGGTCGAACTGGGCGTCGAACCAAGGCGGCAGCACCCACACGACCAGGGCGATAACCGACAGGCCGAGCAGCCACGGCCCCACCCGCACCAGGTTTCGGCCCCGCCCCCGGACGCCCACCGGGACCACCTCGAGGTCGTCGAGGGTGATCAGCCGCCAGCGCCGCCCGAGGCCGCGGGCGACGGCGCCGCTCAACACCCGCGTGGCGTCGGTGAACCCGAAGCGGCGGAGGAACAGGGCCGACTGCCGGCGCCCCCGCAGGAGCCGGATCCCGACCCGCAGGACCACGTAGCCGGCGACGGCCAGCCCGACCGTCCACACCCACACCATGGGGTCCTCGCCCAGGTCCAGCTCACCCTCGAGCCGGAAGAACAGGACGGCCGCCCCGATGACGAACATCACCGGCACCAGCCCGAGGACGCCCACGACGACCAGCGCCAGCCCGGCCAGCACCACCGGCACCCGCCAGACCCGGACCGGCTCGTCGCCGCCGGGCACGTCCTCGACGACGAGGAACGCCCCTCCGTCCACCGCTGCGGGCTACCCGCCCGTGCCCGGCTGCGGCGCGGCGATGTTGACCATCCAGCTGATCCCGAACTTGTCGACGCACATGCCGAACGTGTCACCCCACGGCGCCGCCTCCAGCGGCATGACGATGGCCCCGCCGTCGGACAGCCCGTCCCAGTACCGCCGCAGCGGTTCCTCCTCGTCGCCGCTCAACGACACGGCGAACCCCGTCGCCGGCGTGTACTCCATGCTGTTCGGGGTGTCGGCCCCCATGAGCACCAGGCCCTCAGGGGTCACGAGCATGCCGTGCATGACCTTGTCGGCCTCGGCCGGATCCTCGCTCGCGTGCAGCTCGGCGAACGTGTTGATCATCAGCTCACCACCGAAGATGGCGTGGTAGAAGTCCATCGCCTGCCGGGCCGTGTCGCGGAAGTTCAGGTACGGGTTGAGCCGGACGGTCATCGTGTCTACCTCCGATGTGCTGGTACGAGCTCCGCATCTAACCCCGAATGCCCCGCCGCCCGCTCGCCGGTGCGGTGCTGTGGAATCCTCGTCGCACCTATGCCCGGCGCGATCCCCGGCGACGAGCTCCTGTTCGACGACCTCGACGGCGCCACGGTCGGGCTCGACGACGTCATCGCCGACGGGCTCGACCGCGACTACTCCGCTCGCTACGGGGGCCTCCGCGACCTCCTGGCCGCCGGTACGCCGGCCCAGCGCCTCCACGCCTGCGTCGTGCTCGCCTCCTGGGGCGTGCGCGACGGCTTCCTCACCATCGTCGACTGGGCGACCGATCCGCACGCGGTCCCATGGGCGGGCGCTCCCGTCACCTTCGACCGGCTGTTCGGGGTAGACGACGCCTTCGCCCAGCTCGCTCGGGCCCTCGAGACGGCCGCCGCCGTCGCACTGACCCCCGCCGGCACGCGGCTCCGGGTGGGGGCCACGCGCGCCCTCCTCGGCCAGCACCACCACGTCTTCTTCGACCGCTGGATGCAGGCGCTGGTCGAGACGGATGCCGCTCTGGCCGGCGCCGTCCACCTCCAGCTGCTGCGGGCCGCGGAGCGGACGGTCGCCGCCGCCCGCACGCAGCAACCGTTCGACATGGCGACGCAGGCCGCCCTCCTGCTGGTTCCTCTGGCGGAGACGGACGACGAGGCGGCCGCCCGGCTGGCCTCCCAGCTCACCGCCCTCGCTCCCGACTGGCCGCGTACCCTCTGCGAGGTGGCCCGGGGCATGGGGGCGGGCCGCGGTCCGGCCACCCGCTATGCCCTCGAGCGCCTGGCCGCGTCCCCTCACCAGGCCGTCGCCACCGAGGCCCGGGACTGGCTGGCCCGCCGGGACGCCCATGGTGGCTGAGCCCGGGGCCTACGCGGTCGACGACCTGCCGGTCACCGTCGAGCGGGACCCCGCCGGCCGCCTGCACGCCCGCGCCCTCGACCTCCGCACCGGCGCCTTCTTCACCGATGCGCACTACCTCGCCCTGGCCGATCCCGCCCGGCGGGGCGTGGAGCCGCTGAGTCCGGCTGCGTTCGCCCGCCTGGTGGCGGTCCTCCGCACGGTCGTGCGAGACGATCTGGAAGCCGTTCGCCTCGTCTGGCACCGCGACGGCGAGGGGCGGGGGTACCGCAGCGAGCACGAGGGCCGTGTCTTCCGGGTACGTCCCGACGGCGCCCACGGCACGCTGGTGGTCGACGGGCAGGACGTCGCCCGTCTCCACGCCTGGCCCGCCAACTGGTCTCGCGGGATCGCCCTCCGGGAGGTGCTCCACGGCCTGATCGGCCTGACCGCCTCCCGGTCGACAGTCGACCGCCAGGCGGTCCTGACCCACCTGTCGCCCAGGGCCACGGCCACCACCACGAGCGGCCCCGACCTGGCCTGGCCGGCGTGGGCCGACCGCACCGGCGGCGCCACCGACGTCTTCGTCGAGCTCGGCGGACCGGTGGCCGGCGCCCGGGTCCCCGAGCCCCGGCACGGCCAGTACGTCGACCTCTTCAGCGTGGGCTGCGCAGCGGTGGACGTGGAGGCGGTGACCGGCCCGCTGAAGCCGGCGGTCAAGGTGCACTACGACGACCCCGACCGGAGCCTCGCCTACCTCACCGCCAACGGCCAGAACCTGCGCATCATCGTCGAGACCCGCCCGGGGCGGGAGACGATGGTCGTGACGGTGCACTTCCCGTAGTCCCGTCCGGGAGTACCGTGCCAACCCGTGCGCGCATTCAGAGCGGTTGCGACGGTGTTGACCATGTCGGTCGCCCTCGCCGGCTGCGGCGGCGGGGGTAACGACGACGGCGGGGACGGAGCCCAGACCACCACGACGGCCGGGGCCACGACCGTCCCGGTCCTCACCACGGTCGGCGCGGCGAGCGGTCCGGCCACCGAGCTGACGCTCCGGGTGACCGACGTGCGGCTGGTGAACTCCGAGGAGAGCGACAACGGCGTGCGCATCCTCCTCCCGGCGGGCGTGGCCACCGCCTCGGTCACCCTCAGCGGCCTGCCGACACCCAACCGGGTCATCTCCGTCTGCCAGGCCCGCGAGCTCGACCGCCGGCAGAGCGGGGCGGCGTGCCGGAACCCGACCAACGGCGAGGCGGTGACGGTCACGCTGGGCACCGCCGCGTCCGGCGTGGAGATCGTGCAGCTCGGCACGGTGAACGCCGGCCCCGAGGGCAACTCGGCCGCCCTCGAGGAGATCGTCGTCCGCTACACCGCGCCCTCCCGGGAGGTGAACGTCCGCCTCGCCCAGATCGCCGGGGGCGACACCGGAGGCCGGCCCACGTTCACCCTCAGCCCGGCCGGCACCACCGGCAATTACCGGGCCAAGCTGAGCTGGACGTCGATCCCCGTGTTCGGCGGCACCCCCCCCAGCGCCCAGGTGGAGCTCCTGCGCGACGGCACCCCCACCCAGACCCAGGCCGCCGGCGCCAACGCGGAGATCAGCGGCACCATCTCACCGCCGGGCGGCAACCTCGCGGTGCGGGTCCAGAACACCGGCACCGCCGCCCTGGTGGCACCCAAGCTGGAGCTGCTGCTGCCGTAGACGCCGCGTAGGGTGCGCCCGGTGCACGATCCCGGCCGGCGCCTCCTCCGTGGCGTCGCCACATCCCCGGGGGTGGGCTTCGGGGCGGCAGCGGAAGGCGTGGTGGTGGCGCCCGACCTGAGCCCGGCCGACGTGGCGTCGCTCGATCCCGCCACCGTGGTCGGCCTGGCCACCGCCGGCGGCGCCCCGCTCTCCCACGCCTCGATCATCGCCCGGTCCCTGGGCATCGCCGCCGTGGGCGGGCTGGGGCCCGACGTGCTGGACGTCCCGCCCGGTACCGCCGTGCTCGTCGACGGCGACGCCGGCACGCTCGTGATCCACCCGACCGCGGAGGAGGTCGCCGCCGCTCGGGCCCGCCAGGAGGACCACCGGCGCCACCACGACCAGGCGCGACAGCGGGCGTGCATGCCGGCCACGACCGCCGACGGGACGCCCGTGCGGGTGCTGGCCAACGTCGGCGGGGCTGAGGAGGCTCGGCTGGCGGTGGCCGAGGGCGCCGACGGGGTGGGGATGCTGCGCACCGAGTTCGCCTTCCTGGGCCGCACCGAGCCCCCCGGCGAGGACGAGCAGTACACCGCCTACCGGGCCGTCGCCCAAGCCCTGGGCGACCGCCCGCTCGTCGTCCGCACCCTCGACCTCGGCGCCGACGTGCCCGCATGGGACGCACCCCCCGAGGACAACCCCGCCCTCGGGCACCGGGGCCTCCGGTTCACCCTGACCCACCGCCACCTTCTCGAGACACAGCTGCGGGCCGTGACCCGCCTGGCCCGTGACCGTGAGGTGCAGGTCATGTTCCCGATGGTCACGTCGGTGGACGAGCTGCGCCAGGCCCAGGCGTGCCTGGAGGCAGTCGCGGGCGAGACGGGCGGCGCAGCGCTGGGATCCGGCATCACCGTCGAGATCCCCGCCGCCGCCCTCACCGCCGCCGCCTTGGCCCCCCTGGTCGACTTCTTCGGCGTGGGCACCAACGACCTGACCCAGTACGCGCTGGCCACCGATCGGGCCAACCCGGCGGTCGCCGCCCTCGCCGACGGCCTGCACCCGGCCGTCCTGCGCCTCATCGCCGAGGTCGTCGGAGCCGGGGCGGCCTTCGGTCGCCCGGTGTTCCTGGTGGGCGAGCTCGCCACCGACCCGGCCGCCATCCCGGTGTTGTTGGGACTGGGCGTGCGGGCGCTGTCCGTCCGTCCCAACGCCGTGGCTGTGGTCAAGGAGGCGGTGCGGGCCGTCGCCCTGCCGGAGGCATCGGTGTTGGCCGACAGGGCCCTCCGGGCCGAGTCGCCCGCCGCCGTCCGGCGCCTGGTCTAGAGGTGGGTCGGGGTCGCCTGCGATCTCGGCGTTCCCTGGGTGTGGCCGAAACTCACGCCCGGTGCCCCGGTTCCAGGTGGCGCACCTCCTGGAAGGTCAGGAGCGGGAGCGGCGGCCCCACATCGGCATCGGTCACCTCCACCACGAAGCCGATGTGGTCACCGAGGTCGTGCCTGGCGACGACATGGCCGACGAGGCGGCCCGGGCACCCGCGCAACAGCGGCGTGCCGTCGGGGCCGGGCTCCCAGGGGCACCGGGTGAACTTGTCGACGTCGTCGCCGCTGGCGGCACCGAACAGTTCGGCCAGCGGTCGCTGCTCCCGCCCGAGCACATGGATGGCGAGGACGCGGGCCCGCCCGGCCACCCTGGTCGTGTGGTTCTTGTCGGAGAGGCAGACGAGGAAGCGAGGAGGGTGGATCGAGCACTGGGTCACGAACCCGACCAGGCAGCCGGAGCGCTCGCCGCCGGCGGCCACGGTGACCACGAACATCGGGTAGTCGAGCAGGCCGGTCAGCGCATGCAACCCCTCTGCGGTTCCCATCAGCCGAAGGTGTAGCAGGGTGCGTGCGACACCAGAGCGGGCTACGTCGCCACCGTGCCGCCGGAGCGCCAGTACACCCCGTTGCGCCGGCTGAGGAGGCCCTCGTCGACGAGGTACCGGCGTAGGGCCGCCACATCGGGGTGGAACTCCCGCAGCGTCTCGTTGACCTCCTTCTCGGGGAACGCCAATCCCACCTCGAACCGGTTGGCGAGGTAGTCGAGCACGATCAGCCGCTTGGAGCGGTGGACGGGGATGGAGGCCAGCTTGCCGTCGCGGAGGAAGCTGGCCAGGACCCGGTCGGCGTCGGGGCCCAGCCCCGACTCGAACGCCGGAGCGGCGTCCTCCGACGGGGCCGACCGGAGGGCGTCGCGAAATCGCTCGCGCACCAGGCGGTAGCCGCTCCCCTCCTGCTCGACCAGCCCGGCGCTGGTCAGGCGGGCGAGGGCCCGGCCGGCGCGCCGCACGTCCAGTCCGGCCCGGGCTGCCACGTCGGCAGGGTCGGAGGCGTCCAGGGCGAGCGCCGCGACGACCCGCAAGCGGTCGTCATCGGCAAGGAGGCCCAGCACCGTGGCGGCCAGCGACGTCACCGCTCCCATTCTCGCCGCTCCGATGGGCCCGTCGGTTCAGGCGTCGAGGGCACCGGGGTCGGCGGGCACGTCGACCGCGTGCTCCCGGAGGGCGCTGAGGGGGACGATGTCCAGGGCCCGCTCGTGCGTGGAGGCCAGGACCACGTGCGCCGCAGCCCCCTCGAGGTGGGCCCGGAGCCAGTTGGGGGCGGTGACGCACCAGCGGTCCCCCGGCACCAGACCGGGGAAGGAGAACTGCGGCATGGGAGTGATCAGGTCGTTGCCGATGCGGCGCTGGTGCTCGAGGAACTCCGCGGTCACCACCGCGCAGATCGTGTGGCTTCCCCGGTCGGCCTCGTCGGTCCGGCAGCAGCCGTCCCGGTACCAGCCCGTAACGGGGTCGAAGCTGCACGGCTCCAGTGGTCCACCCAGCACGTTGCGATCGGTCACGGCCCCAGTATGCGCCAGCCGGCCACCGGCGGACCCGGGGGTCCTACCGGCCCGCAGCCGGGGAGGCCGACGCCAGGCAGCAGGTGCGTGCCTGCGGCTGGGGCCGGTCCTCCTCGAGGGTGAGCAACCCCACCCCGGAGAGGAGCCGCACGATCGGCCACATCGGGTCGAGCAGCCCGGTGCGGGCCGCTGCGGGGTGGGCGTGGTGGGAGTTGTGGTAGCCGTGTCCCAGCAGCAGGAGTGCCAGCCACGCGCTGTCGTACCCGGGGAAGTCAGGATGCGGCTTCGTCCCTGACCGGTGCCCGATGGTGTTGACCATCCCCATGATCCCGAAGTAGGAGCCCAGGTGGACGCCGAGCGCGACCAGCGTCTGGGCGGGCCCGATGGTCACCAGCCAGAAGGCGGTGATCAGGACGCGCACGGCGACGTGCCCGATCCCCGGCCCCGGCGAATCGACCGGCAGGCGGGACTTGGCCGACGCGAACAGGTAGGGCGTTCCCACCAGCACCAGCAGTGGATGCCGCTGCAGCGGAGAATGCGGATCCAGAGGCGTGTCCGCGAAGCGATGGTGCAGGCGATGGATCCCCACCCACCGTTGCGGATGCACGCCGCCGTACACCTGCATGAAGCCGTCGAGGACGGAGCCGAGGGCCGGATGGACGCGGAACGCCCGGTGGGCCAGGCATCGGTGGCAGTAGATCTCGGTGACGAGGCAGGTGAGCAGGCCCGACACGAGCCCCACGAGTGCTCCGATCGGCACGCCGGGATCGTAGTGTGCCGCCCTCCCCCCAGCGCGTCGGCACGCCAGGTCCCATCATGGTGCCGTGAGCACTCTTCGGGACCTCCTGGCCCAGGTGGCGTCGCAGGCGGCCGGCTACCGGGAGCGGGTGGTCGATGGCCCCGTGTACCCCGTCGACGTCGACCTGGAGGCGGTCCGAGCAGGGCTCGGATCGCTCGCCGACGGACCGCTGCCTGCCCGTGCCGCGGTGGACCAGCTGGTCGCCGCCGTCGAACCGGCCCTGGTGTCGACGAGCGGCCCGCGCTACTTCGGTTTCGTCGTTGGCGGGGCGCTCGACGCCCCCACCGCCGCTGAGTTCCTGACCACCGCCTGGGATCAACCGGCCTTCAACGCCACGACGTCCCCGGCGGCCGCAGTCGTCGAGGACGTCGCCGGCGCCTGGTTGAAGGACCTGCTCGGTATGCCTGCCCGTGCATCGTTCGGTTTCGTCACCGGCGGTCAGGCGGCCAACACCGTCTGCCTGGCCGCTGCCCGCCATCATGTCCTCGCCAAGGCGGGCTGGGACGTCGAGCGCGACGGGCTCGCCGGTGCTCCCGCCCTGCGTGTGGTGGCCACCGGCGAGCGCCACGCGACCATCGACCGGTCCCTGCGCCTGCTCGGTCTCGGTACGGCGGTGCTGGAGCCGGTCGCCACCGATGCTCAGGGCGCGGTCGACGTCGTCGACCTTCGTCGGGTGCTCGACCGGGTCCCGCCCGGTCCCGCCATCGTCTGCCTCCAGGCCGGCAACGTGAACACCGGCGCGTTCGACGACTTCCCGGCGGCGATCGGGGCGGCGCACGAACGGCGCGCCTGGGTCCACGTCGACGGGGCGTTCGGCCTCTGGGCGGCTGCCAGCCGACGACCCGCCGCCTGGCCCGGGGCGTGGAGTCGGCCGACTCGTGGGCGACCGACGGCCACAAGTGGCTCAACGTCCCGTACGACTCGGGGTACGCCTTCTGCGCCCACGGCGACGCGCATGCCGCGGCCATGTCGTACACGGCGGCCTACCTCACCGGCCACGGCGGCGAGGGCGGGGGGCGGGCTCCCAGCGACTATGTGCTCGAGTCCTCACGCCGGGCCCGGGGCTTCGCCACGTGGGCCGCCCTCCGCCAGCTCGGGCGTGCAGGAGTGGCCGACCTCGTCGAGCGATGTTGTGCCCTGGCCCGGCACTTCGCCGGCTGCCTGGCGGGGATCGACGGGGTGACCATCGCCAACGAGGTCGTGCTGAACCAGGTGCTCGTGAGCTTCGGCGACGACGACCGGACCGATCGGGTGATCGCCGGCGTACAACGATCCGGCGAGTGCTGGATGGGCGCCACGACCTGGCACGGTCGCCGGCTCATGCGGATCTCGGTCTCCAACTGGAGCACGACCGAGGCCGACGTCGAGCGGGCAGTCGCCGCCATCGCCCGAGCAGCGAAGCAGAGCTGACCGGCTGGTCCGGCATTGGAGTGGTCCTGCGGCCGCCGGCGACCTCGATCAAGCGCCCGGCAAGCCGGCAGCAAGCGACTTACAAGGGCCTGACCGCACGGTGTGGTCACTGAGGGACGGGATAGCGGCCCTCGCGACCTCAAGGAGCGGAACATGACCTTCCAGCCTCTCTCCAGGATCCTGCGCTCTCGGGCCACCGTGGCCGCCGCCAGCGCCGCAGCCGCCGTCGCCGTCTTCGGGACGACCGTCGCTCTCGCCAGCAACGACGGCAACACCATCCACGCCTGCGTGCGCGCCCAGAACGGAGCCGTGCGGATCGTCAACGCCCCCAGCGACTGTACGAACGCCGAGACCGCGATCGAATGGAACAAGGTAGGCCCGACGGGGGCCACCGGACCACAGGGCGGGGCGGGACCCAAGGGTGACACCGGCCCGGTTGGCCCCGCCGGCCCCGCCGGTCCCGCTGGAGCCGACGGCGCCCAAGGGCCGGCGGGCCCCCAGGGTCCTGCCGGTCCTCCGGGAGCGGGTGCGAGCGGCTACTCGTTCAGCAATTCCGGCCCGATCGGCCTGTGGTGGTACTGCAGCGGCGGTTCACCCTGCAACGTCTTCAGCTCCGTCGGCGAGGTGGTCCTGCCCGCGGGCAAGTACATCGTCGATGCCAAGGCGTGGTTCCACAACACCCGGGGCACCTTCGACGGCGATGCGGACGCCAAGTGCTACCTGTTCGACAACCTGGGCCTCGACCGGGACGACGTGCACCTCTGGGTCGAGAACCGGAGCACCGGCGGCGACGCGGCCTCGTGGAGCATCGCCATCGACGCTCCCAGCCAGGTACGGGTGAACCTCATGTGTGGCAGCGGCGACAGCGAAGGCCGGGTGAAGGCCCGCAACATCCGCATCACCGCCGTCAAGGTTGACTCCCTGGCCGCCTGATCGGCCCAGGTCGCCGGCTGGCGGGCCTCGAACACGGGGCCCGCCGCCGGCGCGTCCTCGACGACCTGCCGACGGTCTGTGCGGTCAGGCCTCGGGCGAGACGTTCCGGTTCACGCGGAAGAGGTTGTCGGGGTCGTACGACGCCTTGACCTGCTGGAGGCGGGCGTAGTTGGCACGGTAGGCGGCGGCGGTGCGCGAGGTATCGTCGTCGAAGACCTGGAAGTTCACGTAGTTGCCACCGGTGGAGAAGGGGCGTACCGCTTCCCACGATCGCCGGGCCCAGGCGACGTGCTCGTCTGACCTCTCGTCGCCCGGCTTCCAGCAGGCGGCGATGGCCGAGACGTAGCGGGCGTCGCGGTTGCCGACCGCCCCGTCGTCCTCTTCCCGCTCGTTCAGTGCGCCACCGATGTGGAACCCGGCGACGGCCTGCGAGAGGGGTGACGTCAGTTGCAGGGCGTTCTCCAGCACGGTCGTCCGGTATGCAGGCGAGAAGGCCGGGATGAACTCGCTCTTCCAGTAGTAGTTGAGGCCTTTGGGCTGCGTCGCATCGAGCATGGCCTGCTGGGCGCTGTAGGGCTTCTGCATGATCACGTCGGCGACGGGCCGACCCGTGCTCCGGACGGGGCGCAGGTCGTTGTCGGGATCGGGGCCACTGTGGCACACGACCATGGCCACGATCGGCTTGCCGTGCCACTCCGGCGGCATGAACGGTGCGGGCGGGGCCAAGCGCACGACGAGCGCGGCCGTGACCTCCCGAGGTGCCGACTCGGTGAACTCGGAGAACATCGCCATCACGCCCTCGGCCTCGTCGGCACTCCAGGCGATGAGCCCGCCGGTGATGCTGGGGCCGACCTCGAAGAGCCGGAACGTGAAGCGGGTGACGATACCGAAGTTGCCGCCACCGCCCCGGAGCGCCCAGAACAGCTCGGGTTCCTCGTCCCGGCTGGCGGTGCGAACCTGGCCGTCGGCGGTCACGATCTCGACCGCCTGGAGGGAGTCGACCGTCCAGCCGAAGCGACGGGTCAGGTAGCCGAAGCCGCCACCCAGGGTCAGGCCGGCGACGCCGGTCTCCGACACAAAGCCCAGCACGGCCGCCAAGCCGTGCTCCTGAGTGGCAGCATCGACATGCTTGAGAAGGCAGCCCGCTCCGACCTGGGCGACGCCAGCCGCCGGGTCGACCTCGACGGTGCGCAGAAGCGACATGTCGAGGGTGAGGGCGCCTGGTGCGAGCGACGTTCCGGCGATGTTGTGGCCGCCCCCCTTGACGCTGAGCAGGATCCCGTGATCGGCCGCGAACCTGACCGCCGTCGCCACGTCCGTCACCGACGACGGTCGGAACACCAGCGCGGGCTGGCGGGCGACCATGGCATTCCAGATCAGGGTGGCTTCGTCCCATCCCGGGTCACCCGCTCGGAGAAGACGCCCGTCCTCCCCGCCCGCCAGCAGCGCGAGGTCCTCCGGCGACAGAGTGACCTGACCGCCGTCGACGCCGGCGACGTCGACCGCCTGGTTGATCATCCGGAACCCCCCCATCTCGTCCCCGGGCGCAGGACCGTACCGCCCGGGCCGCCAAGGTAGCGCCCGCTTCCGGGTGCCGGCGGGCGCCCGGCGCCCGACCGCACCCGCCGCTCCGGGATCAGGAGGAGGAGGGAGGGGAGGCAAAGAGCTCCAGCGGGATGTTGTCGGGGTCGCGGAAGGACAGACCCGACCCGTACGGGGCGTCGACGATGCCTCCGTGCGGGATCGCGAGCTGGTCGAGCCGATCCTCCCACCGCTCGAGCTCTGCTCGGTCGGCGCAGGAGAACGACACATGGTCCAGCCCCGGCCGCAGTTCGCTCGCCGGCTGGGACGTCTGGGGGTTCGCGTGCTGGTGCAGGCCCAGGAGAGTCCCGTTGCCGAGAAGCCAGACGACGTGGTGGAACGGCCCCGTGTCCTCGTCGAGAACGGGCTCGGCATCGAAGAGCCGGGCGTACCAGGCGACGCTGCGCCCCAGGTCGCTCACGGTCAGAGCGACGTGTCCGATGGGGGGACACTCAGACATGGCTGTCCTTTCTGACCTCCACCTGGTTTGGTGGAAGGTCTCCTTGTCGGTTCGCATAGGGAGGCTGGCGCTCGCCCGACCAGCTCGCCGACGGTTGTGGCGGCGCAGGCGGTTCGTGAACGGAGAGCTGGAAGATGTCGGGGCGCGCGTAGTGGCCCACCGGGTCGAACTGGCGCCGAGCGGTGGCGAGGGTGTCGAGGTCCAGGCAGGCGGTCAGCGTGCCGGGCTGCTCGGTGAGGGGTCCGGCCAGGACGGCACCGTCGGGGGCGACGATCATCGTGTTGCCACGGGCGAGCCAGTCGTCCTCGTCACCGGCATAGAGCTCGTCGGCGGAGGGCAGGGAGCGAGGGACGTCGCGGCTGTGCAGGCAGGTGTTCGTGCCGACGACGAAGACGCGGCCTTCCCGCGCGATGTGGCGCAGCGTGCACGGCCATGCATCGCTGTTGTCCCAGGTGGGGGCCAGGAGGATGTCGATGCCGCGCTGGTACATCGCCGCCCGGGCCAGGGGCATGAGGTTCTCCCAGCACAGCAGCCCCCCCACCCGGGCGAAGCCCATGTCGACCACGGCCAGGGTCGAGGCGTCGCCGTAGCCCCATACAGTTCGTTCTCCACCGGTAGGCATGAGCTTGCGGTGGACCGCCGCCACCTCGCCGTCGGGGTCGAGGTAGACCAGCGAGTTGTAGAGCGTTCCCGAGCGGACCCGCTCGTTGACGCCGACCGCCACCCACGCTCGGGCCCGTCGCGCCGCGGACCCGAGGGTGGCGGTGACCGGGCCGGGGATGTCAACCGCCTGATCCCACAGCCGCTGGTACCAGGCGCCGTCGGACCAGGCGGGCACCCGCCACACCCAGTCCGGGTAACCAGGCACGATCGCCTCGGGGAACACGACGAGACGGGCGCCCGACGCCCCCGCCTCCTCGATGGAGGCCACCAGGCGCTCCACGGTGGCGTCGCGATCGAGGAAGACAGGGGTCGTCTGCACGGCCGCGACCGT
Organism: Acidimicrobiia bacterium; assembly: GCA_046565765.1. Classification (GTDB taxonomy): domain Bacteria; phylum Actinomycetota; class Acidimicrobiia; order Acidimicrobiales; family AC-14; genus JBFMCT01. The sequence continues at coordinate 25,537 of JBKHXX010000056.1, read as the reverse complement.
GATCTCGCGCCGCGTCATCGTTTGGCGCCCGAGGCGACGAGCAGCTCGCAGGGCCCGACGAACCCCTCGGGGGTCTCGAACTGGCCGAGGTCGGACTCGATCTCCGCCCAGACCGCCGGCCGCTCAGCCGCGTCGATGCCGGCCATCATCTGGTGCAAGGCCCCGAAGGACTCCCGCTCGAAGCGCACGCATTCGGCCGCCGACGCCATGCGCAGCGGGGCGGGCACGACCTCGACCCGCACGTCGGTGAAGCCTGCTGTTTCGAGCAGCGATTCGAGGGCGCCCGGGCTGCCGAGGCTGAAGGGGCCCGGCTGCCCTGGCTGCGGAGCCGGGATGTTCGCCCGTTCCCGGATGATCGAGACCGGCAGGGAGAAGAACCGGTTGCGGTCGGGGGTCGAGTAGACGATGGTGGCGAAACGCCCACCGTCCCGAAGGGCGCGGCGCATGCCGGCGAGGGCGGCCCGCTGGTCGGGGAAGTAGATGAGGCCGAGCCGTGAGATGGCGGCGTCGAACGACGCTGGCGGCACTACGTCGAGGGCCTCGCCGTCGGCCTCCAGCGTCTCCACGTTCGTCAGCCCCTCCTGGGCGGCGGTTTTGGCGGCGTAGGTCAGGATGTTGGGCGAGACGTCCGTGGCCAGGACGCGGCCACTCGGGCCGACCCGCCGCGCTGCCGCCAGGGACTGCCCTCCAGCGCCGGCGGCGACATCGAGGACGTCCGATCTGTTCGACACCCCGGCGGCATCGAGCATCACATGGGTCGCCGGACCGAGCCACGATTCGAGCGTCGGCCCCCAGCGGTGCCATGCCTCTGCCGCGTCCTCCCACTGCTGACGGGTGGCGATCTTGTACTGGACGGGGTCGAACATCATTCCGCTTCTCCTCGTTGGTCGTCTCTCACAGACCAGAGCGCCAGATGGGGGCCCGGGATGGAAGATCGGTCCTGGCAGATCGCCAGACGGCGCGAGCCGCGACCGGGAGCGACAATGAAGCCCGTGACCGTGACCCCCCCGTCAGTTGGGCCCCACCTGGTCGGGCGCGACCTCCCGCTGGCTCGCCTGCACGCACTGCTCGAGCGGTTGCAACACGGAGAACCCGTCACGGCGTTCGTCGCCGGTGAGGCCGGGATCGGCAAGACGTCCCTGATCCGGGCCGCCGTCTGGCGTGCCGCGGCCCGTGGAGTCCGAGTCGGATGGGGGACGTGCATCGACGTGGACGGCGCTCCGGGGTACTGGCCATGGACCCAGGCCCTTGACGGCCTCGTGCGGGAGGTCGGCGTCGATCTCGCCCGCCGCGAAGTGGTCGACGACGCTGCCGTCCTGGCGTCCATCGTGCCGTCTTTCGGGCACGTGCCCTACGGAGAGACCTCGGCGCGCAGTCGCCTGCTCCTCATGGACGCCGTCAGCCGCTTCCTGCAGGCCCTGGCTGCCATGAAGCCGCTCGTGGTGGTACTCGACGATCTCCAGTGGGCAGACGAGTCGTCGCTGGACCTGCTCGACTTCCTGGCTCGGGCTCCGAGGCCCGGGCCGGTAGCGCTGATCGCCGCATACCGCCACGACGAGCTTCCGTCTGCGGTTCGTACCCGCCTGGGCGGCCTTCTGAGCCACGGCGAACACCTCGCCGTCACCGGGCTCGACCTGGATGCCGTCGTGCAACTCGTCGAGCACGTGTGCGGCCACCCTCTCGGGCGCGACACGGCGGCTGCCATCCATCGGCGGTCCGGTGGCCACCCCTTCTTCGCGCGAGAGCTGGCGCTACTGGCGTCGACCTCCGCCGACATGGGGGGAGCCGTTCCCGCCGCGGTGCGCGAGACCATCGAGCGACGTCTCGCCCGCCTGCCGGAGACGACCGTCGACGTGCTCAGCGTGCTCGGCTTGCTCGGAACGGCGTTGCTGCCGGATGTGGCCGCCGCCGCCCTGGAGCGGTCCACGGCCGAGATCGATGCGGCCGCAGCGGTCGCCATCGAGGCCGGTGTGCTGGTCCGCACGCGTGCCGGCATCGTGTTCGTCCACGACCTCTGGCGGGAGACGGTCGTCGAGCGGGTTCCCGCAGACAGGCGGAGGTCCCTCCACCAGGCCATCGGCACCGCCCTGGAGGAGCGAGAGGCACGGGGCGGCGACGTCCCCCCTTCGGAGATCGCCCGCCACTTCATCGCCTCCGTCGCCCTGGACGGGCCTGACCGGGCCGTGCGGTGGGCGCTGGCGGCGTGCTCCGCAGACGTCGGGGGCCTCGCCTTCGTCGAGGCAGCCGGGCACCTGCGGCGCCTGCGCGCCGCGCTCGCCGACGCCGCCGTCACCATCGCCGACGGCCGGCAGGTGGACCTCCTCGTCGCCGAGGCCGACGCGCTGGCTCGCGGCGGCAACACCATCGACGCCCGGGGTCTGCTCCGCCATGCCTCCGTGGTAGCCGATCGGGCACGGGACCCAGCGCGGGTCGCAGCCGTCGCTCTGGCGACCGCCCGGCTCGGAGCCCGGTTCGCAGCCCGACGCGACGACGTCGTGCGCGCCCTCGAGCGTGCCCTCGATCTCGTCAGCGGCGTGGACGACGTCTGGGAGGCGCGGCTGGCCGCCACCTTGGCCCGCGAGCTCCAGCACTCGGTGCCCGAGGACCGTCCCCGCGCCGGCCCTCTGAGCGAGCGCGCCCTCGCACTCGGGCGGCGAGCCGGGGACAACGCCACGCTGCGCTCCTGCCTCCTGGCCCGCCACGACGTCCTGTGGACTCCGGGCACCGGTGCCGAGCGGGCGGCGATCGCCGGTGAGCTCATCTCCGTCGCGCTGGCCGTCGGTGATGAGGAGGGACACGCCGAGGGACTGCTCCTTCTCGCCAACGCGCTGTTGGAGCAGGGATCGCCAGCCTACGAGGCGTCCCTCGAGGCCTGTATCGCCATCCTCGGCGCCCGTGAGCAGCCCCAGCACCGCTACACCGCCGCGACCAGGCGCGCGTGCTTGGCGCTCCTGCGCGGCCGGCTGGAGGAGGCCGAGGCCCTCATCGAGGAGGCCGCTGAGCTCGGCACCCGGATCAGGGAGCCCGACACAGGCAACGTTCGGATGTCCCAGCGGCTGGAGCTGGTCCGAGCGCGGGACCGGGCGCCCGAGCTACGGGCGTTCGCCGCCGAAGCCGTCGAGCACTGGACCGGTGCACCCGTGCACGCCCACGCCGTGGCGGCCGGCTTCTTCGCTCGTGCCGGTGACCTCGACGCCTCCCGGCAGCACGTGGGCACCGTGGTCGAGCTCGGGACGTGGCGGGCCGACCGCTCATACCTATGGTCGGTGTTCGTTCGCGAGCTGGCTGTCGCGGCCATCGCCGTCGGCGACCGGCGGCTCGCAACCGAGCTGCTCGAGGACCTCACCCCGCTGGCCGATACCTGTGGGGTGAACGGCGCGGTCGTCGCTTTCGCCGGCAGCCATGCCCACAGCGCCGGGCTGCTCGCGGCCGCGCTGGGTCACGTCGAAACCTCACGGTCCCTGCTGGCCCAGGCTGCCGCCACCTACGATCGCCTCGGCGCCGTCGGCTGGCTGGCCGACGTGGAGACGCACCCGGCGCCGAGCGGTCCTCCTCGTGGCCGGACGCCGGCGACGATGCGTCGGCGCGGCCCGGTCTGGCAGCTGACGTTCGCCGGCCGGGAGGCGACGGTCGCCCATAGCAAGGGGCTGGCCGACATCGCCCGTCTTCTGGCCTCAGCCGGTGGGGAGGTCCACGTGCTGGACCTCGTCGACGCATCCGACAGATCAGGAGCGGCCGGCGACCAGATCGACCGGCGCGGGCTCGCCGCCTACCGACGCCGCTTGGCGGACCTGGAGGCGGACATCGACGACGCCGAGCGTGACCACGACTCGGAGCGCCGGACCCGCTTCGAGGTTGAACGCCAAGCCGTCTTGGAGGAGCTCAGGCGAGTCACGGGCGTGGGCGGCCGGGCCCGCGCCTTCGCCAACCACCCCGCCGAACGAGCACGCAAGGCGGTCGCCGGCCGCGTGAGGGACGCCATCCGAAAGCTCGAGCCGGTGCTCCCCGAGCTGGCAGCTCATCTTCACCGCAACATCGTCACCGGCACGTACTGCCGCTATCGCCCCGAGCTCGTCGACTGGCAGGTGGACCACAGCGATCAGTAGTCACAGGGCACGCTCCTTGCCGTCGGGCGTCCCTGGGCGTACGCGTCGGTGTCCCGTGCCTGAGCGGGTCGCACAGGCACGGGACACCGGGAACGATGAGGCCCTGACAGATCTAGCCCTGGCAGGCTGATCGGTCCTTCAGCACCTCGTAATCCGAGAACGAGCCGTCGACCGCGAACTGCACCCGGACCTTGAGGCGCAACGAGAAGTTGGGGTCAGCTCCGTGGCTGACGAGGCGGTGACGGTCGTCGGCCACGATGGAGACCACGCCATCCTCCACCCGTGTCTGGGCGCGGAACTGACTGCTGCCGCCGTACTCGGTTCCGTCGGCAGCGCGCCCCGAGAGGTCCAGGCGAACGTTGCCCTGGTACCGCCAGGAGCCGTCCTCGTGGATCCACCGCTTCGCGACCGCGTGACCCGAGGCCGAGAGGGTGATGTCGTCGAACGCAGGCGTGCATGGGTTGTCGATGGAGGTGAGCACGGTCTCGAAGCGGACGTTGTACTCCTCCACCTTCTCGGCCGCGTGTGCGGGACCTGCGAGGCCTCCGGCGGCCACCAGTGCCACAAGCCCACCGGCGATCCTCTTGCTGAGGGATTTCATCCTGATGCTTCCTTTCGTGTGGTCCGGGCACGACCTGATTTGGTTGGCGCCCGTGTGTGGTGTCTCTTTGACGTCGCTGGGGCTCGCCCGCTTCCGCCCTGACCGACGTAGACAGCCCGGGCGTGAACCCCGGCCGTCTCCTGGGTCAGCTCTAGGCGGCGCGCCCCACGGAGCGGTCGTTGTGGAGCAGCGCCCGCAGGTTCTCCTTGGCGCGGTGACGGCGTGACGCCACCGTTCCGGAGGGCACACCGAGGGCGGTGCCGGCGTCGGCGTAGCTGTAGCCGCAGATGTCGGTGAGGACGAGGGCGGCACGGTGGGCGGCAGGAAGGGTCGCCAGGGCTTCAGCGACCTCGACCTGCCTCACGACGGTGTCGCCGATGTCGTTCCCGACCAAGCGGGTGATCCCTCTTTCGGGGATCGCCTCGAGCGTGACGCGCCGGCGCCGCCGAAGTTCGTCGAGGCACACGTTGGCCGTGATGCGGTACAGCCAGGTCCCCATCGACGCCTCGCCGCGGTAGCGGTGGAGGCTCTCAAGGGCACGGAGAGTTGCGGTTTGAACTGCGTCCTCGGCCGCGTGGTGGCTGCCGAGCATGCGCTGGGCAAGTGCGTGCAGTCGAGGGCTGCTGGCGCGTATCGCTGCGCTCAGGTCTTCGATGCGCTGCGCGCCGTTCTCAGCCGCACTCGACGGCGCGTCGGGGCAAGGGGTCATTCTGGGCACGGAGAAGCTCCTTCGGTCGGTCGATCCGCCGTTCTGGGACCGTGCACAGAGCGTGCGCCTTCGGGCGCCTCGCCGGAATTGCCACGGCGACGGTTCTGTCCCGCCGGATGTCAGGATTTCCTGACGTCCAGGTCAGGGTGGCCGGATGGCTAGCGTGTGGCACCCGTCAGATCGTGCGGCTCCGCTCAGGAGGTGACGGCGACGCCAGCGTTCATCGAGATCCGTGGGGCCGGCCCTCCTGAGCTGTTCCCACTCGACCGCGAGCGGATCACGATCGGCCGCGGGGAGCACAATGACGTCGCGCTCCCCAACGACCGCCTCGTCTCGCATGTCCACGCCGTCATCGAGTCCTATGGGGCCTCGTTCACCCTGCGGGACCTGGGGTCGTCCAACGGCACCTTCGTCAACGGACAGGCCCTGCTGGGCGAGCGGGTTCTCCGCCCTGGTGACGAGATCCGCGTCGGACGAACCCAGGTGGTCTTTCGGGAGTCGGGCGCGACGGCGGCGGAGCGGACCGATACCGGGCAGGGGCCTCCCGATCTGACGTCACGGGAGCGCGACGTGCTGATCGCGCTCTGCCGGCCTCTCCTGTGCTCGAACCCGTTCGCCGAGCCCGCCAGCATCCGCCAGGTCGCCGAGGAGCTGACGGTGAGCGAGGCCGCCGTGAAGTTCCACCTGGCCAACCTCTACGACAAGTTCGAGATCTACGAGTCGACCCAGTCCCGTCGCTCCGCCCTCGCCAACGAGGCCCTCCTCCGCCGAGCGGTCACGCTCGCCGACCTTCGGGCACAGGCCCGACCCGACGACCCGCACTAGACCTCAGCTGCCCACGCGCCGTCCCATGAGCACGAAGTCCTCGAACAGGACGTCGGCCGGCGACTCCTGGGCGCCGGCGAGCACGCCCACGCCGCCGCTGCGTATACCGTCACGGTCCTTCGCTTCCGCCACCTGCACGCCGTCGACGAACACCTTGAGGGTGACCTTGCCGGAGCCGGTGCAGTCAAGGCGCAGGTTGGCGAAGCTCCCCGTTGCCACAGTGGCGTGCCCGCCGACCAAGATTGTCACGCCTCTGGGCGTGGCGCGTAGCAAGAGGAGCTCGCCGTCGGTGCGGACCAGCGCCTGGTACCGCTCGCTGTCCGCCCGAGCACGACAGAAGAGCCCGAACACCGCGCCGGGGGTGACGGGCTGCGCGCGCACCCGCACGCTTACATCTGACAGCATCGTCAACGGCTCGCCGTAGGTGCCGCCCCGAAACGACGTGTCGGAGTAGACCACGGAGTTGGCCCCTCGAACGACGACCCGGTAGGCACCTTGGTCGTACGCCAGTCTGGCGCTCTCGTCGTCGTGCTCGTACCAGTTCTGCCCGCCGTCGAAGTTGTCCTGATACAGCACCGGCAGTGGTTCCGCCGTGTCGTTCAAGAGCAGGACCGCGACGAGCGTGGCGAGACCGGCGGCGACGACGCGCCTGGCGCGCCTCAGCCATGCTCGGCTGCCGCGGGGGCGTGGCGTCGGCGCGCCTGGCTCCGCCACCGGTGCGTCCCGTTGCGAGTCCGTCAGCTCGACCGGGAGCCACGTGATCGGAAGCTCGAGAGCGGCCTGTGCGGCTTGGAGCTGGCGACCGAACTGGGCGACGTCGCGCTGGCGGTCGGCCGGCGCCTTGGCCAGCCCCTGCTCGAGCACGCGGCACACCTCGTCGGGGACACCACGCGAGCGCAGGTCGGGGGGAGGCTCGCGCCCGACTCGGGTGAGGACCGAGACGAGGCTCACCCCTCCGGGCGGGGCGAACGGTGGCCGGCCAGCCAGCAGGCAGAACAGGGTGGAGGCCAGCGCGTAGATGTCGGACGCCCTCGTCGGCGGTTCGCCGGACAGGACCTCGGGTGCGGCGTGGGCGATCGTCCCGGTTAGGCCCCCGCTTCCGCTGACCACCCCGTCCGGGAGGTGCGCGAGACCGAAGTCCGCGACCTTTGGCTCCCCGAGCCGCGAGAGCAGGATGTTCTCGGGCTTGAGGTCGCCGTGCACGATGCCGGCTCGATGGGCGGACTCGACGGCGCCGGCGATGCGGATGCCCAGATCGAGGACTCGGCCCGTCTCGAACGGCCCTCGCTGGTGGAGCTGGTCGGCGAGCGATCCGGCATGGAGGAACTCCATGACCATGAAGAGATGCCCGTCAGGGGTCGTCCCCGCCTCGTACACGGTGAGGATGTTCGGGTGGCCGGAGAGGGCGCCGACCGCTGCGCACTCCCGCTCGAAACGGCGGGCCGCGGCCTCGCCGGTCCTTTCGGCCATCACCTTGATGGCGACCTCACGCTCGAACGTCGCCTGCCAGGCGCGATAGACCGTGGCGAACCCGCCCCGGTTGGCTTCGACCAGGTCGCCGTAGCCGGCGATGGCCAGCTCAGCCCCCGCCATCGATCCGCCTCTGCTTCATCCGCTGCGCTGTCAGGCCCCCCGCCAACGCCAGGGCCACGAGCACGACGGTCGCAGTCCGGCCTCCGGACGACCCCTCGGCTGAGCTGGGCGCGGGGCCGCGCTCACGCGCGGGGGCGCCACCGCTGAGGACCGTCGTGGACGTCGGCAGGACGGTCGTGGGCGCAAGGAAAGCCACGGGTTCCGTGGCGACGCTCGTTGTCGTCGTCTCCCCCGCGAAGGGCAACCGGAACGGCAGGACGATCGACGTCGTGACCGTCGCCGGGGAGGTGACGGGACCGAGCGGCGGTTGCTCGGGCTGGCCGTCAACGTCGCCACGGTCGCTCGGATCCGGGAGCACCGGGGGCAACGTCACGACCGTCCAGCCGGGTACCACGGTGGACGTGGTCTGTTCGCTACCGACATCGTCCTGCGGCTGCGCCGGGGGGCTGGTCGTGGCGACCGGCGGCCTGGTCGTCGACGTTGTCATGCCCCCCGGGATCGTCGGCGCGACGGCCGTGGTGCTGGTGGTGGCGGGCGTACTCGTCGTGGTTGCCGAGGTGGGCGTCTGGGCTCGGACGCCGGTCGCGCCGATGACGGTCCACACCGCCGTGACGAGCACAGCGAAACCACGTGTGAGCCGGGACTCCGCCGTAGTCCACATACCGAAGCCACCAGCGTACCGCCGCGGCTCTCGTTCGGGAGGGCGGATTACCCCGTGAGGGCAAGGCGGGCGGGCGTCGCCGTCGCCGGCCGAGCATGGGCCTGCGGCCTCACGTCGACCTCGAAGAACGAGACGGACGATCCCTGCTGCCAGCGGGTGGAGACCACCAGCCACGACGTTCCCACGGGGAAGTCCGCCCGTAGCGTCGTTGGGTTGCTCGCCGCGAGCGTCCGCTCCTCGGCGGCAAAGAGGGGCTCGAACTGGCGGCCCACCCTCTCGTGCCGGAAGACCTTCACCTCGGTGGGCGCCTCTGCGGTAAGGAAGCGCAGGGTGAGCGGCTCCCCGCGCACGACGGTCAGAGCGGTAGCGGGGTCGCGGAACAGGAAGTCGGCGCAACGTCCCGGGCCTTCCGGTCCGGGCGACCAGCAGTATGAGCCTTGCTCGCCGGCCACTTCCCCGCGGGACCCGCTGAGGATCGCTGCCGGAGGCTCCTGTCCGCACCCGTCGGCCGGGCACGGGTTGACCGTCGTCGTTGTCGTGGTCGAGGTTGGCGCCGGCGGGACTATGCAGTCGTTGGCCACGATGAACACGGCGCTGGCGCCGAACGCTCCGCCGGCACCGCCGGCACCGCCCGTGATCTCGATTTCGAGCTCTACTTCCCAGCCGGCGCTGGTGCCGGCTCGGAACCGCTGCATGAGCGGGTCTCTGAGGTCGTAGGTGGCGGTCTCGCTCGGACCCTCGACGACGAACGAGTCCCGCAGGACGACGCTGTCGCCGCTCACCGGGGCGGTCGGGGGCACCGCCCGGAACACGACGTGGGCCTCCCGGCCGGCCGCGAATCCGTCGATACCGATCCGGAAAGTGCACGAGTGCAGAGCGCGGTCGGGCCATCCGCCGGGGAACGCCCTCCCACTGACGGTGACAGGGGGTGGTGAGGCATGAGCGTCGCCAATGCCGGGCAGAGCGCTGCCGGCAAGGCCGGCGAAGAGGGACAGGACGGTGATGGGGAGCGTGTTCCGTTTCATGCCGATTCGACGTGGAAACGCCCACCGTCCTTCCGGTGGACATGCGAAGCATCGGCGGGCCGCTCGTCTGACCCGCGGCCTCTGAGGTGGAGCGTCAGGCTCCCGCTGCGGAGCGACGGCTCGACTTCTTGGGCTCCGCCGCGACCGGTGGTTGCTCGGTGCCTACGGCAATGCGCCCTCCACTTGGAGTTCCTCTCCTTCGGGTGTCTCGCAGCCGGTCATCCTGCGATAGGTGTGGACCGCCACGGAAGAGGTGAGCGCGTGCCCGAGCACGGACACCGTGATGGCCAGCGTCCCGGCGAGGAACAGGCCCTCGTACTCCGGCAACAGGTAGCGCTCGGCGTATGTCAGGTAGTAGATCCCCGCCACGCCGAGGGGACCGGACCAGCCGATGTACATCGACGACAACCGACCCGTACCCGTCAGGAGCATCGTCGGTACGGCGACGGGAGCCCGCCGGAGGAAAAACACCCACGCCGCGAAGGCGACGCCCGCTGCGCCCACTTCCGGCCACCAACGATCCACGGGAAGCGTCATGCCGAAGCCGAGAAACGCCACGCTCAGAGCCACCTTGGTGATCGATCGGTGCACCTCGTGGATGGGCTCGCGCAGTCCTTCCGGGAGCCCCTCGCAGAAGACCATTCCGGCGACGAAGGCGGCGAATACGCCGCTGCCGCCGAGGAGGTGGGCGAGGGCCAGCACGGTGACCGCCACGCCCGTGCTGGCAAGTGGGTACCAGTCCTCCTCAGCGAGGCGGTCCACGTCAGCGAGCTTTGTGAGCCACCTCAGCGCGCCGCCGACAAGGGCTCCGACGAGCGCGGCGACGCCAATCTCCCGAGCGGCGTGGATCCCCCACTCCGGCAGCGCCTCGCCGGCTGGGAGTGTGGCGATCAGGCCGGCGAAGAGGACGAACGGAAGTGCCAGCCCGTCGTTGGCCGCTGCCTCGAGCTGCAGGGTCCTGCGGACCCGTCGAGGAAGCGACTGGTCGGGAAGGATGCCCGAGACGAGCGCGGCCGCCACGCCAGGGTCGGTGGGCGTCAACGCCGCCCCCAGAAGGAGGGCGACAGGAAAGGAAAGATCGAGCAGCAGCCCTGCGCCGATGGAGGTCAGCAGCCACATCCCCGGCATGACGACAAGCAGCAGGGCGCCCACCCGCCGGGCGTTGGCGCGCAGATCGGCGGGGCGGGTGCGCAGGGCGATGTCGAAGACGGCGAGGGCCAGCGCGACCCGGCATAGCTGCTCGAGCAGCTCCCCTCGCGGCACCGCGGCGGTGGGATCGATCAGGTCCAGCGCGTGGGGCCCGACGAGGACCCCGACTCCCATCGCCAGCACCACCGGGCTGAGGGCGTGCCGCTTGACCAACCGTGACGACAGACCGAGGGCGACGATGGAGACGCCAACGAGGAGAAGCACTCGATCGGCTTCAATCATCCTGTCGGCCTTCCCCACCCGGTCCTGTGGCAACCGGGATCGCCTTCCGGTCGTTCGCCCGCCGCAGCTCCCGGTTCTCCCGCTCCAGCTCGGCGATGCGCCGGGCGTCGGCCGTCGAGGTCCCGGGACGCCGCCCGTCTCCTGCGCACGCCCGCCTCGGGCATTCTTGCAACCGGCGACCACTTCATCGGCGGGGCGCGCGAACCTAGCGGCGTGAGGCCCTTCCTCCGACTCGCTGCCGTGTGCTCGGCGATCGTCGGCATCGTCCTCTTGGTCGTTGGCTATGCGAGGGAGCACCGAGATCTCGGCCGTCTCTACCTTCTTGCGATCGGCTGGCTGGCGCTCCTTGTGGCGGCGCTCACAGTCGGGGCGGCGATCGTCACGTCCCGGCGTTCTGTGCGCCGTTGAAGGCGCACTCACCGGGCATTAGGAACGGTCACGACGCGTGCTGCCCTACACGGGCATCCCTTCAGAGGGCCAAATGGAGGCGAATCGCGTCGTCGAGGTTGGCGAGAAGCCTTGTGGGGAGGTGGCCCACGGTAGTCCCGATCCGCTGAACAGCAACCGAGCGAATCTGCTCGGCTTGGGCCTTCGACGCTTTCGGCAGGCCGCACGACTTCGCCGGGAGCGAGACCTGGAACGGGTAAACCTTCTTCGTCTGACTGGTGATCGGTACCACCGTCACGACGCCCCGGCCGAGATTCTCCGCGGTGCGATTGGCGCCATCGTTGCTCACGACGACAGCAGGCCGTCGTTTGCTGGCTTCACTGCCCCGAACGGGATCGAGGTCGACCCAGACGACGTCCCCGCGACGCATCAAGCGCTCTCTGAGATCCCGTCGGCGATCGTGGTCTCCCAGACGTCGCCGTCGGACGACTCCCACTCCCCCCAGGCGGCGGCGTAGTCCTCGCCGAGCTCGCTGGCCCGAAGCAGCGACAATGCTCGTTTCAACACACCGGACCGGGAGTCGACGGCGTGCGCGGTCGCGTACTGGTCAATGAACTCGACGTCCTCGTCAGGAAGGCTCACGCTCAGCTTCACGACGCTGATACTACCAGGGTCGTACCGGGTGTACGACCCGCAGAAGCACGAGGGGGCATCCGAGAAGTGCCGTCTGCGCTCTCGGTGAGCGTCCACCCACCGCACAGAACGTGAGGGCAAGAATCGGTGCGTCAACTCGGCTGGAGTGGCAGCATCGTCGATCCGCGAGGAGGCCGGCGGCGGCCTCACCCGTGGCCTGAGATGCCCCTGACCGAGGGGGTGAGGACCGGGTCGGCCCGGGGAAGAATAGGCGCCGATGAGCCACATCATCGGTAGGCCGAACGACGATCTCCTCGACATCATGCTCGGCCACGGCACCGATCCCGAGCAGGCCATCATCGGGGGCAGTGAGCAGAGCGCGCAGGAGGGCGACGGACTCGACGATCAGCTGCCGGGCGACGAGCCCACCGTGACGGAGCTGTAGGGCCGGCCACTGCCAGGGGACCCCGACGTGGACCACCCGGTACGCGCCATGGCTTACACCGTCGACGGGATGCCGACGACGTTCGGGCAGCGGTGGAGGAGCTCGCTATCGCGGCCAGCCACCTCCATCGGCGCGAAACGGCCCCTACCCGGGCGCTTGTCGCGGCGGGAGCGACGGTCCCACCGGCCGACGCCTTCCCCAGTGGGTGGTGGTGCGACCATCGTGCGACGGCGCACCGACTGCCTTGTTCAGTGGGCGATGAGGGTCTTGATCCCCCGACCTCTGCCGTGTGAAGGCAGCGCTCTACCGCTGAGCTAATCGCCCGGGTCTGCCCACGATAGTGCAGGTTCGGGGGCAGTCAGGGGGGCGCGGAGGGTGGCGAGGACCCCGGAGGGACGCCGGGCTGGATCCACGACCAGGTGGACCCCGGAGACGAGGATGCCGCGGTGGCGGCCGGCCAGCCCGGCGAAGATGTCGTCGTCCGAAGCCTCGATCTCCACGGTGGCGCGCCGGGCCCGGCCGCGGAGGTGACCGGGGATGACCACCATCCCGTCAGCCCGCCGCTGGAGCGCCCGGAACGGCAGCCACATGGGCACGGCCGGTCCCGAGGGCACCGCCCGCACGGCCAGCTTGCGCTCCTCCCAGGTGAGCGACCGCTCCTCCCCGGCCTCCTCCCAGCGCAGGGTGCCCAGCTCCTTTGGGAACCCCCAGTTCACCCGGCCGCCGAGGCGCGACGCGACCGAGTCGACGACCATCGTGGTCACGCACATGCCCGGCCGGGCCCCCAGTCGGGCGGGCTCGGCCACGGCCAGCTCCCGGTAAGGCCCGACCGGGGACTGCTCGTAGCGGGCCGCCGTCACGCTGCACGGGCCGGGAAGCCGGTGGAGGTCGGCGGGCAGGTCGGGACGGTCGCCCGGCCAGCGGGCCCAGCAGAGGAAGCATTCGCCGGCCAGCGTCCACGGCGCCTGAGGCGCGCTCATCGCATCACGCTACCGGTGCGGGTGCCGAATGTCGGACGGACCACGGTTCATGGTGGAATCGGCTCCGTGCGAGTCGGAATCGTCGCCCCCCCGTGGGCCCCCGTCCCCCCACCGCTGTACGGCGGCATCGAGCAGGCGATCGACGGCCTGGCCCGAGGCTTCCAGAAGGCGGGCCACCACGTCGTCATGTTCACCACCGCCGACTCCACGTCGCCGGTCGAGCGACGCTGGCTGCTCGAGGCCTCCGAGGGCTACCGGATGGGCTACACGGTCCCCGAGCTGCGGCACGTCATGGCGGCCTACGAGCAGCTCGACGACGTGGACGTCATCCACGACCACAGCGTGCTGGGGCCCGTCTATGCCGAGCGCTACCCCGACAAGAAGGTCCTCACCACCATCCACGGCCCGTTCAACGACGAGCTCACCGACATCTACCGGCGGATCGCCCACCGGGTGCCGATCATCGCCATCTCCCACGCCCAGCGGGCCGTCGTGCCGGAGCTGCCCATCGCCCGGGTGATCCACCACGGGATCGACGCCGCCCGCTTCCCCTTCGGGGACGGCGACGGCGGGTACTGCCTGTTCCTGGGGCGGATGAACCCCGACAAGGGTGCGCAGCGGGCCGCCCTCGCCGCCCGCAAGGCGGGCGTGCCGCTGGTCATGGCGGGCAAGTGCCGGGAGCCGTGGGAGCACCAGTTCTTCGACCAGGAGATCGCCCCCTACCTCGACGACGAGATCCGCTACGTGGGCGAGGTTCCCCACGAGGAGAAGGTGCGGCTCCTCGCCAACGCTGCCTGCACGCTGTTCCCCATCCGGTGGAACGAGCCGTTCGGGCTGGTCATGGTGGAGTCGCTGGCGTGCGGCACGCCCGTCCTCGCCTTCCGCGAGGGGGCGGCGCCCGAGGTCATCGAGCACGGGCGGACCGGCTTCCTGTGCGAGGACGAGACCGACATGGCCGAGTTCATCACCTCCGTCCGTGAGCTCGACCGGGCCGACTGCCGGGCCGCGGTCGAGGGCTACTTCTCCATGGACCGCTGCGTGGGGGAGCACCTGGAGCTGTTCGGGGACCTGCTGGGCCGCTAGGCCCTCACCCCTCCTCGGCGGCGGGGGTGGTCTGGCGGAGCGGGGCCAGGCCGTCGTCCCTGAGGCGGGACCCGATCCGGGCCCGGATCTGGCGGGCGACGCGCGACCGTTGGCCGGGCCTGGTCTTGACCGAAACCCGAACGGTGAACCCGTCCGTCCCCATGGACTCGATGCCCAGCACCTCGGGCGGACCGAGGACGGCGTCGGCCAGCGACTCGTCGTCGGCGACGGCGGCCATCTCCTCGGTGATGGCCGCGGTGGCCGCGCCCACGTCGGCCCCGGCCGGAATGGTCACGTCGACCAGGGCGACGGCCCACTCCTTCGCCGAGTTGCCGACCTTGCGGATCTCCCCGTTGGGGACGAACCAGACGGTGCCGTCGGTCGCCCGCAGCCGGGTGATACGGAGGTTGACCTCCTCCACGGCGCCGGTGACGTCGGCGACCGTGATTACGTCGCCCACCGCGAACTGGTCCTCGGCCAGGACGAAGAAGCCCGACAGGAAGTCCCGCACGAGGTACTGGGCGCCGAACCCGACGGCCACGCCGACGATGCTGGCCCCGGCCAGCAAGGGGCCGGGGTTGATGCCCAGCGTGTCGAGGATGAGCAGGAAGGCGATCGTCCACACCGCCACCCGCACGAGGCTGGCGGCCACGCCGGCCAGCGTGTCGGCCCGGTTGGTGGCCGCCGCCGTGGCCCCCGCCCGGGCCGTCGATCGGGCCACCAGCCGCTGCACCGAGCGCCGCACCACCCGTCCGCCGAGGCGGGTGGTGACCATGGCCACGACCGCGATGAGCAGGATCTGGACGGGACGGAGGAGGACCTCGGCCGTCTGCGCCCAGAAGTCGGACAGCCCGAGCTCCCGGGCCAGCTCGTAGAGGTAGGAGTGGTCCTGGGAGGCCTCGTCCACGGCGGCCAGTCTCTTACAGGTAGGGAGAGGGGTCGACGGGCTTGCCGTTGAGGCGCACCTCGTAGTGCAGGTGCGGGCCCGTGCAGGAGCCCGTGCAGCCCACCCGCCCGATGACCTCGCCCTTCTCCACCACCTGACCGACGCGGACGTTCATCGCACTCTGGTGGGCGTAGAGCGTGGCCTTGCCGCCCCCGTGGTCGATGACGACGGCGTTGCCGTACCCGCCCAGCCAGCCGGCGCTGGCCACCACACCGTCGGCGGCCGCCTTGATGGGCGTGCCCGTGCCGGCGGACAGGTCGACCCCGGTGTGGAGGCGGACGCTGCCGTAGATCGGGTGGACCCGGAAGCCGAACGACGAGGTGACACGGACAGAAGCCAGCGGTCCTCCGAACGACGAGGAGGACGAGGAGGACGAGGAGGAGGAAGAGGAGCTCGACGAGGACCCCCGCTGGCGGATCTGGAGCTGCTCGGCGATGGCGCTCGACTGGGCCTCCAGCTCGCGGGCCTGGGCCTCGAACTCGTCCCGGCGGTCGACCACCTGCTTCAGGACGACGGCGTGGTTGGCGATCTCCACGCTCAGTTGGTGGCGGACGGCGGCTTGGGACTCCCGCTCGTTGCGCAGGCGGGACTCCTCGGCCGCCACCCGGGCTCGCTCCGCCTGGGTGCGCTCGCGGGTGGTCCCGAGCTCCTCGAGCAGGTCGGCACTGCGGTCGCGCAGCCGCTCGGTGGAGAGGATGAGGTCGGACTGCGTGACGGAGACGGCCCGCAGGTACGACTGCTTGGCCGCCAGCTCCCCCACGTCCGACATGCGAAGGAGGTCGGCCAACCCGCCGCCCCCGCGGCCGCCCCCGGTGTAGGCGGCGATGGCCTGGTCGCGCAGGGCGTTGCGGGCCGCCTCGAGCTGGCCCTTGACCGCCTCGATCTGGGCCTCCATCCCCCGCTGGCGGATGACCAGCGTGTTCAGCCGGACCTGGGCGTTGAACAGGTCGTTCTGGGTGTCCCGGAGCTGGGCGTCGATCTCCGCCACCTTGGCGTCCAGGCTCTTCTTGCGGTCGAGGGAGTCCTGGACGTGCTGGAGGAGGCGCGCTTCCTCGGCCGGGGTGTCGGCTGGGACCTGGAAAGCAACGGCTGGGGGTGAAGGGCTGGCGGCCACGGGACCGCCCGGACCGACGGCGGCCGGGAGGACGGCGAGCGCGACCACCACGCCCGCGACCGACCGCCGTCGTACTTTCCCCCCTTCACCCACTTTGGCAACGGTAGCAACAGCACCCCCAGCCGCCAACTGGCACCGACGCGGGCCTCAGCGGTCGCCGAGGGTGACGAAGAAGCCGTCGCGGGTGCCGACGTGGATGCGGCCCTTCCAGACGGCGGGGGTGGACTCGATGCACCCGCCCAGGCGCACCGTCCACAACAGGGGCGGGTCGACGCTGGTGTCGGTCAGGTCGTAGGCCCGCAGCGCCCCACTGCAGTCCCCTTGGAGGAGCACGCCGTCGACCACCACCGGGGACTGCCAGGTGGGCCCGAGAAGCTGCTTGGACCAGCGCACCGCGCCGGTGCGGCGGTCGATGCCGAGGAGGCGGCCGCCGTTGGTGGCCACGACGACCAGGTCGCGGTAGAGGGCGGGGGTGGCCCACACCCCGGCGACCCCGTTGATCTCCTCCTGGTCCGCCACCGACCAGACCACCGGCCTGGCCCGCTGCGGGTCGAGCTTGAGGATCTGGCCGACCTGGCGGGCCCGGTCGGTGTGCCGCTCCCACTCCGAGGCCACGTAGAGCATGCCTTCGTCGTCGACCACGACCGAGGCGTCGGTGTCGTCGCCCGTCCAGAACCGGAACGTCCGGGTCGGCGTGCGGCCGTCGGCCAGCCCGCCGATGTCCCATCCCTGGACGAGCCCGCCCGAGTTGGCGAAGTAGACGGTGGAGCCCCACACCGCCACCGACCCCTCGATGGAGACCTCGTCGTCGCCGAGAGCCTGGAGCAGCTCGGCGTCCCATCCGGGAGCGGAGAAGGCCAGCTCGGGGCGGACGCTCACCCGCCCCTCGGCGTCGTAGCCTCGGTTGAGCTTGACGATGTGGAGGCGGCTGTTCTCCCCGCCCTCGATGAGGTGGTCGTCGAGGACGAGGGGGGAGCCGTCCCAGTCGTTGTTCCACAGGATGGGCCCGGAGGCGTTGGCGTGCAGCCGCCACAGCTCGGTCGGCGCGGGGCGGTCGAGGGCGATGACCCGCAGGTGGTCGTCGCGGGAGCCGACGTAGACGAGCGGGTAGCCGTCGGGGTCGACGGTGACCGAGCCCTTGATGATGCCGCCGGTGACGAAGTCGGGCAGGAGCCGCCGGCCGGTGGCGGCGTCGAGGAAGTGGACGGCGCCGTCGTAGGCCCCGAAGATCACCCATGTCCGCCCCGCCCGCTCCACCACCGCCGGTTGCCCCGTCCATCCCGTGCCACACCACTTCACCTGCTGGCCCCCCTCCACCGTCTCGGTGCACATCGCCTCGTCGGGGAAGCGGTGAAGGACGACGGGCTCGGTAGGGACGGGGCCCTCGCCGTAGTAGGTGCGGGTGGGGTTGCCCCGGAAGGTGAGGAGGCCCTCGACCGTGCTGCCGTAAGGGGCAGGCTCGGCGAAGGTGGTGGACGTCGTGGCCGGGGCGGGCGCCATGGCGGTGGTCCGGGGCGTCGCCGCCTCCGTCGCAGAGAAGGCCTGCTGGTTGGCCAGCCGGCCGCTGCAAGCGGCCGGCGCGACCAGCGCACAGGCGAGAGCGAGCCGCTGCCAATGCCTCGTCCCGCTCCTCCCGCCGCCCACTCCCGGTCATTCTTGGTGGTCGCGACCTGCGTTGCAACGATGTAACCGTCCGAGGGCCCGCCGGGTCCTGGCTTGGAAGGTCCGGAACCCGACGCGCCCAGCCGACTGCCGATCTTCACTTCAGCCGCGCTGCGGCTGGGCAGCCGACCACCCACGACCTGCGGTTTTGGTCTTCGGCCGAGCCGTCGGCGGCCCAATGAGGGCGTGATCGACAGTCACCTAGGATGCCCAGATGATCCGCGAGACCCTCGACGGCCGGCGTGTCGCCGTGACCGGCGCCACCGGCTTCCTCGGCACGGCGCTGGTCGAGCGCCTGCTGCGGGCCGTCCCGGGCTGCGAGGTCGTGCTGGTGGTGCGGGCGGGGCGCCGGACGTCACCCGCGGACCGGGCGCGGCGGGAGATCTTCGGCAACGAGGCGTTCAAGCGGCTGAAGTCCGAGTGGGGGTCGAGCTTCGATGCCGAGATCGCCCGGCGGGTGACCGTGGTGGGCGGGGACGTCTCGGTGGACGGGCTGGGCCTCGACGACGACGGCCGGGCCGCCTTGACCTCCTGCGACACCATCATCCACTCCGCCGCCCTGGTCAGCTTCGACGCCCCCCTCGACCGGGCCGTGGAGACCAACCTGCTGGGCCCGGTGCGGGTGCTCGACGTGCTGAAGGCGGCGGCCACGGGCACCCACCTGGTTGCGGTCTCCACCGCCTACGTGGCCGGCAGCCGGCGCGGTCGGGCCCCCGAGGCCTCGCTGGCCGACACGCCGTTCTCCACCGACGTGGCGTGGCGGGCGGAGGTCGACGCCGCCCGCCGGGCCCGCACCGACACCGAAGCCGAGAGCCGCCGCCCGGAGATGCTCGAGGGCTTCACCAAGTCGGCTCGCGACGAGCTGGGCGCGGCCGGTCCGCCCGTGCTGGCGGCCAAGGCGGAGCGGCTCCGGGAGCAATGGGTCGCCGACCGCATGGTCGAGGCGGGCCGGACCCGGGCGCAGGGGCTCGGCTGGCCCGACGCCTACGCCTACACCAAGGCCCTGGCCGAGCGGGCCGCCATCGAGACGCACGGCGACGTCCCCCTGACCATCCTGCGCCCGTCGATCATCGAGTCCGCCCTGGAGGAGCCCCATCCCGGCTGGATCCGCGGCTTCCGCATGGCCGAGCCGGTGATCATCTCCTACGGCAAGGGCCTGCTGAAGGAGTTCCCCGGCATCCCCGAGAGCGTGGTCGACGTCATCCCCGTCGACATGGTGGTGGCGGCCCTGCTGGCGGTGGCGGCGGCCGGACCGGACCCCTCGGGTCCAACCGTGTACCACGCCGCCACGGGGGCGCGGAACCCGCTCCGCTACGACCAGCTCGTCGACACCGTGCGGGACTACTTCGGCGAGCACCCGCTGTACGACAACCACGGCCAGCCCATCGTGGTGGCGCCGTGGTCGTTCGGCGGCCGGGGCCGGGTCCAGCGCCAGCTGGAGCGGGGCATCAAGGTGCTCAAGACGGCGGAGAAGGCCATCACGGCCCTGCCCATCCGCGGCTCACGGGCCGAGATCAGCGGCCGGGTCGAGGAGCGGCGGTCGGAGGCGGAACGAGCCCGCGGCTACGTGAAGCTCTACGGGGCCTACGCCGAGACGGAGGCCATCTTCGACGACACCCGGCTCCGGGCCCTGTGGGACTCCTTGGACCCCGACGACCGGGCCGCCTTCCCCTTCGACACGTCGGTCATCGACTGGGAGGACTACATCCTCCGGGTCCACATGCCCACCGTCGTGCGCCAGGCGCGGGTGCGCACGACGTCGGGCAAGCGCGAGGGCCTCTCCCGCCAGGACCGGGCCCGCAAGGCGGTCCTCTCCGCTGACCGCCACTTCGCCGCCTTCGACCTGGAGAACACGCTCATCGCCTCCAACGTGGTCGAGTCGTACTCGTGGCTGGCCACGCGCCGTATGGCCGACGACCGCCGGGTCGACTTCGTGGCCCGCATGTTCAAGACCGCGCCGGGCCTGTGGGCGCTCGACCGGCGTGACCGGGGCGACTTCCTCCGCCACTTCTACCGCCGCTACGAGGGTGCGCCGGTGGAGCGCCTCCAGGAGGACGCGTGGGAGCTGTTCTCCCACCTGCTGCTCACCAAGTCGTTCCCCGCCGGCGTGCGGCGCGTGCGGGAGCACCGCCGGGCCGGTACCCGCACCGTGCTCATCACCGGCGCCCTCGACTTCGTGATCGAGCCCCTGCGCCCCCTGTTCGACGACGTCGTGTGCGCCCACATGGGCGTCAAGAACGGCAAGCTGACCGGCGAGCTGCTCGACTCGCCTCCCACCGGGGAGGCCCGCGCCCTGGTCATGGACGCCTACGCCCGGGAGTTCGGGCTCTCGATGTCGGAGGCGGTCGCCTACGCCGACTCGGCCAGTGACCTCCCCATGCTGGAGGCGGTCGGCTTCCCCGTGGCCGTCAACGCCGAGCCTCGCCTGGCCACCATCGCCCGCAAGCGGGGGTGGCTCGTCGAGCAGTGGACCAAGTCCCCGGGCGCGCCCCGGCCACCGTTGCCCCTCGCCCCGCGGCTGGCCACCGCCTCGTCGCTGCGGGACTGATGCGCGCCCTCATCTTCGAACGCAACCTGCCCCGGTACGCGGCAGCCCGGGTAGCCGGGACGTTCGCCGCCGGCATGGGGGCCCGCGTCGGCCCGCTGACGCTCACCGAGACCGACGACCCCGACCTGCCCGGGCCCGGATGGGTGCGGGTGAAGCCCCGCCTGGCCGGCATCTGTGGGTCCGACCTGACCACAGTGGACGGCAAGTCGTCCCGCTACTTCGAGCCGATCGTGTCGTTCCCGTTCGTCCCCGGCCACGAGGTGGTGGGCGAGCTGGCCGGCGGGCAGCGGGTGGTGCTCGAGCCGGTGCTGGGCTGCGCGGCCCGGGGCGTCGACCCGCCGTGCCGGGGGTGCGCCGACGGACGCCTCGACTGCTGCGAGCGCATCGCCTTCGGCCACCTCGAGCCCGGCCTCCAGACCGGCTACTGCGCCGACACCGGCGGCGGCTGGTCGACGGGTCTGGTGGCCCACGAGTCGCAGCTCCACCCCGTGCCCGAGGGGATGAGCGACGAGGCCGCGGTCATGGTCGAGCCGGCCGCCTGCGCCATCCACGGCGTCTTCAACGCCGCCCCCGCGGCCGGTGCCACCGTGCTCGTGCTGGGGGCGGGCACGCTCGGGCTGTGCGCCGTCGCCTCGCTGCGGGCCCACGCCGATCCGGGCACGATCGTGGCCGTGGCCAAGTACCCCGAGCAGCGCCGGCTGGCCACCAGCCTGGGCGCCGACGTGGTGGTCGAGCCGGCCGAGGCCCGCCGGGCCATGCGCCGCCTGACCGGGTCGCTGCGGGTGGGCGGAGGGCTCTCCGGCGGGGCCGACGTGGTCATCGACTGCGTGGGCACCGAGTCGTCCCTGGGCGACGACCTGGCCGTCGTGCGCCCTGGGGGCACGGTGTGCCTGCTGGGCATGCCCTCCACCGTCACCCTCGACCTGACGCCGCTGTGGCAGCGGCAGGTCACGCTGCGGGGCTCGTACGCCTACGGCCGCGAAAGTCCTGGCCTGCGTGGCCCGAACGCCGCGACCGCTCAGCGCACGTTCGACCTCGCCTTGGGCCTCGTCGCCGAGGCCGGCCTGGAGCGGCTGGTCTCGGCCACCTATCCGCTCGACCGCTACCGTGACGCCATCGACCACGCCGCCAACGCAGGCCGACGGGGAGCGGTCAAGGTGGCGTTCGACCTCCGAGGGGAGAAACACCGTTGAGGGACCACACGCGGCCCGGCTTCGTGCTCGAAGTCGACCGCTCGACGCCCCCCATCCTGTTCCACGCCGGCGAGGGCTTCCGCCTGGAGAAGCTGCCGGTGGGGAGCCGGGTCGTCTACCCGGGCGAGCCCCTGCCGCCCCTCGACGACCCCGACGCCGCCATCCGCCACGCCCTGCTCAACCCCGTCGGCGACAGCGAGCCCCTCCCCGCCCTGCTGCGGCCGGGCATGAAGCTCACCATCGCCTTCGACGACCTCTCGCTGCCCTTGCCGCCGATGCAGCGACCTGACAACCGCCAGCGGGTGATCGAGGCGGTGCTGGAGATGGCCGCCGCCGCAGGGGTCGACGACGTGGTGCTGATCGCCGCTCTCGGCCTCCACCGGCGGATGACCGAGGCCGAGCTGCGCCACGCCCTGGGCGACCGCGTCTACGACGCCTTCGCCCCCCACGGCCTGCTCACCCAGCACGACGCCGAGGACCCCGACAACCTCGTCGTCGTCGGGCACACCGACCAGGGCGAGCTGGTGGAGATGAACAAGCGGGCCGCCACCAGCGACCTCCTCGTCTACGTCAACATCAACCTGGTCTCCATGGACGGCGGCCACAAGAGCCTGGGCACCGGCCTCACCACCTACCGCAGCCTGCGCCACCACCACAACGTCCACACCCTCCAGCACAGCCGGTCGGTGATGGACCAGCACAACTCGGCGCTGCACTCGTCCAACTGGCGGATGGGTCGGCTGATCAAGGACTCCGGGATCAAGGTCTTCCAGATCGAGACCACCCTCAACACCGACACCTTCCCGCCCGCCTTCCGCTTCCTCCAGCGGCGGGAGTGGGAGTGGACGGCCCGCGACCGGGCCTCCTACCTGGCCGTCAAGAAGAGCCTCGACCGCTCCCCCACCAAGCTGAGCCGGCCGATCTTCCAGGGCATCCGCGCCCCCCACAAGATGACCGGGGTCAACGCCGGAGAGGTGGAGGCGGTGCACGCCGCCACCACCGAGGCCGTCTACCGCCAGCAGGTCGTGCCCGTCGAGGGCCAGAGCGACGTGCTCACCATGGGGCTGCCCTACATCTGCCCCTACAACGTGAACTCGGTGATGAACCCCATCCTCGTGATGTGCCTGGGCCTGGGGTACTTCTTCAACCTGTACAAGGGCAAGCCCCTGGTG
Source organism: Acidimicrobiia bacterium (assembly GCA_046565765.1). Classification (GTDB taxonomy): domain Bacteria; phylum Actinomycetota; class Acidimicrobiia; order Acidimicrobiales; family AC-14; genus JBFMCT01. The sequence goes on along the minus strand of JBKHXX010000056.1, from coordinate 2,423 downwards.
CGCGAGGGCGGCGTGGTGATCATGACGCACCCCACGCCGTGGGAGTTCCACCCCGTCCACCACCCGAGCTACATCGACTTCTTCGAGCAGGTGCTGTCGCAGACCACCGACCCCAAGGAGATCGAGAAGACCTTCGAAGAGGACTTCGCCACCGACCCCTGGTACATCCACCTGTACCGCACCAGCTACGCCTACCACGGCGTCCACCCGTTCTACATGTGGTACTGGGGTGCCCACGCCCTCCAGCACCTCGCCCCCAACGGCGTGATCATCGTGGGCGGGGACTCCAAGGCGGTGCGCCGCATGGGATTCCGGCCCGCCTCTACCCTGCGCGACGCCCTGGAGATGGCGGAGGACGTGGTCGGTCGCGACCCGTCGATCACCCACCTCCACTCCCCGCCGCTGCTGCTGGCCGAGGTCACCTGAGGTGAGGAACCCCCTGCGGGCGCCCTTCCCACTGGGCAGGCCCACGTGGCCCACCACCGTCCCCCGCCCGCCGGTCGAGAAGAAGACCGGTGTGCACTACGAGACGGAGTGGGCCCGGCGCTACCCGGCCCGGCTGGCCCGAGCCGTCATCGTGGACGATGTGCTGCGACCGGTCGTCCACCTGCTCGCCTCGCCCACCGTGCACGGCGACGAGCGCCTGGCCGACCTCGACGCTCCGGCCATCTTCGCCGCCAACCACCACAGCCACCTCGACACCGGCCTGCTCCTCTCGTCGCTCCCCGACCGCTTCCGGCACAAGACGGTGGTGGCGGCGGCCGCCGACTACTTCTTCACCACCCGCGGCAAGAGCGCGTTCTCGGCCCTCGCCATGGGGGCCATCCCCATCGAGCGCCTGAGGGTCAACCGCCGCTCCGCCGACCTGGCCGCCGACCTCATCGACGAGGGCTGGAGCGTGGTGATCTTCCCCGAGGGGGGCCGCAGCGTCGACGGGTGGGGCCGCAAGTTCCAGGGCGGCGCCGCCTACCTGTCGCTGCGCTGCGACCGCCCCATCGTGCCCGTCCACGTGGAAGGCACCCGGCGGGTGATGAAGAAGGGCGACAGCTATCCCCACCCGGTGGGCGGCCCCTTCGGGCGGGGCAAGGGCGTGACGGTTCGCTTTGGCGCACCCATGAAAGGCCGGGACGGGGAGGACGCCCGCCGCCTCGCCTCCCGCCTCGAGACGGTGGTGGCGGCGCTCGCCGACGAGGGGGCCACCGACTGGTGGTCGGCCCAGCGCCGGGCCGCGTCGGGAGCCACGCCGTCGCTCGCCGGCCCCCAGGCCGGCGCCTGGCGTCGCTCCTGGGCACTGGAGGAGAACCGCCGCGAGGGCGCGGGCAAGCGCTGGCCCGAGCGGTCCTACGGCCGCAAGAGGTAGCCGGGCGACGCCACCAGGGCGGCGTACAGCGACTCCACGCGCAAGGCACCCGTCAGCTGGGTCACGAGGAAGGTGAGGGTGGTCGCGTCGGGCGTGGTGTCCAGCAGCCACGCGTAGGCGTGGGCGACCACCGCCTGGAGCCGGAACGGCGTGGTGAGGAAGGCCAGGGCCAAGGTGTAGCGGTCGAGACCGGCGGTCAGGTGGTCCACCCAGAAGGTGACCCCGGCCGGGTCGGGGGCGATCCCCAGGACCGAGGTGTACAGGCTCCGGACGTAGCCGGTCGGCGTGCCTCCTACCCGGGCGTAGTACTCGTTGCCGCCGAAGAGGGCCATGGCGACCCACTCGAACCTCCAGCCGGAGTTGGCGATGGCATTGACGTAGGCGTCGAGGGTGGCGGCGTCGGCGGGGCGACCCAGGACCCACTGGAAGTACCCGTTGACCATCAGCCGGCGGAACTCCGTGGTGCTCACCATGGCGTGGGCGTAGACGTCCCGTGACAGGCCGCCGGAGAAGTGCCCCAGCCAGAACGACATCTCCGCCGCCGTGGGCGCCCGCCCCAGGAGGTCGGCGTAGGACTTCTGCACGAACTGCTGGTTGGTCAGCCCCGTGGGCGGCCGGGTGGTCGTGGTCGTCGTGGTGGGCGGCCGGGTGGTCGTGGTCGTGGCCGGCGGGCGGGTCGTGGTGGTCGTCGTGGTCGTGGCCGGCGGGCGGGTGGTCGTGGTCGTCGTCGTGGTCGGCGGGCGGGTGGTCGTGGTCGTCGTCGTGGTCGGCGGCGGCGGCGCCGTCCATGCGGAGGCCAGGAAGGCGCTGTTGGCGGTGTTCCAGTGGGTGGCCAGCCAGGAGCCGGCGGGGGGGCTGGTGGAGAAGTAGTCGTCGTTGTTGCAGTCGAGGAGGTTCTCCGAAGCGGTGGTGGGGCACACCAGGCGGGTGCTGACTCCCTGGGCGTCGGCGTAGCACATGCGGTCGTACTCGTCGGTGCAGTGGCCCCCGGGGGTGGCGTTGGGGGCCCCGGGCTGCACCGAGCCCAGCGTGTGCAGCAGCTCGTGGGCCTCCACCAGGTTGG
>JBKHXX010000055.1:0-4604 GCA_046565765.1 Acidimicrobiia bacterium | reverse complement strand
CATCTCCGCCGGCGCCTTCCACAACCTGGCCCTCAAGGGGGACGGGACGGTCTGGGCCTGGGGGTACAACGGCCTGGGCGCGGTCGGGGACGGGACGTCGGTCGATCGTCGCTGGCCGGTACAGGTCACCAGCGTGCCCGAGGCCAACGCCGTCGCCGCCGGGGCCTTGCACAGCCTGGCCGTGGGCGTCGACGGTCGGGTGCGGGCCTGGGGCTGGAACGCGGTGAGGCAGCTCGGCGACGGCACCACGGTCGACCGCGCGCTGCCGGTGCTGAGCAGCCGGGCCGCGCCCGCGGCCGTGCTCGCGGCCGGCGCCTACCACAGCCTCGCCGCCTGACGGGCCGCCCGCTACCGGGCGAGGGGCACACTGAAGGCGTGGGGGTCGTTCCGCTGTCCCGGTCGTTCTACGCCCGGGACGGGCGGGTCGTCGCCCCGGAGTTGCTCAACAAGCTGCTCGTGCGCGGTGAGCGGGTGGCCCGCATCGTCGAGGTGGAGGCCTACGCCGGCGCCGAGGACCCGGGCAGCCATGCCTACCGGGGGCGGACACCCCGCAACGCCACCATGTTCGGCCCCGCCGGCCACCTGTACGTCTACTTCACCTACGGCATGCACTTCTGCGCCAACGTGGTGTGCGGCGACGTGGGGGTGGCTTCGGCCGTCCTACTGCGGGGGCTCACTGCGCTCGAAGGCCTGGAGCAGATGCGGGCGCTGCGTCTCAAGGCCCGCACCGACCGGGAGCTGTGCGCCGGACCCGGGCGGCTGTGCCAGGCCTTCGGCCTCGACCGCACCTTCGACGGGTCTGACCTGGTCACCGGCGATCGTGGGGTGATGGTGGTCGACGACGGCACCCCGCCCCCACCGGAGCCGGGCGTGAGCGTGCGGGTGGGGCTGACCACGGGCGCCGAGCTGCCGTGGCGGTACTACGTGCCCGGCGCCCTCGGCCTCTCCAGGCGGGGGTAGGCGGCCACGGCCGCCACCAGCACGGCCGCCAGCAACGCCACCGCCAGGTGGCCGAGCACCCGCACGCGGTAGTCGTCCTGGGTCAGCTCGGCGCCGCCGATGAGCACGAAGCGGACGGCCGACTCGTCGAAGGCGGCCCTCAGCACGCCCCGGAAGTCCGAGCCGGCCCTCACGAAGCGCAGGCCCAGCGCATCCCACGGCAGGCGCAGGCCGGTGGCCACGCCCGCCACGGCGGCCGCCACCACGCCGGCGGCCGGGAGGCGGCGGCGCCGGAGGTCGCCCACGGCCAGGCCGGCGGCGCCTGCGAGGAAGACCCACGTGGTCCACAGGTGGGTGGTCCGGGCCAGCCCGAGGGGCCGGGGGGACCCGTCGGACAGGATCGACTGGTTGGGCCGGTAGTTGACCGTCAGCCACAGGCCGCTCGCCACCAGCACCGCACCCGACACGATCACGGCGGCCAGCAGGGTCCGGCGAAAACCGTCGTGCATGGGGGTCAGTGTGGCCCCTGGGTGGGGAACACTGGGGGCCGTGCCCCGCCGCCTCGCCGCTCTCGCCCTCGGCGTGTCGCTCGCCGGGTGCAGCTCGGGCGGGCCGGTGGCCGAGCTGGCGACGGGCACGTCCACCACCGCGGTCGCGCCGACCCTGGCCACCACCACCACCAGCCCGCCGCCCGCCGTCGGCCCCTCGATCGAAGACCTCATGGCCGGCGCGGGCATGACCCCCCTCGGTCGGCGGCTGTTCGTGGAGGCCCGCCCCGAGCTCCAGGAGGCGTCCCGGCTGGACGTCGACTGCGGGATCGACACGCCCAGCGAGCCGGGCGACACCCATACCTTCGGCTGCCTGGTGCGGGGCCGGATCCACGTCCGCTCCTTCAGCGCTCCCGAGCTCCGCGACCTGAGCTACGCGGTCGCCGCCCACGAGCTGCTGCACGTGGTGTACATCCAGACGCCGCCGGCCGAGCGCCGGGTCCTCGACGGCGAGCTGGCCGCGGCCCGGGCCGGCAACGCCGTCCTGGAGGACCGCCTGAGCATCTACGCCGAGCGCGGCGACGACACCCTCGACGAGGTCCACTCCGTGCTGGGGGCCGAGTTCCCCGGCCTGTCGCCCGCGCTGGAGGCCCACTACGGCCGGTACTTCGACCGGGCCAAGGTGCTGGCCGCCTACCAGAGCACCCTCGGCCACCGCGACGACGAGCTGCGGGAGCTCAAGAGCCGGGCGGAGGAGCTGGGCCGCCGGCTGGAAGCCCTGCGCGACGAGATGGACGCCCTGGAGGCGGCAGGGGACATCCGCACCTTCAACGCCCGGGTCACCACCTACAACTCCATCCTCCGGGAGCACAACACCGCCGCCCGCCAGTTCAACGAGCAGCTGGCCGAATACCGCCGGCTGCTCGCCGCCTGACCGCTAGGTTCCGCCCCCGTGGACGACGTGCTGGCCGAGCTGGAGTGGCGGGGCCTCGTGCACCAGGTCACCCACGCCGACCTGGGCCAGAAGCTGGCCGCCGAGCGGTTCGTCGTCTACCTCGGGATCGACGCCACCGCCACCAGCCTCCATGTCGGGCACCTCATGGGCGTGCTCGCCCTCCAGCGCCTCCAGCGCGCCGGCCACCGCCCCCTCCTCATCCTCGGCGGCGGCACGACCCTCGTGGGCGACCCCAGCGGCAAGGACGCCGAGCGTCCCATGCGCACGATCGAGGAGGTGCGGGGCAACGTCTCCGCCATCCGCCGCCAGCTGGAGCGGTTCCTCGACTTCGGCCCCGGCGAGTCGCAGGCGCTGCTGCTCGACAACGCCGACTGGCTGACGGCGATGCCGCTCACCACGTTCCTCAGGGACGTGGGCAAGCACTTCACCGTCAACGCGATGATCGCCAAGGAGTCGGTGAAGGCCCGCCTGGAGGAGCGGGAGCAGGGCATCTCCTACACCGAGTTCAGCTACATGCTGCTCCAGGCCTACGACTTCCTCCACCTCTTCGACTCCCACGGCTGCCGGCTCCAGGTGGGCGGCAGCGACCAGTGGGGCAACATCACCGCCGGTGTCGAGCTGGTCCGCCGCTCCCGCGGGGAGACGGTCTACGGGCTCACGTGGCCACTGCTCACCAAGGCCGACGGGTCGAAGTTCGGCAAGAGCGAGGCCGGGAGCGTGTGGCTGGACGCCGAGCGCACGTCCCCCTACGAGTTCTTCCAGTACTGGCTACGGAGCGACGACACCGACGTGGTACGGCTGCTCAAGCTGTTCACCGACCTGGGACGGGACGAGGTGGCCAGGCTCGAGGCGGCCGTGGCCGAGCGGCCCCAGGCCCGGGAGGCGCAGCGGGCCCTGGCCCGGGAGGTCACCGCCGCGGTGCACGGGCGGGAGGCGGCCGAGGAGGCCGAGGCCGCCGCGGCCGCCCTGTTCGGGGGCGACCTGGGGGGCCTGTCGGAGGCGTCGCTGCTCCAGGCCTTCGCCGAGGCCCCGTCGGTCACGCTGCCCCGGGGCGACCTCGACGCGGGCACGCTGACGGTGGAGGAGGCACTGGTGCGGACCGAGGTCGTGCCGTCACGCTCGGCCGCCCGCCGGGAGCTCGACCAGGGCGGCATCTACGTCAACAATCGGCGGGAGACCGACGGCGGGCGGGCGCTGGCCGGCGAGGACCTGCTGGCGGGGCGGTATCTTGTCCTGCGGCGTGGCAAGCGCACCTACGCGCTGGTCCGCTTCGGGGAATAGGCAGCCGGCCTGGACGGTTGTCTCCCTTGCAAGCGCACTCTCCGTTGAGAAACGGCAGATCGTGTGCTAAGGTTCAGGGGTTGTGGCTCCGCTCCGGCGGTGCGCAACCGGCCGGGTGGGTCTTCCCCCGGGCGAACCGAGGAAGTGCGGGGCTGGCCTCCGCAACCCTCGCCTCAGAGAGGCACCTCGGCCGCAGCCGCGGCATGTGCCTCGGGGCCAGAGCGCTCCTTGAAAACGGAACAGAGAGCCATGTTCACGGCTCGTGACCTATCGGTGTCGGCTCCGGCCGGCGCTACGACGCTTCGCGCTCGAGGTAGGTCGATGCGAGACGTGACAGCGGAGACCGTGCCCGTCACGGTCTTCGACGCCAGTGCGGGCGGTCGCCGTGACACGCGACCGTTGATGTATTGCACTGAACGGACAACAAACGTTGGCTGTTCTGTGCCAGTCGGGCAAAGGGGACAGTCCCCCTGCGCCCGGCTCTCCGATCTACAGGTTGGCCCGCCAGGGTCGGCCGACAGATCTCGATGGAGAGTTTGATCCTGGCTCAGGACGAACGCTGGCGGCGTGCTTAACACATGCAAGTCGAGCGGGGTCCAACCGGTGGCAACACCGGGGAAGGCCTAGCGGCGAACGGGTGAGTAACACGTGAGCAACCTGCCCCGAAGATCGGGATAACACCGGGAAACCGGTGCTAATACTGAATACCCCCATCTGACCGCATGATCGGATGAGGAAATGAGTTTCGCTTCGGGAGGGGCTCGCGGGCTATCAGCTTGTTGGTGAGGTAACGGCTCACCAAGGCGACGACGGCTAGCTGGTCTGAGAGGACGACCAGCCACACTGGGACTGAGACACGGCCCAGACTCCTACGGGAGGCAGCAGTGGGGAATCTTGCGCAATGGGCGAAAGCCTGACGCAGCAACGCCGCGTGGGGGATG
>JBKHXX010000054.1:0-10724 GCA_046565765.1 Acidimicrobiia bacterium | reverse complement strand
TGCTGTCGGCCGTCCACGCCGTGCGGTACAGCAGTACGACTGCGATCGCAACGACGACGACGACGAGGATCAGCGAAAACGTGGCCTGACCAGCTTGGCTGCTGGCCGACCTCCACCGCTGCATCATTACTCTCCCCCCTGAAGTGGTTGGACCTGGCGCGAGACCTGCTGTGGGGCGACGAAGAGCTGCAGCGTTTGCGGGGTCGTGGAACTGGCCCGTACCTCTAGCACGTTTCGGCGGCACTCTATTGCATCGCCCGCCGACGGATCAACACCCAGGGTGGGGGATTTTGACCTCGCAGCGCGCGAAAACCGGACCCCGGACGCGACGTTGGCCCCCGGAGGGGGCCAACGGCAACACTCTGCGTGGCGCGCCCTGGCGCGCCTTGCGGAACCGGACCTAGCCGGCCCGCACCTCCCGAGCCGCCTCGGCGTCCTCGGCCTGCACCAGCAGGCCCTCGAGGGCGTCGTCGATCTGCTGGACGTCGCGCACGATGTCGCGAAGCACCGAGCCGATCGGCTGCGTCTGCAGGGCGATGGAGCGCACGCCCACGAGGACGGTGCCCACGGTGAAGCTCACGTCGCGCAGCATGGCCGCCACGACGATGAGGTAGAGGGCGATGGTGGCCACCGCCACCGCCAGCCCGATGAAGAGAAGAATCGACTCAATCCCCACGGGATCCTCCATGTTCTGTTCTGCTCGGCCCGGCCGAGGCGCGCCTCACCGGGTACAACTGAAAACGGCGCTACTAGACGAGGCGGGAGAGGGCCGAGACGTAACGGCCGGCGGCGTCGCGCGTCTGGGCGGTGAGCTCGCGGGTGCGGCCCAGCTTGGGCACCGCGTCGAGCGTGCCCGTCAGCAGCACGCCGTGCTCGAGGATGTCGTGGGCGTAGGCCTGGATCTCCTTCACCGGCCGGTACACCTTGTTGAGGAAGTAGACGACCGTTGGCGCCACCACCGCGATCAGCAGGATGTCGGCGATCAGCCACCACCAATTCATGAAGCAGCCCTCCGTTCGCGCCAGCACGTCGCTGGCACCCTGAGCGCATTGTATGTCGCGAACCTATAGAGCGAAAGACTCCGAGCCCAGGTTCTCTAGAGAGGGATGTCAGCGGCGGCTCCGACGACCGCTTGATGGGGCCCCCTGCTGAGCGGTGGGTCGATGGAGGCGTAGACTTCCTGGATGGCATTGCCATGCTGCTTCCTTCTCGAGGAGGAGGAGGACGAGGAAGAGGAGTGATCACCACCGAGCCCCGACGGCCCGCCGGAGGGGTTCCGGCAAGGCCTCGTCCCCGCCTACGGCACGCGTGATGTCCACGCCGTAGCGGTCCCCCACCCTCCCCACGAGCTCCGCTGCCATCTCGACGGCTCGGTCCATCATTGCGTCCCGGACCGACCCCTGGTTCGTGGGGACGTCCACCTCCATCGCTTCGTAGACGCCCGACCAGTGCCCGAGCGACCGTTCGATACGGTCCTGGAACTGAAGGAGCTGCTGGAGGGAGAACCGGGAGTCACTCCGGCTGCGATGGAACTGCAGCAGGTCCTCGCTCTCCCGAAGCCAGATGCACCACACCCCCTCAGCGACGCCGCGTTCAAGGAACTCGGCAATGGCGAACGGCTCGCTCTCGATACCGGTCGCCAGGTCGACGACAGGAGCGCCGAAGTGGCTCCAGACCGTCCCCTCGCGGAGCTCCGCGTCGCGGAGGACGACTCGGGCGGCGCGGTTTCGTTCCCGATTCAGGTCACGGGCAGAGCCTCGGCCGCCATAAAGGACCGCACGGGCCTCCCGAGTCGATGAGAACCCGTACCGCAGGGCATAGGCCAGAAGTGACCCTACGTCGTTCGGGCCGGCCGAGAGCGTGAGTGAAAAGACGAGGACAGCTCTGGGCGATCGGATCCGGGGGTGGCGCGGCGATGGACGTGCCGCTGTCAGCGTTGGCATCGACCACAGCTCGTAGGTATCTGTGCCGCCGGGGCGAAGGTGGGCGATATCGGCCTCGGCGACGGCACGGCGCACGCGAACGGCCCCGTAGGTCGAGAGTGCCTCGACCAGCGCCGTCGGAAGCTCGTTGGTACGGGGCGTCTCGGGAACAAGCGACATTCGGTGGCCCACGGAGAGACGCCCCCACCGGCTACCCTCCGATCCCGGCCAGAGGCCGATGGCCCAACCCGCGGCCAGGGTACGATCCACGACGGAGCTCGCAGGCGACCGCTCTTGCGCAGCGCGAAGGCTTGCCTCGAGCTCCACGACGCGACGTCGCAGGGACGCCATCTCGAGCACGGCGTGGGCGAACTGCTCCGACAACAGACCCAAGGCGACGAGGGCCTCCTCAGGGTCGGCACCCACGGCGTTGGCAAGCGGTCCCAGGAGTTCGAGCGGCGGTTTGGCCTTGCCCGTGAAGTAGTTGGTGACGGTGGCCGCGTTGTAGTGGCGGCCGAGACCGGCCGCAATCTCCCCGTAGGTCAGTCTGCGCCGCTCCTTCGCGGTCCGCATGAACGCTCGCCATGCGCTCCAGCCATCGGGCCGCAGTTCCTCGTCGTCGCTCACGGCAGATTTTACCGCGCAATGGCAGATCCTGTTGCTGACGATGGCCTGTTTGTGCCGGGAAACTACGGGGGTCGGAGGGTTCGTGCAGCACCCTCCGGCCTCAACCTCGAGCACAGGAGTACCGCATGAAGCGATCAATCACCCTTGGAGCGATCCTCACGACGATCGCCACGCTTGCGACCATCGTCGTGGGCATGGAGCCGGCGTCCGCCTCCTCGACCAAGTGCGCCTTCTACGGGCGTGGCATCCAGGGCGCCGTGCGCAACGGGCAGTTCTGTTCGACTGTGCACGGCTCGGGGACGTCGATCTCGACCGTGACGTCCTCGTTCGGACAGTCGTGGCCGGTCGGCGACCACATCTGCAACCCCTCGATCAAGATGGACGTCTACGACCGCTGGGGAAAGTGGATCACCTGGCGGCAGGGGCCTCAGAAGACCGGCTGCTTCTGGGGAACCTGGGAGTCGACGCGCGCCATCCCCGTGTCGTGGAGCTTCCCGCAGGCCGCCAACGGGAGCGTGCGTGTCACCTTGCAGCGATCCGGTGCCACGGTCGCAGAGAACTGGCACCGGCTGGGTTGCTGCTGACGCAGCGCAGCTGCCTTGGGGGGCGCGGCGGGACTTCTCGCGCCGCGCCCCCCGCCCGTCTATGTGGCGACCAGGGCCTCGTCCACGAAGTCGACGATGCGGCGGACGGCGTCCTTCACCGGGTCTCCCTGGCCCTCGGCCAGGATCTGGCCCGAGCGGTCGGCCTCGGCCACGTCCTCGTTCTCGGGGACGATGCCGGCGAGAGGCACGTTGTACTCGGCGCACACCTCACGGAAGAACTCCTCGTCGCCCGCCTGGGCCTTGTTGCCCACGCCGTACACCCGCTGGAGGCCCAGCTCGTTGGCCAGCACGATGGTGCGGCCGGCGGTGAGGATGGACTTGCGGCTCGGCTCCATGACGACCAGCAGCACGTCGGCGTAGGCCAGCGTGCCGCCCGAGCGGCTGAGGTGCTCGAGGCCCGCCTCCATGTCGACGAGGGTGACGTCGGCCTCGGTGTCGATTGCGGCTCCCAGGATGCTGCGCACGGCAGCGTGGCTACCGCACGTTCAGCCGGCGCCCGCCTGGGTGATGCGCATGGCGTGGATGAGCATCACGTTGGCCGGCGTCATCACCCCGTACTCCCCGACCAGCTCGGACGGGGTCATGGCCCCGTCGCCCCCGCCCACGATCATGCGCCGGGGCAGGATGGGGACCTCGTCGGCGCCCTTGAGGTCGAGGCCGAGGCTGATGGCCAGGTTGGGATTGGAATCGGTGTCGATGGCGAGGACCCGCTTGCCCCGCTCCGCGTACACCTGGGCGATCAGGGCGGAGATCGTGGTCTTGCCCACGCCGCCCTTCCCGACGACTCCGAGCTTCATGGCCCGCACTCCTTCCGGCCCACTTCCAGGGCACGGCCATCTTCCCACAGGGCGGGCGGGTTTCGACCACCCCTGGTTCCGGGGAGACGTTGACCAGCGGAAACGAGAGGAGCGATCGATGTCTTCAACCCAGGAAGAGAACCCGGTCCTGCCTGACGAGAGCCCGAAGCGTCCCGACTTCGACACGGGCGTCGAGCCCGAGCGGCCGTCCGAGCTGGTCAGCCGGCTCGACCAGATCGAGGGCCAGGACCTGCAGGGTGAGGGCACGCAGCAGGCCCGCCCGTACGCCCTCCCGGGCGAGGACGAGGGCCCCCTCGGCGAGGGTGGCCAGCTGCGCCAGCCCGATGCGGGCGGTGGCGGCAGCAGCTAGCCCACCCGCCCTCTCAGCTACAAGCGGGCCGCCGCACTGGTCACGAGCCGGGTGGCGGCCTGCTTTCGCGCCGCGATGGCCTGGTTGGTCGCCACCTGGAGGATCACGAGCCGGTCGCCCTTGAGCACGTAGGCGGTGTCGTTGGTGACGAAGGCCTGGTCGCCGACGCCCGAGAGGTTCTCGGCGGTGCGGGAGGCGGCGGTGCGGGCCCGGTCGAACGACTCCCGGCCGCTCGTGCCCAGGATGATCGACACGAACTGGCGGTCGTCGGAGCGCAGCGTCCACCGGCACGACTCGCCGGTCTGGGTGCGGGTGCCCGTGCCCGCGTTCACCGGGCCGCCCACCGCCCCCGAGATCTCCCCGGAGTTCAGGAAGCCGCAGACGCCCTGACCCTCGGAGAGCCGCTCGTTGTTGACCGGGACGGTCGGGGGGTAGCGGGTCGTCGTCGGTCCGGCGCGGTCCTCGTCGTCGTCACCACCGCTGCACCCCGCCGCCGCCAGTGCGAGGATCAACCCCGCGCCAACCAGCTGCCGTACCGACACCCTCCCCCTCCTTCTGCGGGCGCGCCCCGCACGGAAAACCTTCGTGTGCCGGTGAGATGGCGTCGAAAGGGGACGGGAGCGCTGCGAAACCGGCCGGCAGCCTAGCTCTGCGGGCGCTCGACGACTTCGAGGTCCATGAGTTGGTTGACCCCTATGCGCTCGACCATGCCGCTCATCGACTCGACCTCGAGCCGCCCCGCCCGGTCGACCCGGCGGGCCATGCCCCGGGTCTCGCCCTTGGGGCGGAGCCTGACCTTGACCCGCTTGTCGAGCATGGCGCAACGCTCGCCGAAGGCGGTGGCGACCCCGGCCGCCCCCTCCTCGAGCCGGGCCGCCACCCCGTCGAAGGCGTTGACCAGGGCCTCCAGGAGCCGGTCGCGGTCGGCCTCGGGGTCGCACTCCAGCCGCAGCATGTCGATGCGGACGGTGACCACCGCCGACTTGACCTGCCCGGGACCGAGCTGGATCTCCGACTTCACCGACGCCACCGGGTCGCCCGTCTCCTTCTCCACCACCGAGTCGGGCCACCAGGTGGCGTAACCCCTGCCGGTGATCGACTCGGTCGCCTCCACGGCGGCCAGCCCACCCACCAGCCAGGTGATCTCCGCCTCCTCCACCGAGACCGACGGCCGCAGGACCACCGCGCAGGCCAGGGTGTCCGCCGGAGGCGTGCCCCACAGCGCCCCGTGGAGGCCGCGGGGGTTGATCTCGTGCTCCACCACCACCGCCGCACCACTGGGCGCGGACTCCTTGTTGGCCCACGCCTGGGCCATCACCTCCGACGACACCGCCACCGGGAAGATCCGCATCGGCCGCCCGAAGCGCTCGATGGTCTCGGGGCCCACCACCTGGGGCTCGGTGGGGTTGGCCGCCGCCGCCCTGGCCCGGGTGGCCGAGCGCGACTCGGGCTGGGCGGGTGGAGCGGGCTCGGGTTGCGCCGTCTCCGGCTCCTCGGTCATGCGTCCACTCTCGCGCGCCGGGGGCCGGCGCTCACTTGCTGGTCAGCGGGATGAGCCGGGAGACCCGCCACTCACCGGCCTCGCTCACCAGGAACAGGGTGCCGATGGGGAGCGTGCCCCCGAGCAGGGGATGGAGCGGGACGTGCAGCTTCACCACCGCCTTGTCGGCGTCGGTCTCGGCCTCGTCCACCTCGAACGTCACGTTGTCGAGGTCGTTGCCGGACAGCTCCGAGCGCAGGCCGTTCACCAGGTCGGCCAGGAACTCGTTCATCTCCGCCGGGCTGGCCGTGTCACCGTGCAGGCGGGCGGCGAGCCCTTCGTCCATCCCCCGCTTGGTGGCCACCTCGAGGACCTCCGTACGGCCCTCCGACCCGATCAGCCGCCACACCACGTTGTGGTCGCCCCACACGATGGCGTCCACGAACTCGGTGGCGGCCTTGACGGCCCCCTCGGCGCTGCCGCTCATGGCCGCTCCCATCCGATGCCCTCGAGATAGTCCCGCACGAGGATGCGCTGCGGCCCGCCCAGGGCGTTGCCGATGGCCAGGTCGAGAGCGGTGTCGGCGGCGATGCGAACCTCCTCGTCCTCGATCGTCTGGTGCGCCCGGAGCCGAGCCCGCAGCCCCACCTCCAGGCGGTCCTTGGGCAGCTCGATCTCCACGGTCAGCTCGTCCTCCATGATGGGCTTGGCCGTCTGCGGCCCGAGCAGCGCCATGGCGTGGTCGAGCTCGGTGAGGAACTGCGAGCGCTGGGGCTCGGGAAGGGCCATGAGGTGGAAGAGCCGCTCGCGGACCAGGGCGTAGCGCTCGTCGGCCTTGAGCGAGGCGAGCAGGTCGACGAACGACGTGGTGCGGGTCATCCCCGGGAACTGGGCCTTGAGGTCGTTCTCCACCCGCTCCAGCGACGCGTAGGCCTGGCGCCAGGAGTCGGCCTGGAGGCGCGGGTCGAGCATGGAGACCGTGTCCTCGAAGCAGGCCAGGGCCCGGCGCAGGTTCTGCACCCCGCCCAGCCCCACGTAGGCCAGCCCGAGGTTGTGCTTGGCCAGGGCGAACTGGTACGGCATGGTGCTCCGGGTGAACACCACCAGCGACTCCTTGAAGGCGGCCACCGCCTCCTGGAGGAGCCGCTCCCGCTCGTCGGGCTTGCGGTTGGCCAGAGCGCTGAAGGCCACGCCCATGCTGTGCTGGAGGTGGCCGTAGTGGTACGGCGCCTCCTCCATGTCGACGACGCCCTGGGCCTCCTCGTAGTCGGCCAGGGCCGCCTCCAGCCCCTCGTCGGTGCCCATGGCGCTGTGGGCCTGGCCCCGGTTGGCGAGGGTGGCGATCTTGCCCCGGCGGCCGTCGGGGGTGTCGGTGTCGAACAGCTCGACGGCCTGGTCGAAGGCCTCGATGGCCGCCTCCAGCTGGCCCTGCTCGGTGCGCACCAGGCCCAGGTTGTTGAGGGCGGCGGCCAGTTCCGCCTCCCTCCCCTCCTGGCCTTCGAACAGCTTCGAGGCCTGCTCGAACAGCTGGGCCGCCTTGATCCGGTTCCCCAGCCCCCGGTGGGTGCTGCCCGCGGCGTTGAGCACCCGGGCGTGTTCCACGGGGTCGAAGCGGGGATCGAAGATCGACGCCGCGATGTCGAAGTGGGACAGGGCCCGGCGGAAGCCGTCGGTGCCGGTGCCGGTGGACTCGGCGTAGGCCAGGCCCAGCCGGTAGGCCAGGGCGGCGTGCTCGTGGGGCCGCTGGCTGCGGGGGGTCTTGGCCAGCTGCTCTTCGAGCTGGCGGATGGCTTGCTGTCGGTCGGACATGGCCTGGGTGGACATTAGGACTCTTCCTGGACCGGGACCGCGGCGGCGGCCCGGGCCGCCTTCGCCTCGGCCCGCAGCTCACGGATGTGGCGGAGGATCTCCGCGATGGCGATGTCGACGGCCTTCTCCACCGGCTCCGACATGGGGATGCCCGGGGTGTCGGGGTCGACGGGCTGGCAGCCGACCATCATCAGCTTGTCGGGGAGCACCCCCAGGGCCTTGCTGAGCATGAACACCCGCTCCGGTTTGGCCAGGTGCATGTCGGCCAGCATGTCCATGCGCTCCTCGAGGGTGAGGGCGTGGACGTCGATGACGTCGGGCAGGATCATCATCACCTGGCCGGGCGGGCGGCCGAGGTCGACGCAGTCGGCCACGATCAGGGCGTCGTAGCCCCGCTGGAGCTCCTGCACGAGGGCCATCCCGCCGATGCCGGTCTCCACGACCTTGACGCCCTTGGGCAGCTCCATGGTCTGCATGCGCTTGGCCACCTCGACGCCGAAGGCGTCGTCGGCCCGCAGGACGTTGCCGACCCCGGCGACCAGGACCCTCACGAGCTCACGAGGGATTGCTTGCGGGGGTGATCGCGCCGGTGAGCTGCTCGGCGGCCCGCAGGGCGTAGCCCCGCACCACCCAGTAGGTGATGTAGTCCTCCAGCTCGGACCGGGCCCGCGAGCTCATGTTCTGAGACCCGACGGTGTCGAGGCGGTTGCGCACCTCCGAGCCGATGATCTGGTCGAGCACCTCGAACAACCGGTCGGGGTCGCTGATCAGGTAGGGGTCGATGTCGGAGTCCTCGGAGCGGAGGGCGAGGGCGATCTTCTCGGTCGTCGCCTCCACCTCGGAGCGCTCCGGCATCCCCTCCTCGGGGGTCACCTCGAAGGCGAGGCCGACGTCGTCCTCTTCCACCTTCCGCACGCAGTACCCCTTGGTGTAGGCGGCACTGGCCCAGATGGCGAAGTTGCCGGGCTGCGCCTCCCGCTCGGTGGCCATCTCCTCCATGACCAGGTTGCGGGCCAGCGAGGAGAACACCTCGGACTGGGCCAGGGCCCGGGCCCGGTAGGCCATCTGGTCGGGCTCGAGGAGCCCGGCCGGCTTGGCCGAGCCGTTGGTGTCGGTCACTGAAGCTCGTGGCCCCGGATCTGGAGGAGCTGGACGGGCTGCTCCTGGCCGCCGCCGTGGCTGTGGCCGGCGTGGCCGTTGCTCTCCTGCTCGGCGGCGTTGGGGTCGACGACCTCGAGGCGCCGGAAGTTGGGCCAGTGCCGGCGCAGCGCCTCCTCCACGCCGCCGGTGAGGGTGGCGTTGGACGACGGGCACCCGTCGCAGGAGCCCAGCATCTGCACGGTGACCACGCCGTCCTTGATGGAGTCGACCACGATCGTGCCGCCGTGGGACTCGACGAACGGCCGCAGCTCCTCGAGGGCGGCGTCCACCGCCTCCTGGGCCTCGAGCATGTCGCGCTCGTCGGCCGCCTCGCCCAGGTCGTAGACCCCCAGGAAGGGCCCGGCGATCTCGTCCTGGGCCACCGCCTCCAGGAACACCTCGCCCCGCCACGCCCGGATCAGCTCCACCAGGCGGCCGAGGCCCTCCCGGTGGAAGACGTCGACCCAGTCGAGCAGCTCGAAGGCCTGCTCGCGCACGTTGTGGTCGGGGTGGTTGGCCAGCTGGTCGGCCAGCTCGCCGATCCTCGGCATGATGTCGGTGTAGCTCAGCTGCTCGATGTCGCTCATGACGCTCCCTCGGCGCTCACGCTCTTCTGGGCCCCATTCTCCCCCGAGTCCATGCCCAACTCCTCACGGATCAGCGCCAGGACCTTGTCGACCGACGCCTCCACCTCTTCGGAGAAGCCGAGCCCGAAGGATCGATCTCCGGGCTCAACCTCTATGACAACCGTGTCCTCGGGGAATCCCTTCCCCCATTTCCCGATCGCCAAGGTGTGGTCGAGGTCGATGATCCCGCCGATCGACTCGCCGATGCGCTCGGCCAGGTCGGCGCCGTCCTCGGGCGGGGTGATGTCGAGCTTGTAGCGGCGGATGGTGCCGGCCGGGTCGACGTCGCGGGGCATGCCGGCCACCAGGATCACCTTGTGGGGCTTCAGCTCCTTGAGGCGGTCGAGCACCCGGTGGGCGGAGACCGAGAGGTCCTCCACGTAGACGCCCTTGGGCCACGACTCGCCTTCGACCCGGCGCACGAACTGGGTGCCGTAGTCGAGGTCCCGCAGCCAGGGCAGGCCCAGGCCGGCCACCAGCACGCGGCGGCGCTTCTTCTTCTTCGGAGGGGCCTCGGGAGAGGGAGGGAGTTCGCTCATCGCAGAGATCAGCCTAAGAGAAGCGGCGCCCCCGCTCGGACGAGCGGGGGCGCCGGCAACACCGGGGATGGACGGTGATCTATTCGAAGGTGCAGCCGCAGGAGTTGACCTCCCGCACGATGACACCGCGCCCGGTGTCCATGTGGGTCGTGCAGGGCATGCAGGGGTTGAGGCTGCGGACGGCCCGGAGGACGTCGATGCCCTTGATCTGGTCCTCGGGGACCGACTCGAGCAGCGGGGTGTCGACCACGCACTCCTCGTAGGGGCCCAGGTTGCCGAAGGGGTCGGTGGGCGCCGCGTTGAGGGTGGACGGCGTGGTGATCTGGTAGTTGACGATCTTGCCCTTGTCGATCTCCATGTGGTGGACGAGCCACGAACGAGCGGCCTCCCAGAAGCCCACGCCGATCCGGTGGTCCTTGGGGATCCGGAAGGGGGTGTGGACCTTGGTCTCGCCCGCCCGCCAGTACTCGAACGCCTGGAGGAGGCAGTTCATGGCGATGCAAGCCACCAACGACATGGCGTAGGCCCGGCCACGGTTGCGCTCGAAGGCGTTGAGCGTGCGGGGGACGGCCCACATGATCTCGGTCTCGGGCAGGGCGTGGCGGGGGAGCAACATGCGCACGCCGTCGCCGGTCGACTCGTAGAAGGGGTTGTCGGGGATCTTCTGGGCGAGGGCGATGCCCCACATCTCGCCGTAGGCGCCCGTCTCGATCGACTTGCGGTCCCACCGGGGAGCGGTGTCCCACGTGTAGCGCTCACGGAAGTTGGTGGCCGTGGGCTTGGGGATCGTGGTCTTGTTCCACGGGTGG
>JBKHXX010000053.1:0-91158 GCA_046565765.1 Acidimicrobiia bacterium | reverse complement strand
CCGAAGACGAGAAGCCGCCGGCAGTCACCGCCCTGCGGGCGGCGGCGGCGCTCGTCGGTGAGCCTCCACAGGTAACGGCCCGAACCCATGAGCACCAGGGCGATCACGCTCGCCCCCACCGGCACGCTCCGGGGCACGACCGGTGGGTCGAGGAGGCCGTTGGCGAGGAACGTCAGCGTCGCGGTCAGGAAGACGCCCTGAGCCAGCGCCAGGACCTCGTCGAAGCTCCCGAACCGCCATCGCCCCCGGTACATCCCGGACAGCACGCCGGCGACGAGCTGCCCCGCGACCACGAACGGGAAGATGCGCACCACGCCGCCGAAGTCGGTGGCTTGGACCGTGAAGTCGTAGCGGAGCGTGGTGGCGAGCACGAGCCCCAGAGCCCAACAGGCTGCGTCGTAGAGGGCCTGGAGCGTCGTGCGGTACTGCTTGAGCCGCTGCCTGTTCAACGTGGGGCTCCTCGAAAGTGCTCAACCAGCCGCGCCGCATGTTAACAAACCACCTCCTCGCGACGCCCCGACAAGATGTGAACAGCAGGTGACGGCTCACGGGAGGCAAACGGCCGTCACCCGCCCGCCGGCCGCTCTCGAGCCGGGGCGCCGGCGCCGGCGAAGAAGCGGGCCTTCAGCTCCTCGACCGCCCCCGGGCTGGGTCGGGGTGTCGGGGCTCGCCAGGCGGTGGACGGCGGCGCGAACAGGGCGGCGAAGACCTCGGCGTAGTCCTCGGTCCACACCTCCGACGGTGTGGCGGGGTCGAGGTTGCGAGCGGCCAGCCAGTCCGCCACGAACGTGGGGCGGCGGGTGTGGTGCATGTGGCCCAGCTCGTGGGCGATGGCCCGGGCCACGTCCTCCCGGCTCTGCTCGGGGGCGACGTAGATCTCCACCCGGGGGGCGTCGAAGGGCGCCTCCCCGGCCGGCGGGGGGTAGGCCTGGCCCACCAGCTGCTCGCCCGGCGCCCGCCACCGGCACCGCAACGGCCAGCGGTCGGGGTGCGTCACCAGCTCCACCGCCTGGTCGCAGCGGGCCTGGGCATCGAGCGCGGCCCACGCCGAGCCCTCGGCGGCGCCACTCCCCTCGCCGTCGCCCGGGCGCTGGGCCCAGACCAGGGCTGCGACGGCCACGGTCGTGGCCAGCACGGCGACGAGAGCCACACGCCTCACCGGCACAGCCTCGCCCATCGGGCCCAACTCCCGCACCCGGGTGCTAGCGTTACTTTTCCACAGGCACACCGCAGGCTCTCGAGAGCGGGCGAGAAGCGGAGGAACGATGTCCAACGGTGTCCGTAGTCGGGCGGCTGCCGCCGTGAGCGCCGGGGCGCGGGCGTCCCTCGTGGCCGCCGTGGCGGGTGCGCTGGTGCTCGTCACCCAGGGCCCGGCGCTGGCTCTCGTTCCAGAGGACAGCAGTGCCACGCCGCTGGTGGGCAGCGGGGTGGTGGCCAACTGCCCGGCGGGGTCGGGCGGCGACGTGGCCGGAGGCTCCCCCACCATCGGCGACGTGAGCGTGGGCGACCCGGCCGGCGGGCGGTGCGCGCCGCACGCGGCCGCGGCCGACGGCGTCTACGAGATCCAGGGGGTCTCCAGCGACCACGGCCTGCGCTTCACCGCCGACTGCACGAGCAGCGGCGTGACGTTCGGGGCCGTCGACGTGCCCGCGGGCACGACCGTCAACGGCGTGGTGGTCACCCAGACGACCACCATCACCGAGCCCAACACCCCGGTGACCTTCGCCGACGGCACCGATGCGGTGGTCAACCAGGTCGTCGAGACGCCCGACTCCGTCACCCGCAACGCCATCGTGTTCGAGGACGGCACCATCGTCGGCCAGGCTGTCTGCGGCCAGGCCGCGGCCTACCCGCTGGCCGTCGGCGCCGGTGGAGGGGCCGGTGGCCCGGCCGGCATCCCGACGGCGGGCACTGGCTCGGAAAGCTCGGCCGCCACCGCTGTGATGCTGGGAGCCGGGCTGGTGGTCGCCGCGCTGGCCGCCCAGGTGGTCGCCGCCCGCCGCCTGCGGGCCCGCCGCGCCGGGTAGCTCAGGGGCTCAACCCCGCTTCCCGCCGACCGGCCCGCCCGGGGGGGCCGGCGCAATTCGCTCACCCGCGGCCCAGCGCAGCCTCGAACGTGGTGTCGTCGTCGATCGGCGTGCCGGCGGCCAGGTCGATGGCAGGATCGCCCACGGGCAGGACACGACCGGCCACCGTCACCGCCGCCGTCAGCCGGTCGGGGGCGACCATGGTCTGGCGGTGGACGTCGAGGCGGTAGCGGTCGGTGGGGGGAAGTCGCCCCACCAGAGTCAGCTCCAGCACCACCGTGGAGCGGGGGGGGATGACCAGCGAGGTGGAGTACACGCGCCGCCCCAGCTCGGTGGCCCGCTCCAGCTCGACGGGGGCGCCGGCGATGCGGGCGCCGGTCAGCTCCCACGGGGTGTAGAACGACAGGAAGAGCTTGTTGGAGCCGTCGGGCAGACGGGGCCGCAGTTGGTTGCCGATCACGCTGGGAGCCAGCCCCGACGCCGGGGCCTCGTTGTGGAGCGCCACCGTCGCCGTGGCCTGCAGCCCGCCGCTCGCCCCGTCGAGCTGGACCCGGTAGTCGATCTCACGCCGGAGGAAGTAGTCGATCTTGTTGCCCGACGCGTTCTGGGTGACGAGGCCGATGAAGTCGCCGCGCACCGGCGCCATCTCCCCCGCCGCCCCCATGTCCACGAACAGGCCCTGTTCGTCGGGGCGGGTGCTGAAGAGCAGGATGTGCTTGTCTCCCACGGCCGGGCCGAGGGCGGCCAGCAGCTCGGGCAGGGGCGGCAGGTCGTCGGTGGTCAGCCGCCGCCACGCCTCCTGGGCCACCTCGCCCAGGAAGTCGATGCGGCCTGAGAGGTCCTCGGCCTGCGCCTCGTAGCGGTGGTACTGGTCGGCCAGCAGTACCTGGAGGGCGTTGTCGGCGGTGATCGGCTCCGGCCACGACGGCACCCGGAGCGGCCCGACGACCCGCAGCAGCGCCGCCAGCCCGGCCGGGTCGACCGCGATCACCCCGTCGATGGGGGCGCCGCCCGACTGGGGGTAGAGGTCGGCGATCACCCGGGCGTCGGTGGGGAAGTCGGGGGAGAGGTTGACGTTGGCCCAGTGCCGCTCCGGGTTGAACCGCCCGTAGCGGGCCAGGAACTCGTCGGGGGCGGTGTGCAGCCGGCGCCGCTCGGCGCCGGCTGCGTCGGTCAGCTCGCTCTGGCGGCCGAAGCGGACCAGCTCCAACCGTCCCCGGTCGGCGGTGATCTCGCCGAAGTTGCCGATGAAGCCGCCCCCTGCCCGGGCCTCGGCGGGGGTCTGCAGGGCGAGGAAGTAGCGCCGGGGGCCGTCCTGGCCCAGCAGGCGGGGCACGAGCGGCATGGCCCGCAGCGCCAGGTCGCTGGTGCGCTCGATCCCGGCGATCCTCCGCCGCTGCTCGTCCAACTCGGCCCGCACCGGGGGCACCAGCCACATCGACCGCACCCCGTCGAGCCGGCGGCGGGCCTCCGAGACGCGGCCCGCGACATCGGCCATGGTGGGCTCGACGGCGGCCAGCCGCTCGACCGGGACCCGCCCGCCGCTGATGTGGACGTCGCTCAGGGCGGGGGCGCTGAGGGCCCGGTGGGCGGCGCCGGCCAGCTCGTGCCCCGACCGGGCCGCCTCTCTGAGCACCCGCCAGTGCTGGGCCACGACCGGGACGGCCCGGGCCGGCCACACCCAGGGGGACTCCAGGACGGACCGGGCCTCGGCGAAGTCCCGCCGGGCGGCAGCGAGCGGCTCGGCCGCCGCCGACGCGTCGGCCGCCTGAGCGCCGCGGATCGTCGCCGTCGCGGTCGACAGGCCCCGGCGGAGGGGATCCGAGGCCATCAGCCCGGCCACGCCGAGAGCGAAGGCGCCCAGCACCGCCACGACGCCCGCCCCAACCGCGGCCCGCACCACCAGCCGCCGCCGCTGGCGCCGGAGCCGCCCGGTCACAGGCACGAACAGCAGCCCGAGGGCCACTGCGGCCACCAACGCCGTCATGCCCCCCTCCTGGGGCTGGGCGAGCCGCAGCGAGGCCTGCACGACCAGCGCCCCGGCCACCCCGTTGATCACCGGCTCGTCCTGCACGAGCAGGGTGGCCAGCACCAGCCCCAGGGCCGCCAGGGCCAGCGGGAAGCCGAGGCCTCCCACACCGGCGGCCGCCGCCACCACCGCCGCCGCCAGCAGCCACGGAGGCCTGGCCCACAGCCCGGCGAGGGCGCCCGCCGCCCCCAACGCCGCCAGCAGCACCACGTCGAGGAGCGCCAGCCCGGTGGGCGATCCGTCCGCCATGCCCGCCGCCCCTGCCGACAGGCCGGCCACCAGCGCCACCGCCGACGGCCGCCACGCTTCCACCCGGTGGGAGTAGCGCAGCACCGCCGCGGCCGCCGCGAAGGCGGCCGGCTCCACTACCAGCACCGCCGGGTTCAGGTCCACCCTCGTCTCCCCGCTCCCACCGGGTCCTCCGCCGCCCTCGACCGCGCCGCCGTCAGTACCCGCCGGCCCGGATCATCCCCGCCCCGACGGTGGCGTTGGTCACCTCGTCCACCAGGACGAAGCTCCCCGTCGAGCGGTTGCGGTGGTAGTCGTCGAACATCAGGGGCGAGGTGACGCGCAGCGTCACCCGACCGATGTCGTTGAGCCCCAGCGACGTGGCCTCCTCCCGCCGGTGGAGGGTGTTGACGTCGAGGCAGTAGCGCACGTCGCGGACGATGGCCCTGGCCCAGCGGGTGGTGTGCTTGAGGGCGTAGCGCCCACCCACGGTCAACGGGCGGTCGGCGCTCATCCAGCACACCATGGCGTCGATGTCCTGGCCGGCGTGGGGACGGTTGTGGGGGCGGCAGATCATGTCGCCCCGCGACACGTCCACCTCGTCGGCGAGCCGCAGCGCCACCGACATGGGGGGGAAGGCCTCCTCCACCGGCCCGTCGAAGGTGTCGATGCCGGCGATCGTCGTCTCGACCCCCGAGGGCAGCACGACCACGTCGTCGCCGGGGCGTAGCACCCCGCCCAGCACCTGGCCGGCGTAGGCCCGGTAGTCGTGGTGGTCGTCGGAATGGGGGCGGATCACGTACTGCACCGGGAAGCGGGGGTCGACGAGGTTGCGGTCGGAGGCGATGTGCACCTCCTCGAGGAGGGTCAGAAGGGGGAGGCCGCGGTACCACCGCATGTTGTCCGAGCGATCGACCACGTTGTCGCCGTGGAGGGCGCTGATGGGCACGAACGCCAGGTCGGAAACCTCCAGGCGGGAGGCGAAGTGGCGAAACTCGTCCTTGACGGCGGCGTAGGCGGACTGGTCCCAGTCCACCAGGTCCATCTTGTTGACGCACACCACGACGTGGGGGATGCGCAGCAGGGTGGCGATGAACGCGTGGCGCTTGGACTGCTCGGTGAGGCCCTTGCGGGCGTCGACCAGGATGACGGCCAGGTCGGCGGTCGACGCACCCGTGACCATGTTGCGGGTGTACTGCACGTGACCGGGAGTGTCGGCGATGATGAACCGGCGCTGGGGCGTGGCGAAGTAGCGGTAGGCCACGTCGATGGTGATCCCCTGCTCCCGCTCGGCCCGCAGCCCGTCGGTGAGCAGGGCAAGGTTGACGTAGCCGAAGCCCCGCTGGGCGCTGGCCCGCTCCACCGCCTGAAGCTGGTCCTCGAAGAGCTGCTTGGAGTCGTAGAGGAGCCGGCCGATCAGCGTGCTCTTGCCGTCGTCGACGGAGCCGGCGGTGGCGAAGCGCAGGAGGTCCATCAGAAGTACCCCTCCTTCTTGCGGTCCTCCATGGCCGCCTCGGAGAAGCGGTCGTCGGCCCGGGTAGCGCCCCGCTCCGTGACCCGGGTGGCCGCCACCTCGGCGATCACCTCGGCCAGCGTGCCGGCGGTGGAGAAGACGGCGCCGGTGCAGGACATGTCGCCCACCGTGCGGAAGCGGACGGTGGCCTCGAACGGCTCCTCGCCGGGGCCCGGGGACACGTAGGGCGACACCGCCAACAGCATCCCGTCGCGCTCGAACACGGTCCGGCGGTGAGCGAAGTAGATCGGCGGCACCTCCAGCCGCTCCTGGGCGATGTACTCCCACACGTCGAGCTCGGTCCAGTTGGAGATCGGGAAGGCCCGGATGTGCTCCCCGGTGCGGATGCGCCCGTTGTAGATGCCCCACAGCTCGGGCCGCTGGTTCTTGGGGTCCCACTGGCCGAACTCGTCACGGAACGAGAACACCCGCTCCTTGGCCCGTGCCTTCTCCTCGTCGCGGCGGGCGCCCCCGAAGCAGGCGTCGAAGCCGTGCTCGGCGACCGCGTCGAGCAGCGTGGTGGTCTGGAGGCGGTTGCGCGACGGCTGGGGACCCGGCTCCTCGGCCACCCGGCCCGAGTCGATGCTGTCCTGGACGCGGGCCACCAGCAGCCGCTCCCCCAGCTCGGCGATGCGGCGGTCCCGGAACTCGAGCACCTCGGGGAAGTTGTGGCCGGTGTCGACGTGGAGCACCGGGAAGGGGAACCGGGCCGGCCGGAACGCCTTCTCCGCCAGCCGCAGCAGCACGATGGAGTCCTTGCCCCCGCTGAACAGCAGGACGGGGCGCTCCCGCTCGGACACCACCTCCCGCATCACGAAGATGGCCTCCGCCTCCAGGGCGGCGAGGTGGGAGAGCTCGTAGTCGTAGGGGGCGGCCCGGCCGCCCACGGTCGCCGGCATCGGCGCCGAGCCTACCGGTGGGCGCCGAGCCCGCTCCCGAGAGGGACGAGCCGTTCGGCCACCGCGGCCATGACCGCCTCGACGCACTCCTCCACCGACCGCTCGTGGGTGGCGAGCACCACCTCGGGTGCGAGGGGCGGCTCGTAGGGGTCGTCCACCCCCGTGAGCCCGGTCATCTCGCCGCCGCGCTGGCGGGCGTACAGACCCTTGACGTCGCGGGCCTCGCACACTTCCTTGGGGGCGGCGATGTGGACCTCGAGGAAGCGGTCGCCGTGCCACCCCCGCACCTCGGCCCGTACGTCGCGGTAGGGCGAGATCAACGCGCACACAGCGAAGACGCCGTTGCGGCTGAGCAGGTCGGCCACCCAGCCGACCCGGCGCATGTTCCGCTCCCGGTCGGCCCGGGAGTACCCGAGGTCCTGGCTCAGCACCGCCCGTACCGCGTCGCCGTCGAGGACCTCGACCGGCTTGCCCTCGGCCGCCAGCCGCGCCGCCAGCGCGCTGGCGATCGTCGACTTGCCCGCCGACGGCAGCCCCGTCAGCCAGATGGTCAGGGCCCGTGCTGGACCGCTCACCGCCGCTCCCGCTGCTTACGGCGCGCGTTGAGGCACGTTGCCACTCCGGCGACCCTAGCCAACCGCCGCCGCCCTGCCGGTCGGGGGGCCGGGCCCGGGGCTGGTACGTTCGGCGGGCGGAGGGGGTGCACGCAGCCGAGCATCACGGGAGGCGGGCGCCGATATGCAAGACGGCGACCAACACGGCGACCGGCGAAGGGTCCCGCAACTCGACGGCCTGCGGGGCGTCGCCATCCTCCTCGTCGTGTTCGCCCACATGTGGGATGGCGTCTCGCCCACCAACCGCCGGCTGTTCGAGAACACACCGTTCGTGAGCGGGGGCGGGCTCTTCGGCGTCGAGCTGTTCTTCGTCCTCTCGGGCTTCCTCATCACCTCCCTCCTCCTGCGGGAGCAGGAGGAGACCGGCACCGTGCGCATGGGCGGCTTCTACCTCCGCCGGGCCCGGCGGCTGCTGCCCGCGTTCGCCATCGTCCTCGCCGCCTACGGGACGTACGCCCTCGTCGTGTACCACGGCGACGCCCGCACCGCCGCCTTGGGCAGCATCGCCCGGGCCGCCACGTACACCGAGAACCTCCAGTCGGCCATCGGCTGGCCCAGCGACCGCGCCCTGGGGCACACCTGGAGCCTGGCCGTCGAGGAGCAGTTCTACCTGCTGTGGCCGGCGGTGCTGCTCCTGGCCGCCCGGCGGGGCCGGCGGGCGGTCACCTACGCCGCGATCGCAGTCATCGGGCTCACCGTGGTGAGCCGGCCCGCCCTCCGCCTGGCCGGCGTCGACCTCGGCTCCGGCATGCACTGGGTCGCCCTCATGCTGGGCAGCCTGCTCGCCGCCCGCCCGGTAGCCGTGCCCCGCTGGCTGGGCCGGGCCGCCTTCGCCGTGCTCGGGGCGTCGCTGCTCTTCCTCCCCACCGCGGACCTGGTTGCCTACACGGTCGCGG
This sequence comes from Acidimicrobiia bacterium, assembly GCA_046565765.1. Classification (GTDB taxonomy): domain Bacteria; phylum Actinomycetota; class Acidimicrobiia; order Acidimicrobiales; family AC-14; genus JBFMCT01. Next base: position 82,952 of record JBKHXX010000053.1, on the reverse strand, counting down.
TGGCGGCCGGCGCGGTCGCCCTATGCCACGCCTTCCGCACCCGGTGGCTGGCCCACCCCGTGCTGCGCTTCTTCGGCACCATCAGCTACGGGCTGTACCTGTGGCATGCCTTCCTGCTGTGGTTCGGCTGGCCCGTCCTCCCCACCGTCGCCCTGTCCATCGCCATCGCCACCGCCTCGTTCTACGCCGTGGAGCGCAGGTTCCTGCGCCGCCCGCCCCGGGTCACCGACGCCCCCGCCGACCCGGCCGGCGATACGACCGACCCGCTGGCGCGCCCCCTGCCCAACGTCGGGGCCCGGCCCGCCACCGCATGACGGTGAGCGAGGGCGGGTCACCGGCTGGCTAACATCGCCGTCGTGCGGGCGCTCGTCACCGGCGGCGCCGGGTTCATCGGATCCAACCTCGTCGATGCGTTGATCGCCGGCGGGGCCGAGACCCGGGTGCTGGACAACCTCTCCACCGGCTTCATCGACAACGTCCACCCCGCCGCCGAGCTCATCGAGGGCGACGTGGCCGACGAGGACGTGGTCCGCAAGGCCGTCGACGGGGTCGACGTGGTGTACCACCAGGCCGCCCTGCGGGCCGTGCTCCGCTCCGTCGAGGACCCCCTCGCCACCGACCGGGTCAACTCCCACGGCACGCTCACCGTGCTCACCGCGGCACGTGACGCCGGGGTGCGCCGCGTCGTCTACGCCTCCTCCAGCAGCGTGTACGGGGGTGCCGAGCAGCTGCCGACCTCCGAGTCCGCCCCCACCATCCCCCGCTCGCCCTACGCCGTCACCAAGCTCACCGGCGAGATGTACTGCCGGGTGTTCTCCGAGCTGTTCGGCCTGGAGACGGTGTCCCTGCGATATTTCAACGTCTTCGGGCCCCGCCAGCGGCCGGACTCGGCGTACGCCGCCGTCATCCCCCTGTTCATCCGGGCCATCCGTGACGGTGTGCCACCCGTCGTGCACGGCGACGGGCGCCAGAGCCGGTCGTTCGCCTACATCAGCGACGTGGTCGAGGCCAACCTGGCTGCGGCCGGGGCCCCGCCCGAGTCAGCCCAGGGAGCGGCGTACAACATCGCCGGGGCCGAGCGGAAGAGCCTGCTCGACCTGCTCGCCGTCCTGGGGGACGTGGTGGGCCCGGTGCAGCCGCCGGTCCACACCGACCCTCGTCCCGGCGACGTCCGCCACACCCACGCCGACCTCGCCGCCGCCGCCCGGGCGCTCGGCTTCCGCCCCCGTATCTCCTTCGAGGAGGGCCTGCGCCGCACGGCGGCTGCCTTCGGCGCCTGAGGTTTCGGCCGCCCGCGGTGCGGGAAGGCCGCACGGGAGCCGGTAGAGTGGCGCCCGAGCGCCCGAGGCGGCGGACGATGCTGAGGGGAGTCCGTGGACCCTTCCCCGACGAGATGGGGCCTTTTTCGTAGCGTGTTCCGCGACCTGCACTGGCTGCCGCCCGCGTTGGTCCTGGCCGTCGGCGTGGTCGTCGGGGCGGTCATCGCCGGCTTCCCCCGTCCCTCCTCTGCCCCCACCGGGCTCGTCGCCGGGCCGGCGACGCCCCGCGTCACCTCGCCGGCCCCGGTCCGGCTCCCCAACACCCCGCTGGCCGCCCCTGCCCTGGCCGCCCCCGAACCGGCCCCCGAAGCGCCGCCCGCCGACCAGTCCTCGACGGTGCAGGTCGCCCTGGCCGGCGGCCCGGTCGTCCAGATCGCCTCGCCTCCTCGAGCGTCGGGCGGCGGAGGCTCGGCGGCACCTGCCCCTCGCAGCTCCCCTGCCCCGGCCCCGGCCCCGGCCCCTGCGCCTGCCCCGGCGCCGGCCCCCGCACCGGCCCCGGAGCCGAGCCCGCCCGTCTTGGGGCCCCCTCCTGCCCAGAATCAGCCGCCTCCCACGCTCGCGCCCGCGCCGCCGCCCACCGAGCCGCCGCCCGCCACCTCGCCGCCCACGACGCCCCCACCACCGACCACCTCGCCTCCGCCGCCCCCGGCTCAGGAGCCGCCGCCCACGACCGTGCCGCCGCCCCCGGCTGAGGAGCCGCCGCCCACGACGGTGCCGCCGCCGCCGGCTGAGGAGCCGCCGCCCACGACGGTGCCGCCTGCCGAGGAGCCGCCGCCCACGACGGTGCCGCCTCACACCACCATCCCCGACCGGTTCCCGCCCGGCGTCACCTTCCCCGGGTTGTAGGAGCAGCCGCCTGGGCAACGGACGCCGCCGGCTCAACCGCTGCGCGCGGGGCCGGCGACCTCAGGCTGAGCTACGAGCTGGCCGTGATGGGGAAGACCTCGGCCCGGTCCAGTTCGAGGCGAGCCTCCTCGATCGCCTCGCCCAGGATGTCGTCGAGGTTCCGGCGCGGCTGCCAGCCCGTGAGGGTGCGGATCTTGGTGGTGTCGGGCACGCGTCGGAGCATGTCCTCGAACCCCGACTCGTAGGCCTGGTCGTAGGGGATCAGCTCCACCGTCGACCGGTCGCCGGTGCGGCCCGCGATCTCGCGCGCCAGGTCGAGGATGCTGATCTCCTCGCTCGCCCCCACGTTGAAGCCCTCGCCCACCGCGGCCGGCTCGTCGAGCAGGAGCTGGAGGGCCTGCACCACGTCAGCCACGTGGCAGAAGCACCGCGTCTGCTCGCCGTCTCCGTACACGGTGAGCCGCCCCCCGGCCACGGCCTGTCGCACGAGGCGCGGGATCACCATCCCGTACGCCGGGCTCTGGCGCGGGCCGACGGTGTTGAACAGGCGGACCACGATCGTCTCGAGGCCCCGCTCCTTGTGGTAGGCGTAGGCGAGGATCTCGTCGACGGCTTTCGCGGTGGAGTATGCCCAGCGGGCCACAGACGGCGACCCCAGGATGCGGTCGGACTTCTCGGTGAGGACGGCGGTGTTCTTGCCGTAGATCTCCGACGTGCTGGTCACCATCACCTTGCGCCGGTAGCGATGGCTGGCCTCCATCACGATCTCCGAACCCCGGATGTTCGTGGTCAACGACCGCAGCGGCTGCTCCACGATCAGCTTGACGCCGACCGCAGCAGCCAGGTGGACGACCACGTCACACTCGTGCACGAGCTCGTCGACGACCAGCTCGTCGAGCACCGAGCCGTGGACGAAGCGGAAGCTCGGGAGCGACCGTGCGCCGTCGAGGTTGGAGAGCCGGCCGGTGGACAGGTTGTCGAGGGCGATCACCCGGTCGCCGCGCGCCAGCAAGGCGTCCGCCAGGTGAGAGCCGATGAACCCCGCTCCGCCGGTGATCAGGTACGTCTGCCCCAGCACTGCCCGCCAGCCTACCCCCTTCACGCGGCCCGAAACTGGCCGTACCCCCCACCGGGCCGCCGCGCCTACCTCCAGTAGGCTTCCCCCGTGCGGGCTGGTGTTGCACGACGTGCCGAGGGCGGAGCCGGACTTGCACCCTCCGGCGCGTGCTCGCACGGCCCCACCCCCCTTCCTCGGGCCGTGTTCCTCGGGAAGGCCGGGCTCACCAGCGTCACCCCCGGCGACCTCGACCGGAAGTTCTCGGTGCTGGCCAGCTACCTCGACGCGGTCGTCGTCGCCGCCGCCCGGCCCGGGCTGAGCCGCCGAAGCGGGGTACGCACGGTCGGCGTGCCGGCGCCCGTGTTCTACGCGTGCGGCCCACCGATCGCGCTGGCGGTGGCAACGAGGCGGGGCTCGGCCGTGACCTGCCAGAGCCCGTTCGAGGCGCTGCCCGCGCTGGTCCTGTCCCGCCTGCTCCCCCGCCGGGTGCGGCCGGCGATCGCCGTCGAGGTACGGGGCGACTGGCGCACCGCCACACGCCTGTACGGCAGCCCCTTGCGCCGGGTGGTGCAGCCGGTGGCCGACCGGGGCGCGACGTGGGCGGTGGCCCACGCCGACGTGGTGCGGACCATCGGCGAGTACACCGAGCGCCTGGCCCGGCAGGCCGGCTACCGCGGCGTGGCCCTGCCCCTGACCACCTTCAGCGACTTCGGGCAGTTCATCGAGGCTGCGCCCTGCCCGCTCCCGCAGAGGCCCCAGGTGGTGTACGTGGGCGCCCTGGAGCCGACCAAGGGCGTGGACGTGCTGCTGTCGGCGTGGCCGGCCGTGGCCGAGCGGGTGCCGGGCGCCCAGCTGGTGATCGCCGGAGACGGCTCCCGGCGGTCTGCGCTGGAGGCCATGGCGGCGCGCCTCGGCCCCGAGACCAACGTCCGCTTCGCCGGCCGCCTCCCCCGGCCGGCCGTGGCCCGGCTGCTCGACGAGAGCGCCCTGCTCGTGCTCCCCTCCCGCTCCGAGGGGCTGGGGAGGATCGTGATGGAGGCCCACGCCCGGGCCCGCCCGGCGGTGGGGACGGCCGTGGGCGGCATCCCCGAGCAGATCGTCGACGGCGAGACGGGAGTGCTCGTGCCCCCCGACGACCCCGCCGCCCTGGCCACTGCCGTGGCCGGCCTGCTCGCCGACCACGACCGCATGCGGACGATGGGCGACAACGCCCGGGCCCGGCTGCTGGAGCGGGACCCGGTGGGGGCGTACCACCGGCACGTCGCCGATCTCGCCCGCTGGATCGAAGCGCGCCGTGCTGCACAGTGACCTCCGGCTGCTCGTGTTCAACCTCGCCACCGACGAGGCCGACCCTCTGCTCGCGTTCACCACGAAGTGGGTCGAGGCGCTGGCCGAGCGGACGCGCCGGGTCCACGTGGTGACGATGCGGGAGGGCCCCCACCGGCTCCCCGCCAACGTGACCGTCCACTCCCTCGGCAAGGAGAAGGGCTACAGCGAGCCACGGCGGGTCGTCGAGTTCTACCGGAGCCTGCGAGCGGTGCGCCGCGACGGCGTCGACGTGTGCTTCTCCCACATGATGCCGCTGTTCACGGTCATGGCCGGCCCCCTGCTCAAAGTCGATCGGGTGCCGATCGCCACGTGGTACGCCCACCCCAAGGTGTCGAACCAGCTCCGCCTCGCCCACCGGGTCTCGGACCGCATGGTGGCCAGCGTGCCCAGCGCCTACCCCTACCGCCACGACAAGCTGGTCGTGACCGGTCAGGGCATCGACACCCGGCGCTTCGCCCCGGGCCCCCCCGGTCCCTCCGCCGACGACCCGCCTCTCGTGCTCTACGTCGGGCGGGTCTCTCCGGCCAAGGACGTGCGGACGCTGGTGCGCGCCGCCGCCGTCTTGAAACGCACGCTCTCGCAGCCTTTCACCGTCGGGATCGTGGGGGGGCCGGCGGTGCCCACCGACGAGGACTACCTGTCGGCGGTGCGGGCCGACGTGGCCGAGCTCGGCCTCCAGGACACGGTGTGGTTCCATCCCCTGGTCCCGTTCGAGGAGCTCCCAGACTGGTACCGGCGCGCCGCCGTCTTCGTGAACCTTTCCCCCACCGGCTTCGGCGACAAGGTGGCCTGGGAGGCCATGGCCTGTGGCGTCCCCTCCGTCCTGGCCAACGAGGGGTTCGCGGACACGCTCGGGCCCCACCGGGACGACCTGCTGTTCGGCCACGGCGATGCCGACGACCTGGCCGCCCGGCTGGCCCGGCTGCTCACCCAGCCGGCCGCCCGTCGCCGCCAGATCGGCGACGACCTGCGCGCCCAAGTCATCGCCCTCCACGAGTTCGAGCAGTTGGCCGACCGCCTCGTCCGGCTGTTCCTCGAGCTGCACGAGCGGGCCCGGCCGGCGCCCGCCGCTGCGGCAGGCTCCGGGGGCCGGCGCTGATGTGCGGCATCGCCGGCTACGTCGACCTCGGTGGCGGCCCCGTCGGCGCCTCCACCCTGAAGGGCATGCTGCGTTGGCTGCACCACCGCGGGCCCGACGACTCCGGCACCTGGTGCGACGGCCCCGTGGGCATCGGCACCGAGCGCCTCGCCATCATCGACGTGGCCGGAGGCCACCAGCCGATCCCCAACGAGGACGAGTCGGTCTGGGTGGCCCTGAACGGCGAGATCTACAACTTCGACGACCTCGGCGCCGAGCTGCGCCGGGCGGGCCACGCGTTCCGCACCCGCACCGACACCGAGGTGGTGGTGCACGCCTACGAGGAGTGGGGCGAGCAGTGCTTCGCCCGCCTCAAGGGGATGTTCGGCCTGGCCGTCGTCGACCGGGCCCGAGGGCGCCTCTACCTGGCCCGGGACGTCGCCGGCGAGAAGCCCCTGTTCTACTGCCGCACGCCCTCGTTCTTCGCCTTCGCCTCCGAGATCAAGGCGATCCTCCAGGAGCTGCCCGTCGGGCGCCAGCTCAACCCCCTGGCCGCTCAGTCGTTCTTCGCCTTCGGCCGCCCCGTCGGCGACCTCAGCATCTACCGCGAGGTTGAGAAGCTGCGGCCCGGCCACGTGCTGCGGCTCGACCTCGCCACCGGCGTGGCCGACGTGTGGCCGTTCTGGTCCCCGCCGGCCGAGCGGCTGCGGCTCACGCCCGCCGAGGCGGAGGAGGAGCTCGACCGGCTGCTCGACGAGGCCGTGCGCCGCACGATGGTGGCCGACGTGCCCGTCGGGGCGTTCCTGAGCGGGGGCGTCGACTCGAGCCTCGTCGTCTCCCGCATGGGCCGCTTCGCCGGCGGCCCGGTGCGCACGTACACCGCGATGTTCGACGACGCTCGCATGTCGGAGGCGGCCGACGCCCGCCGCATCGCCGGGCTGCTGGGCACCGACCACCACGAGGTCGAGGTCAGGCCCGGCGACGTGGCGGGGGCGCTGCCGCGGCTGGTCTGGCACATGGAGGAGCCGTTCGGCGACGCCTCCATGGTGCTCGCCTCGGCCGTGGCGGGCCGGGCCCGCGAGGACGTCACCGTCGCGCTCACCGGCGACGGGGGCGACGAGCTGTTCGGCGGCTACGACTGGTACCTGGCCCTGCGGGCGACCGACTACCTGTCCCGCATGCCAGCACCCGCACTGGACGCGGCCGCATCGCTCATCGGCGCCGCCGGGAGGGTGGGCGGCGTGCGGGGGACACGGGCCCACAAGGCCGCCGACCGCATCACGACTGCGAGCGGAGCCGGCGACGACCTCGACCGGCTGTTCGCGGTGATGGGCGACGGCGGGGGCGACAACCTGGTCGACGCCGCCACCCGGTCCAGCCTCCTCGCGCTGCGCCGGTCCTACGCCGACCTGTCGTCGGCCTCCGGGCTCGTCGAGCGGGCCATGCTCTTCCAGTTCCAGAGCCTCCTGCCCGAGCTCTTCTTCACCAAGGTGGACCGCACGTCGATGGCCCATTCGCTCGAGGCGCGGTCTCCCCTCGTCTACCGGGACGTGCTCGAGTTCGCCCTGCGCCTGCCTGCCCACCTCAAGGTCCGCGGCATCACCCGGAAGTTCCTGCCCAAGCGGCTGGCGGCGCGCGTGCTGCCTCGCGACATCGTCTACCGCCGGAAGCGGGGGTTCAGCGCCCCGTTCTACCGGTGGCTCCGGGAGGACCCCGCCCTCCGCTCGTGGGTCTCCTACTTCGGCACCGGCGACCGGGCCCGGGCCATGGCCGAGGCTGCCGGGGTCGATCCGGGCGCCCTCGTGGCCCGGGTGGAGTCCTACCTGGCCGGTGCCCACGACCGGTGGGTGGTCCCTTGGAAGGCGGTCTGCTTCGGGCTGTGGTGGGAGACGTTCGTCGAGCACGACGGCCGCCAGCCCGTCGCCCCCGACGCCATACCGGCACTGGTCCGGCCGGCGTGAGCACCGGCCCCGCCGGGGAGCCGCAGGACGTGACCGGGCACGACCAGGGCCTGCTCACCCTCCTGGCCTGCCCGCTGTGCGGGGGCGAGTTCGAGGAGCGTGCCCTTCCCCGTGACGGCCACCTGACGTGCTCGTCCTGCCAGCGGGTGTTCCCCGTCGTAGAGGGGATCCCTCGCCTCCTGGTCGGGGAGCCGCGGGCCACGTTCCTGGCCCAGAACTGGTCCCGCCTGGCCGCACCCACACGGGAGCGGCTCCGCCCCGAGCACTCGCCGGGGAGGGCGAGGCTGACCGCCCTCACGTCCCGCGGCTACTCCGAGAACTGGCGCCGGCTCTACCAGCAGCTGTGGTCGCGTCCCGAGGCCGCCGCCCGGTCGGAGGAGACCAGCCGGGGAACGCTGGAGAAGTTCCTCGGGGGGGCCGACCTCGACCCCGCCGGCCCCACCCTCGAGGTCGGGGTCGGGCTGGGACGCTTCCTGCGCATCCTTCACAAGCGCCACCCCGGAATGGCCCTGGTGGGCATCGACCTCTCCGGCGGCGTCGACTGGGTCGCCCAGGTCGCCGGCCCCGGCGCCGCGTCCGTCGTACAGGGCGACATTCTGCACTCGCCACTGCGTGCGGGCACGTTCGCCCAGTGCCTGTCCTTCGGGGTGCTGCACCACACGCCCGACCCCGAAGCCGCCTTCGGGGCGTGCTGGTCGGCGCTCCGATCCGGCGGCGCGCTCCACGTCTGGGTCTACGGCGACCGCCTCCGCCAGCGCTCGCCCTCGCTCTACAAGGCCAGCCGGGCGGTGCGACAGGCGCACAGCCGGCTCCACCCCGTCGTGCTCTGGCGCCTGTGCTGGCTCTACGGGGCGGCGACCAGAGCGCTGGGCCCGGTGCTGAACAGGGTGGTGCCCTCCTTCCCCTACCGCCTGAACCGGGAGAACGCCCAGCGGTTCTGGATGGACAACCTGGTGAACCCCTACAACTTCGTCTACGGGCCCGACGAGCTGCTGGGCTGGCGTATGGAGGATGCCGCCGAGTTCCGGGTCGAGCCCCTCTTCGGCGGGTGGGTCATCCGGGCCCGTCGCGCCGGCTGACGTTCCCCGGCAGCGCCCGGTAGAGCTCGGCGATGTCGCGGAGCAGCCTCACGTGGCTGTACCGGTCGCGCACGTGGGCCCGGCCTGCCTCGCCCATCTGCCGCCGCTGGGCGGGGTCGTCCAGAAGTCGGCGCAGGTAACCCGCCACCGCCGCAGCGTCACCCCGCTCGACGAGGTAGCCGGTGACGCCGTGCTGCACGACGTCGGCGACACCGCCCACACGGGTGGCGACCGCGGGGCGCCCCGTGGCCGCCGCCTCGATCAACGACACCGGCGTTCCCTCGTTGCGGCTGGTCAGGGCCACCACGTCGAGGTCGCCGATGCACGCCGCCACGTCGATCCGCCACCCGACGAAGTGGACGCGCCCCGACACCCCCATCCCGGCAGCGGCCCGCTCCAGCCGGGACCGCAGCTCCCCGTCGCCGAGCACGGCCAGGTGGGCCCCGGGGACCAGGGCGAGGGCGCGCAGCATCGTCTCATGGTCCTTGATCGGCGCCAGCCGCCCCAGGATGCCGACGAGCGGCGTCTCCGGTGTGACGCCGAGCTCCCGGCGCAGGTGCCCCGAGGGGCGCTCGATGGACAGGAACGGGGACAGGTCGAAGCCCAGCGGGATGACCTCGTACTGGGAGGGGCGCCCGACCCCGAGGTCCAGCAGGGCGTCGCGAACGTAGGTGCTCACCGCCACCAGCACGTCGGTGCACGCGGCCAGGCGGCGCTCGATCTCGAGAAAGGCGCGCTGCGACGGCGCCCGGAAATAGCCCTCCAGCACGTGGCCGTGGAACGTGTGCACCGTGCGGGGGCGGGGACGCACGGTCGTCGCCGCCGTCCGCCCCACGAACCCGGCCTTGGCCATGTGGGTGTGGACGAGGCCGGCCCGGTGGTGCACGAGCAACCGGCGCACGGCAACCACCGCCTTGGCGTCCAGCGGCGGGTTGATCGAGCGGACGAGTGGCACGCGCCGCACGGGAACGTCCGGGTCCGACAGCTCCCCCTCGCCCGCCGGGGGCACACCGGCGGCCAGCACCGTCGGGAAGTCGGGCAGCTCGCGCGTGAGGAGGAGGGCCTGGCGCGCCGGGCCTCCGATGTTGAGGCGGGTGATCAGCCGCAGCACCCTCGGCGGGGCAGGAGCGTCTACCGGTCCTCCCTGCGCAGGAACACCTCCAGCATCAGAAGGCTCCACAGCACCTGCCCGTGGTGCCCCGTGCCGCGGCCGTGCTCGGCCAGCAGCCGGTCGATGGCCTCGGGCCGCAGGTGCGCCCGTACCCGGGCCGCCGGGGAGCCCAGCATGTGGTCGACGTAGGCCCTGAGCTCGCCCCGGAACCACCGGTCGAGCGGTACGCCGAACCCCCGCTTGCGCCGGCGGACGATCGCCGGGGGCAGCAGGTCGGCGACGGCCCGCTTGAGCACCCGCTTCCCGATCGGCCCGATGCGGCGGTAGCGGGGCGGGAGCCGGAGAGCGAACTCGAGCAGCTCGCGATCGAGGAACGGGGAGCGGACCTCGAGGGCGTGGGCCATGCTCGCCCGGTCGGCCTTGGGCAGGAGGTCGTCGAGCAGGTAGGTGCGGAGGTTGAGGGCGGTGAGGCGGTCGAGGAGGTGCGCCCCCTCCGACTCCGCCCACAGCTTGCGGTACTCCTCGTCGGCCCATGACGCCCCGTCGCCGGCCAGCTCGTCCCGCCAGGCATCGGTCGTGTACCCCACCCAGGAACGGTAGGCGTCGACCAGGTCGAGCTCGCCGGCGTCGACGAACCGCCGGGCGCTCTCCCCGATGCCTCGCCGGTCCCGGGCCGGGAGGCGACGGGCGAGGCGCCGGGCCGCGTGGCGCGCCGGGCCCGGGGCCCGCTGGAAACGGGCGAGGGCGGCAGCCGCCCCGAAGCGGTCGTAGCCGGCGAACAGCTCGTCGCCCCCGTCGCCTGAGAGGGCGACGGTGACGTGGGCGCGCGTGAGCTCGGACAGGAGGTAGGTCGGGACCGCGCTGGAGTCCCCGAAGGGCTGGTCGTGGTGCCACACGAGCCGCTCGACCAGCTCGACCGCGTCGGGCCTGGCCACGAACTCGGTGTGGTCGGTGCCGAACCGCTCGGCCACGGTTGCGGCGTAGGCCCGCTCGTCGTAGCTGCCGGCGCCCTCGAAGCCGATCGTGAACGTCCTGACCGGCCGCGAGCCCAGTGAGGCCATGATGCCCACGATGGCGCTCGAGTCGACGCCGCCGCTGAGGAACGCACCCAACGGCACGTCGGCGACCAGGCGGCGCTCCACTGCCGCGGTGAGCAGCCGCCGGACCTCGGCCGACGCCTCGGCGAACGACAGGTCGGCGTGCCGGGGGCCGCCCGGCCCCGCGATCGCGGGCGCCCAGTAGGGCATGAGCTGGGGGACGCCACCCGGTTCCATGGTGAGGACGTGGCCGGGCGGCAGGCTGAGCACTCCCGAGAAGAACGTCCGGGGCGTCGGGACGCAGCCGAACGTGAGGTACGGCCCGAAGGCCTCCGGGTCGACGTGCCGGGGAACCCACGGGTGGGCGAGCACCGCCTTGATCTCGCTGCCGAAGACCAGCCGGCCCCCCTCCGACCAGTAGAACAGCGGCTTCTTGCCGACGCGGTCGCGGCCGAGGACGAGCCGGCGCCGCCGGTCGTCCCATAAGGCGAAGGCGAACATCCCCTCGAGGCGGGAGGCGAGCTGGCGCGGCTCGAGCCCTTCGGCCAGGTGGGCCAGGACCTCGGTGTCGCAGCGCGTGGCCAGCCGGTGTCCTCCTGCAGCCAGCTCCTGGCGGATCGGCCCGAAGTTGTAGATCTCGCCGTTAAGCACCGCCCCGACGGTGCCGTCCTCGTTGGTGATCGGCGGGTCGCCCGTCTCCAGATCGATGATCGCCAGCCTCGTCTGCCCGATGGAGGCGCACGATCCCTCGAACACGCCGGACGAGTCGGGGCCGCGGTGGGACAGGGTACGCAGCTGGCCCTCGACCTGGGCCCGGTCGACACCCTGGGCCGCTACCGCCCCGGCGATCCCGCACACCGCTCAGCCGAGGAAGCGGCGGCGCCGGCCGGTTCGCCTCATCCCGCCCGACGCTACCGTACGGGCATGCAGCCCACGGCCGGGACGGCCGCCAGCCGGCGCACGCTGCGGGCCGTCCTGGTGTCGGGCATCTACCCGCCCGACGTCGGAGGCCCGGCCACGCACGTCGTCGACCTGGCCGACGCCCTCACCGAACGGGGCCACGCCGTGTCGGTCCTCACGCTGTGGGACGGCCGGGGCACCGACCGGACGCAAGCCCTGGTCCGGTTTCCCCGGCGCTGGCCGTGGGCGGGGCGAGCTGCCGCGGTCGTCGGGTGGCTCGTCCGCCACCGGGCCCGGTACGACGTGGTGTACGCCACCGGGATGCAGGCCGAGGCGGTCCTGGGCGCACGCCTGGCCCGGCGGCCCGTCATCGTGAAGATCGTCGGCGACCCGGCCTGGGAGCGGGGCCGGCGCCGCGGCGTCACGGCCCAGGAGTTCGACGAGTTCCAACAGTCGCCGTCGGACGGGCTTGCCGGCCGGGCCATGCGCACCGTCCGCGACTGGTCGGTGCGGGCTGCGACCCGGGTCATCGCACCGAGCGAGTACCTCGCCCGGTGCGTGGAGGCATGGCGGGGCCGCGCCGACGTCTCCGTGATCCCCAATGGGGTCCGGGCCTGGGCCGGCCGGCAGCGGGAGGCGCCGGACGCGGCCGGCCTCCGCCAGGTCGTGGTGGTGTCGCGGTTGACCGGGCACAAGCGCATCGACGTGGTGATCGAGGCTGTGGCCCGGACCGACGACGTCCGGCTGGAGGTCCTCGGCGACGGCCCGGAGCGCCAGAGGCTGGAAGACCTCCGGGACCGCCTCGGCCTGGCGTCGCGCGTCGCCTTCGCCGGCAACGTGGCGCACGACGAGGTCATGGCCCGCCTGGCGGAGGCCGACGCACTCCTGTCGGCCAGCAGCTACGAGGGGCTACCCCATGTCGCCATCGAAGCGCTCACCGTCGGCACACCGGTGATCACCTCGGCCGCCGGCGGCATCCGCGAGGTGCTGGAGGACGGGACCGGGGGGATCATCGTGGAGCCGGCGACCGCCGAGGCGTTCGCCCTCGTGCTGGGCCAGCTCCGCTCCGACCCCGAACGGCTGCGCCGGCTCCGCGACGGCGCCCGCCTCCTCGGCTCCAGGTGGTGCTTCTCGAGCTGCGCCGACCGAGTCGAGGACCTGCTCCTCGACTCCGCCTCGGGCGCCCGCTGACTCAGCCGGCCGATCGACGACCCGGGTCCCTCGCCGACCTCTTCCCCGCACCGTTGGCCCGGGAGCCGTTCGGGGCCTTGGCCGGGTAGGGCGAGTACTCGTAGCGGTAGTAGGAGTACGGAGCCTCCTCGTCCCTCACCGCGTTGAGCAGGAACCCGATGATCGGCGCGTTCACCTGGTCGAGCGTGGTGATCGTCGCCCGCATGGCCTTCCGGGTCGTCGAGGCTGCGTTCGCCACCACCAGCGTGCCGTCGGCGACCCGGGAGACGACCGCGGCATCGGTCACCGGCAGCACCGGCGGCGAGTCGATGAGCACGAGGTCGGCCTGGTCCCTCAGGGCGTTGAACACCTCGGCCGTGCGCGGGCTCGACAACAGCTCCGAGGGGTTGGGGGGCGTGGGACCGGCGGAGAGGAAGAACAGCCGGTCCTGGCGCGGCACCCGCTGGAGGGCCTCCGCCAGCGACGCCTGGCCGAGCAGGATCGAGGTGAAGCCCACGTCGTTGGACAACCCGAAGAAGTCGTGCAGCCGCGGCCGCCGGAGGTCGCAAGACACCGCGATGATGCGCTGCCCGGCCTGGGCTAGGGTGACGGCGAGGTTCGCGATCGTCGTCGTCTTCCCCTCCGACGAGGACGGGCTCGTCACCTGCAGGATCTTCAGCGGCCGCCCCAGGCCTGCGAACTGGATCGATGTCCGCAAGGAACGGTAGGACTCGGCGACCACGGAGCTGGGGTGCTGCAGGGAGACGATGGAGCTCGCGTCCTTGCTCTTGCGGCCTCGCTCCAGCGGCGTCATGCCGAGCACGGCCCGTTCACCGATCATGCGCTCGAGGTCTTCCCGGGTCTTGATCGTGTCGTCGAGGTACTCGAAGAGGAACGCCTGCCCCAGGCCGAGCACGAGCCCGATGATCAGCGCCACCCCCGCCGTCCGGAGCGGTTGCGGCTCGACCGGTGTTCTCGCCGGCTCCGCCGGCGTGACCATCTGTGCCCCGCCACCCGTCAGCGACGTGTCGACTTGGATCTGGTCGATCTTCTGCCGGAGCAGCTGCTGGCCGGCGACCGCCGATTCCAGCTGGGCCTCCAGAGCCCGTCCCTGTGCCGTCAACGGGTCGCTGGGACCGCGCTGGGGCAGGCGGGCCTGGAGGTCGTTGATGTGGGCCTGTTGCTGGTCGACCTGCTCCTGGAGCCGCCGGACGGCCTCGAGGAGGTTGTTGACCGCCGAGTCCCGCCGGAACTCGATGTAGGCCTCCGTGTAGGCGTTGGCGACACGCGCCGCTTCCTGGGGGTCGCCGCTGCGCGCCGACACCTCGATGAGGTCGGTCACGCCGACACCGCGGGCGCTGACCGGCGGCGCCGACCCGATCTGCTCGCGCACCTTGTCCTGCACGGGCCGGCTCTGCAGCACCCGGATCTCGGTCTCGATCCGCCGCGACGGGTCTACGAGCCGCCCCGTGTTCTGGTCGAACAGTGACGCGCTACGACTCTCGAGCAGCAGCTCTGCGGTGCTCTCGTAGACCGGGTCCTGCAGCGCGCTGCCGGCTAGGCCGGCTCCCACCACCACGAGGATGAACAGCAGGATGGACGTCTTCCGCCGGCGCACGATACGGGCCGCAACGCGCAGGCCGTCCGCCAACTCCTCCTGCGTGTGACGCTCGGCCATGGTGTGGGTGCGCTCCAATGCCTTCGCCCCGTCCGAGCTTCCGGCCGCCGACAGATCTACCGCGGAGGGAAGGGCCCGCCAGTAATGGGGTCACCGTACCACTAGGCGACGGGTTGGTCGGCGCGGTCGGACCCGGAACCGAGCCGTTGCCCATCCTCCCCCCTCATGCGAGCGAGAGCCAGGGCCAGCCCCAGGCTGATCACGACCAGGTTCGTGGGCAGCTGACCGCCGAAGAGCGGGTTCTCGTTGAACCACACCACCACCAGAAGCAGCGAAAGGCCAAGGAACCGCGCCTGCTGGTAGGCCCACGGGTCCCCCACCTGGTCCCGGACCAGCCTTCGCGTCCTGGCGAAGGCCACCACCAGCGCCCACAGGAGGAGGGCGAACCCGACGATCCCCGCCTCCGCCAGGACCTGGATGTAGAAGTTGTGGACCGAGGTGGCCGAGACGTCGGGGAAGAGCCTCGGGTGGGCGTCCGGGAAACGGGACCGCAAGGCCCGGTTCACCTCGGGGTCGCTGATGTACTCCGGGTTCGAGCTCTGCTGCCATCCCACCCCGACGATGGGGTGCTGCTTGAAGATCTCGAGGCCGGCGGCGCCCACGAGCACCCGGTGCATCGTGCTGCTGCTCCGGAACTCCACCTGGCCGGGCACGCTCTCGGGGCGCAGCACGATGGCCAGGTCGATGACGGCGACGGCGACGGCGAGCGTCCTCAGCACCACGGGGAGGAGGCGTTGCTCTCGCACCACGTCGGGCCGGGCCTTCGACGCGAAGCCGCCGATCGTCAGCACCACCGCGATGGCGATGAAGCTGCCGATGGACTTGGAGGCGACAAGGCCCACCACGCCGACCGCTACCACGAGGCCACGGCGCCATCGCGCCGAGGGAACCGGGCTGTGCAAGGCGAGCAGGATCAGGAAGGCACTGACCAGGCCGACCGCGTTCGGCCCGAGGAAGGTCCCGGCCCGCTCCAAGCCGGCGACCACGTCGGCGGGCCGGGTGAGGTTGCTCACGGCCAGCACGACGCTCAGCGAGCCGGCCACGGCTGCGAGCTTCACCAGCGACGTCAGTTGCGAGCGCGTCCTCACCACGGCCGGGATGAAGGCGGTCAGCGTGAGCGTCTGCACCAGCCTGATCCAGGAGACGAACGAGCCACCGGCAGAACCCGGGTCGCGGCGGTAGATGCCCAGGATGCCGATCCCCAGGAAGAGCACGAACACCCAGATGGCCCGCTGGCCGAGATCCACGCGCGGCGCGGCCGGCGGGGCGGCGCGCCCGAGGAGGACGGGCACGAGGGCGACGACGAGCGCGACGTAGAACACGTCGAGCGGGGTCAGGTCGATGACTCCGAAGCTGACCAGCGTCGGTGCCCATCCGAGCACGGCGAGGAACACCAGGCACCCCAGGCACCACATCGGCCCCCGACCGACGACGAGGAAGACGAATGCAGCTCCGAGGGCGAGGAGGAGGGCGTAGGTGACGCTGTGCTGGCCGAAGACGGCGAGCGAGAACCCGACGAGCGCGGCGGTCGGCCCCAGGACCACCGCGCGGCCGAGGGGCCGACGCACGTCGGCGACGCGGGCGAGCCTGGCCGTGGTGGTCACCCGGCCGCGAGCCGCACCTTGGGCCACTTGCTGGCGTTCTGGAAGGCGGTCGTGACGTCAGGCCACATCACTGCCGCGCTGCGGTCGCCGCTCTTGTCGTTCAGGGCCAGGCCGAGCCCGATCGTGAGCCCCGCCCGAGGGGTGGAGCCGAGCTCCAGGGTCGTCCACGGGATGCTGATCTCGACCGCGTACCCGGGGGCCCCGCCGGCGCTGGGGCCGGCCCGCACCACCCGTGACGTCCATGGGCCGTCCCACGACGTGTCGGGGGCGCCGGTACTGGTCCCCCGGGCGTCGAACTGGACGTTGGCGGCGCTCACGATCCCCTGGTGGTCGTCGGGCGCCATGTACGGCGCGCCGGGACGGCTCGCCCCCCCGCCGTCGCCCCGAACGTCGACGAACCACTCCACCGAGTCCTCCTCCCACAACCGGCCGTCGCGGGACCCCGGCGCCGCCTGCACGTCAGGGTCCTCCACGTCGAAGGCGAGATAGAGGTTGTCTGCATCCCACAGGGCACGCACGGTGACCTTGCTCGACGTGCCGGGTTGGCCGAAGGTGGCGGCGGGGGCGCCAGCGTACTCCGCCAGCCTCCCGTCCACGACCGGCGGCGCCGCTGCGCGCCTCACCTCGAACTGGGACGGCGGGGGCTGGACAGTGACGGGGAACGACGAGGTGGCGTGGTTGCCGGCATGGTCGTAGGCGGTGACGCCGAGGGTGACGGTGCCTTCACCGGTCGTGGACGTGTCCCAGTCCCAGGCGTAGGGCGGCGACGCCGCGGTGCTCAGCACCCTACCGTCGACCAGGAAGTCCACCTTGGCGACGCCCGTGTTGTCGGACGCTTCGGCGACCACCCGGATGCGGCCCCACACCGCCGACGCGCATCCGGGCGACGCCAGGCGGACCACCGGAGCGGTGGTGTCGGGCGTGGGCGATCCGCTCCCCGCCACCACCCGCAGGTGGCGTGTGGTGCGCAGCCCTTTGACGTCCTCCGCCGTCACCACGATGTTGTTGGTCCCGGGGTGGAGGGTGATCCCGTCGGCCGCCCAGGCGGTCTCGGACTCGTAGCCCTCCCGGTGGTTGCCGCAGCGGACCTGCCAGCGCATCTGGGCGGCCCCGCCGCCACCCCGGTCGTTCTCCCACGTCACGGCCCGGACCGCCCGGTTGTCGCTGGCGGTGCCCCGCAGGTCGACGCCGGTGCCGGCCACGTGGACCTCTTCGCCAGCCGTCGGGGCGACGAGCGCGAGGGCGGGGCCCTCGTCGTCCACCACCGCCGGCTCACTGGCCCGCCGCAGGCTCGGGACGTAGGGCCGGTAGTCGAAGGCGTCGGTGTAGCGGGCCGCCGCCGTGCCGTAGAGACCGTGGTAGGCGAAGACCACCAGCTCCCGGCCCGCCGCCCAGCTTCGCATCGCCTGGAGCTGGGCGTCGACGTACTCCGGCGGGCGGGCCGCTTGGTAATCACCCTCGGCGTTGGGATCGCCGTCGTCGATCCAGATCGCAGGCGACAGGTGGAGGCGCGACGCCGCATAGGACCAGTTCGAGAGCTGCCGCGAGAACAGGGAGTAGATCGAGTTGTACTCGTGCGCCAGCGCGGTGTCCCAGTCCCGGGCGGGCGTGAAGACCTTGTAGAACGCGGTGCTGAACAGGCGGATGGCCGAGTACCCCTCGGCGCTGGAGAGCCCGTCGTACCAGTCGATGAACGTGGAGTTGGCCCCGAAACCGGAGATCGCGTTCTGCTCCTCTTGGACGACCGACTTCCAGTCGCCGGGGAAGGCGTACGCGTAGGTCAGGAGATCGACGCCCGGAAAGACGTCGAGGACAGCCCGCATGACCTCGTGGCCCCGCTGCTTGACCTGGGCGCGAACCTGGGCCTCGCCCCGCCGGTTGCCGGGGTAGTCCCACGGCCAGTTCTGCGCCCCCTCGCCGCGGCCGTAGAGCTCCTGGTCGAACGCCACGCCGTCGAACTCCAGCAGGCGGGCGACGGCGGCGGCGTCCCGGATCGCAGGGAGCACGCGCTGGCTCCAGCCGCGGTCGTCGAACCAGTCGAGCAGCGGGGTGGCGTTGTTCTGGGCATTCACCAGGAAGAAGCCGAGGTACATCTTCATCCCGCGGTCCTTGGCGCGGCGGACGACGTCGGAGTCACGCAGGTCGCGCTGGAGCCGGTACGGCTCGCCCGCCAACGGGGCCCCGGGGCGAGGGTCGAACCGCTGGCTCCCGCCCAGCCCCCAGAGGTGCTGGTGTACGCAGACGAAGCCGTCGATGCCGCGGCTCTCCCACTCGTCGAGCTGGGCGTCCGAGAGCTTGACGACCTCAGCGCAGTTGGCCCAGAAGATGAGCCTGTCGGCGCTGTTGGGAGCCGGTCGCTCCCTCTCGTCGGACCGGGCGCACGCAGCGAGCAGCATGGCCCCCAGGAGGAGGGCGGCCACGGCGCGCGGGGCCTTCACCACCTCGCCGTCGCAGCCCACGGCCGTACAGTACGCCCGCCCTGGCGGGCCCGAATCGCGGCGGTGCCGGCCCACCGCGGCCGCCGCCTACAATTGCAGGCCATCGAAGGAAGGGTGCTGGGGGCGGTCGTGCCACAACTGAGCGAGCACGCGGATCTGATGACGTGCCCGGCGTGCGGCCACCAGCTCGACGTGAGCGAACCGTCACGCCCGGCGTGCGGGGGCTGCGGCCGCCGGTTCGGCAGCGAGGACGGCATCCCGCTGCTGTTCTGGCCTCACGACGCTCACGGCGAACCGGGCGACGTGACGGAGACGGTGAAGGCGTTCTACGAGGAGAACCCCTTCCCCAACTACGACGACTTCGACTCGGTGTGGACGCTACGTGAGCGAGCCCGGCGCTCAGGGCTGGCCCGGGTGCTCGACGACGAACTGGCGCCCGGGGCCCGGGTGCTCGAGGTCGGCTGCGGCACCGGGCAGCTCACCAACTTCCTCGGTTCGGCCGGCGGCCGCGTCGTCTTCGGCACCGACATCTGCCTCAACTCGCTACGCCTGGCCCACGAGTTCGCAGCCCGTGAAGGGATCGACGATGCGGTGTTCGTGCAGATGAACCTGTTCCGCCCGGTGTTCCGCCCGGGCTCGTTCGACCTCGTGATCTGCAACGGTGTGCTGCACCACACCGCCGACCCTTTCGGCGGGTTCCGGTCGATCGCGACGCTCGTAAAGGACGGCGGCCTGGTGCTGATCGGTCTGTACAACCGCTACGGTCGGGCGATGACGAACGTCCGGCGGAAGGTGTACGCCTTGAGCGGCGACCGGTTCAAGGAGCTCGACCCGACGCTCCGGGGACGACGCCAGGGCGAGCGCAAGCGCCACTCCTGGTTCATGGACCAGTACAAGCACCCCCATGAGTCGCAGCACTCGTTCGACGAGGTGCTGGAGTGGTTCGACCGCTGCGGCTTCGACTTCGTGAACAGCTTCCCGCCGATCGCTCCCGGTCAGAGGAGCACCGACGTCCGACGCATCCTGAGGCCAGCCGACCAGGGGACCCGGGCCCGCCGGATGATGGTCCAGCTCCAGATGGCAGTCGCCGACCGTGAGGGGGGCTTCTACCTCATGGTCGGGCGCAAGCGGGCGAGCTGACCCGGACATGTACCTCAGCAACCAGTCCAAGCACCGGATGCTCATCCAGCACCATCCGGCGGTCGGCCACGTCTTCGTGCCGAACCTGCGGGCCCGCGTGCCCAACGGTGGCTACTTCGTGGTCACCAACTCGGCCGGCTTCCGCTCCAATGTCGAGTTCCAGGACGAGAAGGGCGACCGTCCGCGCATCCTCATGTTCGGCGACTCCTTCACCGCCGGGGACGCCTGCGGCAACGACGACCGGTACTCGGAGCAGCTCGAGGAGCTGCTGGGTGCCGAGGTGTACAACTTCGGCATCCCGGGCTCGGGCACCGATCAACACCTCCTGACCTACCGGGAGTTCGCCCGCGACATCGACGCCGACCTGGTCGTGCTCACCGTCCATCTGGACACCGTGCGCCGGATCAGCGTGAGCCACCGGGTGTCGGTGGACCGGGCCACCGGGCAGCGGATCCTGGTACCCAAGCCCTACTTCACCCTCGAGGCGGGCGACCTGGTCCTTCACAACGTCCCCGTCCCGCTGGAGCGCCCGGGAGTGGGCGACATCGACCCTCGCGTCGGCTCCTCGCCGAGCGGACCTGGTCCTCGCGTCCTCGAGTGGATCCGCAACGACACCCGGCTCGGCCGGGCGCGGGAAGCCACCCGCGGCTCGCTCCGGGCCCGGGCGGCCGCGTACCGGCTCGGCAAGATCCAGCCGTACACCGAGTACGGCTCGGCCGACAACCCGACGTGGAAGCTGCTGCGCCGGCTGGTGGAGGAGTTCGCGACGGAGGTCGCGCCCCGTCCCCTCGTCGTCGTCCCGCTCCCCAGCTACGAGCACTACCTCTACGGCGCCTCGCCCGACTACCGGACGCGCTTCGCCGAGCTCGACGACCCTCGACGAGGCATCCACGTACTCGACCTCTCTTCCCGGCTCGTGGGCCTTCCCTGGGCCGACCGCCTCCGGCTCAGCCCCCGCCCGGGCGGCCACTTCGGGCGGTACGGGAACAAGCTGGTGGCGGAAGGCATGGCCGACGGCTTGCGCCGGCGGGAACTCCTCCCTTCCGTGGCGACCGCGCCCGGCTCGCCCGTCGAGCCGCGGCCCCACCGCTCGGAGGTGCCCCACGTCCACCGGCGACGGCCCGAAGGCACGTACGTCCTCGGGCTCTCGTGCTTCTACCACAACTCGGCGGCTGCGCTCATCAAGGACGGGGACATCGTGTCCGCCGCCGAGGAGGAGCGCTTCACCCGGGTGAAGAACGACCGGGGGTTCCCTGGCCATGCGGCCAACTACTGCCTGGAGGAAGGCGGCATCTCGGTCGACGACCTCGCCGCGGTCGTGTACTACGACAACACCGCGCTCACCTTCGAGCGCCTGCTGCACTCCCAGCTGGCGGTCGGTGGAGCCGGCGCCGACAGCTGGGTGGACGTCATGGGGCTGTGGGTGCGCCAGAAGCTGCACCTCCCCCAGATCATCCGCTCCCAGCTCGGCTTCTCAGGGCGAGTGCTGCAGGACCTGCACCACCGGTCGCACGCCGCGAGCGCGTTCTACCCCTCGCCGTTCGAGCGGGCGGTGACGCTGACGATGGACGGCGTGGGCGAGTGGGCGACGGCGTCGATCGGCGTCGGCCACGGGCGCGAGCTCGAGCTGGTGAAGGAGATGCACTTCCCCCACTCCCTCGGGCTCCTCTACTCGGCGTTCACGCAGTTCGCGGGGTTCAAGGTCAACTCCGGTGAGTACAAGCTGATGGGCTTGGCGCCGTATGGCGAGCCGAAGTACGTCGGCCTCATCCTCGACCACCTCATCGACCTGAAGGACGACGGCTCGATCGAGCTGAACCTCGAGTACTTCGACTTCCTCCGCCACCGGTCGATGACCAACGAGCGCTTCGAGGAGCTGTTCGGTGGGCCGGCGCGAGCCCCGGAGTCGCGCATCACCCGCAGGGAGATGGACCTGGCCCGATCGGTGCAGGACGTCATCGAAGAAGCGATGCTGCGCATGGGCAGGTACGCCCACAGCCTCACCGGCGAGCGCAACGTCTGCCTCGCCGGCGGGGTGGCGCTGAACTGCGTGGCCAACGGCCGTCTCCTGCGCGAAGGGCCCTTCGACGACGTGTGGGTGCAACCGGCCGCCGGCGACGCCGGGTGCGCCCTCGGCGGCGCCCTCGACGTCTACCACAGCCACCTCGAGGGTGAGCGCACGGTCGCTCCCGGCGGCCGCCCCCTGCAGCGGGGCTCGTACTGGGGGCCGGAGTACCACCGTGACGAGATCCGGGCCTTTGTCGAGACCCACGGGCTGCCGGCGGAAGAGCTGAGCGAGCCCGACCGCAACCGCCGCCTGGCCGAGGCCGTCGCCGAGGGGAAGGTGGTCGGCCATTTCGCCGGCCGCATGGAGTACGGGCCGCGGGCGCTGGGGGCTCGCTCGATCCTCGGCGACGCCCGCAACGAGGACATGCAGGCCGAGCTCAACCTGCGGATCAAGTACCGGGAGTCGTTCCGGCCCTTCGCGCCGTCGGTCCTCGCCGAGAAGGCCTCGGAGTACTTCGAGCTCGACCGCGAGAGCCCCTACATGCTCATCGTGGCCCCGGTGCGCAAGGAGAGGCGCAAGGAGGTGCCCCGGCTGGAGATGCCTGACGGCGACATGCTGCCCGTCGTCCGCCAGGTCCGCAGCGAGATCCCCGCCGTCACCCATGTCGACTACTCGGCCAGGGTGCAGACCGTCGTCCGTTCGGACAACCCCCTCTACTACGACCTCATCAGCGACGTCGAGAAGCTCACCGGTTGCGCGGTGATCGTGAACACCTCGTTCAACGTGCGGGGCGAACCGATCGTGTGCACTCCCTACGACGCGTACCGGTGCTTCATGCGCACCGAGATGGACGTGCTCAGCCTCGGGGACTTCGTGCTCACCAAGGCCGACCAGCCGCCGTGGCGCGAGCGGCCCGGCGACCTGGCCGCCGAGGATGCCGAGGATGCCCAGGCTGACGTCGCGGCGGCGGTGGAGCCGCGGGGGATGGTCAAGGCGTTGCGGCGGATCTTCGACGAGGATTTCCTCCCCGCCGCCAACCGGCTCTCGGCGCTGGGCGCGGTGCCGATGGGCCCCAACCCCGCGGCCGCGACGACCAGGTGGACGGATGTCGCACCGCTGCCGCTCGACCGCGTGTTCAGGTTCCCGAGCGCGCTCGACGACCCCAACCCCGACCCACACTGGTTCGCCGACGAGATGGCCTCCTACTGGCAGCCTGGACCGGTTCGCGACGAGATGCGGGAGGTCCTGGTGCGCCTGGTGGAGGTCGGCCGGCGGTACGCCACCACCGAGGTGCTCGGCCAGCGCGTGCCCCATTCCGTGTACGTGATGTTCTGAGTCAGCAGCGCCGACCCACCACGAAGTCACGCAACAACGCGCCCCATTCGTAGGTCAGCAACCGGGGGGTGAGCCTGATGCCGGCCGGGAGGTCGGTGCCCACCACGTGCAGCTCGCCCCTGTAGCAGCGCCGCAGCAGCATGCCCGCGCGGGACACGTGGTGGGTCGAGGTCACCAGCACCAGGGAGCGCCAGCCCCTCCGTTCGGCCAGGTCGGCGGCCGCTTGCGTCTCGGTGCGGGTGTTGTCGGGCTCGGGAAGCAGGCAGACGACCTCACCATCGGGATGCGAGCCGCCGTCGCAGAGGTCGGCGGCAGCCGGGGAATCGATGCGGCCCACGAACACCACCGTCCGTACCACCCCTGTCCGGAGCAGCCGCAGGCCCTCCTCGACCCGCTTCTCCCAGGTGCCGGACAGGACGATGGCCGCGTCGGCCCGGTCGGGGACCCCCGTAGGGGGGCGCACGAACAGCCACCATGTGGCGGCCGGGAAGACGACGACCGACAGCAGCACGACGGTGAACACCACCCGCAGCGCCCGACGGCCCCGCCGGGCCGGCGCCGTCATCGCTCCGTCGTCCGTCGTGCCAACATTGTCGCGCCGGGCGCTGACGGCCCCCACCGGGAAGGTAGCGTGGGCGCGATGCGGTGCGAACCCCCCTGCCCGCGCACGGTGGCGTGACGGCGGTGGGCGGCGGTCGGCACGGTGGGACCGAGCGCCTCGACTTCGTGGGGATCGGCGTCCAGAAGGCGGCCACCTCCTGGCTGTTCACCTGCCTCGAGGAGCACCCTGGCATCGCCTCCTCCCGGGCGACGAGCAACAAGGAGCTGAACTTCTTCAACCACAACTGGGAGCTCGGCTACCGGTGGCTGCACAACCAGTTCGAGTTCGGGGACCGGCTCTGCGGGGAGTTCACGTCGCGCTACTTCCACGACGCCAACGTGCCCGGCCGCGTCGCCGCCTACCGCCCCGACATCAAGCTGTTGCTCGTGCTCCGGGAGCCGGTCGCCCGGGCCCTCTCGCAGCACCGCCACGAGATGCGCCGCCTGCGCGTGCCTCCCGGTTTCACGTTCCCGGACGCGTTGGAGGAGAACCCGAGCTATTTCGAGCAGGGCCGGTACGCGACCCACCTCGAGCGCTGGCGCGGCCACTTCGACGACAGCCAGTTCCTCGTGCTGCTCTACGACGACGTGTCAGCCGACCCGGTCGGCACCGTCCGCCGGGTCTTCCGCTTCCTGGGGGTCGACGACCAGGTGCAACCCCCGTCGGCGACCAAGCGGGTCAACGCTCCGGTCACCTACCGCTGGCCGGCTCTGGCCCGCGCCTCGGGCCGGCTCAGCGTGGCCGTCGAGCGCTCGCTCGGAGGGCGCGCCCTCAAGGGGCTCGTCTCGACGGGCGTGCCCGCGGTCGTCCGCCGCCTGAACAGCTCGCCGGTGGACGGTACGGACGGCGAGGCGCCCGACGAGAGCGTGTTGGGGCAGCTGCGGAACTCGTTCGCCGACGAGGTCGAGCGGCTCGAGAAGCTCATCGGCAGGGACCTGGCGTCATGGAAGTAGCGGCCGGCCCCACCGTGCCCCCGCCCGATCTCCGCTGGCGGACCGACAAGTACGCCGAGCTGAGCGACTGGATACTGGCCCGCGGCGTCACGTCGGTACTCGACGTCGGGTGCAGGGACGGCGTCCTCCGGCGCAGCCTGGAGGAGCGGGCCGCAGGCCGACCGGTGCCCACCTACCACGGCGTCGACCTCGCACCGCAGGAGACGTACCGCATCTCGGTCGTCGCCGACCTCGCCGCCGGCCTCCCCGTCGCCGACGGGGCGGTCGACCTGGCGGTAGCGCTCGACGTGGTGGAGCACCTCGACGACTTCCAGGGAGGGCTGGAGGAGCTCTTCCGCGCGAGCCGCCGGTACGTCGCCGTGACCCTGCCCAACCTGGCCCACGGGATCGTGCGCGCCAAGTTCCTCTTCAAGGGCCGCATCGGGGGCAAGTACGACCTCACCTACGGCTACGGGAAGGACCGCCATCGCTGGATGACCGTGCTCGACCAGACCGATCGCTACCTCGAGGCGTTCGCTCGTGAGACGGGCAGCCGGTTGTCGTGCGTCCGCCTGCCGTTGAGCGGGCCCCGCAGCATGCCCTTCGAACGGGCCCTCTCGGCGCTGCGCTTCGACCCGGCGTGGTACGTCTGGGTCACGCTCTACCTCCTCGAGAAACCGGCGACGGCGGGAGCGCGGGCCAAGGCCGGCAGCCTCTCGGCCTCCTCGGCTCTCACGACGACCTGACCGGCAGGCCGTAGCGCGGTGTCGCCGACGGACGGGCCGAACGCGCCGGAGGTCCCCCTCGAGGCCTTGACGCCCCCCGCCCGCCGGTCGCTCTGGCGCGACCGTTCGTTCTGGCGCCGCACGGGGCAGGCGTCGGTCATGGTGTGGCTCGGTCACGCCGCCGTCCTCGCCAGCAGCGTCGTCCTGGCCAGGAGCCTGAGCGTTTCCGCCTTTGGTGCCGTGGTGCTGGCGACCTCGGTGGTCACGGTGCTCTCGAGCCTGCTCGACCTCACCTTCGACGAAGCCGTCGTCTACTACGGCGTCCGCGCCGACGAGACCGGTTCGCGCCGCGAGCTGAAGGGGCTCCTCCGGAGCTCCGTCCTCCTCGACCTGGGCATCGGGATCGGGATCTGGCTGATCATCCTGGCCGCCGCAACACCGATCGCCGAGGTGGCCAGCCGGGGACGGCTCGACCCCGACCTCGTCCGCGTCGCGAGCCTCATCGCGTTGGCCAACACCCTCGACGGGTCGACCGGTGCCGCCCTGTTCATCGTCGGCAAGGCCCAGCTGCGGGCGATCACGTTCGGCCTGGCCGGGGTCACCCGGCTCGGCCTCGTGCTGGTGGTCGCCCGGACAGGGTCGGAGGCCGCCGTGCTGCTGGCATATGCCGTCGCCCTGGCCGTCGCCAGCAGCGTGCAATGCGTGCTCGCATGGCGGCTGGCGTGGCGGCCGCTCCGAGACGTCGCCGCCCAAGGAGGCGTGCGCGCATGGGTACGGCCGCTGTTCCGGTTCGGCGTGCACACCAGCATCACCACCACGATCGCGTCGGCCGGCGCCGGGATAGTGCCTGCCATCGTCGCCCGCAGCGCCGGAGTGGAAGAGGCCGCCGTCCTCGCCGTGGCGATGCTGCCCATCACCGCCGTGCTGGTGGGCAGCACTCCGCTGCGGCTCATGCTCCTGCCCGAGCAGGCCCGGATGTCGGCCACCGGAGCGGACGAGTCTCTTCGCCGGGTGCTCGACCAGTACGTCCTCGCCGCCCTCGCACTGGGCGTGGTCGGCGCTCTCGCCGGCTGGCTGCTGCTGCCCACGCTGGTGCCGGCGCTGTACTCCGACCGCTACGACGTCGCCGTCGGGCCGGCGCGCGTGCTGCTCATCGGCGCCGTCGCCCGCCTCGCCACCGTCTGGTCGAAGAACTTCCCCGCCGCCATCGGCCGGCCCCAGCTCCGCACCTGGATGGCCGGGGTCGAGCTTGCGCTCGTGCTCTTGCTCCTGGTGTTCCTGGCCCGGCGCGGGTCGGCCGGAGCAGCGTGGGCGTTGAGCATCTCCTACGGAGCCGTCGCCGTCATCTGGTGGGTCGTGTCGCACGCGATGCTGCGCCGGGGCGTCCGCCACCGCACCGCCCCGCCGCCCTTACCGGCCGACCACTAGGCTGGAAGCGTCGCAACGCCGGCGGCCAGGGGTCGGCGTTGCCCGAGCGAATGAGGAGCTCCCATGTCCGAGAGCCCGCGCCGGCTCACCTTCGTCGTCCGCCACTTCGGGCTCGACCGGATGCGGGTGCTCGACGTCGGGTGCGGCAAGGGGGACTACCTGGCCCACTTCGGTCCGGGCTCCGTCGGGCTGGAGCTGAACGAGAGCTACGTGCAGGCGGCCCGAGAGAAGGGGCTCGACGCCCGCCAGGGGAACGTCACCGTGGAGGGGATCCCGCCGGGGCTGGGGACCTTCGACGCGATCTGGGCGTCGGCTCTCATCGAGCACCTCAACTCGCCCCATGAGTTCCTCGTCAGCCTGCGCCAGTCGCTCAACCCCGAGGGGCTCCTCGTCGCCCTCGTGCCCGTCACCGGTCCGCTCCGGAAGGGACCGTGGCGGGGCTTCCTGGCCGTCGACCACGTCAACTTCTTCACGCCTCGCACGTTCCGCTACACCATCGAGCGGGGCGGCTTCGACGTGCTGTGGATGGGCAGCCCTTCCCTCCCCCGGGCGCCTCTGGCCGTGAGCCGGCTGGCCGCTCCCGTCTCGCCCAACGTGGTAGCCGTCGCCCGGGCCCGGCGCGACTTCCAGTACGCCGACAAGGCGTCGCGCCTGCTGGTAGACGGGAAGATCGAGTTCCGCACCTGAGCGAGCCGCCCCCCGGCCCCCGCCGGCCGCCCCGGGTCCTCCACATCCAGAAGGCGACCGGGATCGGCGGATCGGAACGCCACCTCGTCGACCTGCTCGCCGGCCAGCTCGGGCGCGGCCTCGACGTGCGCATGTGCGTGCTGGCCGCCGGCGAGTGGCAGCGGTTCCACTCGGCACTGTCCGGCGCCGGCATCCCCACCTCCGCCATACCGGCCGGGACCGCCGTCTCGGCGCGGTTGCTGGCCGGTCTCGGCGCCGAGGTCCGCCGCTTCCGTCCCGACATCGTCCACACCCATCTCATCCATGCCGACGTCCAGGGCCAGATCATGGCCAAGCTGCTCGCCGTGCCGGGCGTGTCCACGGTGCACGGGCCCCAGCCGTTCTACCGGCGCCAGCCGGCGAGGAGCGCGGCTCGCCTGGCCGCTCGACTGGCCGTGCGCACGATCGCGATCTCCGAGTACCTGGCGTCGGTGGTCGTGGAGTGGGGCGTGGTGCCGCCCGAGCGCGTCCGGGTCGTGCCCTACGGCGTCGACGTCGGGCGATGGACGCAGTCGGCGGAAGGGCGGCAGCGGGCCCGCGCCGAGCTCGGCGTGGAGGACCACCAGGTCGCGGTGGGCGTGGCCTCTCGCCTCGTAGCGGGAAAGGGTCACGAGGTGCTGATCCGGGCCGTCGCCTCGGCCCGCACCGTCGAGCCCTCGCTCGTCCTCGTGGTCGCGGGCGACGGGCCGCGGCGAGCGCCGCTCGAGGAGCTGGCGGCCCGGCTGGCCCCGGAGGCGGTCCGGTTCGTCGGCTACCTGCCGGACGTGGCGCGCTTGCTGGCGGCCGTCGACGTGCTCGTCGTCCCCACCCAACCCGAGCTGGGCGAGGGCTTCGGCCTCGCGGCCCTCGAAGCGATGGCGGCGGCACGGCCCGTGGTCGTGAGCGACACCGCATCCTTGCCGGAGGTCGTGGCCGACGGCGTCACCGGGATCGTGGTCCCGCCCCATGACGTCGACGCCTTCGGGCGTGCCCTCATCACGCTGCGTGACAGTGAGCTCCGGCGCCGGCTGGGCGAGGCGGGCCGCGCCCGTGCCGCCGCCCGGTTCTCGCTGGACGAGATGGTCTCCAAGACGCTGGAGGTGTACGCCGAGGCGACCGAGACCCCGCTGCGTGGTTGGACGGCCGGGCGCCCCGGGTAGGGCCGTCTCGGGCCACCACCGGCAGCCGCTAGATTGAGCGCTGGTCCGTGCCCCGCATCCGCTGGGGGTGATGGGGGGTTCCAGCTGGCTCACGGACCGAGGAGCGTCGGGAATGGCGGATTACTGGTTCCGGATCGCAGTCACCGCAGGCGTCGTCGCAGTCCTCTCGGCCGCGCTCGTGCCGGCGGCGCGGCGGATCGCGTTCCACTTCAGCGTGATCGACCATCCCAAACCCGGGAAGTTCCATCACCGCGTGACCCCCTACCTCGGTGGCCTGGCCATCGTCCCGGTGGCGGCGCTCGCCTCCCAGTTCCTGCCCCACTGGAAGGCCGAGGTGGTGGTCATCGCCTTCGCAGCGCTCATGGTCGCCGCAGTAGGGCTGGTAGACGACGTGCGCACCCTCAGCCCCGCCCCGAGGCTCGCCGTGGAGGCTGTCGCCGCCAGCGCCGTCTTCTTCGTCGGGGCGCGCGTGGACGTCTTCGGCGGCCCCGCCGACTACGTGCTCACCGTCGGCTGGCTGGTGGTGCTGACCAACTCGTTCAACCTGCTCGACAACATGGACGGCTGCGCCGGGCTGATCGCGGTGGTCATGGCCACCGGCATGGCCGTGGCCGCCGGGATGCAGGGACAGGTCCTGGTAGGTGGCATGGCCGCCCTGGTCGCCGGTGCGTGCCTGGGCTTCCTTCCCGCCAACTGGCACCCGGCCAGCATCTTCATGGGGGACACCGGCTCGCTGTTCCTGGGGTTCATCCTGGCCACCCTCTCCCTGAAGCTCCGGTTCCCCGTCAGCCACGCCGAGAGCATCTCGGCCCTCCTGCTGATCGCCGGCCCCGTGCTGTTCGACACGACCCTCGTCGTCCTCTCCCGCCTGCGCGCCGGCCGCCCGATCTACATCGGGGGGACCGACCACACCTCGCACCGCCTGATGCGGCTGGGCCTCCCGGTACCCGCGGTGGCGGGGCTGCTGGGCGGAGCGGTGGCGGTGTGCACCGCCCTGGGCGTCGCCGTCGGGCACAACGCCCTGCCCGCCACCGCCGTCCTGGCGGTGATGCTCGCGGTCGGCGTGGTCGCCCTCATACTGCTGCTGCGCCTGCCCCTGCCGGACAACGCCGGCCGCGAGGAGGCCGCCGTGCCCACCGTCGCCACTGCCTAAGCACCTCCCCCGGCGTGGACAGCCGGTGCCCCGGCCGGCTCACACCCGGGCGACCAGGGCCCGAGCCCGTCCCTGGAGGTCGGTACGGATCATGCCCCCTTCCAGGCCCGCCTCCCGCGCCATCCGCAGGGCGGCGCCGGCCTGGTGCGGCGCGATCTCCACGACCAGGGCACCCGGCCGGGCCAGCCAGGCGGGCGCGGCGGCCACGATCTCGGCCACCGCCTCCAGACCGGTGGGGCCGGCGAAGAGCGCCTCGGGCGGCTCCCAGTCGGCGACCTCCGGAGGCAGGGCCTCCCCGTCGGCGACGTAGGGCGGGTTCGACACCACCACGTCGATGCCGCCCCGCAGCTCGGCCGGGAGCGCCTCGAACCACCGGCCCTGCACGAGCCGCACCGAGCGGGCGTGGCGGCTCCCGAGCCCGGCCAGGTTGGCCCGGGCCACGGCCAGCGCCTCGGCCGACGCGTCGCTGGCCCACACCTCCGCCGGCCCCTCCGAGGCCATCGACAGGGCGATGACGCCCGAGCCCGTACCCAGGTCGGCCACCACCGCCGGCCTGCCGGCGACCCGAAGGCGGCGCAGCTCGCCCAGGGCCACCTCGACGACCGCCTCGGTCTCGGGCCGGGGGATCAGCACCCGCCGGTCGACGAACACGTCGAGGGCCCGGAAGCCCCAGCGGCCGGTCACGTACTGGAGCGGCTCCCCCGCCGCCCGTCGGGCCACCATGGACTCGACGAACGGGACCGCTCGCTCGGGGGCCCGCTCGTCGAGGTGGACCAGCAGCTCGGCCCCGTCGTAGCCGGATGCCCGCTCCACGATGCGGCGGGCGTCGATGCCCGAGCGGAGGGCGGCCTCGGCCTCAGCCCACAGCGACCGCCACGTCGTCACCCCGCCCCGGTCACGTCCCGTCCCCCGCCAGCTGGCGGGCCCGCTCGTCGGCGGCCAGAGCGTCGACCAGGTCGTCGAGCTCGCCCATCAGGACCTTGTCGAGCTTGTAGAGGGTGAGGCCGATGCGGTGGTCGGTGATCCGGTTCTCCTTGTAGTTGTAGGTGCGGACCTTCTCCGACCGGCTGCCACCGCCGATCTGGCCCCGCCGGGCCTCCGACAGCTCGGCGGCCTGGCGGTCCTGCTCCATCTTGAGCAGCCGGGCCCGCAGCACCTGCAGGGCCTTGGCCCGGTTCTGGATCTGGCTCTTCTCGTCCTGCATGGCCACCACCAGCCCGGTGGGCAGGTGGGTGATGCGCACCGCCGAGTCGGTGGTGTTGACGCTCTGGCCGCCCGGGCCGGTGGAGCGGTAGACGTCGATCTTGAGGTCGGACTCCTCGATGTGGACGTCGACTTCCTCCGCCTCGGGGAGCACGCTGACCGTCGCCGCGCTGGTGTGCACCCGGCCCTGGGACTCGGTCACCGGCACCCGTTGAACCCGGTGGGGGCCGGCCTCGTGCTTCATCCGGGACCACACCCCGTCGCCCTTGAGCAGGAACGTGACCTCGTTGAACCCACCCATGTCGGAGGGGTCCGCCCCCAGCACCTCCAGCTTCCAGCCCTGGCGCTCGGCGTAGCGGGCGTACATGTCGAACAGGTCCTTGGCGAAGAGGTTGGCCTCCTCCCCTCCCTCGGCCCCCCGTATCTCGAGGATCACGTTCTTGTCGTCGTTGGGGTCTTTGGGGAGCAGCAGCACCTTCAGCTCGGCCTCGAGGGAGGCGATGGTGGCCTCGGCGTCGTCGATCTGGTCGCGCAGGAACAGCCGGTCGTCGCCCGCCGAGTCGGCCAGCATCTCCTTGGCCGCGGCCAGGTCGTCGACGGCGGCGAGGTAGCGCCGGTAGGCGGTGACGATCGGCTCCAGCTCCTTGTGGCGCCGGGACGCAGCCACGAGGGCGCGCTGGTCCGACAGCACGGCGGGGTCCGACAGGCGGGCCTCGACGGCCTTGAACTCCTCTGCGAGCCGGGCCAGGCGTTCGATCATCGTCGACCCTCACGGTACTGCCGGTGGCCGGCCACGGCGGCCGGGCAGGAGCTAGATGGTGGCCAGCACCTGGGGCCAGGGCACCCGGCCCTCGCGCAGCAGCCGCGGCTCCACCCCCGTGCAGTCCACGACGGTGGAGGGGCTGCCGGTGCACCTCCCCCCGTCGAGCACGACCGCCACCGCGTCGCCCAGGTCGTCTTCCACCGCCGCCGCCGTCTCGTGGGTCGGCTCCCCGTGGCGGTTGGCGCTGGTGGTGGCGAGAGGGCCGACCTCGGCGCACAGCGCCCGAGGCACGGGGTGGTCGGGGCAGCGCACGCCCACGGTGGCCTCGTCCTCGCCCAGGTCGCCGGTGAACTCCGGGGCGCGGGGCAGGACGATGGTGACCGGCCCGGGCCAAAAGCGGTCCATGAGCCGGGTGGCGGCGACCGGCACGGCGGTCGCCAGCAGCAGGGCCTGCTCGGGCGTCGCCACCAGCACGGGCAGGTCGACGGCGCGGGGCCGCCGCTTGGCCTCGAACAAGCGGTCGGTGGCTCCCGGCACCGTGGGGTCGACGGCCAGCCCGTAGACCGTGTCGGTGGGGATGCCGACCACCAGCCCGGCCCGCAGCGCCTCGGCCGCCGCCACCAGGGCCGCCCGGGGGACCGGCTCGCCTCGGGCGGGAAGGATCACCGCCCCAACGTACCGAGCCACACCCCCTGCAGGGCGGAACTGAGCTGCCGCCGGTGAGCACCGGAGCGCACCCGGTGCAGTCCCCTACTTCTTGGCGGCGGTCTTGCGGGCGCCGTAGCGGCGCTCGAAGCGCTCGACGCGGCCACCGGTGTCGACCAGCTTCTGCTTGCCGGTGAAGAAGGGGTGGCACTCGTTGCAGAGCTCGACCCGCAGCTCACCCTTGGTGGAGCCGGTGGAGAAGGTGTTGCCGCAGGAGCAGCGGACGGTGGCGCCGCCGTAGCGGGGGTGGATGTCGGCCTTCATGGTGGCTGCCTTCCTATCAGATCGCCTAGATCGCGGGCGTGGGGGCCTTGGCGATCTCGGCGAGGAACTCGGCGTTGCTGCGGGTGCTCTTGATCTTGTCCATGAGGAGCTCGAGGCCGGCGCCCGGCTCGAGGGCGTTGAGCACCCGGCGCAGCTTCCAGACCTGTGACAGCTCGCCCCGCTCGAACAGCAGCTGCTCCTGGCGGGTGGAGCTGGCGTTGACGTCGAGGGCCGGGTAGATGCGCCGCTCGGCGAGCTTGCGGTCGAGCTTGAGCTCCATGTTGCCGGTGCCCTTGAACTCCTCGAAGATGACCTCGTCCATCTTCGAGCCGGTCTCGACGAGGGCCGTGGCCAGGATCGTCAACGACCCGCCCTCCTCGATATTCCGGGCCGCCCCGAAGAACCGCTTGGGCGGGTAGAGGGCGCCGGTGTCGATGCCGCCGGACATGATGCGGCCGGTGGCGGGGGCGGCCAGGTTGTAGGCCCGGGAGAGGCGGGTGATGCCGTCGAGCACGATCACCACGTCCTGGCCCATCTCCACGAGCCGCTTGGCCCGCTCGAGGGTGAGCTCGGCCACCTGGGTGTGCTCGTCGGAGGGTCGGTCGAAGGTCGAGGCGACGACCTCCCCCCTGACCGAACGGCGGAAGTCGGTGACCTCCTCGGGGCGCTCGTCGACCAGCAGCACGAACAGCTTCACCTCGGGGTTGTTGGCCTCGATGGAGTGGGCGATCTGCTTGAGGACGGTGGTCTTGCCCGCCTTGGGGGGGCTGACGATCAGGCCGCGCTGGCCCTTGCCGATGGGCGAGACCAGGTCGACGATGCGGGCGATCATGTTGTTGGAGTCGCCCGCGACCTCCAGGCGCAGCTTGGAGTCGGGGAACAGCGGAGTCAGGTCCTCGAAGCGGGGGCGGGACCGGGCCTCCTCGGGGGTCATGTCGTTGACCGTGTCGATGCGGATGAGCGCCGGGTACTTCTCGTTGCTGCCGGCGGGACGGCTGGCGCCCTTCACGTAGTCGCCCTTGCGCAGGGCGAAGCGGCGGACCTGGGACAGCGAGACGTAGGCGTCGCGGGCCCCGGCCAGGTAGCCGCCCGTGCGCAGGAACCCGTAGCCCTCGTCACGCAGGTCGAGCAGGCCCTCGGCGGCGACCAGCTCGCCCGAGTAGGTCGACGGGTCCTGGCCCTTGTCCTGCTGGATGTCGCGCTCGCTGCGGTCGCGGCCCCGGCGGCGGCGGCTACGGCGGTTGCCGGGCTCGCCGGCCGAGCCGTCGAACTGCTGCTGGTTGCGCCCACCGCCGTCACGCTGCTGCTGGCGGCCGCCCTGGTCGCGGTTCTGCTCCCGGTTCTGGTCGCGGTTGCGGCCGTCGCCGTCACGCCGGCCGCCGTCGTCGGTGCGCCCGCCACGGTCGTCGGACCGCTGCTGGGGGGCGGGGGCGGCGACCTGGGGGGAGGCGCCCGGGGCCGTCTCGGCGGGGGCCTCGGTGGTCGTGGCCGAGGCCGCAGCCGGGGGGCTGTCAGCGGCATCGGTGGAGGGCGCGTCGGGCACGTCGGAGACGTCGGGCACCTGGGCGTTGGCGACCGCTTCCACCGCGGCGGAGGCGGGGGCCTCGCCGTTGGAGGTGGTCGGCACGGGGGTGTCGGCAGCCACGTCGAGCGTGCCCTGCACGGTGTCGGCGGCGGGGGCCTGGGACGGCGGCGGCCCCTCGGCACCGGCGGTCTGGCCCTCGCCCGAGGAGCCGGCGGTGTCGCCGCTGTCCGTTGCGGCGGCGGCCGCGTCGGAGTCGGCCGGCGCGGCGGCTGCCTTGGCGCCGTTGGCCGACGTGCGGGCGCGGGACCGCTTGGGTCGCTCCTCGACGGGGCCGGTCTCGATGCCCGCCTCGCGCAGGATCTGGTCTATCAAGGTCGCCTTCGACGCCCGGGAGCCCGGCTTGACGCCCATCGCCTCCGCGATGGCGGCCAGCTCGTCGCGCTCCTTGCGCTCGAGCACGGAGCGCTCCAGCGCCTGGGGGCCCATGCTGCTCATATCTCGCCTCCTGACCCGCTGCCGGTGTCCCGGGCTCTGCGGGTGCTGGGATATCTGGATTCGGGGAGCGGCTCGACGCTGTTGTCGAAACCCGCTCCGGGCTCGATCGCCGCCGCGCCGAACTGCAACGGGGTGGGGTCGCCGACTGCGGTCTCGGGCGACCCAACCGTGCCGCCGAACTCGCCTTCGGGATCCCCCGTCGGAACGTCAGGGAAGCCGCGTCGACCGGAGATCGGCTCGAGGGGGACGGGCCTGAGGAGGGTGAGGACTACCCGGGCCCGGGATGTTCCGGGATCTCGTGCCAAGCCCCGAACGTGGTGGTCCAGGACGCCCGCGCCCGAATCGGCGAACGATGGCACCTGCATGGTACCGGCGATCGGGGAGTTCAGCAACACAGGGCGGTAGGTGGCAGCCGGCACCACGGGATCGCGGTGCTGACCGTCCACCACCACGAGTGCCGGCAAGGGTCACCTCGCGAGGAGTGGAACGTATTGGCGGGGAGGGCGGTGCGCCGGAATCGTGTGAAGAAGCGCCGGTGCCAGGAAGGAGCGGCGCACGCTTGCTCCTCAGGGCCGGTGCCTACCGGCCGACCACAGAATACCCGACCCCGGGCGTCAATCCGGCGCGCGCCCGGTGAGCCGGGCCATCAGCTCGTGGCCGGCCACGGGAGGGCTCCCGGCCACCGCCATCTCGTTGTAGACGCCGCCCGGACCGTCCCGATCCGAGCCGACCAGCACGTAGGGCACCGGGTCGGATGTGTGGGTGCGGGTGCGCAGCGACGTCGGGTGGTCGGGCAACAGGAGCAGCCGCCAGGGCCCGAGGTCGTCGAGCCCCTCGACGAGGCCCCCGAGGATGCGGCGGTCCCAGTTCTCCAGGGCCTCCACCTTGGCCGCCACGTCGCCGGCGTGGCCGGCCTCGTCGCTCGCCTCCACGTGGATGAGGAACAGGTCGGCCCCTGCCCCCAGGGCCTCCAGGCAGGCGTCACGCTTGCCTTCGTAGTTGGTGTCGTACCAGCCGGTGGCACCCTCCACGGTGACGACCGGGATGCGGGCGAGGGCTCCCAGGCCACGGACCAGGTCGACCGCCGACACCAGCTGCGCCTCCAGCCCGTAGGTGTCCTTGAACGCCGGGATGGCGGGCTGGGGGCCCTGTCCCCAGAGCCAGATCTGGGTGGCGGCCAGGTCCGCGAAGCGGGCCAGGACGTCGCGGGAGGCGTCCATCAGGTCGGTGAGAAAGGCGGCCGAGGGGCCGGTGGGCGGCACCGCCGGCTTGCCGGTGAGGTCGTGGGGCGGGACGCAGCGGGCGTCGGCCTTGGCCTTGGGCGCCACCAGGATGTGGCGGTACTGGACTCCGGCGTGGAAGGCCAGGCCCTCGCCGCCCAGCGCCTCGTCGAGGGCGGCGACGGCCTCGGCCGCCGCCTCGGTGGTGGGGTGGCCGCCGGCGAAATCGGCCATGGTGCCGTCGGGGGTGACGGTGACGAGGTTGCAGCGGTAGGCGACCTGGTCGGGCTCGAGGCGCAGGCCCATGGCAGCTGCCTCGATCGGGGCCCGGCCGGTGTGGTAGCGGGCGGGGTCGTAGCCGAGGATGGAGAGGTTCCCGACGTCGCTACCTGGAGGGAACCCGGGGGGGATGGTGGCGGCCCTCCCGACCTCACCGGCCGCCGCCAGCGCCGCCAGGTTGGGCATGGCCGCCACCTCGAGCGGCGTCCGCCCGCCCAGCTCGTCGACCGGCTCGTCGGCGGCGCCGTCGGGGACACAGACCACGTACTTCATCGGTGGAGCAGACTACCGACCGAACGTCGGTACGCTCGGTGGCCGTGCGACCTCGCGTGCTCCCGGCGGTCGCGCTGGCACTGGCCGTGTTGGCCACCGCCTGCGGGGACGGTGGCGGCGGAGACGCCCAGCTCGGCGGCGGCGGGGCGGGCACGGTGGCGCCCTCCTCGACCGAGGCCCCGGAGGAGGGCGCCACGAGCACGACCGCGGCCGCCTCCGGGGCCCCGACGACCCGCCCTGCGGCCACCACTCCGCCGGCACCGCCTCGGACCAGCCCCCCGGCACCGCCCCCGGCCCCACCGCCCACCCCGCCGCCGCCCGAATCGGGGCTCACCGACGTGGACATCCGCCTGACCAGAGTGGCCGGGTTCAGCGATCCGGTGGCCATGGCGGTGCGGGCCAACGACGGGGCGATCTACGTGGCCGAGCGCCGCGGCCGGGTGCGGGCGTTGCGGGGCGGGTCGGTCGACGCCACGCCCGTACTCGACATCGGCGGCGACGTGGGGGGCAGCGGCAGCGACGCCGGGCTGCTGGGCATGGCGTTCTCCCCCGACGGCAGCCGGCTCTACGTCAACTACACCGACCCCGACAACGACACCCACATCGTCGAGTTCACGATGGCGGGCGGCAACGCCGACCCGGCCACCCGGCGGGAGGTGCTCTTCGTCGACCAGCCCTACGCCAACAACAAGGGCGGCCACCTGGCCTTCGGCCCGGACGACCGGCTCTACATCGGCCTGGGCGACGGAGGTGGAGGCGGCGACCCCCAGGGCAACGGCCAGAGCCTCAACACCCTGCTCGGGAAGATGCTGCGGATTGATCCCCGTCCCGACATCGGCTCCGCCTACACCGTCCCCGCCGACAACCCGTTCGTGAACCAGGGCGACGCCCGGCCCGAGATCTGGGCCTACGGGCTGCGCAACCCGTGGCGCTACTCCTTCGACCGCCTCACCGGTGACCTGTGGATCGGCGACGTCGGCCAGAACGCGCGGGAGGAAGTCAACTACGCGCCCGTGGGGGCCCGGGGCGGGCAGAACTACGGCTGGGCCCGGCTGGAGGGCACCCGTACGTACTCGGGCGCGGCCCCTTCCAACGCCGTGGCGCCGATCTTCGACTACGCCAAGGCGGGCGGGAACTGCGCGGTGACCGGGGGGTACGTCTACCGGGGTTCGCGGATCCCCGACCTGGTCGGGGCCTACGTGTACGCCGACCGCTGCGTGGGCCAGATCCAGGCCCTGCGCCAGAGCGGGGGCCGGGTCGTCGACCAACGGGCGTTCGGCGCCACCGCCCGTCCCCTGACCTCCTTCGGCCAGGACGGTGCGGGCGAGCTCTACGCCCTCTCCGCCGACGGCGGCCTCCACCGGATCGACCCCGCCTAACCCTTGGGAGGTTTTGGGGCGTTCAAACCACGTTGGACGTGGTTGAGGCGCCCCGAATCGCTCGCCAGACCGTCTCCACCGTGTAGCCAGGCCGGTGGCGGATGTCGTGCGCAGTGAACGCCAGGACCTGCCAGCCGAGGATGCGGAGGAGGTTGTGCCGGTCGCAGTCTCGCTGGAGGTCCTGACGGCTGGCGTGCCAGATGAATCCCTGCACCTCGACGGCGACGCGCGCGCCGGGAAAGGCGAGATCGAGGCGGAGGCGCCGGCCGTCGGGAAGTGCCACCACCCATTGACGCTCCGGCTCGAGGTTGGCGTGCCAGAGCAGCCGGACGAGGTCGTCCTCCAGAGGGCTCTCGGTCGCGGCCTGGCCAGGGCTACGGCGCTCAAGGAGCTCCCGGAGCACGCCGGTGCCGTTGCGCCCACGGGCGCCGACGCGCCGCAACATGGCGTCGAGCTCCGCCAGCGTCACCAGGTCTCGATGGACGGCACCCTCCAAGGCGCGCTCGACGACGGCCGGCCTGCACACGGCCCCGAGATCGAGCAGGGTGCGGGCCCGGCTCGTCACGGGGATCCCCTCACGGTCGGCTGCGTCGGCAGGATCGAGCCTCTTCGTCTTGTGGCACAGGACTCCGCGCACCTCCGCCCGCCGACGAAGCCAGCGAGTCACCTCGACTACGCCTGGTTCACATCCTCGGAAGCCCCACAAGGCGGCAGCACATCGGTGCGTTGCCACTCCGCCGGTGGCCAGGCAGGCTGCCATCACCGCCTGATGCCAGCTTGGCTGTGCTCCTCCGACCCCGTACACCCCCGTATGGAGCGGTACGAGTTCGCCGCTCGCCACCCGCCCCTCCACCTGGCGGCCAGTCATCCCGGCGCCGCGCAGCTGTGCGTAACCGATCGCGCCATACTGCCGCTCCGCTATGGCGCGCCATGGTTTCCCGATGTACTCCATGCACGACATTGGAGCACCACGGTGTGACATCCACCCGTTTCGGGGCGTGCGAACCACGTCCGAGGTGGCTGAGACGCCCCAAAACGAGTCGGGAGGGTGCTACAGCCCGAGCTCGGCCCGGACCGCTCCCAGGTCGGCTTCCACCGGGGAGGGGACGGCGATCTCGGCGATGGCGCGGTCGGGGTCCTTGAGGCCGTGGCCGGTGAGGGTGCAGACGACGGTGGCGCCCGGGAAGGGGGCGCCC
Source organism: Acidimicrobiia bacterium (assembly GCA_046565765.1). Lineage (GTDB taxonomy): Bacteria > Actinomycetota > Acidimicrobiia > Acidimicrobiales > AC-14 > JBFMCT01. The sequence continues at coordinate 43,856 of JBKHXX010000053.1, read as the reverse complement.
ACCTTGAGCAGGCCGGCGACGGAGGCGGCCGAGGCAGGCTCGCAGAAGACCGCCTCGGTCCCGGCGAGGAACCGGTAGGCGGAGAGGATCTCGGCGTCGGTGACGGCGTGGATGCCGCCGCCCGACTCGTCGGCGGCGTGGACCGCCCCGTGCCAGGAGGCGGGGTCGCCGATGCGGATGGCGGTGGCGACCGTCTCCGGCTTGGCGATGGCGTGGCCGACCACGATGGGCGCCGCCCCGGCGGCCTGGAACCCGTGCATCTTGGGCAGCCGCCGAGCCAGGCCCGCCTCGCGGTACTGGCAGAAGCCCTTCCAGTAGGCGGTGATGTTGCCGGCGTTGCCCACCGGCACGCAGTGCATGTCGGGCCCGTCGCCCAGCACGTCGACGATCTCAAAGGCGGCCGACTTCTGGCCCTCGATCCGGTAGGGGTTGACCGAGTTCACCACCGTGACCGGCTCCTTCTCGGCCAGCTGGCGCACCAGGGAGAAGGCGTCGTCGAAGTTGCCCCGGATCTGGAGGACCCGGGCCCCGTGGATGAGGGCCTGGGCCAGCTTGCCGAGGGCGATGTAGCCCTCGGGGATGAGGACGGCGCAGGTCAACCCCGCCCGGGTGGCGTAGGCGGCGGCCGAGGCCGACGTGTTGCCGGTCGAGGCGCACACCACCGCCTTGGCCCCGTCCTCCAGGGCCTTGGAGATGGCCACCGTCATGCCGCGGTCCTTGAACGACCCGGTGGGGTTGGCGCCCTCGAACTTCAGGTAGACGGTGGCTCCGACCCGCTCGGACAGCCTGGGGGCGGGCAGTAGGGGCGTGTCCCCCTCCTGGAGGGTGATGACGGGCGTGGCCCCGCTCACCGGAAGGAACTTCCGGTACTCCTGGATGACGCCCCGCCACCCTTGCGTGGGCACGGCTTCAGTCCTCCCCGACGACCCGCAACAGGGTGCCGACCCGGTCGACGACCTCGAGTTGGCGGAGGTCGGCCAGGGTGGCCTGCATGGCCCGCTCGGCGGCGGTGTGGGTGACCAGCACGAGGCGGGCCTCGTCGCCCAGCCCGAGCTGCTCCATCTTCCAGATGGACACGCCGTGGCGGGCGGTGACGGCGGCGACCTGCTCGAGCACGCCGGGCCGGTCGACCACGTCGATGGTGACGTAGTAGGCGGAGCGCAGGTCGTCCACGGGGCGGATGCGGGCCCGGCCGCCGTCGGGCAGGCCCGCCACCCGGCCCTGGCGCAGGTTGGCGGCGGCGTCGATCACGTCGCCCAGCACGGCCGAGGCGGTCGGCGGGCCGCCGGCGCCCCGCCCGTAGAACATGAGGTCGCCGACCGCGTCGCCCTCCACGAACACGGCGTTGAACGAGTCGCGAACCGAGGCGAGGGGGTGGGCGACGGGGACCATGGCCGGGTGGACCCGTACCGCCAGCTCGCCCTCGACCGCCTCGATGATGGCCAGCAGCTTGACCACGTAGCCCAGCCGGGCGGCCATGGCGATGTCCTCGGGGGTGATGCCGGAGATGCCCTCGCGGTAGACGTCGCCCGCCTCCACCTGGGCCCCGAAGGCCACGGTGGCGAGGATGGCGGCCTTGGCCGCGGCGTCGTAGCCCTCCACGTCGGCCGTGGGGTCGCGCTCCGCGTAGCCCAGGGACTGGGCGTCGGCCAGGGCCTCGGAGAACGTCTGCCCCTCCTCGGCCATCTTGGTGAGGATGTAGTTGGTCGTCCCGTTGACGATGCCCATGATCCGCCGCAGCCGGTCGCCGGCCAGCGACTCCCGCAGGGGCCGGATCAGGGGGATGCCGCCTGCCACCGCCGCCTCGAACAGCAGGTCGACGCCCGACGCCGCCGCCGCCCGGAACAGCTCGGGGCCCTCGTTGGCCAGCAGCTCCTTGTTGGCCGTGACCACCGGCTTCTTGGACTCCAGGGCGGCCAGGATCAGCCGCCGGGCGGGCTCGATGCCGCCCATGCACTCGACGACCACGTCGATGGACGGGTCGGTCACGATCGATTCGGCGTCGGTGGTGAGCACGCCCTCGGGCAGCTCGCACGCCCGCGGCTTGCTGATGCTGTGGACCGCCACCCGCACCAGCTCCAGGCGCAGGCCGGTGCGCGAGAACACGGCCTGGCCGTGGTCCTGGATCAGGCGCACGAGGGCCGACCCCACGTTGCCGCAGCCCAGGAGACCGATCCGCACCGACTGTTCGAGCATCGTGTTCAAGCTACTGGTCCAGCCTGAGCAGGTCGTCGAGGGTCTCCCGCCGCACGACCACCCTCGCCCGGCCGTCGCGCACGAACACCACCGGGGGCCGGGGCACCTTGTTGTAGTTGGACGCCATCGAGTGGCCGTAGGCGCCGGTGACGGGGGTGCACAGCACCTCGCCCACGGCCAGGTCGGCGGGCACCCAGGCCTCGCGCACGACCAGGTCGCCCGACTCGCAGTGCTTGCCGACCACGGTGACGGCCCGGGGCCGCTCGGCGTCGGTCGACCGGGGCAGGAAGGCCTCGTAACCGCTGCCGTAGAGCACGGGGCGGGGGTTGTCGCTCATCCCCCCGTCGACGGACACGTAGGTGCGCACGCCCGGGATGTCCTTCACCGTGCCGACCCGGTAGAGGGTGAGACCGGCCGCGGCCACGATGGCCCGGCCCGGCTCGGCGGTGATGCGGGCGGTGATCCCGGCCGCGTGGCAGGCCGCCCGCACCGTCTCGGCCCACTCGGTGAGGGTGGGAGCCTCCTCCCCGTCCACGTAGGCCACCCCCAGCCCCCCGCCCAGGCACAGCTCGTCGAGGTCGAGGGGACGGACGAAGTCGGCCAGCACCTCCACCGCCTTCTCGAACGACCGCACGAGGAAGATCTGGCTGCCGATGTGGGCGTGCACACCGACCACGTCGGTGGCGGGCGACTTGGCCGCCCGGGCCACCGCCTCGGCCGCGTCGCCGCTGTCCAGCCCGAACCCGAACTTGGAGTCGACCTGGCCGGTCATGACGTACTCGTGGGTGTGGGCCTCCACGCCGGGGGTGACCCGCACCAGCACCCGGGCCACGGCCCCGTCCTGGTCGTGCAGGGCCTCGAGCCGGTCGAGCTCGTCGAAGGAGTCGACGACGACGCGGATGCCCAGCTCACGGGCCCGGCGCAGCTCGTCGAGCGACTTGTTGTTGCCGTGGAGGACGAGCGCCTCCGGCCCCACGCCGGCAGCCAGGGCGACGTGCAGCTCGCCGCCGGTGGCCACGTCCACGTGCATGCCCTCCTCGAAGGCGAGGGCGGCCATGGCCCGGCACAGGAACGCCTTCGAGGCGTAGGCCACGTTCCCCGGGCCGAAGGCGGCCACGGCCTCCCGGCACCGGGCCCGGAGGTGGTCCTCGTCGTAGACGAACAGGGGCGTGCCGTGCTCGCCCGCCAGGTCGAGCAGGTCGACGCCGCCCACCGACAGGCGGCCGTCGGCCGTGACGGCGGCGGTGTCGGGGAGCAGGTACCGCGGAAGGGGGCTAGCCACGGCGTTCGGGCACGCAGCCGGTCACATCGAGTCGGGCGCGGAGACGCCCAGCAGGCCCAGCCCGATGGCGAGGCCGACGCGGGTGGCCTCCACCAGCCAGAGCCGGGCCTGGCTCGAGCCCGGGTCGACCCCCTCACCCAGCACCCGGCAGTCGTGGTAGAAGCCGTGCAGCCGCCCGGCCAGCTCCTGCGACCAGGACGTGACCTTGTGGGGCGCCCGGCTCCGGCACGCGTCGAACACCACCTCGGGCAGCTCGGCCAGGCTGCGCAGCAGGTCGAGCTCGCGCTCGTGGACCAGCACCGACAGGTCGACGTCGGCCAGGGGCCGCCGCTCCACCCCCACCTCGGCCGCCTTCCGGCCGATGGACGAGATACGGGCGTGGGCGTACTGGATGTAGAAGACGGGGTTCTCCATCGACTGGCTGACGACCTTCTCGAGGTCGAACGTCTGGCGGGTCGAGATCGACTGGAGCAGGAACGTGAGCCGGGCCACGTCCGGCCCCACCTCGTCGAGGATGTCGGACAGCTCCACGAACGTGCCGCTGCGCTTGCCCATGCGCACCACCTGGCCCCTCCGCTGCACGGTGACCAGCTGGCCGATGAGGATCTCCAGCTCGTCGGGATCGTGGCCCAGGGCCTGCACGCCCGCCTTCACCCGCGGGACGTGGCCGTGGTGGTCGGACCCCCAGATGTCGATGAGGTGGGTGAAGCCCCGGGAGAACTTGTCGCGGTGGTAGGCGATGTCGCCGAGCAGGTAGGTCGGCTCGCCGTCCCGCTTGACCAGGACCTCGTCCTTGGCCACGCCGAAGTCGGTGGTGCGCAGCCAGACCGCCCCGTCCTGCTCGTAGACCACGCCCCGGGCCCGCAGGTCGTCGAGGGCGGCCTGGAGGGCACCCGACTGGGCCAGCGACCGCTCGCTGAACCAGGTGTCGTAGTGGACGCCCATGGCGTCGAGGGCCTTGGCGATCTCCTCCCGGGCCTGGGCGTAGCCCCACTCCGTGGGGTTCTCGCCGTCGGGCATGGTCGCCGCCCACTCGGCGATGTAGCCGCCCTTGTAGCCGTCCTCGGGCGGCTCGGCGCCCGACTTGTAGGCCGCGATCGACTGCCCCAGCAGCGACATCTGCAGGCCCCGGTCGTTGAAGATGTACTCCCGGTGGACACGGTGGCCGCACCGTTCGAGGATGCGGCACAGCGAGTCGCCGTAGGCCGCCCACCGTCCTGCCCCCACGTGCAGGGGACCGGTGGGGTTGGCGCTGACGAACTCGACGTTGACGTGCTGGCCGTGGCCGAGGTCGTGGCGGGCGTAGCCGTCGACGCCGTCGGCCACCACCGCCTGCAGGACGTCGTGCAGCCACGCCGGGTCGAGCCAGAAGTTGAGGAACCCGGGGCCGGCCACCTCCACCCGGGTGACGTACCGGGGCGGGTCGGCGGTCAGGTGGTCGGCCAGGGCCTGGGCCAGCTGGCGCGGTGGCCGACCGGCCGCCTTGGCCAGGCTCAGGGCGACGCTCGACGACCAGTCGCCGTGGTCGCGGTTCTCCGGGCGGGTGAGGGGGATGTCCGGGGGCGGGTCGACCCCGATGGCGCCCATGGCGTCGCGCAGCGCCATGTCGAGCGAGTTCACGGCGGCTAGCGGCGGGCTCTGGCCTTGGCCAGGGCGGCGTTGACCCGGTCGATCAGCTCCAGCGGGTCGAACGGCTTGGTGACGTAGTCGTCGGCGCCGGCGTCGAGGCCCTGCTGCACCTCGGCGTTCTGAGCCTTGGCCGACAGGAGGATGACGGGGATGTGCCGGGTGGCGGCGCCCTTCTTGAGCTGGGTCACCACCTGGAGGCCGTCCATGCGGGGCATCATGATGTCGGAGAGGATGACGTCGGGCTTGGCGCCGGCGGCGCGGGCCAACCCCTCGGGCCCGTCGGCCGCCACCACGACCTCGAACCCCTCGATCTCGAAGTTGACCCGCAGCAACTCGACGATCACCGGGTCGTCGTCGATCACCAGCACCTTGGGCGCCATGCTCCGATGCTACCGGGGAGCCGCTCCCGCCCGGCTGGGAGATACCATGGCGCGGCAGGGCCCTCGTAGCTCAGGGGATAGAGCGCCGCCCTCCGGAGGCGGGTGCGTAGGTTCGAATCCTACCGAGGGCGCAGCGCGCTGCGGCTTCCGTCGCCGTCGTGGCGACGACATGGGCATGGGCGCGTTGGCGGGTGCGCTCCGGAGCCTGCCAGCCCGGAGCGACCTTCACCAGCGCGCCCACTCCGCCGTAGCCCGTGCCGCCGGTGGGATGGAACCACTCAGCGCGAGCCGGCGGGAAGAGACAAACTGACCCAAACGGCGAAGCCGGCATGAACGGGAAAGACTGAGTGTTACGGCGATGACAGCTGGGGGGGCCCGAGGGGTGGCGACGGCGGCGCGGGGCGGGCGGTCCGCGTTCGGCGGCTGGCTCCAGTCGTGGCGACACCAGGCGCGGGTCACGCAGCGGCAGCTGGCCGACGACCTCGGCTACGACGTCACCTACATCGTCAAGATCGAGGGCGGGGCCCGCCCGCCCAGCCGCCAGTTCCTGGCCCGCCTGGCGCACGTCGTGGGCGAACCGGTGGAGGAGCTTGTGCGCGCGTCGGCCGCCGACGTCTCCCGTCCGCCCCTCCCCCAGCCACCGGGGCCCCTCCTCGGGCGGGAGGACGACCTCCAGCTCCTGGTCGCCCTTCTGGGCGGCAGCGCGCGCTGCGCCACGCTCGTCGGCTCACCCGGCATCGGGAAGTCGCGCCTGGCCATGGAAGCGGCCGCCCACCTCGACGGCATCCTCGAGGAGGGGGCGTGGTGGGTCTCGCTGCTGGATGCGGGAACGGCCGCGGACGTCCCCGCCCTGGTCCGGCGCACCCTCGGGCTCGCCGAGATGGGTGGCGTCGACCCCGTCGATGCGGTGGTCGCCCGGCTGCGCAGCCACCGCGGCCTGCTCGTGTTCGACAACTTCGAGCACGTCCTGGAGGCCAGGGGCCTTCTCGTGCGACTGCTGGATGGTTGCTCCCGGCTCGCCGTGCTGGCCACCAGCCGGGAGCCGCTCGGCATCCCCGGGGAGCACGTCCACCGGGTGGGGCCGCTGGCCTACCCCCACCCGTCGTCGCCGTCCACCGTCGCCGAGGCGTCCGCGAGCCCCGCCGTGCAGCTGTTCGCGTCCCGGGCCCGGATGGCCCGCGCCGACTTCGAGGTCACCGCCGAGAACCTGGGCGGGGTGGTGGCGACGTGCGCCGAGGTCGGGGGCGTCCCCCTGTCGATCGTGCTGGCGGCGGGCGAGATGACGACGATGAGCCCGGAGGTGACCGCCCGCCGGCTGCGGGAGGGGCGTCCGGCGCTGAGCGACGTCCCCGCCGACCTCCCCGCCCGCCAGCGGTCTCTCGACGCCGCCATGGCCACCAGCTGGGAGGCCCTCGAGCCGGCGGAGGCGGGGCTCCTGGCCGTGCTGGCCGTGTTCTGCGGCGGCTTCACCGCCCCGGCCGCGGCCGCCGTACACGGGGCGGGCCTCGATACGACCGACGCCGCCCTCGGGAGCCTTGTCCGCAAGAGCCTGGTGGAGGCCCGTCCCGACGCTCCCGGCGGGCCCCGCTTCGAACTGCTGCCCCCGGTGCGGGCCTTCGCCATGGAGCGGTTGCGGGCCGGCGGCCGCTTCGCCCGCGCCCAGCGCCTTCACCTGGCCCACCTCCTGGCGGTGGCCGAGGAGTGCGGACGGCAGTTCCTCGGCGGCGACCAGGCCCGCAGCGTGACCGTGCTGGACGCCGAGCGGGAGAACCTGGCGGCCGCCTTCGAGTGGGCGCTGGCCCACGACCCCGAGGCGGCGGTGGCCCTGGCCGCCGCCCTGTGGCGCTACTTCCTCAAGGGCGACATCCCCACCGGCCGCCGCTGGCTGGCCGAGGCCCTGGCCGGAGGGATCGAGGAGACGCCGGAGCGGGCCACCGCCCTCGCCGCGGCCGGGGCGCTCGGTTGGGTGAGCGGCGATCGGGCGGTTGCCACCGCCCGGCTCGGCGAGGCGGCCAAGCTGGCGGAACGGCTGGAGCTGCCCGACGTCATGGCCCTGGTGGCCCTGAACGAGGCGGCGCTGGCCGAGCAGCAGGACCGCCTCGAGGACGCCGAGGAGTGGTTCGGCAAGGCGCGGCACCTCTACGACCAGCTGGGGGACCGGCGGGGCCGAGCCATGGCGCTGAACGGCCTGGGCGTGGTGCGGCGGCGCCGGGGAGACCCCGAGGGCGCCGTCGAGCTCTGGGGCGAGGCCGCCGGCCTGCTACGGGCCGTCGGGGACGGCTTCACCGAGACGCTGGCGCTGGGCAACCTGGCCCGCGCCGCCGAGGACGCCGGCCGTTACCAGGAGGCACGCCGCTGGAACGGCATCCGCCGCCGGGTCCAGATCACCCTGGGCGACGCCCGTGGCCTGGCCGCCACCACCGCCGCGCTCGGCCGCCTGGCCCACAAGAGCGGGGACCGGTCAGAGGCCCTCGCCCTGTTCTCGGACGCCCTCGCCGGCTTCCACCGCCTCGGCGACCGGCCGTGGGCCGCGTCGACGCTGCTCGGGATGGCGGCGGTGGCCGCCGAGTCGGGCCACCCCGTCGAGGCGTCCCTCCTGGCTGGCGCGGCGCGAGGCCTGTGGGACGGCATGGGAGCCCACCCCCGGGCCGACGAGGTCGAGGCGATGGACGCGCTGGTGGAGGAAGCCCGAGCCGCACTGGGGCCCGCCGCCTTCGCGGGTACCTGGCGCGCCGCGTTGGCCCTCACGCTCGACGAGGCGGTGAAAATAGCCGCCGAACTGGAGGTCGGCGACGGCCAAATGCCGCCGCCGACCACCGGAGCCTAGGAGCTGAAGGGCCGCGGCCTAGCCGCAGGCACACCCCTCAGCCCAGCTGACCCCAATTGACAGAATGGACGAGCCGACGATGACCGCGGCGGCGACGGCAAGGCGGGCTCGCCGGAGCCTCGTGATGGTCGCGACGGCGTCGTCGGTGTGGGTTTCCTGCATGGCGGTTCCTCCCCCTGGGGAGAGGCGCGCGAGGTGCAGCCGGGAAGCGCAGGGGCGTCGAGGCTGCGAGAGTCGCTCGCTCCCCGTCCCCGGCTCGCTGGTGGGACACGCCGTCCCAGAAGGGACGGTGTGCCGTGCCCCGGATGAGGGGGCACGAGGTCGGGTCGAGCCGGCGTGGAGAGGGCCGCCCCCATTCGGGCGGGAAGCGCCTAGGTGCGCCGGGGAGGCGGGCCTCGCCCGGGCCGGCCGCCATCCCTGCCGTCATGGCTCGGCCGACAACCCGCCGTAGCCGATGGTGATGCGGTCATGTCGCTCACGTTCCTTTCGTCCATACGGTGGAGGTCATTCCGTTGTGGACGGCGGATGTGGCGACGGCTTCGGAAGAATACGGCAGGCCTGCACCGGCCGTCAAGGCGCCGGTTGCCCGGCCCCACTCGGCCCGGTTAGGCTCCCCGGCACCGGCGAAGACGGCGGGGCAAGTTCACACGATTCGCTGCTCGAGCGTTCCCGCCCATTTCCTGTTTGGGAGAGCGGGGCGTGGCGATCGACGAAGGAGGCACCCGCGGCGGTCCCGCGCTCGAGGCATGTTGCGAGGTGACGGCGCCCCGGCTGACCGCCGTGCCCGATGTTCGCGAGCGCTACCCGTGGCTGCCCGTCGACGGCGGTGGGGCGGCTGTTGTTCCCGGGTTCGGCTACGAGCTCGGATGGGGCCGGGTGGTGGCCTCTCCGTGGGGGCGCGTGCACGAGCACGTCATCCCCGGCCACGGCCCTCGGGCGTGGGAGGACTTTCTCCACGCCGCGGTGCGGCCGTGCCTGGTCGTCGAGCAACCGCCGAAGCGGGGACTCCCTCCCCGGTTCGCCCTGTACCGCCTGCGGGAGGGTACGGAGTTCACCTTCCGGATGGCCGTCATCGAGCACCACGGCGAGGGCCGCTTCTCGCTCGTCACCGCCTTCGCCAGGCACTCCCTCACCCGCCGGCACTACGGCGCCCTGGCCGCCGGCCGCCTGAGCGACCGCTGCCCCGCCTTCTGCCTCCGCACCCGTGACATCGACCCGCAGGCCCGGCCCCGCATCGACCGCCCGGCCCCGTGCGTGACGGAGATCCCGTCGGCCGACTGCTGCGAGAACCAGCTGGCGTGCCTCAAGCAGGCCATCGTGGGCGTCGATGCCTGACGTGATGAGCACGTCCGGCGGTCGCGCCCCGCGGGCGGCCGGGCGCGCCACCGGCCGCGCCGGCCACGTGAGCTACGACGCCGCCCTCGGCGTGCTCACCGTCACGCTGGGCGAGGGGGGGCACTTCGACGGCGACGAGGTGGTCGAGGGGTTGTTCACCTTCTTCGACTCGACCGAGCCGGGGCGGCTGGCCAAGCTCCAGGCCCTCCTCCCCACCCCCCTGCCCCCCTGCTGGCGGCTCCTGCTGGCCGACCACCTGGGCCCGACGCTGGCGCGCCACAGCCTCGCCTTGGTCGACGACCGCCGCACCGCCGGCGGCCGGCCCGCCACCATCCCCGCCGCCGAGTGGCGCGCCCTGCGCCGGGTCCAATGGCCGGTGCTGCACGCCGCGTGCCGCATCGCCGGCCAACCGCCGGCACCGGCCCGGGGCCGGGCGCCGGCACCCCCGGCCGAGTGGGAGGGCGGGTTCCTGGCGGTGGGGCGCCCGGTGGCCGCCGGGAACGGTGGGGCCTCTGCCGTGGCCACCCTGCCCGCGCTGGTGGCCACGGGCTGCGGCATCGCCCCGTCCATCGAGGTGGAGGTCCTACCCGGCCTCGCCCGCCTCACGGCCCGCCCCCTCCGTCCCCGGCAGCCGCTCCGGCTACGGGCCACCGTGCTCAGCCCCGAGCCGTGGTCGGCCACGCCCGTGCCCTTCCGGCCGGTCGGCGAGGTGGCCACCGCCCACGTCGAGCTCTCCGAGCCGGTCGACGCCGACGCCACGGTGCTCGTGCACGTCGAGTCCACCTCGGCCGCCAGCGCCGTCGTGCTGCGGGCCTTCGAGCTGCGCCTGCGGAACCGGAGCTCCCGAGCAGCCCACGTCGGCATGCGCACCCCGGTGGCTGCGGGCACGAGCTACAGCTGGGCCCGGATGGGCGGCACGGGCGACCGGATCTTCTGGCGCACCACGGGGAAGCCGCCCATCGAGGTGGAGGTCAGGCGGGAGGGCTCGACCCTGTGGGCGCGCGGGTTCGCCAAGCGGTCACGCCGCCGGCAGGCGGTCCGGGTCTTCTGCGTTCTGCGCAGCGAGGCCATCGCCGCCCTGAGCCCGGACGGCAAGGACACCGTCGAGGCGGGAACGCTGACGGCGGAGGGCCAGGTGGACGACGAGGGCTTCTTCCAGCTGAAGCTGGCCAAGGTCTCGCCGGTCAAGTTCAAGGGGGAGCTGGTGGAGCGGTTGGAGCTCGACATCGGCTGAGCGCATGCGGGCAGAGATCGCGCTGGCTGCGGAGCGGCTGTACCGCGAGTACCTGCTCGAGACCGAGGACGAGGCCGTCGACATCGCCCTGCGCGACGGCGGCGTGCGCCGTGACCTCGAGCGGCTGGTGGCCCGCGCCCTCACCGCAGGCGCCGTCGGCGCCGAGGAGGCGGCGGACGCTCTCCTGGCCGGGGCGGTGGCGGGCAGCGGGTCGGGCGTGCGCCACGAGCTCGCCCTCGCCGCCTTCCGGGCCCACCCGGCCCGGCGGCCACCGGCGGGCATGCGGGAGTTCCTGGACCGGGCGGGCGTGCCGAGCCTCTGGGGGGACGCCTACGCGGCCGCCGCGTTGGAAGACGGCCGGGGCGCCCTCTTCCGGCTGCTGGTGCAGGTCGAGATGGGGCCGGCCGGCGGCGGGCGGCGGGACCACCCCCCGGTGACGGTGGACGCCCGCTTCAGCGGCGACCGGGCCGACGCCGGCCCGCTGCGGGCGGTCGCCACCGACGCGGTGGCCGCCGCCTTCGGCGTGCTCCGCGCCGGCGCCGTCGGCCCTGCCCTCGCCGGCCTGGAGGGCGCCCGGGCCGTGCGGGTGTACCGGGGCGGCCTGCGCTGGCCGCTCGCCCGCGACACCGCCGTCCCCACCCCCTTCCAGGTCGAGCAGGACACGGTCAGCCACGACGGCCCGTCCATGGGGCTCGCCATCGCCCTGGCCACCCTCCACGCCTTCCTGCCGCAGTGGACGCTGCGGACGGGGCCTGTGTGCGCCGCCACCGGCCTGGTCACCGCCGAGGGCACGGTCGAGGCGGTGGGAGGCGTCGAGGCGAAAGCCCGCGCCGCGGCCTCCGCCGAGGTGCCCTTCCTCTACCCGGCGCGCGGCAGCCGTGAGCGCACCCCCTACCACCGCCAGGTGCCGGTCGACACCCTCGCGGCCGCCGCCGCGGAAGCGTTCCGGCTGGCCGGTCCCGACGTGGAAGCCTTCCTCGGCCAGCGCCCCGAGCGCCTCTACGAGCGTGACGCCGAGCGGCAGGCCCTGGCCCGGGCCTGGGCGGCGGCCGCCGGCGCCCGACCGGGCCCGCGGATGGTGCTCGTCCTGGGCGGCTCCGGTATCGGCAAGAGCGGTCTGGTGGCCGACTTCGTCGCCGAGGCGGCGGGTGCGGGCGCCCCCGCAGTGCTGGGGCGGGCCAAGTCCCACGAGACACGCGTCCTCGAACCGGTGATGGAGCGGTTCGTGGACGGGCTGACGGCCGAGCAGCTCAGGAGCCACGCCCGCACCTTCGGGCCGTGGCTGGCGTCGTTGGTGGAGCACCTCGCCACCTCGCTCCCCGACCACTTCGGCGCCCCGCCCGCCACGATGGAGGCCCCGACCGCCCGGCTCCTGCTCGAGCGGAAGAGCCGAGCCGTGGAGGCGGTCGTCCGGGCTTGCGCGCAGCGGCGAGCCCCCCTCCTGGTGGTGCTCGACGACCTCCAGTGGGCCGGCGACGACACGTGGCCGGTCCTGCGCCGCCTGCTCGACCCCTCCGGGCCGCCGGGCGTGCTGGTCGTCGCCACCTACCGGCCCGATGCGCCCGGCGCCTCGGTGGAGGCGGCCGCCACGTTGGCCGACATGCGTGCCCAGGGCGCGGTGGAGGACCTCACCCTCACCGGGCTCACCGGCGCCGCCCTCCGATCCTGGGTGGGCTCGCAGCTGCCCGCCACCGTGGCGGGCGAAGCCATCTCGCAGGCCCTGGAGGCGGTGACGGCGGGCAACCCCCTCGACGTGGCCAACCACCTGCGGCTGCTGCGGGAGCGGGCCGAGGCGGGCGACGACGACCTGGTAGGGGCCGTGTACGCGGTCGGCCCCGAGGTGATCGACCGCCGGCTGCGGGTCTTCTCCGGCCTCCGCACCCTCCAGCTCGCGTCGATGGTGCGGCGGAACGAGTTCTCCGCCCTCCTGCTCGGGGAGGCGGGGATCGTCGGGCCCGACGTCGTGGCCGCCGACCTGGCGGCGGCCACCGCGGCGCGGTTCGTGAAGCCCGCAGGGCCCGGCCGCTACGCCTTCGAGCACGACCGCACGCGCGACGCCGTCCGCCGCTCCGTCCCCCCCGCCGAAGCGGCCCGCTTCAACGTCGCCCTGGCCCAGGCGCTGGAGCGCAAGGCCGAGGCCGAGGCCGCCCGTCCCCCCGTCGTGGAGCTGGCCCGGTACTACGGCGACGCCGCCCCGTCCGTGGGCGGGGACGTCTGGAAGCGGGCACTCCGCTACGCCGAGCAGGCGGCCGAGGAGATGACCAGGCGGCTCGGCTACGAGGACGTGCGGGAGTTCCGGGAGCGGGCGGTGCAGGCCTTCGACCTGGCCGAGGTCGAACTCCCCGAGCGGCGCGCCCGGCTCCTGCTGGAGGCGGGCCGCTCCAACTCCTACGTCGGCGAGGAAGCCAGGGCCAGGCCGTTCTTCGAGGAGGCACGCGAGATCGCCCTCGACGCCGCCCTTCCGGACGTGGTCATCGAGGCCACCCTGGGGCTGGCCGGCCCGCCGGAGGACCTCGGTCGCACCGACGACCAGCTGATCGGCTGGCTCGAGGAAGCCACCGCGATGGCGGAGGGCTCCGCCCACCCCCAGGTGGCCCGCCTCCGGGGCCGTACCACCTTCGAGCTGGTCATGGCGGCCCGCCGCGATCCCCGCGCCTACCCCATGCCGGCGGTGGCGAAGATCCTGGAGGACGCCCGGCGCTCGGGCGACCCGGTGGCGCTGGCGTGGGCCCTGCTGTCACGGCTCCTGGGCCACTACACCTACCACGAGGCCGCCAGCGAGCGACTGGCGGTGGCGGAGGAGACACTCGCCGTGGCCATCGCCTCCGGCGAGCGGGACGTCGAGGCATGGGCGCACGGGTTCCGGATCATCCACCTCCTCGAGCTCGGGGAGCGGAGCGCGGCGGAGCAGGCGCTGGAGGGGCTGGCCACCCTCGGGCCCCGGCTGCACCACGGGTACGCGCGATGGGGCGCAGCCGTCATCCGGCCCCTCTTCGCCCACCTCGACGGACGCTTCGCCGAATCCCGACGGTTGTCCGACGAAGCCCTCGGGCTGCGGGTGGACTCGCTCACGTCGGTGGTCTACCTGTACGTCCAGCGCATGCTGGCCTTCCGCGAGGAAGGTCGGTTCTCGGGCATCGGTCCTCTCCTGGACCGGGTGGCCGAGGCCACCGCCCAGGGATCGGCCTTCGAGGGCATCGGCCTCGCCGTCCAGGCGGCGCGGGCCGCGCTGGCCTGCGACGAAGGCCGCTTCGACGATGCCCGGCGCGTCATCGACGACCTGGTCCACGCCGGCTGGCAGCACTCCGAGAGCGACGCCATGTGGTCGACGAGCCTGGCCTTCCTCGCCGAGGCGTGCGCCGCCACGGGGGACCTGCGCCTCGTCCCCACCCTGTACGACCTGCTGCGGCCCCGGTCCGGGCAGACGGTCGTGGTGGGCCTCGCCATCGCCAGCCTCGGACCGGTAGACCGCTACCTCGGCATCCTGGCCGGCCTCGGGCACCGTTGGGACGACGCCGCCGCCCACTTCGAGATGGCCATCGAGGTCGGCTCGGCCCGGCTGCGGTCGCCCACGTGGGAAGGCCACACCCGGGTGGACTTCGCCGAGATGCTGACCCGCCGGGGCGGGGCCGGCGACCGGGAACGGGCCCGGGAGATGGCCGAAGCGGCCGCCGCCACAGCCGCTCGGCTGCCGCTGCCCCGCGTGCTCACCAGGGCCCGGGCACTCCTGGGCCGCCTCCCGGCCTGACCGGGCCCGAGGATCCGTGGCCTCGGGTCAGCGGCGAGGGCGGCCCGGGGCTCGCCAGCAGCCGCCTGACGAAGCGGCGGTCGTGGAGCAGCGGCACGTCCGGCAGGTAGAGCTTCCCGAAGCGCTCCACGTAGAGCAGCTGCTTGCCCAGCATGAAGTTGGCCCGGTCGAACGGGCTCTCCCGCAGGTCGGCGGCCACGACCCGGCGGCCGTGGCGGCGGGCGGCGCGCCAACGCTCCCACCGCTCCCTCGGCGACTCGGCGCCGTTCGCGGCCCGCATCGCCCCTGCCGCGTCGCGGCTGGTGACGAACAGCCGGTTGAGGTCGATGCGGCCGAAGGGCCGGGTGAGGATGGGCTCCAGCTGGGCCCGGGCGATGGTGGCGGCGACGTCGTCGGGCATGCCGAAGTCGTCCTGCATGCTCAGGCCCATGACCCGGTAGACCTCGGCCACGTCGCGCCAGCCGGCGGTGTCGCCCAGGCACGCTTCGAGCATGCGCCGGAAGAGCCAGTGGGTCGCCGGGTCGAGGCGGCCGAGGATGCCCCAGTCGATCATCCCCAGCCGGCCGTCCCGCAGCAGCAGCATGTTGCCGGCGTGCAGGTCGCCGTGGAACACACCGTCCACGACCGCCGTGGTGAACCAGCCCTTGAGCAGCTGGAGCAGCAGGACCCTGGGATCGGCGCCGCCCCAGTCGACCGTGGCCGGGTCGTCGATGGCCACGCCGTCGAGGAGCTCCATGGTCAGGACCCGCCGCCCAGAGTGGCTCCCGTGCACCGCCGGCACGACGATGCGGTCGAGGCCCATGTCGGCGAACAGCTCGCGGAACCGGGCCATCGCGGCGGCCTCGTTGCGGAGGTCGAGCTCTTCGGCGACCTGCTGGCGGAGGCCGCCCAGGAAGGAATGGACGGCGGCGACCTGCTCCAGGCCCTGGCGCGAAAGGAAGCGGACGAGCGGGCCGAGGATGGCGACGTCGGCCTGCACGACCGGCCCGATGCCGGGGCGCAGCACCTTGACCGCGACCGGCTCACCCCCCGGCAGCCGGGCCCGGTGCACGACGGCGATGGAGGCTGCCGCCAGCGGCCTGTCCTCGAACGACTCGAAGAGCCGCTCGACGGGCCGCCCCAGCTCGGCCTCCACCTCGGCCCTCGCCGCCCCGGGCGGCAGGGCGGGGCCCGAGTCGAGCACCGAGCGGAAGGCGGTCGACCAGGCGGCCCCGAAGATCCCGGGCGACGAGCCGATGAGCTGGCCCAGCTTGACGTAGGTCGCCCCCAGCTCCTGGAAGGCTTCGACGACCGGCCCGAGGGCCCCGGCCTGCGTCGCCTGGCCCCGCCCGGTGGCAGCCCGCCCGGCGGCCGTGGCGGCCACCCGAGCGGTACGGGCCAGGCGCCGCCGCACCGCCCGGTGCGGAATCACACGACGGGCAGCGGCAGGTGCGGCTCGGGTGGGAGCACCACGGCGATGGGGTCGCCTGGTCGCACCGTGCCGCCCGCGGCCACCACCGCCATCACGCCCGCCCGCCGGTTGGGGTTCCCGGCTGCGTCACGGTTGAGCATGGCCTCCATGAGGCCTGGCCGCAGCCTTTCCAGCTGCTTGCACGGGTGGCGCAGTCCGGTCAGCTCCACCACCGCCTCCGCCCCCAGCCGCAGGCGCGTGCCGGCCGGGAGGCTCAACAGGTCGATGCCGCGCGTCGTCACGTTCTCCCCCATGTCGCCCGCCTCCACCGGGGGCCGGCCGGCCTGGCGCAGCTCGTCGTGCAGCTCGGCCTGGAGCAGGTGGACCTGGCGGAGGTTGGGCTCAGCGGCGCGCCGGGCCAGCCTGGACCGGTGCTGCACGGTGGCCCCGGCATGCACGTCCCCCTCGACCCCCACCCCGGCGATCAGCCGGATCTCCGGCCGCGCCGCCTTGCGCAGCGTGTGCGAACCGCTGAAGTGCACGGCTTCGACCCGGGCGCCCATCTCCCGCAGCGTGCCAGACCTGTCCGGGCGGCACGCTCCCGTTTCGTCGAGAATGTCGGGGTGGCGGCCCGGATCCTGATCGTGGAGGACGACGAACGCATCCGCGCCGCCCTGCGCCTGGCCCTCGAGGACGAGGGGAACGTCATCGACGAGGCGTCCAGCGCCGAGGAGGGACTGCCCGCCTTCCAGCAGCGCCCGTCGGACGTGGTGCTGGTCGACCTCATGCTCCCGGGGGCGGACGGCTTCGAGCTGTGCCGCCAGCTCCGCCGCCGCAGCGACGTCCCCATCCTCATCCTCACCGCCCGCTCCGACAGCCACGACGTGGTGGCCGGCCTGGAGGCGGGGGCCGACGACTACGTGGTCAAGCCGGCCGAGCCCAAGGAGCTGGCCGCCCGCATCCGCGCGCTCCAGCGCCGTGCCGCCCGCACCCGGGGCGAGGCCCCCGGACCGCTCACCTTCGGGGAGCTGGCGGTGGACGTCGAGGCCGGGCAGGTGCGGCGCGGGGGCGAGCCGGTGGCGCTGACCAAGACGGAGTTCCGGCTGCTGTGCGAGCTGGCCCAGTCCTCGGGCCGGGTGCTGAGCCGCGAGGCCCTGCTCGAGCGGGTGTGGGGCTACGACTACTTCGGCGACAGCCGGCTGGTCGACGTCCACATCCGCCGGCTGCGGGGCAAG
Organism: Acidimicrobiia bacterium; assembly: GCA_046565765.1. GTDB lineage: Bacteria > Actinomycetota > Acidimicrobiia > Acidimicrobiales > AC-14 > JBFMCT01. Next base: position 26,600 of record JBKHXX010000053.1, on the reverse strand, counting down.
GTCGAGGACGACCCCGCCAACCCCCGCTACGTGGTGACGGTGCGGGGGCTCGGCTACCGGCTGGAGCCCTGACCGCCGATGCTCGGCCGCCGATTGCGCCTCCGCACCCGGCTCATGCTCATCTTCACCCTGGGCGCCCTGTTCCTCTCGACCTCGCTCGCCCTGATCACCTACGAGCGGGCCCGCACCTACCTGGTGCGCAACCGCGAGACGTCGCTCCAGCAGCAGACGTTCGTCAACGCCCGCCTCATCCGCACCCGCCTACGCGACCCCGGCACCGACCCGGCCGCCCTGCTCGCCTCCCTCGACCTGCCCACCACCTCGTCCGAGCAGGTCCTGAGGGTGGCCGGGAACTGGTACTCGACCGACGAGCGCCGCGGCGTGGACGTCGTGCCCGCCCCCGTGCTGGCCGCCGTGGTGGCGGGGGACGCGGCGAAGCAGCGGGTGCGCTTCCAGGGGATCCCGCAGCTGGCGGTGGGCGTGCCCCTCGCCGAGGTGGGCTCGGAGTACTTCGCCGTGTTCCCGTTGCGCCGGTTGAGCGACACGCTCGGGGTCCTGCGCTACTCGCTGCTGCTGGGCGCGTTGATCACCACCGTGGCCGGGGCGGCGGCCGGCGTGTGGACGAGCCGGCGCGTGCTGCGTCCCCTCGCCGACGTGTCCACCGCCGCCGCCGAGGTGGCCGCGGGGCGCTTCGACATCCGCCTCGAGGGAGGCGCCGACCCCGACCTGGCCACGGTGGCCACGTCGTTCAACCACATGACCGACGCCCTCGAGCGCCGCATCCGCCGGGACGCGCGCTTCGCCTCGGCCGTGAGCCACGAGCTGCGCAGCCCGCTGGCGACGCTGGTCGCGTCCGTGGAGGTCCTGCTCGGCCGCCGCGACGACCTCCCCGACCGTTCCCGGACGGCCGTCGACCTGCTGGCGGCCGAGGTCCGGCGCTTCCAGCGCCTGGTGGAGGACCTGCTGGAGATGTCGCGCCTCGACGCCGGCGCCGACGTCCTGCAACTGGAGGACGTGCGCCTCGACGAGTTCGTCCGCCACGCCACCGCCGGGGCCGGCGTCCGCCAGGACGTGGTCGACGTGGGCGACGGGGCCCGACAGGCCGTGATCAACGCCGACAAGCGCCGGCTCGAGCGGGTCGTGGCGAACCTGGTCGAGAACGCCGAGCACTACGGCGGCGGGGTCTCCCGGGTGGCGGTCGAGGCCGACGGCTCCTCGGCCCGCATCACGGTGGAGGACCGGGGGCCGGGCGTCCCCCTGGGCGAGCGCGAGGTGATCTTCGAGCCGTTCGTGCGGGGCGGCAACGTGGGCCGGCGGGGCATGGACGGCGGGGCCGGGCTGGGCCTGTCGCTGGTGTCGGAGCACGTGCGCCTCCACTCCGGGCGGGTCTGGGTGGAGGACGGGGCGGACGGCGGCGCCCGCTTCGTGGTGGAGCTGCCGGTGGCGGCGGCGAGCCGGTGAAGGAGCGAGCCGGCCGACGGGCGGGCGCCCTGATGCTGGCCGCGACCGGCGCCCTGCTGGTGGCCTGCGGCGTCCCCGTCGACGACGACGCCCGCCGCATCCCCGACCGCGACGTACCCTTCGACCTGCTCGAGGCGGGCCCTCCCACCACGCCCGTGCCGTAGACCGTCGCCGAACCGTCACGTCGCCGTCGGATGGTCGTCGCATGGCTCCGCGACGATCCAGAGGGTCTGTACGACGGAGGGAGACGCAGGATGACGTTGCGCAAGTGGTTCGCGGCCGGGAGCACGGCCGCCGCGGTGGTGCTGGCGGCGACGGCGACGGCGTGGGCATGCGTGTCGGGGCCGGCCGTGAACCTGTCGACCACCACGGCCAAGGCGGGCGACGAGGTGATGATCAACGGGACCGGCTTCCGCCAGCCCCACCCGGTCACCGTTCGCTTCAACGCCCTCGACGGGCCGGTGCTGGCTACCCTCGACGCCCCCAAGAGCGACCGTACGGTCACCGGGGCGGTCACGGTGCCCCAGGGCACGGCGCCGGGCAACTACGTGCTGATCCTGTCCCAGACCGGGCCCGACGGGAAGCTGTCGCAGCTGCCCATCCGCGCGCTGCTCGCCGTGGTCGGCCCCACCGGCCAGCAGCCCATCGCCGGGGCCAGCCTGAGCCCGGTCGAGGAGCGGCCGGTGGGCCTCATCCAGACCGACAACGACATCGCCGCCAGCACCCTGGCCCTCATCTTCCTGGGCGTGGCCGGGGCCGGGATGTTCGCGGCCGGCATGGCCGCCCTCTTCGCCGGCCGCCGGGGCCGGGCGGAGGCGCCGGTGGCCGCCAAGGTGCGGGAGTAACACCTTCGTCTTCCGGCGCCGGACGTACCTTCCGTGTACGTCCGGCGCCGGAAACGTTGCCGGTCAGCCCAGGATGAGGCCGGCTCCGGCGGTGGCGTTGGTCGACTCGTCGACCAGGATGAACCGCCCCGTGACCCGGTTGCGGGAGAAGGGGTCGATCACGAGGGGGACCGAGGTGCGCAGGGACACCTCACCGATCTCGTTCATCGCCAGCGAGTCGGCGGGACGGTGTTCGAGGGCGTCGAGGTCGAGGCGGTCGTGGACCTCGGTGACCGCCACCCGGGCGGTGCGGCTGGTGTGCTTGAGGGCGTAGCGGCGGCCGGCGGCGAGCGGTTGCTCGCTCATCCAGCACACCGTCGCCCGCAGCTCCCGGGTGACCACCGGCATGCCGGCCGGGTCGGCGCCGACGAGCATGTCGCCCCGGCCCACGTCGAGCTGGTCGGCCAGGGTGACGCCCACCGACTGCGGCGCGAAGGCCTCGTCCAGCCAGGTGTCGTGCTCGTGCACGGCCGTGACCGTGGTGCGGAGCCCTCCGGGGAGGACGAGCACGTCGTCGCCCGGTCGCACCACGCCGCCCGCCAGCTGGCCGGCGTAGCGGCGCTGGTCGTGGTGGCCGCCGTCCCCGGCGAGGATCACGTACTGGACGGGCAGGCGGAGGTGCTCGTAGTCGTGGGACGACGCCACCTCCAGGCCCTCCAGGTACTCGAGGAGGGCGGGGCCGTCGTACCACGGCATCGACGCCGAGCGCTCGACCACGTTGTCGCCCCGCAGGGCCGACAGGGGGACGGCCACGTAGTCGGTGATGCCGAGCAGTGCCGCCACCTCGGCGCAGTCGAGGGCGATCGAATCGAAGACCGACTCGTCCCAGTCGACCAGGTCCATCTTGTTGATGGCCAGGACGACGTGGGGGATGCGCAGGAGGGCGGCGATGGAGGCGTGGCGCCGGCTCTGCTCCAGCACACCCTTGCGGGCGTCGACGAGCACGACGGCCACGTCGGCGGTCGACGCGCCGGTGACCATGTTGCGGGTGTACTGCACGTGGCCCGGGGTGTCGGCCAGCACGAACGTGCGCTTGGGCGTGGCGAAGTAGCGGTAGGCGACGTCGATGGTGATCCCCTGCTCTCGCTCGGCCCGCAGGCCGTCGGTGAGCAGGGCCAGGTTCACCTCGTCGAGGCCCCGCCGGCGGGAGTCGTGCTCGACCGCGGCGAGCTGGTCCTCGAGGATCGACTTCGAGTCGTACAGCAGCCGCCCGATGAGCGTGCTCTTGCCGTCGTCCACCGACCCCGCGGTCGCCACGCGGACCAACCCGGCCCGGGAGATGTCCTCAGCGCTGCTCATCGACGGCGGGCGGTCAGGCGAGATTGCCGGCGGACGCCCCCAGCGCCGGAGGCGCTCCCCCCGGCTGCCGGCCGACGGGGGCCTTCAGGCTCGCCCGAACGAGTGAGGGCGAGATCAGAAGTAGCCCTCGCGCTTGCGGTCTTCCATGGCCGCCTCGGAGAAGCGGTCGTCGGCCCGGGTGGCGCCCCGCTCGGTGATCCGGGTGGCGGCCACCTCCTCGATGATCTCCTCCACCGTCGAGGCCGACGAGCGCACTGCGCCGGTGCAGCTCATGTCGCCCACTGTGCGGTAGCGCACGAGGGCGTGCTCCTCGACCGTCTCCCCCGGCTGGGGCGAGACCGGCCCGCCGACGGCCAGCAGCATGCCGTGGCGCTGGACGACGCTGCGGCGGTGGGCGAAGTAGATGCCCGGGACCTCCAACCGCTCCCGGGCGATGTACTCCCACACGTCCAGCTCCGTCCAGTTGGACAGGGGGAAGGCCCGGATGTGCTCACCCTTGCGGATGCGGGCGTTGTAGAGGTTCCACAGCTCGGGACGCTGGTTCTTGGGCAGCCACTGGCCGAAGTCGTCGCGGAAGCTGAGGATGCGCTCCTTGGCCCGGGCCTTCTCCTCGTCGCGGCGGGCGCCCCCGAAGGCGGCGTCGAAGCCGTGCTCCTCCAGGGCCCGCAGCAGGGTGACGGTCTGGAGGCGGTTGCGGCTCGGCTGGGGGCCGGGCTCCTCGGCGGCGCGGCCGGCGTCGATGTCGTCCTGCACCTTGGCCACGATCAGCCGCTCACCCAGCTCGGCCACCCGCCGGTCGCGGAACTCGAGGGCCTCGGGGAAGTTGTGGCCGGTGTCCACGTGCAGGATCGGGAAGGGGAACCGGCCCGGCCGGAACGCCTTCTCGGCCAGCCGCAGCAGCACGATCGAGTCCTTGCCGCCGCTGAACAGCAGCACCGGGCGCTCGAGCTCGGCCGCCACCTCACGGAAGATGAAGACGGCCTCCGCCTCGAGGGCGGCGAGGTGGTCGAGGCGGTACCGCGGCCCGACCCGGGCCGGGGCCGACAGGCCCGGCTCGACGGTGAGGGTCATGTGTGGAGCCCGCATTCTGTCTTGTCCAGCCCCACCCAGCGGCCCGACCGGGGGTCGTCCCCGGGCGCCACGGGCTTGGTGCAGGGCCAGCAGCCGATGGAGGGATAGCCCCGCTCGACCAGCGGGTTGACGGGCAACCCGTGCTCGGCGGCGTAGATCTCGACGTCGAGAGGCGTCCACGTGGCGAGGGGGTTGACCTTCACCATGCTGCGGGCCGCGTCCCACGACACGATGGGGGCGTCGGCCCGGGTGGGGGCGTCGGACCGCTTCAGGCCGGTGATCCAGGCCGCCTTGCCGGCCAGGCCCCGGTTGAGGGGCTCCACCTTGCGCACTGCGCAGCAGCCGGCCACGTCGCTCCGCCAGCGGTTGTCGGGCTGGGCGAGGGGCCTCATGACCCGGATGTTGAGGTCGTAGCGTCGGCGCATCTCCTCGACGAACCACAACGTCTCGGCGAAGTGGTACTGCGTGTCGAGGAACAGGATCTCGATGCCGGGCTTGACCGACGCGGCCAGGTGCGGAAGCACGCCGTCCTCGAAGGAGCTGGCGACGGTGAGGTCGTCGCCGAAGCGGTCGACGGCCCACTCCAGGATGGTGGCGGGGGCGGCCCGCTCGAAGCTGGTGGAGAGGGCGTCGAGGTCGAGGCGGTCGGCCAGGTCGGTCATGTGGCGCACTCGGAAGCGCCGGTGACGGCCGCGTAGGGGCCGGTCTCGCCGTAGTCGACGTAGAACTCGGGCGACTCGTCGGGGGTGGGGAAGTGGTCGAGCTCGGCCAGCTCGGCGCCGATGGCCTTGGGCCCGCCCGCCCGCGCCAGCCAGGCGGTGAACGTCTCGCCCGCCTCTCGCTCGCCGACGAAGCGCTCCACCACCGCCACCACGGCCTTGGGCACGTTCTTGGCCGGCAGCCGGAGGGCCTTCTGCCCGAACTCGATCTGGGTCTGGCCCACGTGGCCGCCCAGCAGCATCTGGTAGCCGGGGGCGGACGAGCCGTGGGCGCGCCGCTCGGCCCCGAAGAACCCGATGTCGCTGATGTGGTGCTGGCCGCAGGAGTTGGTGCAACCCGAGATGTTGATGCGGACCCCGCCCACCTCGGCCAGCCCCGCCTCCTCCAGGGCCCGCCCGATCTCGTCGGCCAGGCCGCGGCTCTGGGTGACGGCCAGGTTGCAGGTGTCGGCGCCGGGACAGGCGACCACGTCACGGGCCAGCTCGGCGCCCGGCTCGGCCATCCCGAGGGCGGACAGGCGGAGGTGGAGATCGGCCAGCTGCTCCTCGCGGAGGCCGCGGAAGACGATGTTCTGGCGGTTGGTGACCCGCAGCTCGGCCCCCAGGTCACGCTGGATCTGGGCCAGGGCCCGGAACTGCGACGAGGTGATGTCGCCCAGGCGGCAGAAGGCGTAGGCCGAGACCGTCCCCTTGGCCGCGCCCCGGACCACGTTGACCGTCTCCCAGCCGGCGAAGGTGTTGCGGCTCTCGCTGGGCAGCCGGAGGGTGACCGGCGTGCCGACCGGCGTGGCCTCGACCGTCGTGCTCACGCCCGCGGGGGCGTCGCCCCGCTCGGCCACGACGGCGGGCACGCCCGGGCCGGGCCAGGTGGCGCTGGCCCGCAGGAACCGGCGCTCCTTGAGGATGCGGGCCCGCAGCTCGTCCATCCCGAGGGTGTCGACCAGCCACTTCATGCGGGCGCGCAGCTTGTTGTCGCGGTTGCCGGCCCGGTCGAAGACCCGCAGGATCGACTCGATGGTGGGCAGGAGGTCTTCGCGGGAGGTGAACTCCTCGAGCGCCTGGGCGGGGTGGGGGTTGGCCCCGAGGCCGCCGGCGACGAAGACCCGGAAGCCGGGCTCGACCGTGCCGTCCTCCCGGGGGCGGGCCACCGCGACCACGCCCACGTCGTTGAACATGGCCTGGCCGCAGTCGGTGGCGCAGCCGGAGAAGTTGATCTTGAACTTCCGGGGCAGGCGCTGGGCGATGGGCGAGCGCAGGAAGTGCTGGAACGCCGCCTCGGCCCAGGGGCTGATGTCGAGCACCTCGAAGGGGCACGCGCCGGCCAGGTGGCAGCCGGTGACGTTGCGGACGGTGTCGCCGCATGCCTCCCTGGTGGTCAGCCCCACGCTGGCCAGGTCGCGCAGGACGGCGGGAACCATCTCCAACATCACGAAGTGGAACTGGATGTTCTGGCGGGTGGTGATGTGGCCCCACCCCCGGCTGTAGGTGTCGGCCACGTGGGCCAGCATCTCGAGCTGGTCGGGGGTGAGCGACCCGTAGGGGATTTTGACCCGCACCATCTGGTTGTGGCCGCCCTGGCGCTGGCCGTAGATGCCGTTGTTCAGCCGGAAGACGCGGAAGACATCCTCCTCCAGCTCCCCGGACAGGTAGAGCGCGAGCTGCTGCTCGAACTTCTCGATGTCGGCCAGTTGCGCCGGGCTGATCTCGCGGGTGAGCGCCATCGCAGGGACAGCGTACCCATTCCTGACTTCTCTGATCAACTTTTGAGGAATTGCCCGTCGGCCCCGGCAATCCGGCCCGGTGTCTGGCATGTCGGCCCGGAGGCGGACAGAATGGTGGCGGACGGACGGATCGACATCCGGCAACGCTGTACCGAAAGGAGTCACCCGCATGGGGGGTGCGATGTTGTGGAAGGTCCTCTGGGACTACCACAAGAAGATCGAGAACATGTTCACGAGGTACTCGAAGGGGCACACGAACCTTCTCAACCTCATCCTCAACGAGATCGAGGTGTACACCACGATCGAGGAGGAGGTCCTGTACCCGAACCTCAACGGTGTCGCCGGCTCCTGGCTCGCCCAGTCCCAGGAGCAGATCGACATGATCAAGGAGCTGTCCGCCGACATCCAGAACCTCGAGCCCGGTGACCCGGCAGAGCCGAAGCTCGTCCGCCGCCTGGAGAAGGTCTTCCTGCTCCACGCCGAGCGCGAGCAGAAGCACCTGTTCCCGGTGCTGAAGCACAAGGGCCAGCTGGAGCACGAGAGCTACGACATGGCCCGGGCTGCCTTCACCGTCCGCCAGGAGCTGGTCGCCGCCCGCGGCGGCAGCACCCCTCCCGGCCAGTACTTCATCGGCCTCCCCAACAGCGGGTGGACCAAGGCCCTCGTCGCCGGCGGCGGCTGGTAGCAGTCTGAAGGGAGGACGTTCCTCGTGGACGTCCTCGTGATCATCGGCAACGGGCAGCCACCCGAGCGGTTGGCTGCCCGTGCCGCGCACGTGGTCCGCTCGCCGAGCCCCCAACCCGGGCCCGACGTCGTGGCCGAGCTGCGCACCCGCATCCCTCGCCAGGTGGGGGTGGTGGGGCCCGGCGACGAGGTCGCCGCCCGGCAGGCGGCCGTGGCCCTCCACCACGCCGGCCTGCCCGTCACCCTCTACGCCGACGACCTCTCCCCCGTCCACGAGGGCGTCGAGGTCCTTCCCCTGGCCGACCGGGGCGCGCCCATGGAGGTCGTCGACTCCCTCCTCGACCTGGTGGGGAACACCCCCCTCGTGCGCCTGGACCGCATCGGGCGCGACCTCTCCTGCCACCTGCTGGCCAAGCTCGAGTTCCTCAACCCCGGCGGCAGCGTCAAGGACCGGCCGGCGACGGCCATGGTCGACGCCGCCGAGCGGGCCGGGCTCCTCCAGCGGGGGGGCACCATCGTGGAGCCCACGTCGGGCAACACGGGGGTGGGCCTGGCCATCGTGGCCGCCCGCCGCCGCTACCGGTGCATCTTCGTCATGCCCGACAAGATGAGCCGGGAGAAGGTGGACCTGCTGCGGGCCTACGGGGCCGAGGTCGTGGTGTGCCCCACCGCCGTGCCGCCCGACCACCCTGACTCCTACTACTCGGTGGCCGCCCGCCTGGCCGCAGAGATCCCGGGGGCCTTCCAGCCCGACCAGTACCACAACCCGGAGAACCCCCTGGTCCACGAGCGCACCACCGGGCCCGAGATCTGGCGGCAGACGGCGGGGCGGGTCACCCACGTGGTCGCCGGCATCGGCACCGGCGGCACCATCACCGGGATCTCGCGGGCCCTCAAGCCCCGCAACCCGGCCATCCGGATCGTGGGGGCCGATCCCGAGGGCTCGGTGTACTCGGGCGGCACGGGGCGGCCCTACCTCGTCGAGGGCATCGGCGAGGACTTCTGGCCCGACACGTTCGATCCTCGCGCCGTCGACCGCACGGTCGTCGTCACCGACCGCGACTCCTTCCTGACCGCCCGCCGGGTCACCCGGGAGGAGGGCATCCTCGTGGGCGGGTCGGCCGGGACGGCGGTCTGGGCCGCCCTGCAGGTCGGGGCCGAGCTGGGGCCGGACGACGTGGTCGTGGTCGTCGTCCCCGACTCGGGCCGCGGCTACCTGTCCAAGATCTACAACGACGGCTGGATGGCCGACTTCGGGTTCCTGCGGTCGGGCGGCCTGGCCGTGGGCGAGATCCTGGCCCGCAAGAGCGACCGCCTGCCCGCCCTGGTCCACGTCCACCCCGACGAGACGGTGCGCACCGCGGTCGACATCCTGCGCGAGTACGAGGTGTCCCAGGCGCCGGTGGTGAAGGCCGAGCTGCCGCTGGCCATGGCCGAGGTGCTGGGCGCGGTGCACGAGCGCGACCTCATGGACCAGGTGTTCCGTGACCGGGCGTCGCTCGACTGGCCGGTGGGCAAGGTGATGGGCCCGCCCTTGCCGGCGGTCGGGGCGGGCGAGCTGGTGGAGGTGGCGGTGGAGACGCTGGAGTCGGCGGCGGCGGTGCTGGTGGTCGACGCCGGGCATCCGGTCGGCATCCTCACCCGCTCCGACGTCCTGCACTTCCTGTCCTCGAGGCCGCAGCCGTGACCGAGGTGGCGGGCGACGACCCCTTCGCCGGCCTGGGCTTCGACACCCGGGCCATCCACGTGGGCCAGCCGCCCGACCCCGCCACCGGCGCGGTCGTCACGCCGATCTACCAGACGTCGACGTTCGCTCACGAGGAGGTGGGCCGCCACCGGGGCTACGAGTACTCCCGGGCCGCCAACCCCACCCGCACCGCCCTCGAGGCGTGCCTGGCGTCTCTCGAAGGAGCACGCCACGGGTTTTGCTTCGCCAGTGGCATGGCCGCCGAGGACGCCATCCTCCGCCGGGTGGCCCGGGCCGGCGGCCACATCCTCATCCCCCACGACGCCTACGGAGGGACCTACCGGCTCCTGGCCCGGGTGCTGGAGGCCGACTTCACGCCCGTCGACCTGTCCGACCCGGCGGCCGTTGAGGCGGCGTGGCGCCCGGACACGGCCATGGTGTGGGTGGAGTCCCCCACCAACCCGCTGCTGAGCGTCGTCGACATCGCCGCGGTGGCCGAGCTGGCCCACGCCCGGGGGGCCACCTGCGTGGTCGACAACACCTTCGCCACCCCCTGGCTCCAGCAGCCGCTGGCCCTGGGGGCCGACGCCGTCGTCCACTCCGCCACCAAGTACCTGGGCGGCCACTCCGACGTGATCGGCGGGTTCGTGGCCTGCGACGACGCCGGGCTGGCCGAGTCGGTCGGGTTCGTGCAGCGGGCGGCCGGGGCGGTGCCCGGTCCCCTCGACTGCTTCCTGGTCCTCCGGGGGGTGAAGACGCTGGGCGTGCGCATGGCCCGCCACTGCGCCAACGCCGAGGCGGTGGTCGACCTGCTGGCCGGACACGCCGCCGTCGTCGACATCCGCTACCCGGGGCTGCCCTCCCACCCCGGCCACGCCGTCGCCGCCCGCCAGATGCGGGCGTTCGGGGCCATGGTGTCGTTCGCGGTGGCCGGCGGCGAGGAGGCGGCCCTGGCGGTGGTGGCCGCCACCAAGGTGTTCACCCTGGCCGAGTCGCTGGGCGGGGTCGAGTCGCTCATCGAGCACCCGGCCCGCATGACCCACGCCTCGGTCGTGGGCTCGCCCCTCGAGGTCGACCCCGGCCTCATCCGGATCTCGGTGGGGATCGAAGACCCCGACGACCTCGTCGACGACCTGCGCCAGGCCCTCGACCGCCTGCTGGGGTGAGCCCGCCGGCCCTGGGGCCACGCGGCGTCGCCCTCGCCTGCGCCCTGGCGCTGGGCCTGGCCTGCGGCGGAAACACGCCCACCGAGGGCGAGAAGGCCATGGAGGCCACCGCCTCCCAGTTGGGGACGATCCGCAGCGGCGTGCTCCAGTTCCGGCTGGTGGCCGGGCCGGTCGGGGAGGAGGAGAACCCCCAGGCCGGCTTCGAGATGTCGGGACCCTTCGCCCTGCCCGAGCCCGGCGCCCTCCCCGTCACCCAGATCGACTACACCCGCATCGCCGGCGGCGACCGCACCACCACCCAGCTGGTCAGCACCGGCAGCCGGGCCTTCGTCGTGCTCGACGGCACCGCCTACCAGCTCACGTTCGACCAGACCGAGCGGCTGCGGGCGCCGAGCCAGGCCGGCGGCGACCACGGGTTCGGCGGCCTGCGCATCGGCGAGTGGGTCGAGGAGCCCCAGGTCTCGCCGGGCGAGGTGGTGGCCGATACCGCCACCGACCGCATCACCGCGACGGTGGACGTCGTCCGCGCCCTCAACGACCTGTTGGCCTTCGGCCGTGGTCTGGGAGCGGCGGAGCTGGCGGTGCCCGAGATCACCGGCGAGGACGCCGAGCAGCTGCGCCACGTCACCGAGTCGGCCACCCTCGAGCTGCTGACCGGCAAGGAGGACCGCCGGCTGCGGCGGCTCTCGGTCGACATCCGCCTGGCCGGGCCGGTGCCCGCCCGGGTGAGGACCGCGCTCGGGCCCGTCGCCGCCGCCGCCATCAAGGTGACCCTCGCCCTCGAGGAGCCCAACACGCCCGTGCAGGTGGCCGCCCCCGAAGGCGCCCTCCCCGCCTCGGCGCGGCCCCGCCCCTCCTAGGACGCGGCGGGCTGGGCCTCCGTCTGCGGGGCGAGCCACTCCTCGGCCCAGGCCGAGGCGGACTGGACGATGGCCGCCAACGCCTCCCCCTTGGCCGTGAGGTGGTACTCGATGCGCACGGGCGTCTCGGCGAGGACCTGGCGCTGCACGATGCCCTCGGCCTCCAGCTCCTTCAGCCGCTCGGAGAGCAGCCGGTCGGAGAGGCCGGGGATGGTGGACCGGATCCGGCAGAAACGGGTGTCGCCGGCGAGCAGGGCACGAACGATCGCCCCCGTCCACCGCCGGCCGATGATCTCTATTGCCCGGTGATACAGGGGACAGAAGCCGCTGATGGCCGCGTCGTGCCCGCCGGTCTGGGCCAGTTGCTGTTCGGTGCCCTTCACGTCCCCAGCGTACGACGGCTGAGCTTCCAGGAATACCCACGACTCCTTGGTTGCTAATATGTCGTAAGCAGTTGAGCGGAACGCAGGCCGGGTCCGGTCCCCCCCGCCGGCCTCAGCCTGCGTTCCCGCTGCTGGCCAGCACCGCCTCAACCTCGATCTCCACCTTCCACCGCGGATCGGCCAGGGCGGCCACCACCACGATGGTGGCGGCCGGCCGTGCCGCCCGGAACACGCGGCCGTGGACCTCGCCCACCGCCACCACGTCGGCCGCGTCGGTCAGGTACATCCGGGTGCGGACCACGTCGGCCGGGGCGGCCCCCGCCTCGGCGAGGGCAGCGACGACGATCTCCAGGCACCGCTCCGCCTGCGCAGCCGGGTCAGGGTCGCAGGAGCCGTCGGGCCACACCGGGGCGGTGCCCGCCACCACCACCCGGTCACCGATGCGCACCGCCCGGCTGAACCCGATCACCGGCTCCCACGGCGAGCCGGACGAGATGCGCAGCCGCTCGACCGGCCGCCGTTCAGCCGACACAGTCGGCCAGCGCCTGGTCGATGTGAGGATGGCGGAACGTGTACCCGGTGGCCTCCAGCCGCGCCGGCACCACCCGCTGGCCCGCCAACAGCATCTCCCGGGTCAGCTGCCGCCCGAGCAGGGCGTACAGGGCCAGGGTGGGTGTGGGCAGGACGGCCGGCCGCCGAACCGCCCGCCCCAGGGCCCGGGCGTAGTCGCCGACGCGCACCGGGTGGGGCGAGGTCACGTTCACGGGCCCACGGAGGCCCGCCGTCTCGATGGCGTGGCGGATGGCGCCCACCTCGTCGTCGATGTGCACCCAGCTCAGCCACTGCCGGCCCGAGCCCCACCGCCCGCCCACTCCGAGCCGGAACGGGAGCAGCAGCCGCCCCAGCGCCCCGCCCTCGGGCGACTGGACGACGCCGCTGCGGGTGTGCACGACCCGGATGCCCGCTTCTTCGGCGGGCGCCGTCGACGCCTCCCACCGGCGCACGACCTCGGCCAGGAACCCCGCCCCCGGGCCGCAGTCCTCGGTCAGCTCGTCGTCTCCGCGGTCGCCGTAGAAGCCGACGGCCGAGCCCGAGACCAGGACGGCCGGGGGGCGGTCGAGGCGGGCCAGGGTGGTGGCCAGCAGCGTGGTTCCCCGGGTGCGGCTGCCCAGCACCTGCTCCTTGTAGCGGCGGGTCCAGCGGTGGTCCCCGATGCCGGCCCCGGCCAGGTGGACGGCGGCGTCGTGGCCCTCCATGGCGGCGGCGTCGGCCGTGCCCTCGTTGGGGTCCCACGACGCCTCTCCGGGGCTGGGCAGGCGGTCGCGCACCACCGGTGTGACGTGGTGGCCGTCGCGCCGCAGGGCGGCCGCCAGCGCCCCGCCGATGAGCCCGTGCGAGCCCGTGATGAGCACCCGCATGGGCTGCTCGACCGCCGGGTGGTGGTTAGGCCGCCACCTGGTGCTGGCGGGAGATCACGTGGTCGATGATCCCGTAGTTCTTGGCCTCCTCGGCCGTGAACCAGCGGTCCCGGTCGAAGTCGAGCTCGATCTGCTCCACCTTCTGGCCGGTGTGCTGGGCGATGCGCTCGGCCATGATCCGCTTGGTGTACATGATCTGCTCGGCGTGGATGGCGATGTCGACGGCGGCGCCTTCCATCCGGGCCGACGGCTGGTGCATCAGGACCCGCGAGTGGGGCAGGGCGTAGCGCTTGCCGGGCGTGCCCGCGCACAGCAGGAACTGGCCCATCGACGCGGCCATGCCGAGGCAGATCGTGCCGACGTCGCAGGTCACGTACTGCATCGTGTCGTAGATGGCCATGCCCGCCGACACCGACCCGCCCGGGGAGTTGATGTACAGGAAGATGTCCTTGTCGGCGTCCTCGCTCTGAAGGAGGAGGAGCTGGGCGCAGATGAGGTTGGCCACGTTGTCGTCGACCTGCGACCCCAGGAAGACGATCCGCTCCTTGAGCAGCCGGGCGTAGACGTCGTTGGCGCGGTCGCCCTGGGTCATCTGGGCGGTGAGATCAGGCATCATGGTGCCCGAGGGTAGTTCCCCGCCCTCGTCAACACCGCCGGCGTAGCCCAATCGGCAGAGGCACGACGTTTAGGGCGTCGTCAGTGAGAGTTCGAATCTCTCCGTCGGCACGAGGGGCACACGGCGTGGACGCCAAGCGTGTCCTGCGCGGGCGGCCCGGGATGACGTAAGGAGCGTGCGGTGAGCACTGCGTACCACTTCGTCACCGAATGGCGGGTGACGGCGACCGTCGACGAGGTGAAGGCGGTGCTGGGGGACGGCGCGTCGCTGCCCCGCTGGTGGCCCTCGGTCTACCTCAGCGTCGAGGAGGTCGCCCGGGGCGGGCCCGACGGTGTGGGACGGACGCTCGATCTGCACACGAAGGGCTGGCTCCCCTACACGTTGCGCTGGAGGTTGCAGGTCACCGAACCGCTGACGGACGAGGGGTTCGCGCTGTCGGCCACCGGCGACCTGGAGGGCGTGGGTCGGTGGCTCTTCCAAGCGCAAGGCCACGAAGTGCGCATCACCTACGACTGGCGGGTGATGGCATCCAAGCCGCTGCTGCGCCGCCTGAGCTGGCTGCTGCGGCCGGCGTTCTCCGCCAACCACCACTGGGCGATGAAGCGGGGCGAGGAAAGCCTCCAGCTGGAGGTCCGCCGCCGGCGCAACGAGGCGAACGTCCCGCCCGCCCCTCCGCCGACCTTCCGGTGGATGCTCCGGATGCGGCACCCGGGCTGAGCGCGTCCCTCGGGTGATTACCCTGGATGGTCCCGACGGATCCGTACCGGAGACCTCGTGAGACAACGCCAACGCCCTGCTCAGAGACCCGACGTCCGACCCACCCTGATCGAGCGCGGGAGCTCGAACCGGGCCGCCGGCGCCCCTTGAGCGACCGATCGCAGGGCCAGGGGTGGTGGCGGGCGTCCGACGGCAAGTGGTACCCGCCGGAGGCGCACCCCGACTACCGCCACGACTCCCACCCGGAGGGCTGGTGGCTGGCGTCCGACGGCAAGTGGTACCCGCCGCAGGACGCACCGCAGGACCCGCCGCCGGAGCCGGCCCCTCCCGAGCCCACACAGGCGATGGCGCCCGGCCCCGAGCCCACCCGCTCGGTGGAGCCGACGGTGCGGGCCGACCGGGCCGACGACGCCACCCGCATCGACCCGGCCCCGCCCGTGACCCGGGCGGAGCGGGCCCGGCCGGCGGCGGTGAGGCCGGTGCCGTGGGTGCGGCGCCGCGACGTCCGGATCGCGGGTGGTGTGCTCGGCGCGGTGCTGGTGGTCGTGCTCGCCGCCCTGCTGCTCGGCCGCGACGACGACGGTTCGCGGCGGGTGCGCTCGGGCGTGACCACCACCGTCACGAGCCTGGTGGAGGAGACCACGACGATGGCCACCACGACCACGAGCACGTCCACTCCCGCCTCGACGACCACGGGGGTGACCGTCACGACGACGGCCGGAGCGACCACCGTGCCCGCCCTGACCGTGCCGACGACCTTCCCGGCGACGACCACGTCGACGACGACGCCGACGGTGCGGTGATCAGGCCTGGGCGACCAGCTGGCGGTGGCGGGTGACGAACGAGTTCAGCGACGACGCACTGTCGTTCACCGTGGCCGCCCATGCCTCCAGGGCAGCCGCGCCCGAGTCGCTGACCCGGTAGCACCGCCGCGTCGGCCCGGGGCCGGAGTCGTCCAGCGACGACTCGAGGAGCCCGTCCTCACTCATCGCCCGCAGCGCCCGGTAGACGGCGGGCGGGTCGATGGTGGGGATGCCGAGGTCCGACACGCGCTCGACCAGCTCGTAGCCGTGGCTGGGGAACTCCGCCAGCAGAAGGAGCAGGCAGCCCTGCAGGTAGTTGCGCGGGGCGAGCACGGAGCTGGGTACTCCTCGGGATGCCGTCATCACCACGCTCCTTCCCTCGCCACCCGGACTTGTGGGACTTGTGAAGACTTTCACAAACCATACCAGCCGTACGGGGATAGCGTTCGCGTCATGAGCACGCTCAACTACGTCGTCCCCGCCATCCACTGCGGGCACTGCAAGGCCGCCATCGAGAGCGAGGTCGGCGGGGTGGCCGGCGTCGACCGGGTCGAGGTCGACGTCGACTCCAAGCGGGTGACGGTGCAAGGCGACGCCGCCGAGGCCGCCGTGCTGGCCGCCATCTCCGAGGCGGGCTACGACGAGGTGCAGAAGGTCTAGATGACGTCCCGCCGGGCGGTGGCCGCGGCGCTGGCGCTGGCCATCCTCGCCGGCTGCAGCGGCGGCGGAGGCGGCGACGGCGGGGGGGCCGCCGACGTGTCGCAGAGCGACTCCACGGTGGCGCCGGCGGCCGCCGCCGCCCCGCCTGCCCCCACCACCACGGTCCCGCCCGGTCCCCCGGTGGCGGCGTCCACGCCCGAGGAGCTGGCCGTGCAGCTCACCCAGGTGGAGACGGCCATCCGCAACCCCGCCACGCCGGCGGGCGACCTGCCCCGGCTGGGCCACACCCAGCAGGTCGCCACCCGGGCCCTGGCCCTCCGTCCCGAGTGGGAGCCGACCGTCTACGCCCGGCTGCCGCCTCACGTGCGGCCCACCGTCGAGGCCCACGTCATGGCCGCCCGCGAGCTGCGGGCCCTCTCGTCGAGCGAGTCGCGTGAGCTGCCCGAATGGCGGATCGTGGCCCCTCCGCCCCCCGCCGACCTGCTGGCCGAGTACAAGTCGGCCGAGGCGGCCACCGGTGTGGGCTGGCAGTACCTGGCCGCCATCCACCTGGTCGAGTCGAGGATGGGCCGCATCCGCGGCGACAGCTCGGCCGGCGCCCAGGGCCCCATGCAGTTCATCCCGTCCACCTGGGCTGCCTACGGGGGCGGGGGCGACGTGAACTCGTACCACGACTCCATCCATGCCGCCGCCCGCCTCCTCAAGGCGAACGGCGCGCCGGGCAACATGCAGAACGCCCTGTTCCGCTACAACCCGTCCAACCGCTACGTGCGGGCGGTCAGCGCCTACGCCGACCAGATGAAGGCCGACGAGCGGGCCTACTTCGGCTACTACCACTGGCAGGTCTACTACTTCGACACGTGGCTGCCCGAGGGCTGGACGAAGTGATGTCTCTCAGGTACCGATGCGGTACTCGAGAGACAACAGTTCGGCCAGGGCCCGGAAGGCCCGGCCCCGGTGGGAGATGGCCTGCTTCTCGGGAAGGCTCATCTCCGCGTAGGTGAGGCCCCGACCCCCCTCGGGGACGAAGACCGCGTCGTAGCCGAACCCGCCCGTCCCCCGAGGGACGTCGGTGATCACGCCCTCCACGACCCCGTGGGCGACGACTTCCCGCCCGCCGGGCCAGACCACGGCGGCCACCGTGCGGAAGCGGGCCCGGCGGTCGGTGACCCCCTCCATCTCCGCCAGCAGCTTGGCCACGTTGTCGGCGTAGGTGGCGCCCTCGCCCGCGTAGCGGGCGGCGTGGACCCCGGGCCGGCCGCCCAGGGCGTCGACCTCGAGGCCGGTGTCGTCGGCCACCGCCGCCTCGGCCGCCGCCTGCATCACCGCCCGGGCCTTGAGCAGGGCGTTGCCCTCCAGCGTGTCGCCCGTCTCGTCCACGTTGCCCAGCGTGGCGGGACGGGGCAGCAGCTCCACGTGGGCGGAGGCCAGCAGGCCGGCGATCTCGCGGGCCTTGTCGGGGTTGGCCGAGGCCAGGAGGAGCCGCACGACCCGCCGGTCAGCGGGGCCGGGCGGGCGGGGGGACCGCCAGCGCCTCGGCCTGGGCCTCGAGGATGAAGGCGATGCCGTGCTCGGCCAGCCCCAGGAGGTCGTCCAGCTCGGAGCGGGTGAAGGGCAGCCCCTCGGCCGTGCCCTGCACCTCTACGAACCGGCCTTCCGACGTCATGACCACGTTCATGTCGACCTCGGCCCGCACGTCGGCGGCGTAGTCGAGGTCGAGCAGGGGCACGCCGTCCACGATCCCCACCGACACGGCCGCGCACGCCGCGGTCAGGGGGTGGGCCGGCAGCCGCCCGGCCTGGACCATCCGGGTGCAGGCGTCGTGCAGGGCCACGTAGGCCCCGCAGATGGAGGCGGTGCGGGTGCCGCCGTCGGCCTGGAGCACGTCGCAGTCGAGCATCACCTGGCGCTCGCCCAGAGCAACCATGTCGATCACCGCCCGCAGCGAGCGCCCGATCAGCCGCTGGATCTCCTGCGTCCGTCCCGACGGCTTGCCCCGGTTGACCTCCCGGTCGCTGCGCTCGCTGGTCGACCCGGGCAGCATGGAGTACTCGGCCGTGACCCAGCCCTTGCCCTGGCCGCGCATCCACGGCGGCACCCGCTCGTCGACCGAGGCCGTGCACAGCACCTTGGTGCGGCCCATGCTCACCAGCACAGACCCGGGGGCGAACTCGGTGTAGTCCCGCACGAACGAAAGTGGCCGGAGGTCGTCGGGCTCCCGCCCGTCGGGCCGGGGGCTCACAGGGTGAAGCTCCGGCCGACGGTGGCGATCTCGACGGGGGCCCCGAACGCCTCCGACCCCTCGTGCCGGGCCCGGTCGCGGTCGAGGTTGGGCCACAGGTGGGTCAGGACCACCCCGGCGGCGCCTGCCGCCCGGGCCGTCTGCCCCGCCTGGCGGGCGGACAGGTGCTGCATGGCTCCCTCCAGGGATCGGGGGACGGTGGCCTCCACCAGGGCGAGGTCGAGCCCCGCCCCGAGGGCCTCGAGCGACCACCCCGGCCCGGTGTCGGCCGAGTACCCGAGCGACTTCCCCGAGCCGGGGGCGTCGATGCGCATGGCCAGCGTCTCGGGGCCGTGGTCGGTGCGGGAGAAGGTGACGTCGTAGGTGCCGATGGCGACCTTGTCGGCCTCGGCCACGTCGTACCAGGTGATCCACGGGGACATGTCCTGGTACACGTGGCGGCGCAGGCCGGCGGGGGCGTAGACGGGGAACCGCTGCTTGATCAGGACGAACCGCAGCACGTTGTGCCACCCCTCCAGGTCGGCCCAGTGGTCGGGGTGCTCGTGGCTGAGGAGGACGGCGTCGAGCTGCCCCGGGTCGACGTGGCGCTGGAGGTTGGCGAGCGTGCCGGAGCCGGCGTCCACCCACAGCCGGGTGCTCCCGTCGTCGACCAGGTACCCGCTGCAGGCCCCGCCCGGCCCCGGGTACGACCCGGAACAGCCGAGCACGGTGAGGGTCACTCCCATCGCCACTCCTCGACGTTGCCCAGCTCCGGCCCCAGCAGCCGAGCGCCCAGCTCTCGGAACCAGGCCACGTCGCCCGAGGAGATGAACTGGTGGCGACCCTCGCGCCCGGCCGTCGCCATCAGCCTGCGGTCGGCCAGCACGGCGCGCACCTCGAAGGCGGTCTCGTCGGCCGACGACACCAGCACCACTCCCCGGCCCATCACGTCGCCGATGGTGCGGGCGAGGAACGGGTAGTGGGTGCAGCCCAGCAGCAGCGTGTCGACGGCGGCCTGGCGCACCGGCGCCAGCAGCCGCTCGGCCAGCACGTAGGTCTGGTCGCTGACCGTCTCGCCCTTCTCCACCAGCTCCACGAAGCCGGGGCACGAGGCGCAGGTGAGCCGCACGTCCTTGCCGGTGTCGAGCACGGCCGTCTGGTAGGCGCCCGAGCCGATGGTGCCGACGGTGCCGATCACCCCGATGCGCCCGTTGCGGGTGGCCGCGACCGCGGCCCGCACCCCGGGCTCGATCACCCCCACCACCGGGACGGGACAGTCCTTGCGCAGGACGTCGAGGGCGGCGGCGGTGGCCGTGTTGCACGCCACCACCAGGAGCTTCACCCCGTGGACGTCGCAGAGCAGGTCGGCGATCTGCTGGGCATAGGCCCGCACGTCGTCGAGGGGGCGGGGGCCGTAGGGGTAGCGACCGGTGTCCCCGAAGTAGACGAGGTCCTCGGCGGGCAGCAGGTCGATGAAGGCGCGGGCCACCGTGAGCCCGCCGAACCCGCTGTCGAACATGCCGATGGGCCGGTCGTCCAAGAGCTGTCAGAAGTAGACGATCTTCGAGGCCCGTTCCACGACCTCGTCGAGGTCGTCGGTCCACACGCCGGTGGACAGGTACTTCCAGCCGCCGTCGGCCAGCACGACCACGATCACGCCGGTGGTCAGCTCCCGTGCCACCCGCACCGCACCCGCCACGGTCGCCCCCGAGGAGATCCCCGCGAAGATGCCGGTCTCCTCGGTGAGCCGGCGGGTCCACTCGACCGACTCCCGGGGCCGGACGATCACCTTCCGGTCGAGCACGTCGGCGTCGAAGATGGGTGGCACGTAACCGTCGTCGAGGCTGCGCAGGCCCTGCACCAGCTCGCCCGCGGGCGGCTCCACCGCCCACACCTTCACCACCGGGTTCCGTTCCTTCAGGTACCGCCCCACGCCCATGAGGGTCCCGCTGGTACCCAGTCCGGACACGAAGTGGGTGACCTCGGGGCAGTCGGCCCAGATCTCAGGGCCGGTGCCCGTGTAGTGGGCCCGCACGTTGGCCGGGTTGCCGTACTGGTAGAGCATGACCACGTCGGTCATCTCCTTGGCCAGCCGCTCGGCCTTGCGTACCGCGCCGTTGGACCCCTCCTCGCCGGGGGACTCGATGACCTCGGCCCCGAAGATCTCCAGCAGCTGGCGGCGCTCGGGCGACACGTTGGCGGGCAGGACGACCCGCAGGCGGTAGCCCTTGAGCCGGCACACGATGGCCAGGCCGATCCCGGTGTTTCCCGACGACGGCTCGAGGATGGTCTGGCCCGGCCTGAGGGTGCCGTCGGCCTCGGCCGCCTCCACCATGGCCATGGCGATGCGGTCCTTGACCGATCCGCCCGGGTTCTGGCCCTCCAGCTTGGCCAGGATGTGGACTCCGGGCGTGGGGCTGAGCCGGCTGACGTCGACCAGGGGCGTGTTGCCGATGAGCTCGAGGACCGAGCGGCGAACGGCCACGCCTCGGCTGGGACCCGGCCTAGCCGCCGGCGACGGCCGGCAGGACCGAGATCACGTCGTCGTCGGACACCTTGGTCTGCAACTGGTCGAGGAAGCGCACGTCCTCGTCGTTGCGGTAGACGTTCACGAACTTGTGCAGCCGGCCGTCCTCGGTGACGAGCTGGCCGGCGAGCAGCGGGAACTGGCGCACGGCGTCCTCGAACACCTCGGCGACGGTGGCGCCGCTGGCCTTGATCGTCGCCTGGCCCCCGGCGTGCTGGCGGAGGACGGTGGGAAGGTGGACGTCGACGGGCATCGGGTCCAGCCTAGTGGTCGCCCACCTCGACCGGTTCTTCCGTGATTTCGCCGCCCACGATGCGGAACGACCGCACCACCGGCTCGGGGTGGCGCAGCGAGACGATCACGTAGTGCCAGTCGGGCCAGCCCGCCTCGGCCACGTCGGTGGGCGAGGGCCAGGCGTCGGTGTGGGTGTGGGAGTGGTAGACGCCGGTGAGGGTCAGGCCGCGCGCCCCGGCGTCGTCGTCGGCCGCTCCCACGTCGAGGGGGTGGGGCTCGTAGACCTTGGCCGAGGCCCGGATGTTCCGGCACCGGTAGACGGCGGCGATGTCGCCCGAGTCGCCGCCCACCGGGGCCGCCAGCAGGCCGCACACCTCCTCGGGGACGCCGTCGATGGCGTGGGCCACGATGGCCAGGTAGTCGGCGCGGGCGAGCCGGAGCATGGAGGGGCGAGGGTACCGTCGGGGCCGTGGCGAAGATGAAGACGGCTCGCAAGGAGGCCAAGGCCGCCGGTCCCCCCGTCAGGGTGGTGGCCAAGAACCGTCGCGCCCGCCACGACTACGACATCCTCCAGACCCACGAGGCGGGTATCGCCCTGGTCGGCACCGAGGTCAAGTCGCTGCGGGAGGGCCAGATCCAGCTCAAGGACTCCTACGCCCGCATGGACGGGGGCGAGCTGTGGCTGGTGGGCGTGCACGTGTCGCCCTACGCCCAGACCGACGGGTTCGGCGGCCACGACCCCGAGCGCCGGCGCAAGCTGCTCCTCCACCGCTCCGAGATCGCCGAGCTGGCCAACCGGGTGGCGCTGGAGTCGTTGACCCTCGTGCCCCTGTCCGTCTACTTCAAGGAGGGCAAGGCCAAGGTCGAGCTGGGCCTGGCCCGGGGGCGCAAGCGCCACGACAAGCGGTCGGCCATCGCCGAGCGCGACGCCAACCGGGAGGCGCAGCGGGCCCTGTCCAGGAGGAACCGGGAAGCCTGACCGCCCGCCCAGCGTTTACGCTGGGGACAACCGCAACACACGGGGGTGCATGGTTTCGACTTCGGTCGTCGAGATGGGAGAAGCGAGCCGTGGTCTCCGGAGCCACGTAAAAGAGCCGGAAACCAAAACACAAACGCCGACTCAAACCGGCAACTTCTCGCTGCTTAAACACCAGTGAGACGTTCGCCCGGGCCCAGCCCTGCGGTCCGGATCCGAATGTCATCTAGCGGGGCTTACCCGGTGAGCGACGTCAGCGAGCTCCGCCGGGGACACCTCAGCTGACTGGGGCAGCCGTCCGGTGCCGACGACGGCCGGCCGCCCGAGATCTCCCCGTCGGCTGCGCTCGGAGAAGGCCCGTCGAGAACCCGAAGGACGAGGGTTCGAATCCCTCCACCTCCACCAAACGCTGAGCCGGGCTCATCGCCCGCCTCCCCGCCGCCGGGGCGACAGGTCATCACGTGTCCCGTCCCGCCGTATTCGTCCGGAGGCTGCGCCACGGCTGAACGTGGGCCCGGGCCACGAACGCGGCGTAGGCCTCGAAGCGCCCGAGGGACTGAAAGTCTTCGGCGTCGAGCTGGCCGGTACTGCCGGCCATGATTCGGGCGTCCTCTGCTCCCAGCTGGAAGCAGACGCGTGAGCGCTAGCCAGAGCACAGGTTGACGCACTCGTTGATATAGCCCGTGAGCTAGACACAAGTTGGGCGGAACTTGACCGAACGCTGGCTGTTAGCGGCCAAACAGCTCTTCGACGATATGACCCGGACGCTCGTGAAGGAAATCGGGCCTACCAAGCGCAACGACGCAAATCTGGAGCCCCTCCGGACAGGAGGTGACGACCACCTCGAGGGCGACTCCCCCTACACTCCCAACCACCCGAACAGCAGCCTCAGCAGGCGCAGTACTTCCAGTAGGGCCGACCGTGCAGCCAGCGGCAGCGGAGCTGACGCCACTACGGCCTCCAGCGACGAAGTCACCTGCCCGCCTGGCGGTACCAATGTTGTCGTCGTAGTTGTAGTCGTTGAGCTGGTCGTGGTCGACTGGTTCGGAACGCAGTCCAGAGCGCGCTCGACCACCGCGCTTTCACCGTTCACGGTAACCGTCAAAACGCTGTCCTCTGCGCTGGCCGGCAGAACGTTCGCGGAGATGTCGTTTGCCGGCGCCTCGTATGGCAGCAGGACCGTGGTCTGACCGCTCTTCGTCGATTGAATCTCTCCTGAGATTGCCGTGGTCCGGTTGTTCTCGACGGTGAGCACGCCGCGACCGGCCATGTTGCAGTTGAGAATGACGTCGACACCAGGGATTGTTCCGCTGCTCGGCGCAGTGGCGATCGTCGTGGTTGACGGACTGGTGGTGGTTGATTGGTTCGGTACGCAATCAACCGGGATGGTCTCGGCGGCCGTCTCGCCATCCACACTGACGATGATCTGCCCGTCCTCCAATTCGTTGTAGCCGAAGAAGGCAGACACCGTCTCGGCTACGGCCCGATACCGGCCGTAGCCGAGACCGCTGGTGACCAGATCATCGTTGGCCTTCTTGCCGCTGATCGATCCGAAGACGTCGGTAGCGCGCATGTTGTTGATGCCGAGGCCGTACTTCCAGACACCTTGTTCCATCTGGCCCTGGCAGCTCAGCGACAGCTCGACGCCCGGAATCTCATCATCGACCGTCTGAGCGTCAACGGTGCCAGCGACGGTGAGGCCACCCAGCAGCAACGATCCGGCACACAATGCCCCCGCCGTACGCTTCCACGGCCGGCGCGGCAGCCGAAGACCATGTGCGTTCATCATGTTCTCATGACCTTTCATCGGAGGAACGATCTAAGGCGGCGCTACCGCTCATAGGCCGAGAAGTCCCGGCGCATGGCGCTCTGTATGGCGGTGAGGATGCGGTCCCGCTCAGTGGCTGCCGCCAGCTGCTCGTTCGGATTCGCGCCAAAGCCGCTGCGCCACCACTGCCAGGCCAAACGGAACAAGGGCACCGAACCGGCACCCAGGAACTGGATGGCGAACTCACCGGTCCGGCCGTCACCGAGCGTCCGGGTGTCCTCCACAGCTGCCTTGACGTGCATGTACTCCGCCCGTTCCGTTTCCAGCCGCTTCTTGAGCATGCCCTTCTGAACCACGAGCACCAGTTCGAATGGGAAGACGACCAGCAGCACGTCGATGGTGCCGAGCTGGGCTCCGTCCGGCAGCTTGTGCCGTCCAACTCTGGAGATTTCGAGGATGGCGTCGGTGAAGCTGGCCATGGGCCGGGCCGCCTCGGTCAACTGCTCGGCCAAGTTGGCTGGTCGAGCCTTGTGATCGGCCAGGTTGGAGCGGGCGATCACCCCGCCCAGCCACGGATCGTGAAGATCAGCGATCATCTTGAGTCGACTAGTAGTTCCAGCCGTGGGTCGGGCACAGCCAGCCCTTCTGGTGGCAGGCGCTGAGGCACTGGCTGGCGGCACCGCCTCCACGGCCCCTACAGACCTCGCAGCGGGTCATCCGTACCTTCTTCTTGCATCTGCCGCAGAAGCGTTCCTCGTAGACCGCCAAATCGTTCTCTCCGGCTTGAGCATCGCCCTGGTTGCCCGAACCATCCGGGCGTCCTGCTGAAGCGGCGACCGTACCAGGACGCAGACAGTTGCGACATACTTTCTCTGGATACGCCCGCCTTGGGACGCACTCGATGGGTACGGGACTGCCATGGCCGTACCGATCTCGCCCGCCGCCGCCACGTTCGGCAGCCGTGTCCGGACCAGGCGGCTAGACCTCGCACTGAGCCAGGAAGCCGCCGCGGACCGCTGCGGCGTGCACTGGACCTTCCTGGGCCAGGTGGAACGCGGTCAGCGCAACATCAGCCTCCACAACATCCTGAAGCTGGCGAGAGGGCTGGACATCGACGCCGGTGACCTGCTCAGAGGGCTGCAGGCGATGTAGTGCGCGGTCGGCGGCCGTCCGGCGCCGTGCCCGTCTCTCCCTGACGCCCTTTGGCAACCGGGCGACCAAGACGGAGGACCAAGGGACCGTCGCCACGTACTCGAACGAGCGTTTGTATTACCTCTGTTAGGGGCTCCACGCGATGAAGCGGGGAGCGTGACCACCGAGCACCCGAGCCATAGAGGCTGAGCATCCACCACCCGCGTACCGGGGCCTCGTGATTCTTGCGGCTGTCGAAAGCAGCGAGAATCGAGGAGGCCCCTGGTGGGATTTGAGAGTAGCGAGAGCGCCGTCGCGCTCGTGGGCATGGAGGGGTTCCGGCTGCTGGCGGCGGCCGAGATCGACGGCGAGTTGCACCAGCTGGTGGAGACGACCGCCATCGTCGTGGGCTGCACGGCGTGCGGGACGCGGGCTCGGTCCAAGGGCCGGCGCAAGGTGCGCGTGCGCGATCTGCCCGCCGGCGGGCGACGGGTTGTGGTCGTGTGGTCCAAGCGCATCTGGCGCTGCCCCGACCCCGACTGCGACACCTCGGCGTGGACCGAGCAGAGCGAGGCGATCCGGCCCCGGGCGTCGATGACCGAGCGGGCCCGGGCCGAGGTGTGCCGCCAGGTGGGCGAGCAGAACCGCTCGGTGGCCTGCGCGGCCCGGGATCTCGGCGTGGGGTGGTCGACGGTCATGGCCGCCGTCTGCGCCTATGGCCGGCCCCGGGTGGACGACCCCAAGCGCACGACCGGCACCGGCGCCCTGGGCCTTGACGAGGTGGCCTTCCTGCGAGCGAACGCGCAGCGCCACACCACCTTCGCCACCAACTTCGTCGACTTGGACCGTGGGCGGCTGCTCGACGTCGTCCCAGGTCGCAGCGCCCGGGCGGTCGAGGACTGGCTCGACAGACGGTCGAAGGAGTGGCTGGCGGGCGTGGCCACCGTGGCCATCCACCCCTTCCGGGGCTACGCCACCGGCGTGGCCGCCAAGCTCCCCGAGGCGACGATCGTGGTCGACCCGTTCCACGTGGTCGCCCTGGCCAACCGGGCCATCGACCAGGTGCGCCGCCGCGTGCAGAACGAGACCCTGCACCACCGCGGCCACTCGGGCGACCCGCTCTACGAGATCCGCCGCCTGTTGCTGCGGGGCCTCGAGCGCCACACCGATCGCAGTCGGGCTCGCCTCGATGCCGGCCTCGCTGCCGGCGATCCCACCGACGAGGTGCTCGACGCCCTGTTGGCCAAGGAGGCACTGCGGGCCATGTACGCCGCCGACACGCTCGAACAGGCCACCGCGCTGGTGGACGCCTTCGTGGCCGAGTGCAACGGCTCGGCCGCTCCCGAGCTCCACCGCCTCGCCCGCACGATCTCCCGCTGGCGCGTCGAGATCCTCGCCCACCACGCCACCGGCAAGTCCAACGGCCCCACGGAGGCGGTCAATCTGGTCGTCAAGAAGGTCGTCCGGGTCGCCCATGGCTTCCGCAACTTCCACAACTTCAGGCTGCGGGTCCTCCTTCACGCCGGCGTGGAATGGCACACTCCCCCCGCCGCACGAATCAGAGGCCGGCGTCCCCGCTTGGTCGCGTAGAGCC
>JBKHXX010000052.1:0-31594 GCA_046565765.1 Acidimicrobiia bacterium | reverse complement strand
CAGCGCAAGGGCTACGTGCGCCGGCGCTCGGGCCCCGGCGCCCAGCTGGCGGCCCCGCCCCGGCTGCGTGAGTGGTCGATCGACCCGATGACCCGTGTGGCCGGCGCCCTCGCCATCCACACCGTCCTCGACCTCGAGAACCGCAAGGCCGTGGAGTGCCACTCCCGGGCCATGCTCTTCCGTGGCTACGAGATCATCCTCCAGGGCCGCGACCCCCGTGACGCCATCGACATCTCGTCGCGCGCCTGTGGCGTGTGCGGCGGTGTGCACGCCACCGTCTCCGCGCTGGGCCTCGAGCAGATCTTCGGCATCTGCGCGCCGCCGCTGGGAGTCGAGGTGCGCAACCTCGGCGAGGTGGCCGAGATGTTCTACGACAACCCGCTGCACCTCGGTCTGCTGGCCGGTCCCGACTACTCGACCTCCCTGGTCGCCGTGACCAACCCCGAGCTGGTCACGCGTGCCGAGAAGACGTTGGCGCCCAACGCCGACATCCACGGCTACACGACGATCAAGGACATCATGGACGCCATGAACCCCCTCACGGGGAAGATCTACCTGGAGGCCCTGGAGTGGACCCGGGTGGGGCGGATCATGTGCCAGCTCATGTACGGCAAGTACCCGCACCCCTCGACGCTGGTGCCCGGTGGCGTGTCGACCACCATCACCACGTCGAGCTTCAACGAGTACTACGCCCAGCTGGGCAAGATCATCGACTTCGCCAAGGTGCTGCCCCGGGTCTGGGACGACCTCTGCGACTTCTTCCTCGAGGCCAACCCCGAGTACGAGCAGGTCGGCGCCCGCCGGGTGAACCTGGCCCAGACGGGGATCTGGGACAACTCCGAGGTCTACGACGCCAGCTACGCCAACTGCGACCGGTGGGGCAACGCCCGCTGGTCCACGCCCGGCATCGTCGTCGACGGCAAGCTGGTCACCACCAACCTCACCGACATCAACATGGGCATCGAGGAGTTCGTCTCCCACTCGTTCTACGAGGACTGGACCGGCTCGGGCCAGCGTTACCAGAGCGACCCGCTGGGCAACCCCATCTCGCCGTACCACCCGTGGAACAAGACCACCATCCCCAAGCCCACGGCCACCAACTTCCGTGAGCGCTACACATGGGACACGGCCCTGCGCTGGGACCGCAAGACGGTCGAGACGGGGGTGTACGGGCGCATGTGGACGACCGCGCTGGCCCAGAAGCACCCCGAGAACCCGTTCTACGAAGCCACCGGAGACGGGCTCCGCATGCTGCTGCCCCGCCACGCCCTGCCCGAGACCGAGCTGCTGTGGGCCGTCCCCCGGACGCTCAACGCCCTCGAGCGCAACCGGGCCCGCGCCTACGCGGTCGCCTTCCAGGCCTGCATCGGGATGAACTGCCTGCTGAAGTCCTTCGAGTACTGGCGATCGGGTGAGACCCGTGTGCACACGCCGTTCCGCATCCCCAAGGACAACCGCATCGGCGTGGGGTTCTGGGAGGCGGGCCGAGGGTGGCTCGTCCACCACTCCGAGATCGACGACGGCAAGCTGGTGAACTACCAGATCACCACACCGTCGACCATGAACGCCTCACCCACCGACCCCTTCGGCCAGCTCGGCCCCTACGAGGACGTGGTGGTCGACACGCCGCTGCTGGAGTCGGTCCCCGAGGACCAGATCAAGGGCATCGACGTGCTCCGGGCGGTGCGCAGCCTCGACCCGTGCATGCCGTGCACGACCCACATGGACACGGGCCGCAGCGTGATCGTGCGGGAGGTGAACTCCTGCGGCTGCACGCTGGAGAACTGAGCCTCCCCGGTGCGACCGCCGGCCGGCCTCCCGTCCCCGCACGGCCGGCGGTTCCCGGGGTGCGGCCTACACTCGTCGTCTGGCGTCGACCCTCCCGCCCGATCTCTCGTTCCTCTCGCCGCCGGGTGAGGTCGCCGACTGGCGGCTGATCGTCCTGTGCGACGTGGCGGGGGCGGCGGGCGTGTTCGAGGAGCTTCCCGGCACGGCCCCCGCCGTCGCCCGGCGCCTGGGGCTCGACGCCAACGGTGTGCGGGTGGTGCTGGACGGCCTCGCCGCCCTCGGCGTGGTGGAGCGCCGGGACGACGGCGCCTACGCCGCCGGTCCGGGCACTCCCGACACGGGCGCGCTGGCGACGATCCGCCACCACGCCCGATCGCTGCGCCGGTGGGCGATGACCGTCGACCACCGCATGCGCGGCGAGCTGGGTGGGGACCCCATCGGCATGGCCGATCCGGAGTCGTTCCACGACTCCCTGGCCGCGTCGGCCCGCAAGAGCGCGCCCGAGGTGGTGGACGCCTGCCTGGCCCGGTTCCCCGAGGCCACGACGGTGCTCGACCTGGGCGGCCTGCATGGCGAGTACTCGCTCGAGTTCACCCGCCGGGGCCTCGAAGCCACCATGCAGGACCGGCCGCGGATGGTGGAGGTCGCGCGCAAGCGGGGGCGGCTGGAGGGGGCGGGCGTGGAGCTGTTCGAAGGGGACTTCTTCGAGACCGTCCCCGACGGGCCGTTCGACCTGGCCTTCTGCTCGGGCATCACCCACACGTTCGGCGCCGAGGGGAACCTCGCCCTGTTCGCCAACGTGCGCAAGGTGCTGGCCCCCGGCGGGGGCGTGGCCGTGGTCACGTTCGTGCGGAACCGCAACCCGGTGGCGTCCCTGTTCGCGGTCCAGATGCTGCTGAACGAGAACGGCGGTGACACCCACACCGAGGCGGAGTACCGGGAGTGGCTGGCGGCGGCGGGCTTCACCGTCGACGACGGGGTGGTCGACCTGGTCGACGCCAGCGGGCGGTCGGTGCTCTTCGCCACCTGAGGAGGGCCAGCTGTCAGCCCGGCAGCTGCACGCGCTGGGAGGTGGCCAGCACGTCGCCGGCCGCGTCGACGGCCGAGACGGCGACGTAGGGCGGTACGTCGGGGAGGCGGATGGCCGTCTCGAAGCCGGTGCGGGGCGACGATGCGACCGGCTCCAGGGTGTCTCCCCGTCCGGTCAGCACCACCCACTCCGCCACCTCCGTGGCACCGTTCCAGCTGGCGTAGACGGTGGCGCGCCCCCCCTCGCCGATCTCGACGGTCAGGTGGGGCGGGGCCTCGGGCTGGGCCGTCCACGGAAGGCGGAACGCCCGGTAGGTCGTGTTGCCGCCCCGGAAGCGGGCGTCGAAGCGCAGCCGCCCGTCGGGACCGAACTCGGAGAAGTACGGGAGCGAGCCCCAGCCGATGAAGACGCCATCGTCGTCGAGCAGCTGGAGGTTGCCGCCCGTGGCGGCCCGGCCGCCGTGGGGGTGGACGAACTGCCGGCGCACCGAGGCCGAACCGGTCGGCGTGTCGACGGAGAGGATCAGCCCCCGGGAGCGGGTCGGGTCGCCGGCGTTGTCGAACATGGCCACCTGGCCGGCGGCAGGGAGGCCGGCGTCGTGCTGGCCGGCGAACGCCGCTCCCGGGCCCATGCCGAAGTCGCTGCGCGTGCCTCCCAGCCGCCACAGGACCTCACCGGTGGGGTTGGCGATGCGGTAGATCGCCGACGTGTTCCGGGCCGAGACCACCAGGTTGGCCTCCTCGTCGAGGTCTACCGAGGTGGCGTGGAAGTAGTCGTGGCTGCCGGTGGCCGGAGGCGGCGCCGAGGACTCCTCCACACCCACGTGCTGGGCGCTGTGCCACTCGAAGCGGACCGCCCCGCTGCCGATGTCCACCTCCTGCACGACCGACTCCAGGATGCGGCCGCCCGCGACGGGGGCGCTGGCCAGCACGAGTGCGGTGTGCCAGGGAGTGATGACCAGGTCGTCGAACGCGGTGGCCAGACCGTTCGCGGCCCGCACCCGGGCCACCTCGGTGTAGGTCTGGTCGACGACGACCCACTCGCCGTCGCTCACCCCCGCCTCCTCCCGTCCCTCCCACCAGGTCAGCACAGGCAGCTCGTGGTAGGTCTGCACCCGCAGGTTGGCGGTCAGCACACCGGGCCGGGGGTTCACCCACACCGGGCTGCCCCGGCCGTCGACCACCAGCGGTCCGGCCTGGCCCGCCCCCCCGGTCGGCGTCAGGAACATGGACCCGGTCGAGCCTCCCGCCTCGGCCGGGCCGGTCAGCACCTCGACCACGGGCGGGGTGAGGTCGGGCCGGGAGCGGAACCGGGCGACCGACGGGGAGCGGTCGGTGCCGAGGGCCCGCACCCCCGCGTAGGCCGCACCGCCGGCGAGAACGCCGGCGGCGCCGACGCGGACGAACTGGCGCCGGGTCCATCCCCGAGACGCCCCCGCCCAGGCGGCTTCCTGCCCGTCGACCATCCCCCTTGCCGCCCTCCACGGCAGACCGCCGCGGCCGACGAAGCCGGCAAGCGATTCAGGGGCGACTGTAGCCCGGGCGCACGCCCAGGAGATAGCGCGGCCCTGCACCTAGCGCGGCCGCCTCGTCACCGGGGTTGCGCAACCGGCAGTGCTCGATGGACAGGCAGCCGCAGCCGATGCACCCGTCCAGGTCGTCGCGCAGCCCCGCCAGCAGCCGGATGCGCTCGTCGAGCAGCGGGCGCCAGGCGGCCGACAGCCCGCGCCAGTCCTTGGCGGTGGGAGCGTCGCCGGGCAGGCTGGCGAGGGCCCGGCCGATCTCCTCGAGGGACAGCCCGACCCGCTGGGCGACCTGGATGAAGGCCAGCCGGCGCAGCGTCGACCGCGGGTACTGGCGGCGGCCGCCGGGGGACCGCACCGAGGTGATCAGGCCCCGTCCCTCGTAGAAGCGGAGGGCGGACACGGTCGTCCCCGCCCGCTCCGCCACCACGCCGATGGGAAGCAGCTCGTCCACGTCGAGAAGCTTAGGTTAACTTGAGCTACTGGGGCGGGTGCCACTCCACGAAGAGGAGGGTGGCGTCGTCGCCGAGAGGCCCGTCGCGGTGCAGGCGCACCGAGCGCACGAGCCGGCGGACGGTCTCAGCCAGCGTCTGCTGGTCTGCCAGCGCCCGGCGGGTGAAGTCGACCAGGCGTTGCTGGCCGAAGCGCTCTCCTCCGGGCGACCGGGCTTCGACGATGCCGTCGGTGAAGAACAGGAGCCGGTCGCCGGGCTCCAGCGACTGGTGGGCGACCTGGCCCGGCACCCCTTGCAGGCCCAGGGGGAGGCACGGGTCGGAGACGAGCTCGGAGGCGAGCCGGCCCTGGCGAAGGAGCAGCGGATGGGGATGGCCGGCGTTGACCCACCGCAGCGTGCCGTCGAGCACGTCGAGGGTGGCGATCTGGGCGGTGATGAACCGCTCGTCGCCGAACTGGTCGGCGATCGCCTCGTCGGCGAACTGGTAGATCGCGGGCAGCTCCAGACCGCGGCGGCGGCCCATCCGGTAGGCGCCGGTGGCCAGGTTGGCGATGCGGGACGCCTCCAAGCCGTGGCCCATGGCGTCGAAGATGGCGAAGTGGAGGACGTGGCCGTCCATGGCGTAGTCGAAGGAGTCGCCCGCCACCTGGTAGGCGGGCTCCAGGATGCAGGCGATGCTGGCCCGGCGGCTGCTGTAGGTCAGGGGCGGGAGCAGCGACCAGCGCATCTCGGCCGCCAGCGTCATGGGGTGGTGCCGGCGCGCCAGGACCAGGGCGTCGCCGTACTGCGTCTTCGAGACGATCAGCTCGGCGACCATGCCGGCGAGGATCACGAGCCGGTCGACGAGGTGGTCGGACACCGCCTCCAGCCGGAGGTACAGAACCCCCAGCCGCTCCGATCCGTCGATCAGCGGGACCCACACCACCACCGTGCCGTCCGGGGCGGCCGAGGCCGGCACCGGCTGCTCCGTCTGGTAGGCCCGCCCGGCGAGGGTGGTGTCGATGTCCTGGGGGGGCAGCTCGGGAGGAGCCGGGTCGAGGGGGGTCAGGACCGACTGCTCGAGGTCGACGAGCAGGATGGCGATCTCGCTGAGCCCGGCGCGCCCCGCCTCCTCGGCGATCATGCCGGCGAGCTCGTCCGGTACGGCGTCGGTGGCGGCCCTGACCAGCTGCAGCACCATGCCCTCGACGGCCTTGGCCAGCTCGTCGCTGGTGGGCCGGGCTTCCGTGGGACGCACTGCCGAACGCTAGCCGCGACCGGGCTGATCCTGTGGGGGCTGGTCAGCTCCCGTCGGCGCGCGCCGCCGGTGAGGCGTTGGCCAGCTCGCGGTGCCATACCACGCGCTGGGGGAACGGGATCTCGATGCCCTCGACGTCGAAGGTCTCCTTGATCCGCCGCCGCAGCTCCCGCTGGACCTTCCACTGCATCAGCGGCTTCGTCTTCACGACGAGCCGGATGGTCACCCCGTCGGCCGCCAGGTCCTCCACGCCCCAGACCTCGGGCTCCTCGACGATCGACTCGGACCACTTCTCGTCGGTCCAGGTGGTATCAGCCACCCGCTTGATGACGTCGACGGCCTTCTCGGTGTCGGTGCCGTAGGAGACCTGGACGTCGAGCAGGGCCCGGGACCACTGCTGGGACTTGTTGGCGACGCGGGCGATGGTGCCGTTGGGGATGTGCCACACGTTCCCCTCCACGTCCCGAAGGCGGGTGGTGCGCAGGCTGACTCCCTCGACGGTGCCGGAGGCGGGGCCGGCGTCGATGACGTCACCCACCCCGTACTGGTCCTCGATGAGCATGAAGATGCCCGACAAGAAGTCCTTGACCAGGTTCTGGGCTCCGAAGCCGAGGGCGATACCGACGATGCCGGCCCCGGCCAGCAGCGGCCCGAGGTCGAGGCCGAGCTCGCTGAAGGTCATCAGCACACCGATCGTCCAGAGGATGAACGACGCCACGCTGCCCAGCAGGCTGCCCACCGTCTCCGCCCGCTGGCTGGCCCGCTCGGTGGTCGCCGACGAGGTGCGCAGCAGGGTGCCGGGCGACTTGTCGATGGCGCTGGTGACGTCGGCCCGGACGTGCCCGAGGCCACGCGCGAAGCGGCGGAGCCCCCGCTTGGCCACGCGCGCCGCCACCCAGGTCAGGATCAGGATCAGGAGGATCCGGGCCGGCTTGGCCAGCAGGAGGTCGCCCGCCTCGGCCAGGCCTTCGTTGTTGGTGAGGTTGAAGATCGCGGTGCAGATGGCGCCCGCATCCTCGGGGGCGCCGCACGGGGGTTCGGCCTGGGCCAGGAAGCTCGTTGCCATTGGCATCACCTGGGAGAGAGGTGGACGTCTGAGCGCGCCGAACCAGGCGCGCGACAAGGTCTCGATGAAGGTGTATCCGCCCGGCGGCCGGCCTACACGTTTGTCGGCTCGATCCGCCGGGAAGGTCCGCGGCGATGTTCGTCTTCTCCAAGCGATCCGGCGAGAAGTCCAGGACGCGGTTCTACTGGTGGCCGCTCGTCGTCTCGCTGGTCCTCTCGATCCTCCTCACCATCCTGC
Source organism: Acidimicrobiia bacterium (assembly GCA_046565765.1). Lineage (GTDB taxonomy): Bacteria > Actinomycetota > Acidimicrobiia > Acidimicrobiales > AC-14 > JBFMCT01. The sequence goes on along the minus strand of JBKHXX010000052.1, from coordinate 24,260 downwards.
TCAACTCCGCCTTCTGAGCCCGGCTTGGGCCGATCAGCGGCGGTGCCAGGCCTGAGGGTCGGCGAGGAGGCGCGTCACCGGCTCGGGTAGCCGGCCTGACGCCACGTCGGCCAGGGTGACCGACTCCAGGACGAGCCGCAGCGAGGCCCGCACCGCCACCCAGACGTCGCGGAGGCGCTCGGCCGGGCCCTCGTAGCGGGCGTCCTCGGGGCGAAGGCCCCGGACATCGGCCAGAGGCCCTTCCAGGGCGCGAAGGACGTCGGCCAGGTAGATCTCCGAGGCAGGCGAGGCCAGGCGGTAGCCGCCTTCCGCCCCCCGCTGGCTGTGGACGATGCCGGCCCGGCGCAGCTCCACGAGGATGTTCTCCACGAACCGGACCGGCAGGTTCTGGGCCGCGGCCAGCGTTTCCCCCTTGACCGTCTTGCCTTGGGGAGCGGCCGCCAGGGCTAGCAGGGCGCGGGTGCCGTAGTCGACCTTGGCCGAGATGTACACGCCGCCATCGTCGCAGAGTGCCGCCGCCGGGTTCAGGGCGGGCGCCGGGCTCCGCGGTCAGCCGGGCCCGTCTAGCAGCCCCCAGCGGCGGCGGAGCACGCCGGCCATCAGGCTGCGCCAGGCGAAGGCCGAGCCCTGCTTGAGGCCGGCCACGTAGGTCGGCAGCGCTGCGGGGAGCACGACGTGGCGGTAGAGGCTCGGGCCGCTGGCCCCCACCATCTGGCCGGCCCGCAGCAGGAGGGGCGGCACGCGGTCCACCCCTGCGATCAACCCCGTCCTCCCGGCCTGCCGCCCGGGTGTCAGCGGAAGCGGGGCTCCCGCATGCGGGCCAGGCTCTCCTCCTTGTGGACCCGCTCGTCGTGGCCGATCTGGCGGAACAGGTCGGCCACGGACTCGAAGCGGCCGTACTCCTCGGCGAACAGCCCGTCGTAGGGGACGTCCTCCAGTTCGGGGTGCTCCTGCACGTAGAGGGCGTACTCGTGCTCGGCATGGTCCTCGAAGTCGGCGTTGAGGCCGTAGCTCCACCGGGGGCGCAGGACGTAGAGCAGCCACGACAGGTGGTAGTAGACGAAGGCGAGCGCCTGCGGGAGGAGGCGGTAGCGGACGTAGCCCTCCCGCCGGCCGGAGCCGTCGACCAGCTCCTCGAGGATCAGCAGGTGCCACTGCTCGTTGTCCTGCTGGTCGCGGCTCTCTCTCACCCGGTCGAAGATCCGGCGGGCGAACGCGGGGCGGGAGTAGCGGTGGGTCACGGCCACGTAGGCCACGTGCTCCCACGCCTGGTAGGGGACACGGGCCACCACCTCCAGCACCTTGAACTTCGAGAGCGACCGGGCCCGGCCGTAGAACAGGTCGAGCAGGGCGAACAGGGCCCGAGCGGCCACGCCGTAGCGACGGCGGGGCGTGACCAGGGAACGAGCCTGCTCCGCTTTGAGCTGGTCGCTCGCCAGCTTGGGCGGGCCGGCGGCCGGGAAGGGCACGGCATCGCCGGCAGCGGCTGTCCGGTTCAGGTTGCTTGTGAAAGTTTTCACAAGAACACCGTAGCGCACGCCGGAGGCATAGTTGGTGCAATTTCTTCGCGGGAGGCGTCCATGCTCAACGAGTTCAAGGCCTTCGTGTTGCGGGGCAACGTCGTCGACCTGGCGGTGGCGGTGGTCATCGGGACGGCGTTCGCCGACGTCGTCGAATCGGCGGTGGACAACCTGTTCTCACCACTCATCGGCATACCGGGCAGCGCCAACTTCGACCAGCTCGATTTCACGGTGGCCGGGAGCACCTTCGGGTACGGCCGGTTCATCACCCAGGTGATCTCGTTCCTGTCGATAGCGGCGGTGGTCTTCTTCTTCGTCGTGCGGCCGTTGAACAGGCTGATGGCCCGGCGGAAGACCGAGCCCGACGTGGAGTCCACGACGCGGGACTGCCCCGAGTGCCTCAGCTCGATCCCCCGCGCCGCCAGCCGGTGCGCGTTCTGCACGGCGGTGTCCGCCCCGGCTGCCTGAGGGCGACCACGCCCCCGGTCCGACCTGGCCCATGATGGTCGGCCATGGCCGTCCCCCGACCCTCGCTCCCCGCTGCCGCCTGGGGAGTCACCGCGCCCCTCGCCGGCCTGGCCGCGGCCCGCCTCGTCGGCGAGGACCGCCACCCCGTGCTGGCCGTGGCCAACGCGGCCACGCCGTTTGCCTACCTGCCGGCGTGGGGTGCCGCGGCGGTGGGGTTGCGGCATCGCCGCCCGGCGCTCGTGGCCGCAGCCGGGACGGTGGCACTGGCGCACGCCGTCTGGGCGGCGCCCGAGCTACGGCGGGGTCGGCCGGTGCCGGCCGAGGCCCGGGGATGGCCCCGCATCCGGGTAGCCACGTGCAACGTGCGCTTCCCCAGCCGCAACTCCGTCCCTTTGGGGGAGGAGCTGGCGGCCGCCGAGCCCGACGTCCTGCTCTTCCAGGAGCTCTCGGCGGAGCACGTTGCCATGGTCAAGTCGACGGGGGCGTTCGACCGGTACCCGTGGTCCTACGTCGACCCTCGTCCGGGATCGTTCGGGGCGGGGATCTGGAGCCGGTGGCCGCTGTCCGAGGGTGAGACGTGGGCGCCGGGCGGGCTGCCCATGGTGAGGGCCGTCATCGACGTGGAGGGCACGCCGGTGCGGGTGTTCGACGTCCACTGCAAGGCGCCGATGCGCCGGCGCTGGATCCCGATCTGGAAGGAGCAGCTGGCCGACGTGGCCGAGGCGGTGCGGTCGTCGCCTTGGCCGGCCATCGTGGCCGGGGACTTCAACTCCACCTACGGGCACGCCCCCTTTCGCCGCCTGCTGAGCGACGCAGGCCTGCGCAGCGCCCACGTGGAGGCGGGCCGGGGCCTGGCCACCACCTGGCCTCGCGGAGGCCGGGTGATGCCGGCGCTGTTCCGCCTGGACCACGTGCTGGTGACCGACGGGCTGACCGTGCTGGAGGTGCGGGAGGGGCGGGGGACGGGCAGCGACCACCGCCCCGTCATCGCCGATCTCGCCGTCGAGCCAGGTGGTGCAGGGCGATGGCGGCAGCCGTCGCCACGTTAAGGGAGTCGACCTCGGGGGCGAGGGGTATGCGCACCCGATGGTGGGCGGCCGCCAGCGTGGGGGCGGCCAGGCCGGGACCTTCGGCACCGACGAGCACGGCCCGAGGACCCTCGCCGGCGGCAGCCGGCATGGCGGCCAGGTCTTCGGCGTCGGCGGCCGGCGTGAGGGCGATCACCTGGTAGCCGCCGGCCGTCAGCCCGGCCCAGCCGGCGACGCGGGCGAACGGTAGGCGCAGGACGTGCCCCATCGACACCCGGACCGAGCGGCGGTAGAGCGGGTCGGCGCAGGTGGGGTCGAGGACCACCCCGCCCACCCCGAAGGCGGCGGCGTTGCGGAACAGGCTGCCCAGGTTCTCGTGGTCGTTGACGCCCTCCACCCCGAGCAGCAGGGGCGGGCGGCGGGCGAGCAGGGCGGCCGCCTCCAGCGGCTCCCCGCGGTCGGCCGACGCCAGCGCCCCCCGGTGGAAGTGGAAGCCGGCCAGCGCCTCCACCAGCGGCTGGGGCGCGAGGTAGACGGGAGCGTCGAGCGCCGCCAGGTCGTCCGCCAGGCTCCGCTGGCCCCGCTCCGTGACCAGCACCGCCCGGAGCCGGTAGGGGGACCGAAGGAGGTGGCGGATGACCAGCGCCCCCTCGGCGATGACCGGACCGGCCGGGTCGTCGCGGTGGCGGAGCCCGGCGAAGTCGGCCAGCCGGGGGTCGTGCGGGTCGTCGACGGGGACGGGCGTGGCCACCGGCTCAGCTCCGGGCCGAGGCCCGGTAGGGCCGCAGCAGCTCGGCGATCTGTTCGCGCACCCAGCGGGGCAGGGGGCCACGGGGCGTGAGGGCCCAGGTGACCAGGGCGCCGTTGTAGGTGCAGTTGACGGCGTCGGCCAGGCGGGCGCAGTCGAGGTGGACGTCGCCGTCGCCCGGGGCCACCAGCTCCCCGGCGGCCACCGCCCTGTCGAGCAGTTGCTCGATCCCGCCCAGCGTGGTGGCTGCGTGGCGGCGGGCCTCCAGCCGTAGCTCCGCGTCGGTGAGGTCGAGTTGGAGCATGCCGACGTGGTTGGCCAGCACCTCGGCCGACTCGATCGACTCCAGCCCGGCGGTGAGCAGGCTGTCGAGGGCCTCGAGGGGCGACCGGCGGCGGCCGGCGTCCAGGGCGGCGGCAACCGCACCGGCCGCCTCGACCGTGCCTCGGCGGCTCAAGGCCAGCAGGAGCCCGTGCTTGGAGCCGAACCGTTGGAGGATGGCGGCGGCGGTGATGCCCACCTCGGCTGCCACCGAGGCCAGGGTCAGTCGTCCCGGGCCGGCCCGGCTGATGGCCCGGGCCGCCGCGTCGAGGATGTCGTCGTCGCTGGCGGTGCGGGGCCGGCCCATCCATGGCACCTTAGCCCTTACTTTGTGATTGTTTGTTTAGTAATGTGGGACCATGCACGAGACGACCGCGGACCTCGACCGGCTCCAGAGGCTGCTCGACGACAGCCACGCCGCCGCCGGCAGTCACCACCGCTCGATCTTCGACGACGCCCATCGCGTCGGCGCGGCCGAGCTGTGCTCGATGCTGACGAAGGTCCAGGTCCTGTGCCTGGCCACGGTGACGGCCCGAGGGGAGCCCCGGGTCGCTCCCGTGGACGGGCTGTTCTACCGGGGCCGGTGGCACTTCGGGTCGTCGCCCGACTCGGTCCGCTTCCGGCACCTGCGCCGCCGGCCCGCGGTCAGCGCCGCCCACGTGCGGGGCGAGGAGTTCGCCGTCATCGCCCACGGCCGGGCCCGCGAGCTCGACCTCGGAAATCCCGAGAACGACGGCTTCCGGCGGTACCTGGTCGAGGTCTACGGCGGCAGCTGGGAGGACTGGGGCGGCGCCGCCCCCTACGCGGTGATCGAGGCCGAGCGGCTCTACACCCGCCTGTGGGTGCAGGAGCCGGTCACCTCAGCGCCGGAAGGGCAGCCGGCTGGCAGGTGAAGGCCATGGGGTCGCCGCCGGCCAGGGCGGTCATCCGGCCGGCCGCCTCGTTCAGGCGGGCCTCGGCCAGGCGGCCGCTGCGCACCGCCCCGACCAGGTCGTCGCGCATCCAGCGGGCGCCCCACCCGTCGGTGGCCAGCACGCCGTCGGCCCCTGCCGAGATGGCCTCGACCGCGGCATCGCCGTAGTTCCACGTCAGGTTGACGGCTCCCATGCCGATCGAGTCGGTCAGCGCCACGCCCCGGAAGCCCAGCTCACGCAGCAGCTCGTAGGCCTTGGGGGACAGGCTGGCGGGGATGCCGGGGTCGAGGGCGTCGTAGGCCACGTTGGCCATCATCACCACCGGTGCGCCCGCGTCCACGAGGGTGGCGAACGGCCGCACGTCGGTCACCTTCAGCAGGGAGAGGGGCGTCTCGACGGTGGGAAGGACGACGTGGCTGTCGTCGGCCGCCCGGCCGTGCCCCGGGAAGTGCTTGACCACGGGGATCACGCCCGAGTCCTGGAGGCCCCGGGCGTAGGCGAGGGTGTAGTCCGACGCCACTCCCGGGTCGGCGGAGAACGAGCGGTCGCCGATGATCCCGTTCCAGATGCCGGCGTCGAGGTCGGCGACCGGGGCGAAGTTGAGGGTGACGCCCAGCTCGGCCAGCTGGGCGCCGGTGGTGCGAGCCACCTCCCGGACCCCCTCGGGCTCGAGGCCGCTGGCCAGCATGCGGGCCGAGGGTTGGTACCCCCACAACTCCTCGAAGGTGCGGACCCGGCCCGGCTCCTCGTCCACCGTCACCAGCAGCGGGCCGCGGGAGCCGGCCCGCAGGGCGTCGACCACGGCTTTGACCTGAGCGCCGGTTGCCACGTTCTGATGGGTGAGCAGGACGCCGCCCACCCCGATGTCCTGCACCTCGGCGATCAGGGGGCTGTCGGGCGAGACCACGTCGGGCATGCCGACGATCAGGACCCGGCCGGCCCGGTCCTCCAGGCTGGCGGGCTCGCAGGCGGCGGCGGCCGCAGGTGCGGCGTCGAGCGCAGGGGCGGCCGCGGCGCCCGAACCGGGCGATTCCCATCCCCCCCGGGCGCACGCGGTCGCCACCAGGGCCAGAAGCACAACGACGAACCTGCTCCGCCCGGCCGACACCGCCGCCGATGCTGCGTGTTCGGGAGGGGCCTGTCAAGGCGCGAACCTGTCCGGATGGGAGGGACGGGGGTCTCGGAGGTGGCGCGGCGGTTCTGCGCCGGCGGACCGTTGCAAAGCGTCGAGCTCCATCCCGGCGGCCACATCCACGAGACGTACATGGTGCGGGCGGGCTCGACCGAGCTCGTCCTCCAGCGGGTGAACACCATGGTGTTCCAGGACCCGGTCCAGATGATGGACAACGTCCTGCGGGTCACCGCCCACCTCCGGAGGAAGGCCCCGGGCCTCGCCGCCGAGATCGTGCCCTCCCGGGACGGCGGCCCGCTCGTCTACGACGACGAGCTGCGGCCCTGGCGGGCGTTCCGGCGGGTTCCCGGATCGGTCAGCCAGACCGTCGTCACCAGCGCCGATGCCGCCACCCAGGTCGGCCGGGCCTTCGGGCGGTTCCTCGCCTCCGTCCAGGACCTGCCGGGGCCGCCCCTGCCCGAGCCCATCGTCGGCTTCAAGGACTTCGCCCGCCGCAAGGCCGACTTCGAGTTCCTCGTCGACCTCGACCCCTTCGACCGGGCCGGGTCGTGCCGCCGGGAGATCGAGGACGTCCGCCACCACCACCGTCTGGTCAAGACCCTCCACGCCGCCGTGGACACGGGTTGGCTGCCCCTCCGCACGGTGCACAACGACGCCAAGGCGGCCAACGCCCTGCTCGACGAGGCCACCGGCGAGGCGCTGTGCGTGGTGGACCTGGACACGGTCGCTCCCGGCACGGTGCTGTTCGACGTGGGCGACATCCTCCGTTCGGCCACCGTGACCGCGCCCGAGGACGGCGATCCGGCGTCGGTCGCCATCCGTGACAACCAGGTGGAGGGGGCGATCTGCGGCTTCCTGAGCGAGGCGGGCGACCTCCTCACCGACGGCGAGCGGGAGCTGATCGCCCTGGCCGGGCCCCTGATGGCCTACGAGAGCGCCCTGCGGTTCCTGACCGACTTCCTCGCCGGCGACGTGTACTTCCGGGTGAACCGTCCCCGCCATAACCTCGAGCGGACGCGGGCCCAGCTGCGCATCCTCGCCGCCCTCGACCGCATCGCGGACCGGGTCGCCAACCTGGCGGCGGGCGCGTGAGCCGGGAGATCACCCTGGCCGGATGGCGCCGGTACGTCGTGGACCCCGAGCGGGGCGTGCGAGCCGACGGCGGGGAGGGCCCCGCCGTCGTCGTGGACGGGGTGGAGCCCGACCTGGCGTGCACGGCCGTGACCGACGGTCCCGAACGGGTGTCGTGGCGGCTGGAGGGGCGGGGTGTGGCCGTGGAGGTCACCGCCACCGGCGACGTGGGCACCGGCGTGGTGCACACCGACGTGACCGTCGCGGGCACGGGCCGCCTCGAGCGGGTGGACGTGGAGCGGGGTGCGACGGTGGCGGGCCTCGGTCAGCCCGTCCTGGGCCCCGGCTGGTTTGCCGGCGTCGAGCACCCGGGGGCGGAAGGCCTGTCCCTGGCCGTCGACGTGGCGTTGGAGCGCGCAGGCCCGTACCGGTTGCCACCGGCGGTCGCCGGCCGGGCCGAGCCCGGCTTCGAGCTGTCGGCCCTGTGGGACGAGGTCGACCGGGTGCGGGCCCGGCCCCCCGGGCTCATCGTCCTCGCCAACAACTGGTACCAGCTCGGCTACGTGGGACGGATGGACGAGTCCACGGTCGGCGAGGAGGTCCGGGGCTTCGAGGCGGTGGCGGCGACCCACGACCTGCCCCTCGACTTCTACTGCCTCGACGATCCCTGGGACGGGCAGTGGGAGCCGGCCACCGGCCTGTGGGGCCGCCTCGCCCCCGACCGCTTCCCGGGCGGGCTCGACCGGCTCCTCGGAGGCCTGGGCGAGGGGGTCCGGGGCCTCGGCCTGTGGGTCAGCCCGTGGGGCGGCTACTTCGACCGCCACGACTTCCGGGTGGCCTGGGGCCGGGACCACGGCTACGAGACCGAAGCCGGTCCGCCCTGGGACCGGCTGTGCCCGGCGGGTGACGCCTACGGCCGTCATCTGGCCGAGTCCATGGCCCGCCACACCGCCGCCGGGGTGCGCTACTGGAAGATCGACGGCGTCCAGTTCGACTGCGCCCGCACCGACCACGGCCACGGCGGCCGCACCGACCAGATGGACCGCTTCGCCGCCCTCCTCGACGGGGTGCGGGCTGTCGGCCCGGGCACCGTGCTCACCTTCACCAGCGGGTCCAACCCCTCGCCGTGGTGGCTCCGCCACGCCGACTTCGTGTGGCGGGGCGGCTTGGACGACGACGCCCCCGAGTCCTACGAGGGGGGCCGCCACGAGCGCTTCGCGACCTACATCGACGGCTGCCTCGACGCCCTGCGCACCACCACCGTGCCGGTCTCGTCCATCGTGACGTTCAGCGTGGTCGAGAACGAGGCCCGCGCCTACCGGGACGCGGGCGAGGACCCCGTCGCCTGGGCGCGCCACTGCTGGCTCCTGGCCGGGCGGGGCACCCATCACCACGACCTCTACGTCGCCCCCGGCTCGCTCTCGGAGGGCGAGTGGGCCGCCCTCGCCGAGGCCTTGCGGTGGGCCCGGGCCAACCAGGCCGTGCTCGCCCGCAGCCGCATGATCGGGGGACGGCCCCAGGCCGGCGAGCCCTACGGGTTCCTGTCCGAGCACGGGGCCGAGGCGGTGCTGTGCGTGCGCAACCCCCGGGCCGTGCCGCAGGCGATGGCACTGGGTGAGGCGGCCGGGCTGGTGGACGTGGAGCCCGTGTTCCCGCGGGGCCGGCGGGAGGCGTTGCCCACCACCCTCGACGCGGCCACCGTGGTGGAGCTCGGACCGTTCGATGTGCTGGTGGTCAGCGCCCGAGGGCGGCGCACAGCGCGTCCGGGTCCTCCAGGCTGACCCAGAGGTCGCGCAGCTTCACCGCCACGCCCAGCACCTTGGCCCGCACCGGCGGGTCGATGCCGATCGTCACCACGTCGTGGCCGCTGCCGTTGACGATCCAACGCCCGCCGCCGCCGTGGACGCCGTACGCCCACCACACGTACCCCCGCCGGCCGCAGGCGGTCACCGACGACCGCGGGAACGTCGTCGAGAAGCCGAACCCCATGCGCGCCCGGACCTGGCCGTCGTCGCCGACCTCCACGTAGGAGTTGCGGCGGCCGGCACCCAGGACCTTCAGGACCACCGTGTTCAGCCGGCCGAACCGGATGGCAAAGCGCTGGGCCACGGCCGGCAGCGTAGGGCGCGACCCGTGGCAAGCTGGCCGCGCATGCCCACCGCCGTGATCGTCGACGCCGTGCGGACCGCCATCGGCAAGCGCCACGGCAAGCTCCGCGACTGGCATCCCGTCGACCTGGCGGCCGAGACCCTCAAGGCCCTGGTCGAGCGCAACCGCTTGGACCCCGCCGAGGTGGACGACGTCATCCTCGGCTGCGTCACCCAGGCCGGCGAGCAGGCCTTCAACATCGGACGCAGCGCGGTGCTCGCCGCCGGCTTCCCCGAGTCGGTGCCGGGGGCGACCGTCGACCGCCAGTGCGGATCGTCCCAGCAGGCCGTGCACTTCGCCGCCCAGGGCGTCATGGCCGGGGCCTACGACGTGGCCGTCGCCGGTGGGGTGGAGTCGATGAGCCGGGTGCCGATGGGCTCGACCATCGTGCACGGCCCGGGCAAGCCGTTCGGCCCGGCCGTGCTCCAACGCTACCAGCGGGCGGGTGGCCTGGTCCCGCAGGGCATCGCCGCCGAGCTGGTCGCCGAGCGGTGGGGGCTCACCCGCGACGAGTTGGACGCCTACAGCCTGCAGAGCCACCGGCGGGCCGCCCAGGCTCGCTCCGAACGCCGCTTCCGCAGCCAGATCGTGCCCGTCACGGTCGAGGGCCGGCGGGGCAAGGAGCCGTTCAGCGCCGACGAGGGGGTGCGGGCGGACACCACCCTCGAGGCCCTGGCTGCCCTGAAGCCGGCTTTCCGGGCGGGCGGGGTGGTCACGGCCGGCAACTCGTCGCAGATCAGCGACGGGGCGGCGGCGGCGCTGATCATGAGCGAGGAACGGGCGGCCCGGCTGCGGCTACGCCCCCGGGCCCGCTTCGTGGGCTTCGCGGTGGCCGGGTCGGACCCCGTCGAGATGCTGACCGCCCCGGTCCCCGCCACCACCCGGGTGCTCGAGCGGGCCGGCCTCGTCCTCGACGACGTGGACGTGGTCGAGGTCTCAGAGGCCTTCGCCTCCGTCGTGCTGGCCTGGGCCCGGGAGGTCGACGCCGACCTCGCCCGGGTGAACGTGAACGGCGGGGCCATCGCCCTCGGCCACCCGCTGGGGGCCTCGGGGACGCGCATCCTGGCCACGCTGGTGGCCGAGCTCGACCGCCGCAAGGGCCGCTACGGGTTGCAGGTGATGTGCGAGGGGGGCGGTATGGCCAACGCCACCCTCATCGAACGGCTGGGCTGATGGGCGACGTGCTGTGGTTCCTGGCCAAGCTGGTGATCGCGGTCGCCGCGTTCGTGCTGATCATGCGGCTCGGGATGGTGATGCTGGGCGGCCTGGCCCGGCCCCACGAACCTCCCCCGCCCGGCGAGCTGCGCCGGGTGAACCTTCGCTACCGCTGCTCGATCTGCTACGCCGAGGTCAAGATGGTCCAGGCCTCGGAGGAGCTGCCCGCGGCTCCCCGCCACTGCCAGGAGGAGATGGACCTCGTCGCCGGCCCGCTGGACTGAGCCGCGACCGACACCGGTCCGACAAAGGTTGTCCCCAGTCTCGTCCCCAGCTTGTGGAGAGCGGCGGGCGTGGTCCGCAGGACCCGTGGCCGCCGAACGCTTTGCCACGTCGGCGGGGCTGGGGACCCCGCCGACAGCGACGGGCGTGGTCCGCAGGACCCGGGTGCCCGTCGCAACGACTCAGTGGTATTTGGTGGCGGTGATGAAGCCGACGGTGATCAGGCCCAGCCCGATCATCAGGTAGACGTTGCTGGGGTCGGGCCCCGGGAGGACGTTCACGTAGTTGAGGATGATCGTCAGCATGCCCAGCCCCAGGCAGGCGAACATCAGGATCGGCACCCACAGCGGGCTGACCTTCTCCGACCTCGGCACCGGCGGGGTGTAGCGGGCGCTGGCCGGGGGCGTGGTGCGCTTGGTCGGCGCGGGCCGGGTGCGGGGCCCCGCCGGCTTCTTGTCGGCGTCGGCCGCCGGCTTGATGCGCCCGATGGTGTCGCCGCCCTCGGCCGGCTTGGTCTCGGGCCCCGGCTTGGGTGTGGTCTTGGGCGCCGCCGGCCGGTTGCGCGATGCCGCGCCGGAGTTCTTTCCCTTGCCCTTGGCCATCCCGCCAGCGTAGGCGGACGCGGTCCCCGGCGGTACCCTCGGGTCCGCCGTGGGCCCCCGCATCCTCGTTCTCGACAACTACGACTCGTTCGTCTACAACCTCGTCCAGTACCTGGGCGAGCTGGGAGCCGAGCCGGACGTCCACCGCCACGACGCCCTGACCATCGACGAGGTGGTCGCCACCCGTCCCGACGCCATCCTCATCTCCCCCGGCCCCGGCCGGCCCGAGGACGCCGGCATCTCCAACGCGGTGATCGAGCAGCTGGCCGGGCGTTTTCCGATCTTCGGCGTCTGCCTGGGCCACCAGTGCATCGGCCAGGTCTACGGGGGGAAGGTGGTGCGGGCCCCGTCGATCGTCCACGGCAAGACGTCGCTGGTCCACCACCGCGGCCAGGGCGTGCTGGCCGGCCTCCCCGACCCCTTCGAGGCCACCCGCTACCACTCGCTGGTGATCGACCCCGCCACCGTCCCCGACTGCCTCGAGGTCACAGCCCAGACCGAGGACGGGGTGATCATGGCCGTGCGCCACCGGGAGCTGGCGGTGGAGGGCGTCCAGTTCCACCCCGAGTCGGTGCTTACTCCCGCCGGCAAGCAGCTGCTCACCAACTTCCTGGAGCTGGCCGAGCGTTAAGGCCGGGTGGTCGCCGTCGTAGGCGGCGGCGGGATGGTGATGGTGACCGTGGTGGTGACGGGTGGGCTGGTGGTCGGGGGCGAGGTGGTGGCCGGCGCCTGGGTGGTGGGCGGGGACGTGGTGGCCGGCGCGCCGCTCGACACGACCAGCGTCACCGTCGACCCCTTCTCGACGGGGGTGCCGCCCCCCGGCTCGGTGCGGATGACCCGGCCCGAGGCCACGTTGGCGTCGGCCGTGACGACCCGCTCGACGTCGAGGCCCAGCTCGCGCAGCTCGCCCGCCGCCTCCCCCTCGGGCACATTGAACAGCGACGGGACCACCACCCGCTCGCGGCCGGTGGAAACGGTGAGCGTCACCGTCGACCCTCTCGCCGCCCGCTCGCCACCCCGGGGCGACTGCTCGACGACCTCGCCGGCGGGGGCCCGGTCGTCGGCGCGGTCGCGGGCGGCCACCCTGAAGCCGGCTTCCTCCAGGTCGGATCGGGCCGCCGCCAGCCGGTCGCCCACCACGTCGGGCACCTCGACCTGCTGTGCCGCCCCCGCCACGGTCAACGTGACGGTGGAGTTGCGCTCCCGGCGCGCCCCCTCGTCGGGGTCCTGGTCGATGACGGTGCCGGGCGGGTTGCTCGACGCCGCGTCGGGGCTCGACTGGATCCTCGCCCGCAGCCCGGCGTCGTTGAGGATGCGCTGGGCCTCTTCCTGCGGCTGGCCCACCACGTTGGGCACCACCACGTCCTCGGCGTTGCCCACCCCGAGCGTTCGGGCCAGCAGGAAGAGGAAGCCGGCCAGGATGGCCAGCAGCACGGCCAGGATGATGACGTAGGTGCTGGTCCGCGCCGGCGGGCGGTCGTCGTAGTCCTCCTCCACCACCACGTCGGTCTGGCGGGACATCATCCTGGTGCCCTCCGCCGCCCCCAGCATCTGGGTGGATTCCGCGCCACCGGAGCGCGACGACGGCATCACGCCGGTCGGGGCCCCCGCCGCGGCCGCCGCCGCGGCTGCCGCCGCCGCACCCGCTCCGGCCGCGGCCGCCGACGACGGCATGGCGGCCACCGGACGGCCCTGGGCGAAGCGGAGCAGATCGGCCCGCAGCGCCTCGGCCGAGGAGTACCGGTCGTCGGCCTTCTTGGCCATGGCCTGGAGGACGATGGCCTCGAACGGCGCCGGCACGTCGGGGTTGTGCTGCGTCGGCGGGACGGGCTCCTCGCGAACGTGCTGGTAGGCGATGGCGACGGGGCTGTCGCCGGTGAACGGGGGGCGTCCCGTGACCATCTCGTAGAGGACGACGCCCAGCGAGTACACGTCGCTGCGAGGGTCGATGTTGTGGCCCTGAGCCTGCTCGGGCGAGAAGTAGGTGGCGGTGCCCATGACCGCCCCGGTCTGGGTCAGGCTCTCGGCCGGGTCGCCGGCCCGGGCGATGCCGAAGTCGGTGACCTTGACCAGCCCCGCGATCATCACGTTGCCGGGCTTCACGTCCCGGTGGATGAGCCCGTTGCGGTGGGCGAAGCCGAGGGCGGCGGCGATGTCGGCCCCGATCTCGGCCGCCCGGGTGGGATGGAGGGGGCCGTCGGCGCGGATGACCTCACGGAGCGTGCGCCCGTCCACGTACTCCATGACGATGAAGTAGGTGCCGCCCTCCTCACCCCAGTCGTAGATGGAGACGATGTTGGGGTGGTTCAGGTTGGCCGCGGCCCGTGCCTCCCGGCGGAACCGCTCCACGAACGAACGGTCGCTGGCGAACTCGGGGAACAGCACCTTGAGCGCCACCGGCCGGTCGAGCAGGCGGTCGTGGGCCAGGTACACCTCGGCCATCCCACCCCGGGCCAGGTGGCGCACGATCTCGTAGCGATCGCTGAACACCCGCTGAGCCATTGGGCCTACCAGCCTACGGGGCGGCGAGAAGAAGTCCGCAGCGGGCTCACCCGGCCAGGGCGGCCTGGATGACGGCCCGGGCGATGGGGGCGGCCAGGCCGCCGCCGGTGGCCTCGCTCGCGGTCGGAAGGTTCTCGAGCATGACGGCCACCGCGATCTGGGGGTCGTTGGCGGGGGCGAAGCTGATGAACCACACGTGGTTGGTGTCCAGGCCAGTCTGGGCGGTGCCCGTCTTGCCCGCCACCTGGATGCCGGGCAGGCGGGCCGCCGTCCCGGTCCCCCGCTCGACGACCTGGACCATCATGTCCTTCACCTGGCCGGCCACCGAGGCCGACACCGCCTGCTTCCACTGCTCGGGCTCGGCCGTCTGGATGACCTCCCCCTCGTCGTTGCGGATCTCGGCCATGACGTGGGGCTTCATGATCACGCCGTCGTTGGCGATGGCCGCCGCCACCAGCGCCATCTGGAGGGGCGTGGCCGCCACGTCCTGCTGGCCGATGGCCGACTTGGCCAGGCCGGGCAGGTCGCGGGCGAAGGCGGAGGCCTCGGGGAAGTTGGACACCGCCGCGAACGGCAGGTCGATGGGCGGCTCCTGCCGGAACCCGAAGTCCCCGGCCACTTCGGCCAGGTCCTCGGCCCCCATGTCCATGCCGAGCTGGGCGAAGGCGGTGTTGCACGACACCCGCAGGGCCTCGGGCAGGTTGCCGCCGCAGGACCCCCCGCCGAAGTTGGCCAGGGTCTGCCCGCCCGAGTTGGGCAGGGGGAGGGCGGTGAGCGTCGGGTAGACGGGCTGGGCGATGCTCGCCGACCCGGAGGCCAGCGCCGCCGCGGCCGTCACCACCTTGAACGACGAGCCGGGGGGGTACCGCTCCCGGAACGCCCGCGAGAGCAACGGCTTGTCGGGGTCGGCGTTCAGCTCGTCCCACGCCGCCCGTACCTCGGCCTGGCTGTGGGCGGCCAGGCGGTTGGGGTCGTAGGACGGGTAGTCGGCCATGGCCAGCACCGCCCCCGTCCTGGGGTTGAGGGCCACCACCGCCCCCTTGCGCTCCCCGAGCTGCTCCGACGCCACCTGCTGGAGCTTCTTCGACAGGGTGAGGGTCACGTCGCCGGTGTGCTCGCGCTTGACCAGCAGGTCGGACAGCTTCCTGATCTCCGTCTCCTGGTCCCGCCCGACCAGCTCGTCGTTGTAGGTGCGCTCGACGCCCTCGGCGCCGAAGGAGAACGAGAGGTACCCGGTGATGTGGGCGAACAGCGCCCCCTCCGGGTACTCCCGCCGGCGCTGGAACTCGGTGTCGACCGGCACCGAGCGGGCCAGCACCACCCCGTCCGCCGTCTGGATCACGCCCCGGGGGCGGGCGAAGTCCCGCACGATGGCACGGGTGTTGGTGGGGTGGCTGTTCAGCCGGTCGGCGGCGAAGATCTGCAGGTAGTTCACCTGCACGAACAGGGCCCCGAACAGCACGATGAGCGTGATGCCCAGGCCACGGATCTGGCGGTTCACGAGTGGGTCATCTCCATGGCCTCGGCCTGGGCCTGCTCCCGGGCCGCCTGGTCGTCGGAGATCCGCAGCAGGAGGGCCAGGAGCACGTAGTTCGACAGGAGGGACGACCCGCCGTAGGAGATGAACGGCAGGGTGATGCCGGTCAGGGGGATCAGGCGGGTGACGCCGGCGATGATGATGAACGTCTGGAAGCCGAGGATGGCGGTCAGGCCGGTGGCCAGCAGCTTCTCGAAGGGGGACTCCGACCGGGTGGCGATGCGCAGCCCCGCCCCCACCATCAGCAGGAAGGCGATGAGGATGGCCGCCGAGCCCAGGAGTCCGAGCTCCTCGGCGATGGCGGCGAAGGTGAAGTCGGTGGCCACCGCGGGGATGCGGTCGGGGCTGCCCTGGGACAGGTTGGTGCCCGAGAAGCCGCCCGCGGCGAAGGCGAACAGGGCCTGGATGAGCTGGAAGCCGGCGCCCGTCGGCGACGTCCACGGGTCGAGCCAGATGTCGACCCGGGCCCGGACGTGGCTGAACATCGTCCACGCGATGTAGGCCCCGACGGCGAACAGCCCCCCGCCGACGATGAGGTACGCGGCCCGGCCCGTGGCCACCCACAGCAGGGCGATGAAGAGGGCGAAGAAGAGCAGCGACGAGCCCAGGTCCTTCTCGAAGATCATGACGACCAGGGACACGCCCCACATGAGCACCAGGGGCCCGTAGTGCTTGAGGTCGGGGAACGGGATCGGCCCGAGCTGGTGGCGGGCGTGGGACAGCAGCATCTGCTTTTCGACCAGGTAGGAGGCGAAGAAGATGCACAGGGCGATCTTGGCCAGCTCGCCGGGCTGGAAGTTCATCGGCCCCAGCCGGACCCACAGCCGGGCCCCGTTGATGCTGCGCCCGATGACGGGCAGGAGGGGCATGAGCAGCAGGCCCACCCCGACGAGGGCGATGGTGTAGCGGAACCGCTCGATGTCGCGCACCCGGCGCACGAGCACGAGGGTGAGGACGAACCCGCCGATCCCGACCGCCGTCCACAAGGCCTGCAGGCCGGCGAGGTCCTCGTCGAGGCGGGCGATGAACACGTAGCCGATGCCGTTGAGCAGCCCGGCCAGGGGCAGGAGGCTGCCGTCCGCACCGGGGGCCAGCATGCGGGTGGCGACGTGGGCCGCGGCCAGCAGGCCGAGGATCACCAGGAGGAACGGGACCAGGTTGGCGGGAAGGGACGCGTTCTCGCCCAGGGTGGCCAGCGTGTAGCCGCCCACCGTGAGCAGCCCCGCCAGCAGCACCAGGCCCAGCTCGGTGTTCCGGCGCATGACCTGGATCACGGCGGCGCCTGCCTGGCGGTCGTGACCGTCGCCCCCGCCCCGGGGGCGCCCGCCACCGTGGTCGGCGTGGGGGTGGTCGAGGTGGTCGTGGTGGTGGCGGCCCGCCGCTCGGCCGCCTCCTGGCGGAGGTTGTTCACGTAGCGGTCGGCGTCCGCCTTGGACGGCTCCTCCTTGCCCGCTCGCAGCTCGTCGACCTTGGCCGGCAGCACGTCGGCGACCGACAGCTCCTTGCGGTCGACGAGGGTCGGCTCGAACCACAGGAAGCCGCCGGGCCGGCCCCGGAAGATGGCCACCTGCTCCCCGTCGATCCCCACGTAGTAGGCGCTGCGGGCGTACCAGGCCACGCTGGCGGCGACCACGCCGAGCACGCCCACGAAGCAGGCCATGAACAGCACCACCCGCCACGTGAGCCGGCGGGGCCGCTCGGTCCCTCCCCCGGGCGGGGGCCCCGGCGGGGCGGTGGCCGGCGGCTTCGTGCGGGTGGCGGTGGCGGTGGCCAGCGACGTGCTGGGCGGGGTGGGCGTGGGGTCGGGCGCCGGCCTGCGGTTCACGGTGACGGTGGCGTCGCTGTCCTGAGGGGTGGCGCCGGCCGCCGCCCCCCCCTCGGCGGCCAGGGCCTCCGACGCCTTCTCGGCCCGGCCGCCGTCGTCCACCACGTCGACCACGACGACGGTGATGTTGTCGTTGCCGCCGTGGGCGCGTGCCTGGCGCACCAGCTCCCGGGCCGCCTCCTGCGGGTCGGACAGCTGGCGCAGCACGGCCGCGATCTTCTCGGTGGTCACCTCGTTGGTGAGCCCGTCGCTGCACAGCACGATGCGGTCGCCGGCGTAGGGCGTGAGGGTCCAGGCGTCGACCTCGATCTCCGCCTCCATGCCCAGGGCCCGGGTGATGATCGAGCGCTGAGGATGGACCTGCGCTTCCTCGGGGGTGAGCTGGCCCTCCCTGACCAGCTCCTCGACCAGGGAGTGGTCCTCGGTGACCTGCACCAGGTCGCCGCGCTGGAAGAGGTAGGCCCGCGAGTCCCCCACGTTGCCGATGGCCAGCAGCTCGTCGCCGTCCTGCTCGACCAGGGCCAGGACGGTGAGGGTGGTCCCCATGCCGCGCCGCTCGGAGTTCTCCTGGGCCAGCCGCCACACCACCCTGCTGGCCTCCCGGATGGCCTCCACCAGGCCCTCGGTCGTGCGCTCGGTGAAGTTGCGGGCCAGGGCCTCCACCGACGCCTGGGCGGCCACCTCCCCCGCCTGGTGCCCCCCGACCCCGTCGGCCACCGCGTAGAGCCCGTCGCCGACGAGGTAACGGTCCTCGTTGATCTGGCGCACCCGCCCCACGTCCGTCGCGGCCGCGCCGCTGAGGACCGTCATGTCCCCATCACCGGCTGCCTGCTTGCGAGGCGATCATCACAGGAGCTCCATCACCGTCTTGCCCACCTGCAGGCGGTCGCCCTTGCGGATGGCGATGGGGGCGGTGACCTTCTTTCGGTTGACGTAGGTGCCGTTGGTGGAGCCGAGGTCCTCCACGTAGAACTGGCCCTCCCGCCGGAACACCCGGGCGTGGAGCTGGGAGGCGTAGTTGTCGTCCTCGAGGGCCACCTGGCAGCCGCCGGCCCGGCCCACGGTCAGCTCCTCGCCCAGCTCGTAGGTGCGACCCCGCCGCTCGACCGGCTCGACCACCTTCAGCCGCCCCGGCGGCTTGTTGCCGCCCAGCGACGGCCGGGCCGGGCCGCGGGCGGGCGCCGGAGCGGCGGCCACCACCGGTGTGCGCATCTCCGCCCACACCGCCCGCACCACGCGCAGGAAGAAGAGGTACAGGATGGCCAGGAAGCAGAACTTGAGGATGGTCAGCAGCGGATCCGGCACCGTCCGCCCTCAGGAGGCCTCGAACAGGACCCGGGTGCCGCCGAAGGTGACCTCGTCCCCGTTCTCCAGACGGCGCTCGCGCACGCCCGCGCCGTTGACGCGAGTGCCGTTGGTGGAGCCGAGGTCGACCACGATGAAGTCATTTCCCCGCCGCCGGACTTCCGCATGCCGCCGGCTGACGTTGGGGTCGGTCAGGATGATGTCGCAGTCGGGCAGCCGCCCCACGGTGACCGGATCCTCTCCGATGGGGATGCGCCGCCCGTCGGGCAGGAGCAGGCTGCCGACGGCCGCCCCCCCGGGCGCCTCCAGCATCTGGCTGGCCACGAGGAACTCGCCCGCCCCCAGGGACTCGTCGGCCACCAGCTCGACGTGGACGGGCCCCACGAACCCGTAGCCCTCGTCCCGGGCGTGCTCCCGGACCGCCTCGCTCAGCTCCCGGAGCAGGGCCTGGGAGTAGGTCTCGAAGTTCTGGAGGTCGGACGGGCTGACCGCCACCTCGTAGTGGTTGGGCGCGATGAACCCGCTCACGCCCATGGCGCGATGCAGGTCCATCTCCCTCGTCAGGCGGCGCGCGATCTCGACCGGTTCGAGGCCGCTGCGGAACGTCTTGGCGAACACTCCCTCGACCAGGCGCTCCAGCCGCTGCTCGAACTGCCGGATTCCCATGCTCGCTGGAGCTTACCCAGCCACCCCCAGAGATAGCCGCCGGCCTTGGACTACCCTCATCCCGTCACTCGGGCGAGTGGCGGAATAGGCAGACGCGCAGGATTCAGGTTCCTGTGTCCGAAAGGACGTGGGGGTTCAAGTCCCCCCTCGCCCACCCGCTCAACCAGCACCCTTGCCACGTGCGGCGGCGTCGAGCGCTGGCGGCGGCCCGGACCTGCAACCCGTTCACGACCCTTCACCGCGAGAGCGGGCGACAGGCACGAGCTTGCCAGGAGCGGGCACGGCGTGGCACAGGACGGCGCTCCCGCCATCTCGTAACGGGGACAGGGCCTCCTGCGGAGGAGCCTCGAGGAGTAGCGAGAAGGGCCGAGCCCGCCTGGGAGCGCCTACCCGGCGTCGCCGAGCGGCGGAAGCGGTCCGGCCACGTCGAGAACGACGTCCGGGAAGGCGTTGGGCGCGACCGTCTCGCCGGGGCGGGCGAGGTTGACGTCGCGGTAGCCACCACCCTCGGGGCGGCGGAACACCTCGAGCGGCGAGGCGAACGACGCCCAGGTCGAGGTGATCATGCGATGCCGAGTGACCGACGGCAGGCTCCAGTTCCTCACGGGAGACGTACGGCGTCATGGGGTCGCTGGCGATGCGTCCCGGCCGGAGTGCCCCCACGACGCGCTCGGGGCCTCCGCAATACTTGGCGGGTGCCCATCGTGTCGATGTACCTGCTGCGGCCGGATCTGGATGCCCTGGTCGAGTGGTTGAACGAAGAGCGAGCGGTGGCCTGGACCGTGCCTGACGGCGGGCCCGGGCGCTGGAAGGCCGTGCCGACGGTCAGTCCAGAGTGGGTGGCCGCCAAGTGGCGCAGCGGCCTGTGGTTCGTTGACTCCCCACTGGTTACCAGGACCGCCGCGGGACCAGAGACCATCGTGGCGGATCCCTTCGCCGGATGGGTCGAAACCCCGAGCTCAGCGGGGAACTTCGGCGAACTCCCCGGGGGCCCGGATGCGACCAGTGTGTTCAGACTCGAACAGCAGACCAAGATCGATCCGCAGTGGGGCATGGCAAGGTTGTCGCCGCCGACCCAATACTGACCCCTTATCGCCGGTCGAAAACTGACCCCCACTCCTGACGGTCCACCACTTTCGGTGGTTTGGACTTGAGCCTGGCTCGGGCCGACAACGGCTCGACCGGGAGAAGGAACGTGATCGACGTGGATGAGTGGGCAGAGATCAGGAGGCTGCACCGAGCCGAGGGGATGGGCATCAAGGCCATCGTCCGCCGGCTCGGCGTGGCCCGCAACACCGTTCGGGCCGCCCTGCGCTCGGACGAGGCACCGAAGTACGTCCGGGAGCGCCCGGGCTCGGCGGTGGACGCCTTCGAGCCGGCCATCCGTCGCCTGCTGGCAACGACGCCGGACATGCCGGCCACGGTGGTGGCGGAGCGCATCGGTTGGACCCGGGGCATCACCGTGTTGCGGGAGCGGGTGGGCGAGCTGCGCCCCGCCTATGCCGTCCCCGAGGCGTTCGGGCGCACGGAGTACCGCCCGGGCGAGCTCGCACAGTGGGACCTGTGGTTCCCCGACTACGACATCCCCGTCGGCCACGGCCAGACGGCGGTGCTGCCGGTGCTGGTCGGGGTGGCGTGCTACTCGCGCTGGACCCTGGCCCGCATGATCGGCTCCAAGGAGTCCGCCGACGTGCTGGGCGGCCATCTGGACCTGCTGGTGGACCTCGGGGCGGTGCCGCGCACAGGCGTCTACGACGGCGAGCCGGCCATCTCGGTGCGCCGTGGAAAGCGGTTGATCTACACCCAGGACTACCTGCGCCTCAAGGGCACGCTGGCCATGGGCTCGGTGGTGCTGGCCAAGGGCCACCCCGAGCGCAAGGGGGTCGTGGAGCGGACCAACGGCTACCTGGAGACCAGCTTCATGCCCGGCCGGCGCTTCGGCGACCGGGACGACTTCAACACCCAGCTCGGCGACTGGCTGGAGACCAAGGCCAACGTGCGGGTGCACTCGGGGCTGCGGTGCCGGCCGAGCGAGCGCATCGACGAGGACCTGGCGGCCATGATGGCGCTGCCGCCGTTGCTGCCCGACATGGACTGGCACCACGACCTGCGCCTGCCCGCCGACCACTGGGTGCGCCACCAGACCAACGACTACTCCGTGCACCCCAAGGCGGTCGGGCGCCGGGTGCACGTGCGAGCCGACGACGCCAGCGTGGTGGTGACGCTGGGCAAAGAGGTGGTGGCCCGCCACGACCGAGTGCTGGCCAGCCACGTCACGGTCACCGACCCGGCCCACGACCGGGCCCGGGTGGCGGCCCGGGCCCTGGCCGCCGCCCCCGCCCCCGACACCGGCGAGGTCGAGGTGCGCGACCTGGCCGTCTACGACCGGGCCACGGGTGCGGCGTGAGCGGCGCCCGTGAGCTCACCTACCTGTGCCGCGAGCTCAAGCACCCCGCCCTGCTGGCCGGGGTGGAGCGCCTGGGCGAGCGGGCCCGGGCCGAGGCCTGGAGCCACGAGGAGTTCCTGGCCGCCTGTCTGGAACGGGAGGTGTCGGCACGGCAGTCCCACGGTGGCGACGCCCGTATCCGCTCCGCCCGCTTCCCGGCCCGCAAGACCCTCGAGGACTTCGACTTCGAGCACCAGCGCAGCGTGCGCTCCGATGTCGTCGCCCATCTCGGCGCCCTGGACTTCATCGAGGCCAAGTCCAACGCGGTGTTCCTGGGCCCGCCCGGCACGGGCAAGAGCCACCTGTCGATCGCGCTCGGCATCCGGGCCTGCCTGGCCGGCCACCGCGTCGCCTTCGCCACCGCCGCGCAGTGGGTGGACCGCCTGGGGGCCGCCCATGACGCAGGCAAGCTGCAGGACGAGTTGCGCAGCCTGGCTCGGGTGCCCCTCGTCATCATCGACGAGGTGGGCTACATCCCGTTCCAGGGGGAGGCCGCCAACCTGTTCTTCCAGCTGGTGTCGTCCCGCTACGAGCGGGCCAGCGTGATCGTGAGCTCGAACAAGGCGTTCAGCCGCTGGGGCGAGGTCTTCGGCGACGACACCGTGGCGGCCGCCATGATCGACCGCCTGGTCCACCACGCCGAGGTCATCAACCTCAAAGGGGATAGCTATCGACTCAAGGGCCGCGACCTCGGGAGGGTGCCCGGTGACGACGGTGCCTGAGCGAATGCGTGACGCTTCGGACCGCCCGGCACGTGCGACATCCCGCTGCGAGTGCTGCGGGACCGACACGGTCATCGCCGTCGAGGGTGTGTTCGCCAACCCGAGGCCGGGCTCGCCCCGGCGGTTCTGCTCACCTGCGTGCCGCCAGGCCGCCTATCGCCGTCGCAGAGTGGGCGCCGGCGAGGCCGCCCCGCTCCAGCGCTCCGGCGGCCGGGACCGCAGCCTGCGGCCCACCGAGGAGGTGGTGCCCATCATCGATTGATCACCCAGTGCGGTCGGTGGCCCGGGAAGGGGGGTCAGTTTTCGACCGGTGGAAAGGGGTCAGTTTTCGGGCGGTGTTGACACCTGCCCCTCGCGCTGCGACACCCATGTCAGCGCCGCCGCAAGGTCATCGTCGCACGGCAGCTCACGGACGAACAGATGCTGGCGCCCACCATCACGTGGAAAACGGAGCGGGAACGCGTGCGCCTCGTAAATGGCTTCGAGCCCGTACGTTGTGTACGCCCACGACTCATTGATCAAGATCTCAAGCTCGCCCTCCATCCGTCTCGCATCGCCCGCCGGCGCGGCGCGTGCCGCTCGCATGACCTCGACGCTCCGCGCAAGCTGCTCGATCGCGAACCCGAAGTCGAACCCGTGACGTGGCTGATTGCTGCGATCGAGGGCCGTCTCGAGCTCCACAGCGATGTCGGCGGCGTTGTCCTTCGGCACCCACATGACCGTGTTCTCGTCGCCTTCGGGGACGGGCACGACCTGGTCCTCGATGGTGATCGTCCGACCTTGGAACTGCAGGGGCCGGAAGTCGAGCCAGATCACCGACACACCCTCGTCCGCCACGAGCGACAGCACGTAGAGCACGGGGCACATCGGATCGGCGCTCGTCCGCACGTGGCAGCGCTCACTCAGTAGCCGGTCGCGGATGGCCCCAGCGTGGAGTGTGCCGATCGACGCCGCCGATAGCTCAGTGGTCCGTACGCGGGTCACAGCTGCGTCCTCCTCGGCCCGGCGCCGCTGGCGCGCCTCTTCGAGTGCCTCATCGAGATTCTCGAGACGGACGACGCGGTCGCGGAGATCGGCGGTCGCTCGATCGGCGGTCTCCTGCGCGGTCGACTCGGCGACATCGCGAGCGACCGACTCCACACGCCTCACCACGCGGCGTTCGATCGCGATGAGGACCACGACCAGGCCGATGGCAACCCCGATGTTCACCAGCGCGCCGACGACCGCCTCACGCCGCCCGTGGCTGATGGCGATCCCGGTTGCGATCGTGGCGAGGCCAAGGACTGTGACACCAACGGCGATCCGTCGATCGAGCTTGTCGTGTCCCACAGTGCCGGCTCCGTGTCATGGGGCGACCTGGACGCGCCCGAACACACCCGACGGTACGGCGGCTCGCGATGCCGGCGGTGGACGTCTCCGATTGAGATCAGGTGGGTCAAGGCCGCTCGATCACCGAACAACGCGCAAAGCGGAACGACTCGATCCGTATGCCGAACGCGAAGAGGGACCTAACTGACTGGCGTTCAGCCGCGAGCTGTCAAGGTTCTACGGGATCCGCCCGGGCGCAGGACGGCTCCACGATGGCGAAGGGGTCGACTGGGCTCGGTGGGGCCCCACGACGCCGTCGCGGGTGGATCTCGAAGTGCAGGTGGGGCCCTGTCGAGCGGCCGCTGCTCCCCACGTAGGCGATGAGGTCGCCGGCCGCCACCCGGCCAGGGCGAGTGGCGAAGCCGGCCAGGTGGGCGCCGTAGTAGTAGGTACCGTCGTCGCCCCACAGGTGGAACCCGAGCCCGCCGAGGGCGTCCTCGCCGAGCTCCAGCTCGCCGGAGGCCGGCGCCACCACCGGCGTGCCGTGGCGCGCTGCCAGG
>JBKHXX010000051.1:0-42965 GCA_046565765.1 Acidimicrobiia bacterium | reverse complement strand
GGGTGATCGTGCTGACGTGGCTGCACCGAGCCGACCGGACGGTGCTGCGGGTCCACCCCCGCGACGATGCGTCGACGCCGCTGACCGGCGTGTTCAGCACCCGCTCCGCCGACCGCCCCAACCCCGTCGGCCTCCACCCCGTCGAGGTCCTGGCCGTGGACGGCCTGCGGGTCCGGGTCAGCGAGATGGAGGCGGTGGACGGCACGCCCGTCGTCGACCTGAAGCCTCAGCTCTGACCGAACACCCATCGAGTGGCCCGGGTGGAGAACTCCTCTTCGGTTTCGATCACTGCGAAGGCGCGCTCGGGGGTGAACTCGACGAGAACGTTCTGGCGGATGAACTCGGCCGTCAGCCCGGGGGCCATCGCGCCGTACTTGACCAGGTACCGTTCGACCCACTGGTGCTGACGGGCCCGGTCGCCGATGCGTGCCGCTCGGCCCTCGACCGACACGCACTCGACCGTGCTCTCGGTCATGATGACCGCCTGCGGGTTGGCGTCGAGGTTGCGGATCTTGCGCGATCTCGGCCCGCACGAGAACCCGAACCGCAGGTCGTCGTCGTCCCACACGCCCCACAGGGGGAGGGCATGGGGCCGGCCCGCGCCCGAGACGGTCACGACCCACAGGTTGCGAGCCGCCAGCAGCCGCTCGGCCGCCCATGACCACGGCAAGGGCTGCCAGTCGGGCGTGTCCACGCCGTAGTCGGGCATGTAGGGCCGCTCGGCCCGGGGCTTGCTCACGCCCGCGGACCCTACGCGCCCCCGGCCGTGCCGGTTGCCGTCCGCTCGTGATCCCTCGAGGGCGGCAGCTGCCGTGTGCTCGGGGACGGCGAGGCGGTAGGGCGTTGGCGCCCGCCCCCAGAGGTGGGGACGGGCCAAAGCAGGGGTGTCAGCCGCCGGCCGTCCCGAGGTGGGCCAGGAGCTCGACGTTGAGGTCGCCGGGCGCGTCCTCGGGGACCCAGTGGCTCACCCCCGCCAGCTCGACGAACCGGTACGGCCCCCGGACGTAGGCCGCCGTCCGCTCGGCCGCCTCCCGGCCCAGGGCCGGATCGTCGGTGCTCCACACGTAGAGGGTCGGCACCTCCACCGGCCCCACACCGGCGAGGCACCGCATGTCGATGGCCCGGTACCAGTTGAGGACGGCGCTGACCGCGGCGGGCCCGTCCAGCGTCCGGACGTACTCGTCGACGGCGGCGCGGTCCACGTAGCCGCTGTTCCAGAACAGCTTTCGCAGCCCGTCGCCCTCGCCCGCCAGCAGGAACAGCTCTGGCAGCTTGGGCATCTGGAACAGGTTCACGTAGGCCGAGCGCTTGGCCTGGTCGCCCGTGGGCGACCGCATGGCCTCGAGCATGGCCCCGGGGTGGGGGCTGGAGACCGACGTGAACGAGACCAGCCGGTCCGGATGCCGGGCGGCGACGATCCACCCCACGATCGCCCCCCAGTCGTGCCCGACCAGGCGGAAGCGGTCGGCGCCCAGGGCGTCGGCCATCCTCACCACGTCCTCCACCAGCCGGTCGACGTGGTACGCGTCCACCTCCTCGGGCCGGGCCCCCGGCGAGTAGCCCCGCTGGTCGGGGGCGACCGCCCGGAAGCCGGCGGCGGCCAGCACCGGCAGCTGGTGCCGCCACTCGTACGACGACTGCGGGAACCCGTGCAGCAGCAGCACGAGCGGCCCGTCCTCCGGACCATCGACGCGTGCGTCGAACCGGAGCCCGCCGGCGTCGACGAGGAGGTGTCGCGCGCCGCCCGTCAGGCGCCCACCCCGACCAGGCTGCGCCACTCCCCCAGTCGGCGGCGGACCTCGGTGTGCGACAAGCGAAGGGTCGACTCGGGGACCTGGTCCACGATCGCCCGCTGCTCCCAGTAGTCGTGGGAGGCGCCCCGGAAGGCCCGGTGGCGCCACTCGACCAGGTCGGCCGGGGCGTCGCCGAGGAACCCGAACAATGCGAAGGCCAGCTCCAGGTCGAAGACCACCGGTGCCCGGCCGAGCATGCCCGCCCGCCGCATGGCAAGGGCGACGCAGCCCGCCACCGCGTCGGCGGCGTGCTCCCCCTCGGCCAGCTCGAGCTTGTCGGAGAAGCGGCCGGCCAGGGCGAGGGCATACCCCTGGTCGGGGCCGGGGCGGCCCAGGGTCTTCCCGTAGGGCTGGCCCCGCTTGAGGTCGGCGGGACGGGTGGCCTTCCAGCTGGCCGGCGGGGGGATGGGCAGCGACTGGCGCGGCTTGTCGGCGTAGGACGTCGGGACGTACTCGGGCGCAGCCATCAGCCCTCCGGTTCGGCGTGGAGCAGGGCGTACACGATCGAAGCGCTGAGAGCTTCCCACGACGCCTCGATGATGTTCTCCGATACCCCGATCGTGGTCCACGTGCGCTCGCCGTCGGTGGAGTCGATGAGCACCCGGGTGACCGCCCCCGTGCCCTTGGACGTGTCCAGCACCCTGACCTTGTAGTCGGTGAGATGGATCGCCCCCAGCCTCGGGAAGCGGGCGCCCAGGGCGTGGCGGAGGGCGGCGTCGAGGGCGTTGACGGGCCCGTTGCCCTCGGCGGTGGCGACCACCCGGTCCTCGCCGACCCAGACCTTGACGGTGGCCTCGGCCACGAACCGGCCGTCCTCCCGCTGCTCGGTGATCACGCGGTAGGACTCGGCCCGGAAGTACGGCTGGCGCCACCCGGTGGCTTCCCGCATCAGGAGCTCGAGGGAGCCGTCGGCCACCTCGAAGTGGTAGCCGGCGTACTCGAGCGTCTTCAGCCGCTCGAGGATCTCGACCAGGGCCACCGCGTCGAGGTCGAGCTGCAGCTCCTGGGCCTTGAGCTGGATGGTGGACCGTCCCGACAGCTCGCTCACCATCACCCGGCTGCTGTTGCCCACCGTCTCCGGCGGCACGTGCTCGTAGAGGTCGCGGCTGCGGGCGATGGCCGAGGTGTGCAGACCCGCCTTGGTGGCGAAGGCGGAGTGGCCCACGTAGGGCTGCGACGGGCTGGGGACGATGTTGACCAGCTCGGCGATGTGGTGGGCGACGGGGGCGAGGCGGCCCAGCCGCTCCCGCTCGATGGTCTGCACGCCCATCTTGAGGGTGAGGTCGGGGATGGCCGCGCACAGGTCGGCGTTGCCGGTGCGCTCGCCGTAGCCGTTGATGCACCCCTGCACGTGGGTGGCGCCCATGCGCACGCCGGTCAGGGTGTTGGCCACGCCGCAGCCTCCGTCGTTGTGGAAGTGGAGGCCGATCTGGGCCGACACCTCGGGCCGCACCAGCGAGACGATCTCCTCCACCTCGTGGGGCAGCGTGCCCCCGTTGGTGTCGCACAGGACCAGCGTCTCCGCCCCCGCCTCTTCGGCCGCCCGCAGCACCCGCAGCGTGAACTCGGGGTTGGCCTTGAACCCGTCGAAGAAGTGCTCGGCGTCGAAGAACACCCGCAGGCCGGTGTTGCGCAGGAACTCCACGGAGTCGTAGGCCATGGCCACCGCCTCGTCGAGATCCGTGCGCAGGGCCTCGCTCACGTGGCGGTCGGCCGCCTTGGCCACGATGCACACCGCCGACGTGTTGGCCTTCACCAGGTTGCGCAGGTTCTCGTCGTCGTCCGCCTTGCGGCCGGCTCGCCTGGTCGAGCCGAAGGCGACCAGGGTGGCCGTCTCCAGCCTCAGCTCGGTGGGGGCCCGCTGGAAGAACTCGTCGTCCTTGGGGTTGGCGCCCGGCCATCCGCCCTCGATGTAGGCCACGCCCAACGAGTCGAGCTGGGCCGCCACCCGCAGCTTGTCGTCGACGGTGAGCGACAGCCCCTCCTGCTGGCTCCCGTCGCGCAGGGTGGTGTCGTAGATGTCGACGGCGGCCGGCAGGGGCGGGATCTCAGCCCGCGACATGTTCGAGCCAGTCCTTGTAGCGGTCGACCTCGCCCTTCACGGTGGCGAAGTAGGTGTCCTGGATGGAGCGGGTGACGGGCCCCGGCTCGCCGATCTCGCGGTCGTCGACCGACCGGATGGGCACGACCTCGGCCGCCGTGCCGGTGAGGAACGCCTCCTCGGCCAGGTACAGGTCGGTACGGAGAAGGTTGGCCTCGGACACCTCGTACCCCAGGTCACGGGCGATGGTGGTGACCGAGTGCTGGGTGATGCCCTCGAGGGCGCCGGCCGAGACGGGGGGCGTGAGGATGCGCCCGTTCTTGACGATGAAGAGGTTCTCGCCGGTGCACTCGCTCACGTAGCCCTGAGGCGAGAGCAGGATCGCCTCCTCGTAGCCCGCCTTCAGGGCCTCCACCTTGGCCATCGACGAGTTGGCGTACATGCCCGTGCCCTTGGCCGCCACGGGGACGGCGTTGGGGTCGTGGCGCTGCCACGTCGAGATCTTGGTGCGCACGCCGTGCTTGATCGCCTCGTCGCCCAGGTACGTGCCCCACGGCCACACCGCGATCGACACGTTGACCGGGCAGGGCAGCGGGTTGAGGCCCATCTCGCCGTAGCCCAGGTAGACGATGGGGCGGATGTAGCACGACTCGACGTCGTTGACCCGCACCGTCTCCTTGACCGCCTCGATGATCTGGTCGGGCGTGAAGGGGATGTCGATCAGGTACACCTTGGCGCTGTTGAACAGCCGGTGGATGTGGTCGGTGAGGCGGAACACCGCCGGCCCCCGGTCGGTGGCGTAGGCCCGGATGCCTTCGAACACCCCGCTGCCGTAGTGGAGGGAGTGGGTGAGGATGTGGACCTTGGCGTCCTGCCACGCCACCAGCTCCCCGTCCATCCAGATCTTGTCGACCGGCTTGATCGGCATGTCAGGCTGCCACCCTTTCTGCGATGGTGTCGCCGATCTCGGTGGTCGAGGCGCCCGGCGACGGGAGCGGCTCGGAACAGGCCCCGACGATACGGGCGGCGGCGTCCACCTCGCCCAGGAACTCCAGCATCATCGCCGCCGATCGGATGGCGGCGAGGGGGTTGGCCCGGCCCGTGCCGGCGATGTCCGGCGCCGAACCGTGGACCGGCTCGAACAGGGAGGGGCCCGTGCGGTCGGGGTTGAGGTTGGCCGAGGCGGCGGCGCCGATGCCGCCGGTGACGGCCCCCGCCAGATCGGTGAGGATGTCCCCGAAGAGGTTGTCGGTGACGATCACGTCGTAGCGTTCGGGGCGCTCGACCAGATGGATGCAGGCCGCGTCGACGTGGTTGTAGTCGGTGCTGACCTGCGGGTACTCGCCGCCGACCTCCGTGAACGTGCGCTGCCACAGGTCGCCGGCGTAGCTCAGCACGTTGGTCTTGTGCACGAGGGTGAGGTGCCGGCGCGGCCGGCCGGCGGCCAGCTCGTAGGCGAAGCGCACGCACCGCTCCACCCCCATGCGGGTGTTGACCGACCCCTGGGTGGCGACCTCCTGGGGCGTGCCCTTGCGCAGGAACCCCCCCTCGCCGGCGTAGACGCCCTCGGTGTTCTCGCGGACGACGGCGAAGTCGAGCCCCTTGCCGCTGAACGGTCGCAGGTTGATGTACAGGTCGAGCTCGAAGCGCATCCGCAGCAGCAGGCCCCGCTCGAGGACGCCGGGGGCCACGTCGGGGCTGCCCACCGCCCCCAGCAGGATGGCCTGGTGGCCGCGCAGGTCGTCGAGCACGGCGTCGGGCAGCACCTCTCCGCTGCGGAGGTAGCGAGCCCCGCCCAGGTCGTAGTCGGTGGTGTCGAGGTCGACCCCGGCGGCGAGCACGACCTTGAGGGCCTCGGACACCACGTCCGGGCCGATGCCGTCACCGCCGATGATGCCGACTGAGTACCCCAACTTCTGCTCCGGAAATAAGAAACCGCCCACGTTCGTGGACGGCCGAAGGGCGCACGCGCGGACGCGTGCGCTACGGAATTACGATGGTGCGTGAGGGCTTCACAGCGGCTCTAGTGTCCGTGACCGGCCGCCCGTCGTCAACCCGATACAGAAGGCGCCCCCCATGACCAATGCAGAAACCCGTCTTTCCCGCGCTGCATACGAGCGGCTCCAGACCGAGCTGCACGACCTCGAGACCCGGGGGCGGGTCGACATCGCCGGCATCATCGAGCGGGCCCGGGAGCTGGGCGACCTCAGCGAGAACGCCGACTACCACGCGGCCAAGGAGGATCAGGGCCGCATGGAGGGCCGGATCCGCCAGCTCAAGGCCATCCTCGACAACGCCGTCGTGCTCGACGACGAGGGCCCGGGCGAGGCGGGCGTGGTCAGCACCGGCTCGGTGGTCGGCCTGCGCTACGAGGGCGACGACGACGCCGAGCGTTACCTGATCGGCTCGATCGAGGAGCGCCGCCCCGACCTGTCGGTCATCTCCCCCAACTCGCCGCTGGGTCAGGCCCTCCTCGGCAAGGGCGCCGGGGAGACGGTGAGCTACGAGGCGCCGGGCGGCGTGCTGCGGGTCGAGATCGTGGAGATCGAGAGCTGAGGACCACCCCACCGGAAAGCGGTGGGATCGTCCTTAGCGAAGGGCCTGCTCGATCTCGGCCGCCGCCTTGGCCACGTCCGGCCCATAGCGGCGGCCGGGCTGGCGGGTGGTGCGGTCGACCGGGCCCGACACGGACACGGCGGCGAGAACCCTCCCGTCGGCCCCGCTGACGGGGGCGCTGACCGAGGCCACCCCGACCTGGCGCTCCTCCACGCTCTCGACCCACCCGCCGGCCCCGGCGTCACTGGCCAGGACCCGGCCGGCGGAGCCGCGGTCCAGCGGGAGCAGGGCGCCCACCGGGACGATCGTGCGGAGCCCGTGGGGCGACTCGATGGCGGACACGCACAGCCGCTGGTCGCCCCGGCGGACGTACAGCTGGACGCTCTCGCCGGTGACGTCCCGCAGCCGTTCGAGGGCGGGGCGGGCGACGGCCGGCAGCGACAGGGCGGCGACGCGGGCGCCCAGGCGGAACCGACCTTCGCCGTCGCGGTCGACGAACCCGTGGACCTCGAGGGCGGTGGCCAGGCGGTGGGCGGTGGCACGCGACAGCCCGGTGGCCTCGGTGAGCCCGGCCAGGGCCAGCGGCCCGGCTTCCAGGGCGTCGAGCACGGAAACCGCCTTGTCGAGCACGCCCACACCGCTTATGCTTCTCACATGGCAAGACTAGCGTCTCACAATGTGGGACACAAGACTTTGAGTGACAAGGTGTGGGAGCGGCACGTGGTGCGGGCCGCCGAAGGCGAGCCCGACCTGCTGTACATCGACCTCCACCTCGTCCACGAGGTCACCTCGCCGCAGGCCTTCGACGGGCTGCGCCTCGCCGGCCGGCGGGTGCGCCGCCCCGAGCTCACGTTGGCCACCATGGACCACAACGTGCCGACCATCGGGCTCGACCAGCCCATCGCCGACCCCGTCTCGGCCCGCCAGATCGAGGTCCTCCAGCACAACTGTGCCGAGTTCGGCGTGCGCCTGTACCCCATGGGGCATGGCCGGCAGGGCATCGTCCACGTGATCGGGCCCGGCCTGGGCCTGACCCAGCCGGGCATGACGATCGTGTGCGGCGACAGCCACACGTCCACCCACGGGGCGTTCGGAGCGCTCGCCTTCGGGATCGGCACCAGCGAGGTCGAGCACGTGCTGGCCACCCAGACCCTGCCCCAGCGCCGGCCCGGCACGATGGCCGTGACCGTCGAGGGCGACCTCCCGCCCGGGGTCACCGCCAAGGACGTGATCCTCGCCATCATCGGCCGCATCGGCACCGGCGGAGGCGTCGGCCACATCGTCGAGTACCGGGGTTCGACCATCCGCGGCCTGTCCATGGAGGGCCGGATGACGATCTGCAACATGTCCATCGAGGCCGGGGCCCGGGCCGGCATGATCGCTCCCGACGACACCACCTTCGCCTACCTCGAGGGCCGCCCCCACGCCCCCACCGGCGCGGCGTGGGAGCGGGCCCTCGACGACTGGCGCTCGCTGGTGACCGACGAGGGCGCCGCCTTCGACCGGGAGGTCAGGATCGACGCCACCGCGCTGTCGCCCCACGTGTCGTGGGGCACCAACCCGGCGCAGGTCGTTCCCATCGACGAGGCCGTGCCCGATCCCGACGCCATGGCCGAGCCGGCCGCAGCCGAGGCCGCCCGCCGGGCCCTGACGTACATGGGCCTGAGCGCGGGCACGCCCGTGCGCGACATCCCGGTCGACACGGTCTTCATCGGCTCCTGCACCAATTCCCGCATCGAGGACCTGCGGGCGGCGGCGGGCGTGGTGGCGGGCCGCAAGGTCCACGCCGGCCTGCGGGCCATGGTCGTCCCCGGCTCGATGCAGGTGAAGGCGGAGGCCGAGGCCGAGGGGCTCGACCGGGTGTTCACCGACGCGGGGTTCGAGTGGCGGGCGGCGGGGTGCTCGATGTGCCTGGGGATGAACCCCGACAAGCTCTCGCCCGGGGAGCGGTGCGCGTCCACCTCCAACCGCAACTTCGAAGGTCGCCAGGGGCGGGGCGGCCGAACCCACCTGGTCTCCCCCGCCGTCGCCGCCGCCACCGCCGTGGCCGGGCACTTCGCCACCCCCGAGGAGCTGTAGATGGACCCGCTGCGCACCGTGACCGGCCGGGCCGCCCCCCTGGGCCGTTCCGACGTCGACACCGACCAGATCATCCCGAGCGAGTGGCTGAAGCGGGTGGAGCGCACGGGGTTCGGCCAGGGCCTGTTCGCCGAGTGGCGGTCGGAGCCGGGCTTCGTGCTCAACCAGCCGCAGTACGACGGGGCCGCCATCCTGGTCACGGGCCCCA
Source organism: Acidimicrobiia bacterium (assembly GCA_046565765.1). Taxonomy (GTDB): domain Bacteria; phylum Actinomycetota; class Acidimicrobiia; order Acidimicrobiales; family AC-14; genus JBFMCT01. The sequence goes on along the minus strand of JBKHXX010000051.1, from coordinate 34,288 downwards.
ACTTCGGCACCGGGTCGTCCCGGGAGCACGCGGTCTGGGCCCTCATGGACCACGGGTTCAAGGCGGTGGTCTCCCCCCGCTTCGCCGACATCTTCCGCACCAACTGCACCAAGGCAGGCCTGCTGCCCGTGCAGGTCGGCGCCGAGACCGGCCGGGCCCTGCTGGCGGCGGTCGAGGCCGATCCGACGCTCGAGGTCACGGTGGACGTCGAGGCCCGCACCATCGCCGCACCGTCGGCAGGCATCGAGGCCGAGTTCCCGCTCGACGACCACACCCGCACCCGGTTCCTGGAAGGGCTCGACGACATCGCCCTCACCCTCCGCCACGAGGGCGAGGTGGCCGCCTACGAGGCGACCCGTCCCGGGTGGATGCCGGTGACGGCTTAGTCCTCGGGCAGGACCTCCCACTCGATGCCGCCGCCGGTGGACGGTGCGGCGGCGGCCTGGGCCTCCCGGGTGGCGGTGGCGAACACCTCGCGAGCCGCCTCCAGCTCCTGGCGGGCCTCCTCCCGGAGCCGGGCCGCCTGCTGGGCGGCGGCCTCGACCTCCCGGTGCGCCGCGTCACGCATCGCCGCCGCCTCGCGCCCGGCCACCGCCAGCAGCTCCTCGATCTCGCGGGTGGCCGCCGCCCGCAGCTCCCGGGCGGCGTCGAGCTCCATCTCCGCCGCGTGGCGGGCCCGGGCCGCGTCCTCCGCCGCGGCGGCCCGCAGCTCGGTGGCCGCCTCCAACTCGCGCGCGGCGGCGGCCCGCAGTTGCGACGCCTCCGCCTCGGCCGCCTGGCGGAGGTCCTGGAGGGCCAGCAGCTCGTGCTGGGCCGCCTCCTGGGACCGCGCCAGGGCCCGTGCCGCCTGGGCCCGCAGCTCGCGGGCCCCCTCGAGGTTCTGGCGGAGGGCGTCGTTGAGCTTGGTGGTGTCCCGCTCGGCCAACGCCAGCATCTCCACCGCCTGGGCCTGGACGGCCGCGCCCTGCAGATCCACCTGCTCCGGTTCGGGCATGCGGTGTCCACACTAGGCCCGGGTACCGTGCCGCATGCCCCCTGACCTGCCTGAACCCCTGGCGGTGCGCGCCATCCCGGCTGCGGCCACCGTCCCGCTGCGGGCCGAGGTGCTCCGCCCCGGCCAGCCCCGGGAGGCGCTGGTCTACCCGGGCGACGACGACCCGGCCACGGTCCACTTCGGCGGGTTCGTGGGTGAGCGGGTGGTGGGGATTGCGTCGCTGTACGCCGAGGACCGGGTGGACGGTCCGGGCGGAGGTTGGCGGCTGCGCGGTATGGCCACCGCCCCGTCCGCCCGTGGACGCGGGGCGGGGGCGGCCCTCCTGGCGGCGGCGGTCGACCACGCCGCCCGCGGGGGCGGTTCGGAGGTGTGGTGCAACGCCCGTATTGAGGCCGTCGGGTTCTACCGGCGGGCCGGTTTCGAGGTGGTGAGCGAGGAGTTCGACATCGCCGGGATCGGCGCTCATGTGGTGATGCGCCGGGCCCTCTAACCACCCCCGCGGCGGTAGCCTGCGGCGATGCTGGACAGGGAACTCATCGACTCGTTCCTCGGGGGAACGTCGGCCCACGGCTTCGGCGAGACGCTCCACGTCGAGCCCGAGGTGCTCATCCTCGACGGCTACTGGCACGCCTGCCTGCGGGTCAACGACGACTGCTTCATCCTCCGCAACGAGGAGCCGCCCACCGACACCGGGGTGCTGGAGGACATCGCCGACGCCATGCGGGCCCGGGGCTGGCAGCGGGTGGCCGACGACCTCCCCGGCATCACCGTGCTCACCATGGAGAAGGCCAGCCTGGGCTACGTGTCCTGGCAGGTCTGGGCGCCCGACCGTCCCACCGCCGAAGCGGCCGTGGCCAAGGTCGTCAGCGAGCACAGCTTCCTCGTGCAGAGCGACTACTACCCCGACCCCGAGCACGACGCCGACTACTCGGCGGAGTACCACGGCGCCCGCCGCCTGGCCGGGCTGCCCACGTCGCTGGTGCTCAGCGTGGGAGTGCCGCCCGACCGGCTGTCGGCACTGGGGGCGGCCCTGGAGGACTGCCACTTCATCGAGAAGAAGCTGGGCCAGATCGAGGCCGACGCCTGTTGCTCGCTGATCCCGACCCTCATCCTGGTGGACGCCACGAGCCAGCAGGGCCAGGAGTTCGTCATGCAGGTGCGCACCGCCGCCTGCGGGCGGGTGCTGCCGCTGGTGGCGGTGACGCCCGACGGGTCTACGCCCCTGGGCGCCGACGCCGGTCTGGTGGCCGACGCCGACCCCACTACGTGGGCTCCGCCCATACGGAACCTCCTGCCATAGCGTCACGCCCGCGAGGCGGGCAGAATGGGTGCCGTGCGGATCGGCATCTCGGGCAAGGGCGGGGTAGGCAAGACGACGATATCGGCGGTGCTGTCCCGCACCCTGGGGCGGCGGGGGCGCCGGGTCATCGCCATCGACTGTGACTCCGACCCCAACCTGGCGGCCAACGTCGGCCTGGGCGAGGAGATGGCGGGCATGCTGCGGCCGTTCCTCGACCAGTCGGGGGAGGTGCGGTTCGTGCCCCGCAACCTCTCCCCCACCACGCTGCTCGACCAGTACGGCTACCACGGGCCCGACAACGTCACCCTCATGCTGGCCGCGAGGGCGGAGAAGGCGGGCTCCGGCTGAACGTGGAGCTCCCATGTCACCGTGCGTGACTTCATCGACCAGGTAGAGACGGAGCTCCCCGAGACGGCGGTGATCTGCGACATGGAGGCGGGCCTCGAGCACCTTTCCATCGGCAGCCTGCGCTACATCGACCTGCTGCTGGTGGTGGTGCAGCCGACCTTCAAGACGATGATGACGGCCGACCGGGCGTACGGCCTGGCCCTGGAGCTGGGCATCCCCGAGGTGCAGTTCATCGCCAACCGCATCAAGCGCCCCAGCGACGTCGACCAGCTGGAGGCGTTCGCCCGGGACCACGACAGCCGCATCATCGTGACCATCCCCGACGACGACATGGTCAAGGTGGCGGACGCCCGCAACCAGTGCCTGATCGACGTCGCCCCCCACTCGCCGACGGTGCAGGCCGTCGGCCGCCTGGCCGACCTGCTCGAGGACCGGTTCTACCCCGCTACCGCGGGGGTCTGACCGCCTCGGCTAGGGGCCGACTTCGGACTTGCGCACCTCGGCCCGGCTGCGGACCCGCACGACCTTGTTGACGGCGTTGAGGTAGGCCCGGGCCGAGGCCTCGACCACGTCGGTGGACACGCCCCGGCCGGACACCTTGACCCCGTCCGCCTCGACCTGGATGATCACGTCGCCGAGGGCGTCCACCCCTCCCGTCACCGAGGACACGTTGAAGTCGATGAGGCGGCCGTCGACGCCGGTGGCGGCCTTGATGGCCTTGCAGGCGGCGTCGATCATGCCGTCGCCCTCGGCGGTGGCCTCCTGCTTCTCCCCGTCGCGGAGCACGACCACCCGGGCTCGGGGCGTGCCCACCGTGCCGCCGCTGACCTCCAGCTCCTCGAACGAGAAGGCCTGTTCGACCCGGGTGCCCATCTCCTCGGCCACGATGGCCTCCAGGTCGGCGTCGGTGAGCTGCACCTTGCGGTCGGCCAGCTCCTTGAACCGGGCGAAGGCGGCGTTGACGGTCTCGTCGGGGGCGTGGATGCCCAGCTTGTCGAGGGTGTCCTTGAAGGCGTGGCGGCCCGAGTGCTTGCCCAGCACGATCTGGCTCCCGACCTGGCCGACCGCGTTGGCGTCGATGATCTCGTAGGTCGTGCGCTCGGCCAGCACGCCGTGCTGGTGGATGCCCGACTCGTGGGCGAAGGCGTTGCGCCCCACCACCGCCTTGTTGTACTGGACCGGGTAGCCGGTGAGGCGGCTGACCAGGCGGCTGGTGCGGGCCAGCTCCTCGGTGCGCACGCCCACCTCGATGCCGGGGAACTGGTCGGGGCGGATCTTGATCGCCATCACGACCTCCTCCAGGGCGGCGTTGCCGGCCCGCTCGCCCAGGCCGTTCACGCAGACCTCCACCTGGCGGGCGCCCGCCTGCACCCCGGCCAGGGAGTTGGCGGTGGCCAGGCCCAGGTCGTTGTGGCAGTGGGTGGACGTGACGTAGTCGCCCTTCACCTCCCGCCGGATGTACTGGATGAGGGCGCCGAAGTCCCACGGGATGCCGTAGCCCACGGTGTCGGGGATGTTCAGGGTGGTGGCGCCCGCGTCGACGGCCGCCTGCAGCACCTCGAGCATGAAGTCGAGGGGCGTGCGGGTGGCGTCCTGGGGGCTGAACTCCACGTCGTCGGTGTGCTCCCGGGCCCGGGCCACCCCGGCCCGGGTGGCGTCGACCACCTGCCGGGGCGTCATCTTCAGCATGTGCTCCATGTGGTTGGGGCTGGTGGAGATGAACACGTGGATCCGGCCCCGCTCGGCGTCGCGCAGGGCGTCCCAGCAGCGGTCGACGTCGCTGACATGGGTGCGGGAGAGCCCGGCGATCACCGGCCCGGCGACCTTGCGGGCGATGGCCTGGACGGCCTCGAAGTCCCCCTGGCTGGCCACCGGGAACCCTGCCTCGATCACGTCGACGCCCAGCCGGGCGAGCTGCTCGGCGATCTCGAGCTTCTCGGCCGCGTCGAGGGAGATGCCCGGCGACTGCTCGCCGTCCCGCAGCGTGGTGTCGAAGATGGTGAGTCGCTCTGCCGTGTTGCTTCCTGGCATGTCAGCCTCCGGCTGTGGTCTGTCGAAATCCGGGAACAAAAAAACCTCCCGGCCCGGAGGCACGAGAGGTTGGGCGAGCACCCGGTGGGCGCCCGCCTCAGGTAAGGAGCAGGACCGAGGTGTGCGAGTACGCAGACATCCGCTTGGCATGGTGACAGTTGGCGGGCGGGGCGTCAAGTAGGGTCGATCGGGATGATCCGTCGCCTGCTCCGCATCCTCCTCCGTCTCGGGGCGGTGGCGGCACTGGGGGCCGCCCTCGCCAAGGTGCTCCAGGGCCGCAAGCAGCCGGGGGTCGGCACCATGCCCAGCGGCGAGCCCGCCGTGCCGACCGGTCCCCCCAAGTCGACGCAGCCGCTGGTCGAGCCCTCGATGCTCAAGGGGCTCGACCTGCGCAAGGCCGCGCCGGAGGAGGAGACGGAGAACGGCCAGGTGGCCACGGCCGACGCCCCGCCGGCCGACGAGCCGGCCCGCATCTGGGTCGAGCCGCAGGGCGCCGTCTGCCCCTCCAGCCATCCCGTCAAGGCCAAGCTGAGCAGCTCGATCTTCCACCTCCCGGGCATGACGGCCTACGAGCGCACCACGCCCGACCGCTGCTACAAGGACGCCGCCTCGGCCGAGTCCGACGGCCTCCGCCAAGCCAAGCGCTAGTTTCGGGGCGTTCCACCCACGCGGGGCGTGGTTCAGACGCCCCAAAAAATGCCGTGGTCAGTCGGTGAGGCTGTGGACCTCGAGGATTCCCGGCTCGGCCCGGAGGTCGGCGAGGACGTCGTCGGGGACGGGCTGGTCGGTGGTGAGGACCATGAGGGCGGCTTCACCGGAGGGGGACCGGCCGACGTCCATGTCGGAGATGTTGAGACCGGCCGCGCCCAGGCGGGTGCCGACGATGCCGATCATCCCCGGACGGTCGTCGTTGCGGACCACCAGCATGTGCCGCGAGGGCGGGATGTCGACGGTGTGCTCGTCGACCATGACCAGCCGGGCCTCGTTGCGCACGCCGAAGAGGGTGCCGGCCAGGGAGTGGCCGCCCCGCCGGAGCGTGATGAGGTTCACGTAGTCGTGGGCCTCGGCCGTGCGGGACTCGTCGACCTGGAGGCCGGCGTCGGCGGCCAGCTTGGGGGCGTTGACGTAGGACACCGGCTCGGAGGCGGTGGCGCCCAGCAGGCCCTTGAGCACGGCCAGGGTGAGGATGCGGGTGTCGTAGGCGCCCAGCTCGCCCGAGTAGTCGACCCGCAGGTCGCCGTCCTCGCCGGCCAGCGCCGCGAACAGGCGGCCCAGCCGCTCGGCTAGCGGCAGGTAGGGCTTCACCCCGTCGGCCGCCTCGGAGGCGTCCACGTTCACCGCGTAGGGCACGAAGTCGCCGGCCAGGGCCAGCACGACCTGGTCGGCGATGGCCTCGCCCGCCTTGTCTTGCGCCTCGCGGGTGCTGGCGCCCAGGTGGGGCGTGACCACCACGCTCTCCAGCCCGAACAGGGGCGACTCGGTGGTGGGCTCCTTGGCGAACACGTCGATGGCCGCTCCCGCCACCGTGCCGGCGGCGATGGCGTCGGCCAGCGCCTGCTCGTCGACGATCCCGCCCCGCGCCGTGTTGATGATGCGCAGCCCCGGTTTGGCCTTGGCCAGCAGCTCGGCGTTGACAAGGCCCAGGCTGGCCGGGCTCTTGAGCAGGTGGACGGAGAGGAAGTCGACCTGGCGCATGAGGTCGTCGAGCTCGAGCAGCTCGATCCCGAGCTTGCGGGGCCGTTCCGGTGCGATCCACGGGTCCCACGCCACGACCCGCAGCCCGAAGGCGTGGGCCCGCTGGGCGACGAGCGTGCCCACCCGTCCCAGGCCGAGCAGCCCCAGTGTCTTGCCGTACAGCTCGACGCCGGCCCACTTGGAGCGGGCCCACTGCCCGCCCTTGAGCGACGCCGTGGCCTGGGGGATGTTGCGGGCCTGGGAGAGCAGGAGGGCGATGGTGTGCTCGGCGTTGCTCACCACGTTGGACAGGGGGGCGTTCGCCACCATCACGCCCAGGCGGGTGGCCGCCTCCACGTCCACGTTGTCGATGCCGACGCCCGCCCGCCCCACGATCACCAGGTCCTTGCCCGCCTCCAGCACCTCGGGCGTGACCTTCGTCTCGGAGCGGATGACGAGGGCTGCCGCGCCGGGCATCACGTCGAGCAGCTCGGCGGGCGACAGGCCCAGGCGCACGTCGACCTCGTGGCCGGCGTCGCGCATGCGGGCCAGGCCCCGCTCGGCCAGCACCTCGGTGACCAGGACTCGCGCCATCGCGGGTCTCAGCCTCCGAGGAGGCGGGCCAGGCGGTCGAGGCCCTCCTCCAGCTGCGCGTCGCCCAGGGCGTAGGACAGCCTGCAGTAGCCGGGGGCCCCGAACGCCTCCCCCGGGACCACCGCGACCTTGGCCGCTTCCAGGACGTTGGCCGCCAGCTCGAGGGTGGTCTCGCCCAGGTCGCCGCCCAGCACCTTCTCGAACGAGGGGAAGGCGTAGAACGCGCCCTCGGGCTCGAGGCAGGTGATCCCCGGCATGGCCGACAGCAGCTCGTGCATGCGGCGGCGGCGGCGGTCGAACGCCTCCCGCATGGTGGCCACGCAGGCCATGTCACCGGTCACTGCGGCGAGGGCGGCCCGCTGCGACACGTTGGCCACGTTGGACGTGGCGTGGGACTGGAGGTTGGTGGCCGCCTTGATGACGTCGGTGGGGCCGATCATCCAGCCCACCCGCCAGCCGGTCATGGCGAACGTTTTGGCCACGCCGTTGATCACCACCGAGCGGTCGGCCAGCTCCGGCACCAGTGCCGGCATGGAGGAGAAGGTGGCGTCGCCGTACACCAAGTGCTCGTAGATCTCGTCGGTGACCACCCACAGGCCGTTGCCGGCCGCCCACCGGCCCACCGCCTCGACCTCGGCCGGCGGGTACACCGCCCCTGTGGGGTTGGACGGCGACACGAACAGGAGGACCTTGGTACGGGGCGTGCGGGCCGCCTCCAGCGCCTCCACCGAGGCCCGGAAGCCGGTCGACTCGTCGGTGGGCACAGGGACGGGCACCCCGCCCGCCAGCCGGATGGCCTCGGGGTAGGTGACCCAGAACGGGGCCGGCACCAGCACCTCGTCCCCAGGGTCGAGGAGCGCCGCGAAAGTGTTGTAGACGGCCTGTTTGGCGCCGTTGGTGATGAGCACCTGACCCGCCTTGACCTGGTAGTTCGAGTCCCGGGCGGTCTTCTCGGCCACCGCCTCGCGCAGCTCGGGCAGCCCGGCGGCAGGGGTGTAGCGGTGGTTGCGGGGGTCGGCGCACGCCTCGACGGCGGCGGCCACGATGTGCCCGGGCGTCGGGAAGTCGGGCTCTCCGGCGCCGAAGCCGATGACGTCCTCGCCGGCCGCCTTCAGCGCCTTGGCCTTGGCGTCCACGGCCAGGGTGGCCGACTCTTCGATCGCTCCGATGCGGGCCGAGACGCGGGCAGACTGTGTGGCAGACATCGACAACGATCGTTGCACAGTCCGAGGAGCCCCCCAATTCCCGACATCCCCGACATCCGCCTGCCCGCCCACCTGCTGCCCTCCGACGGGCGCTTCGGCAGCGGGCCGTCCAAGATCCGACCCGAAGCGGTGGGAGCTCTGGTCGCCGCCGCCCCCACCTACCTGGGCACCAGCCACCGCCAGGAGCCGGTCCGGGCCGTCGTCCGCCGGTTGCGGGAAGGCCTGGCCGAGCTGTTCTCGCTCCCCGACGGCTACGAGGTGGCCTTGGGCAACGGCGGCGCCGCCTGCTTCTGGGACATCGCCACCTTCTGGCTGGTCGAGCGCCGCAGCCAGCACCTGGTCTTCGGGCAGTTCTCGTCCACCTTCGCCAAGATCTCGGGTGCGGCGCCGCACCTGGAGCAGCCCGAGGTCATCACGTCGGAGTACGGGACCCACCCCGAGCCTCGGGCGTCGGAGGACGTCGACCTGTACGCCCTCACCCACAACGAGACGTCGACCGGCGTCTCCATGGAGGTGCGGCGCCCGGACGGGGCGGGCGGTGCCCTGGTGGCGGTGGACGCCACCTCGGCCGCGGGCGGCATGCTGGTCGACCCGGCCGAGTTCGACGCCTACTACTTCGCCCCCCAGAAGTGCTTCGCCTCCGACGGGGGCCTGTGGATCGCCCTCCTCTCCCCCGCCGCCCTCGAACGCACCGAGCGCCTGGCGGCCGCGGGGCGGTGGTCGCCGGCGGCCCTCAACCTGCCCGCCGCCCTCGAGCAGAGCCGGCTCAACCAGACCTACAACACACCCTCGTTGGCGACGCTGTTCCTCTTCGCCGACCAACTCGACTGGATCCTCGCCAACGGCGGCCTCAAGTGGGCGGCCGACCGGTCGGCCACGTCCACGTCGTCCATCTACGACTGGGCCGAGCGCTCGGGCTACGCCCGCCCGTTCGTCGCCGACCCCGCCGACCGCAGCCCGGTGGTTGCCACCGTCGACCTCGACGACGCGGTGGACGCCGGCGTGGTCTCGAAGGTGCTGCGGGCCAACGGCATCGTCGACACCGACTCCTACCGGGGGCTCAAGCGCAATCAGCTGCGCATCGCCTGCTACCCGGCGGTCGACCCCGAGGACGTGAAGGTGCTGCTCAGGGCCATCGACCACGTGGTCGAGCGGCTGAACTGACAGCTTCTTCCGAACCGCCCCTCAGGTGGCACTCAGGGTGGGCCCGCAGGATGCACCCACCGATCCTGCGAAAGGAGACCGTCGGATGAAACGTGCCCTCGCGGTGGCAGTGCTCGTGCTCGTGGTGCTGGGAGGCGCGGGAGCCGCCTACGCCCACACCGGCGACCGGCCGGCCCGCCGGGCGGCGGTACGGGACTGCGTGCGCGAGGCCCGCCAGGCCGACGAGGGCGCCGACCGGGCCGAGGTCCGGGCCGCCGTCCGGGCCTGCCTGGAGGAACAGGGCATCCAGCTGGGTCGGGGCTTGACCCCCGAGCAGCGGGCCGAGGCCCGGGCCTGCCTGGCCGAGGCCCGGGCCGCCGGGGGCGAGCGGGCCGAGGTGCGGGCTGCGGCCCGAGCCTGCCTGCAAGCGGTGCGAGCCGGGTAGGCCGGGTAGGCCGGGTAGGCCGGGTAGGCCGGGTAGGCCGGGTGGGCCGGGTGGGCCGAAGGCCTCTTCAGCCGGGGGGCGCCTGCGCCGACATGGCGAGATGTGAGCGATGCGGCGGGAACGCCCGGCCGAGAAGTCCCGGGGGGCCCTGACCTCGACGCGCTCTACCGCCGCCTCCAGCCCGCACTGCTGCGCCACCTCACCAGCGCCCACGCCTGGCAGGCGGAGGACATCGCCGCCGACGTGTGGACCGAGGTGGCGGCCGCCCTCCCTCGCTTCGAGGGCGACGACGACGCCTTCCGGGCCTGGCTGTTCACCCTGGCCCGGCGACGGGTCATCGACAGCTACCGCCGGGCCGGTCGCCGCCACACCGACCCTCTGCCCGACGACGTCTCAGGGGCGGCCGACGACCGTCCGGAGGAGGACGTGGTGGCCCGCCTGTCGGGTGAGGCGACCATCGCCCGCCTCCACCGCCTGCTGCCCCCCGACCACGCCCGGGTGGTCCTGCTCCGGGTGGTGTACGGGCTGCCGGTGGAGCAGGTGGCCGCCCTGACCGGCAAGCAACCGGTCAACGTGCGGGTCATCCAGCACCGGGCCCTGCGCCGCCTCGCCGTCCGCCTCGGGGCGGAGCGGCAGGCGTCCTGAGAGATCTCGAGAAATCGCTCAAGTCCGGACGGTGTAACGCCGATAAGGGGTCCGACGGTTAGGGGGCCACGTGTCCTCAGCCAGGACGCGGCCCATCCCCGAAAGGCAGGACCCGTCCCCATGCACCGTCTCCCTCGCCGCCTGGCGGCCGCAACCGCCGCGTGCCTCCTCGCCGGCGGCGTGGCCACCGCCCCCCTCTCCGCAGAGACCGGCGTGGGCGCCGGGGCCTACCTGGTCGCCGGCTCCCACGAGCTCGACGCCGGGTTCGTCCAGGTCCTCCAGTCGGCCCTCGACAGCCAGTTCGTGGGCATCGAAGTGGGCATCGAGCGGGGCGCGCTGGTCCTCTCCGGCTACGCCACCCCGGGCGTGCACTCGGCCGTGCTGGCCATCGTCGGGCAACTGCTCCAGAACCCGGTCCCCGTGCCCGTCGCCCTCGGCGTGGTGGGCCCCGGCCTGGGCATCCCCGTCCCCCTGCTGCTCCTGGGGGCGCAGGTGGAGATCCCCGACCTGGGCGGCATCCTCCGCGCCCTCAACGTCGTCGACAAGATCCGGATCGCCCGGTAGGGGGGAAGCCCGGATTCGTTTTGGGGCGTTCCAACCACGTCAGACGTGGCCCGGACGCCCCAAAACGATCTGGGTCTTAGCCGCCTGAGACGTCCTCGATCTTGGTGCGGCCGGCGGAGATCCACGGCATCATGGCCCGCAGCTCGGCCCCGACCTTCTCGATGGGATGGGACTGGGCCTGGCGGCGGTACTCGTCGAAGTTGGGGCGGCCGTTGCGGTTCTCGGCGACCCACTCCTCGGCGAAGCGGCCGTCGCGGATCTCGTCGAGGATGCGGCGCATCTCGGCCTTGGTCCCCTCGTCGATGATGCGCGGGCCCCGGGTGTAGTCGCCGTACTCGGCGGTGTCGGAGATCGAGAAGCGCATGCCCGAGATGCCGTGCTCGTACATGAGGTCGACGATCAGCTTCAGCTCGTGGAGGCACTCGAAGTAGGCCACCTCGGGCTGGTAACCCGCCTCCACCAGCGTCTCCCAGCCGGCCTGGACGAGCGACGTCACCCCGCCGCACAGCACGACCTGCTCGCCGAACAGGTCGGTCTCCGTCTCCTCGTCGAAGGTGGTCTCGAGCACTCCGGCCCGGGTCGCCCCGATGGCGTGGGCGTAGGCCAGGGCCAGGGCCAGGGCCTTGCCCGACTCGTCCTGGGCCACGGCGATGAGGGCGGGCACGCCTCCACCTGCGTCGAACTCCCGCCGTACCAGGTGGCCGGGCCCCTTGGGGGCGACCATGGCCACGTCGACCCCGGCCGGGGGCCGGATCAGGCCGAAGCGGATGTTGAAGCCGTGGGCGAAGAAGAGGGCGTCGCCGTCCACCAGCTGGGGGGCGATCTCCGCCTCGTAGACCTTCTGCTGCTCGGTGTCGGGCAACAGCAGCATGACCAGGTCGGCTTCGCCGGCGGCCTGGGCGATGGTGGTCACCCGCAGGCCGGCCGCCTCGGCCTTGGCCCACGAGGACGAGCCCTCCCGCAGGCCGACCCGCACGTCGACCCCCGAGTCGGCCAGGTTGCGGGCGTGGGCATGGCCCTGGGACCCGTAGCCGATGACCGCCACCTTGCGGGAGGCGATGAGGCTCGCGTCGGCGTCCTTCTCGTAGTAGGCGGTGGCCACAGTCGGGATCCTCTCTCTCAACCCACGCGGCCGAGGCTACGCAGGCGCGGCACCTGCCGCTCAAGCTTGGGAAGGGCGATGCGGCCGGTGCGCTGGAGCTCGACGATGCCGTAGGCCCGCATGAGGTCCTCGAAGTCGTCGAGCTTGGAGGGCGGCCCGGCCAGCTCCACCGTCAGCTCGCCGTGGCCGACGTCGACGATGCGGCCCTGGAAGACCTGGACCAGCTCGATCACCTGGCCGCGGAGGCCGCCCTCGGCCCGGACGGTGAGGATCATCAGCTCCCGCTCGACCGAGTCGTCGGGGTGCAGCTCGGTGATCTTGACCACGTTGATCAGCTTGAACAGCTGCTTGGTGACCTGCTCGAGGGGTGCCGACTCCACGTCGACGACGATCGTGAGGCGGCTGAACCGCTCGTCGTCGGTGGGGGCCACGGCCAGGGAGAAGATGTTGAACCCTCGGCGGGCGAACAGCCCCGCCACCCGGGCCAGCACCCCGGCCTTGTTCTCGACGAGGACGGAGAGGATGTGGTGCGCAGGCGCGGCCATCAGTGGCCCCCGGGGCCTTGCTCGGGGCCGAGGATGATGTCGTCGTTGGACGCCCCGGCCGGGACCATCGGGTAGACCTTCTCCTCCGAGTCGACCCGGAAGTCGATGACGACCGGGCGGTCGTCGATGGAGTTGGCCTTCTCGATGGCGGCCACGACCTCGTCGGGGTGCTCGACCCGCAGGCCCACGCAGCCCATGGCCTCGGCCCACATCTTGTAGTCGGGCAGGTCGGGCGACAGGTACACCTCGCTGTAGCGCTCCTCGTAGAAGAGCTCCTGCCACTGGCGGACCATGCCCAGGTAGGCGTTGTTGAGGATGGCCACCTTGATGGGGATGCGCTCCGACGAGGCGGTGACCAGCTCCTGGGCCGTCATCTGGAAGCAGCCGTCGCCGTCGACCGCCCAGACCGTCTTGCCCGGCTGGCCGACCTTGGCGCCGATGGCGGCGGGGACGGCGAAGCCCATGGTGCCCAGGCCACCCGAGTTGACCCACGAGTTGGGCCGGTCGAACTTCCAGATCTGGCTCGACCACATCTGATGCTGGCCCACGCCGGAACAGAGGATCGTGTCCTCGGGGGTGTTCTGGCGCAGGGTCTCGATGCAGAACTGGGGCTTGAGCTTGTCGTCCTCTCCCCAGCCCTGCTCGAAGTGGATCGGGTGCCTGGCCCGCCAGTCGTCGAGCTGGCGGTGCCACTCCGAGCGGTCGGGCTGGCTCTCCCGCCCCCCCTGCTCGCGGACCACCTTGACCAGCTCCTCGATGACCAGCTTGACGTCGCCGACGATGGGGACGTCGGCCCGGCGGACCTTGCCCAGCTCGGCGGGGTCGATGTCGACGTGGATGATCTTGGCGTGGGGGGCGAAGGCTGACACCTTGCCCGTGACCCGGTCGTCGAAGCGGGCGCCCAGGGTGATGAGCAGGTCGGCGTGCTGCATCGACGTGACGGCCGTGTAGTTGCCGTGCATGCCCGGCATGCCCAGGCAGAGGGGGTGGGAGTCGGGGAAGGCGCCCCGTCCCATGAGCGTGGTGACCACGTGGACGTCGAGCAGGGTGGCCAGCTCGTGCAGCTCGGCCGAGGCCTCGCCCCGGATGATCCCCCCGCCGGCGTAGATGATGGGCTTGCGGGACTCGGCGATGAGCTTGGCCGCCTCCCGGATCATGCGGGGATGGCCGCGGGTGGTGGGCTTGTAGCCGGGGAGGTCGAGCGACTCCGGCCAGTACCAGTCCATCTGGGAGCGGGGGTTCTTGGGGTCGACGACGTCCTTGGGGATGTCGACCAGCACGGGGCCGGGGCGGCCGGTGGTGGCGATGTGGAACGCCTCGCGGATCACCCGGGGGATGTCCTGGGCCGACGTGACCAGCTCGTTGTGCTTGGTGATCGACCGGGTGATGCCGATCGTGTCGCACTCCTGGAAGGCGTCGGTGCCGATGGCCACGCTCGGGACCTGCCCGGTGATGACCACCATGGGGACCGAGTCCATCATGGCGTCGCACAGGGGCGTCACGATGTTGGTGGCGGCCGGGCCGCTGGTGACCATGGCCACGCCCGGGCGGCCGGTGGCGTGGGCGAAGCCCTCGGCCATGTGCCCCGCCCCCTGCTCGTGGCGCACGAGGATGTGGCGGATGGGCGAGTCGATGATCGGGTCGTAGACGGGGAGGATGGCCCCGCCCGGCAGGCCGAAGATGACTTCGACCCCCTCCATCTCCAGGCTGCGTATGAGGGCTTGGCCCCCGTTGAGCTTCATCGCTCGGTCTCCTTCTGACATCTCGGACTTGGCTCGGGAAACAAAACGACCTCCCGGCTGGGAGGTCGAAGGCACGCGCGCAGAGAGCGCGTGCGTCAGGTGATGAGTACGAGGACGCCGGTGCGTGCCATACCGGGGCCCAGTGTGGCATGTCCTGTCCAACCAGGGCAAACGGTCGTAAACTCGAACCGAGGGCGGCCGGGAAGGAACAAGACCCCTCATGAAGACCAGCAGGTGGTTGGTGGCGGCTCTCCTTGGAGTCAGCCTCGTCGCGTCGGCGTGCTCGGGCGGCGGTGGCGGCAGCGCCGACGACGACCCCACCGAGGGCGACCTGATCGACGGCGAGCGCCTCGTCAGCTTCAGCGGGGCCAACGGCCTCAAGCTGGCCGGGACCCTCGGCGTGCCGTCGGACAACGCCCGCAACGCCCCCGGCGTGCTCATCATCCCCAGTGTCGGCCCCACGACCGACCGCGACGGGATCCAGGACGCCACCCAGGGCGACCAGGTCTACAAGGACATCAGCGCCGCCTTCAACGCCGCCGGCATGGTCACCCTGCGCTACGACCGCCGGGGCATCGGCGCCAGCAAGCTCGAGTCGGGAACCAAGCCGCTCTACGAGGACATGATCGAGGACGCGCGCGGCGCCCTGCGGTTCCTGGCCCAGCGGCGGGAGGTCGGCTCGGCCGCGGTCGCCCTCGTCGGCCACGACGTCGGGGGCTGGATGGCCCTCCGCCTGGCCGCCACCGAGGACAAGGTGAAGAGCGTGGCCCTCGTCTCCACGCCCGCCCGCAAGCTGGTCGACGTGTACGCCGAGAGCTTCCGCCAGACCCACGGCCCGGCGTCGGCCGACCGGTTCCGCGCCTCGGTCGACACCCTGCTCACCACCGGGGCGGTCCCGGGGCCGACCGACATGGCGGCCGAGCACCAGAGCGTGCTGGGCCAGGGCCAGGACGAGCTGCTCAAGGGCGTCTTCACCGCCGACCCCCTGGCCGACGCGGCTCGGGTGAAGGTGCCCGTGCTCGTCACTGCCGGCACGCAGGGCACGGGCGTGACCTCCGCCGACGCCGAACGCATGGCCCAGGCCATCGGCGGGTCGGCCCAGCTGTCGGTCTTCAACCTCGGCCCCACGCTCCGTGAGCTGCCGCCCGACCCGGGCTCGATCCGCTTCGACCCCAACGACGAATCGACCCACGTGTTCGGCGCCCGGCCGGTGATCGGGGTCAAGCGGGACGGCCCGGCGGTGGAGAAGGTGACGAGCTTCCTCAGCACCACCCTGCGGGCGGCGAAGGCCTGACCCCTATGGCTGGGTGATCGCCCCCTGGTCGGCGCCGGTGACCAGCCGGGCGTACTTGGCCAGCACGCCGGTCGTGTAGCGGGGCTCGGGCAGCTTCCAGTCGCCGCGGCGGGCGGTCAGGGTGGCCTCGTCGACGTGGACGTCGATGGTGCGGGCCTCGGCGTCGACGGTGATGCGGTCGCCGTCGGCCACGAAGGCGATGGGCCCGCCGTCGACCGCTTCGGGGGCGACGTGGCCCACGCACAGCCCGTGGGTGCCACCCGAGAACCGGCCGTCGGTGACCAGGGCGGTGTCGGCGCCCCGCCCCGCGCCCTTCATGGCCCCGGTGACGGCCAGCATCTCCTTCATCCCCGGCCCGCCCTTGGGCCCCTCGTAGCGGATGACGACCACGTCGCCGGGTTGGATGCGCCCGGCCAGGATCGCCTCCATGGCGTGCTCCTCGCCCTCGAACACCCGGGCCGTGCCCTCGAAGCGGAGCTGGTCGAGGCCGGCGATCTTGACCACCGCCCCGCTGGGGGCGAGCGAGCCCCGCAGCACGGCGATGCCGCCGTCGGCATGGATGGGGTCGGTGAGGGGGTGGACGACCGACCCGTCGGGCCCCGGGGGGTCGAGGGCGGCCAGGTTCTCGGCCACCGTGCGCCCGGTGACGGTGAGGCAGTCCCCGTCGAGCAGCCCCGCCTCCAGCAGCTCCTTCATCACGACGGGGATCCCGCCGATGGCGTCCACGTCGGTCATGTGGTAACGGCCGTGGGGCTTGGTGTCGGCGATGTGGGGGACCCGCCGGCCGATGCGGTTGAAGTCCTCCAGCTCGAGCTCGACCCGGGCCTCGTTGGCGATGGCCAGGAGGTGGAGCACGGCGTTGGTGGACCCGCCCACCGCGTTCACCACCGCGATGGCGTTGTGGAAGGCGGCCTTGGTGAGGATGTGCCGGGGACGGATGCCGGCCTCGAACAGGCGGACGACGGCCCCGCCCGAGGCGTAGGCGTAGTCGTCGCGGCGGCGGTCGACGGCCGGCGGGGAGGCCGACCCCGGCAGGCTCATGCCCAGGGCCTCGCCCACCGCGGCCATGGTGTTGGCCGTGAACATGCCGGCGCACGACCCCACCGTGGGGCAGGCGTTGCGCTCGATGAGAGCCAGCTCGTCGGCGGTGAGGCGCCCGGCGGCCTGGGCCCCGACTGCCTCGAAGACGCTCACGATGTCGAGCGCTTCCCCCTGGGCGCCCCGGCCGGGGAGGATGCTGCCCCCGTAGAGGAACACACTGGGGACGTTGAGGCGGGCGGCGGCCATCAGCATCCCGGGGAGGGACTTGTCGCAGCCCGCGAAGGTCACGAGGGCGTCCATGCGCTCGGCGTGCATGACCGTCTCCACCGAGTCGGCGATGACCTCGCGGCTGACCAGCGACGCCCGCATGCCCTCGTGGCCCATCGAGATCCCGTCCGACACGGCGATGGTCACGAACTCGATCGGGAACCCGCCCGACGCCCGCACGCCCTCCTTGGCCCGCTTGGCCAGCCGGTCGAGGGGCATGTTGCAGGGCGTGACCTCGTTCCAGCTGCTGGCCACGCCCACCTGGGGCTTGTCCCAGTCGTCGTCGGTCATCCCGACGGCCCGGAGCATGGCCCGGGCGGGGGCCCGGGCGAACCCCTCGGTGACGTCGCGGCTCCGCCGCTCGATGGGATCGAGGCTCCGCCGCTCGATGGGGGGACGGTCGTCGTCGGCCATGGCGGCGATGCTGGCACCCCCCGCCGGCTTGTGCCAGAGAGTTACCGCTTCGGGCGCGCGTAACGGCCTGGAGCCCTCCGTAGACTCGTCTGCGGCGGGAGCGTCTGTCATCGCGCGTCCAGGGAGGTCCCCATGTTCACGCTCAAGGTCTGGTCGGCCCCTGTCCGCAACGCCGACTGGGTGCTGGCCCAGTGCGGCCACGCCTGAGCCGCCCGTGGACCTCGCCCAGGTCGTCGCCGAGGAGCTGGAAGCCGCTCGGCGCCGGTCCCTCGACCTCCTCGCTCCCCTCGCCGACGCGGACCTCGAGCGCCAGATCTCCCCGATCATGTCGCCGCTGGTCTGGGACCTCGCCCACGTCGGCAACTACGAGGAGCTGTGGCTCCTGCGGGCGGCGCTGGGAGCGGCCCCCATCGACCCCTCACTGGACCCCATCTACGACGCCTTCCGCCACCCCCGGAAGAACCGTCCGCAGCTGCCGCTGCTCGGCCCCGGCGCCGCCCGCCGCTACATCGCCGACGTGCGGGGACGGGTCCTCGACTCCCTCGGACGGGTGCGCTTCGACGGGGCCGGCGCTCCGCCGCTGCTGAAGGACGGGTTCGTCCACGGCATGGTCATCCAGCACGAGCACCAGCACGACGAGACGATGCTGGCCACCCTCCAACTGCTGGGGGAGGGCGGTCATCGCCCGTTGAGGGCAGCACCCACACCCGCTGCGCCGGCCACGGCGCCGCTCCCCGCGGAGGTGCTCGTCCCTGCCGGCGAGTTCGTCCTGGGCACCGACGACGAGCCCTGGGCCTACGACAACGAGGGCCCCGCCCACCTGGTCGACCTGGCAGACTTCTGGATCGACTCGACGCCGGTGACCAACCGGGCCTACCTCGGGTTCGTGGAGGACGGTGGCTACGCCGAGCGCCCCTGGTGGGACGACGAGGGTTGGGAGTGGCGGACGGCCGAGGCCGTCGACTGCCCGCAGTTCTGGCGGCGTGAGGGGCCGGGGGCGTGGTCACGGGTGCGCTTCGGCTGGCGGGAGGAGCTGCCCCTCGACGAGCCGGTGCAGCACGTGTGCTGGCACGAGGCGGCCGCCTACGCCCGCTGGGCGGGCAAGCGCCTGCCCACCGAGGCGGAGTGGGAGAAAGCGGCGTCGTGGGGACCGGACGGCGTGAAGCGCCGCTTCCCCTGGGGCGACGCCGCCCCCACGGCTGGGCTCGCCAACCTGGACGGGGCCTGCTGGGGGCCCGCACCGGTAGGGGCCTACCCGGCCGGCGCCAGCGCGTGGGGGCTCCACCAGTTGGTGGGCGACGTGTGGGAGTGGACGTCGTCGGACTTCGAGGCCTACCCGGGTTTCGAGTCGTTCCCCTACCGGGAGTACTCCGAGGTCTTCTTCGGCGGCGGCTACAAGGTGCTGCGGGGCGGGTCGTGGGCCACGTCGGCCACGGCCGTGCGCAACACGTTCCGCAACTGGGACCTCTCCATCCGCCGGCAGATCTTCGCCGGCTTCCGCTGCGCCAGGGACGCGTCGTGAGCATGGTCCCCGGCACCGGGCGCACCATCAAGCCCCGGCTCGAGATCTTCCTCACCGAGGACGACGTGCGGGCGTCCCTGGAGGACGACGTCCGCCGCGGCCTCACGTCCGACCCCAAGGACCTCCCGCCCAAGTGGTTCTACGACGACCGGGGTTCGCAGCTCTTCGAGCAGATCACGCGCCTGCCCGAGTACTACCTGACCCGGGCCGAGCGGTGGCTCCTCAAGGAGCACGGCCACGGGATACCCCCGCTCACCGAGGCCGACACGATCGTCGAGCTGGGATCGGGCACGTCGGAGAAGACCCGGCTGCTGCTCGACGCCTTCGTCGACCGGCGCCAGCTGCGCCGGTTCGTCCCCTTCGACGTGAGCGAGCCGACCCTCCGGCGGGCGGCGGCGTCGATCGCCGAGCAGTACCCGGGGGTCGAGGTGCTGGCGCTGGTGGGTGACTTCGAGCGCCACCTGGGCGAGTTGCCCGAGACCGGCCGGCGCCTGATCGCCTTCCTCGGCAGCACCATCGGAAACTTCGCCCCGCCGGCCCGGGCGGAGTTCCTGGCCGGCCTGGCCGAGGCCATGGACAGCGGTGACAGCTTCCTGCTGGGGACCGACCTGGTGAAGTCGCCGACCCGGCTCGTCGCCGCCTACGACGACGGGGAGGGGGTCACCGCCGACTTCAACCGCAACGTCTTGCGGGTGGTCAACCGGGAGCTCCAGGCCGACTTCCGTCCCCGGCGGTTCGGCCACGTCGCCCGCTTCGACGAGGAGGCGGAGTGGGTGGAGATGCGGCTGCGTTCCGAGGGTGACCAGGAGGTCGACGTGAAAAGCCTCGACCTCGGAGTGGAGTTCGCCGACGGCGAGGAGATGCGCACCGAGATCAGCGCCAAGTTCCGCCGGGACGCGGTGGAGGACGAGCTGGCGGCGGCCGGGCTCGCCCTCGCCCGCTGGTGGACCGACGAGGCGGGGGACTTCGCCCTCTCGCTTTCGTTCAAGGAGTAGCCGGACGCGCCGAGGGCCGGCGGTTGCCGGCCCCCGGGAACTGCTCGATTCGGTGACGGATCAGGTCTTGCGGCGCCGCAGGAGCCGGGGCACCGACAGCAGCAGCGCCACGAACCCGGAGCCGATGGTCCTGGCGATCTCCAGCGGGCCCCACTTCTCGGGGATCCCGTCGAAGGCGACCCCGCCGCCGGCGCCCACGTTGGCGGTGAGCGGCCTACCGGTGCCGACCAGCAGGAGGATGCCGAGCACCAGGCTCACCCCGGAGAGGGCGACCAGTGGCTGGAGGGTCGAACCCGTACGGGCCAGCACCTGGGTCTGGGGCTGGTGCACCACGATCGTGGCCGGGGTCAGCGTGGTGGGGATGACCACCGGAGGCCCTGGGGGCCCCTGGGGACCAGCGGGGCCCTGCGGGCCGGCCGGGCCCTGGGGGCCAGCGGGGCCGGCGGGGCCGGCGGGGCCGGCGGGACCGGCCGGGCCGGCAGGACCGGCGGGACCGGCGGGGCCCTGAGGACCAGCGGGGCCCTGCGGGCCCTGGGGACCCTGCGGGCCCTGACCGGGCACCGTGGTGGTGGTCGAGGACGTCGTCGACGAGGTGGTCGAGCTCGAGGTGGTCGAGCTGGAGGTGGTGGAGCTCGACGTGGTGGAGCTGGTCGTCGTGGTCACGTTCACGTTGGGGCCGGTGGCCGTGCAGCGGGACTCGGCCAGGATGATGTCGATGCCCAGGACCGTCACCCGCACCGCCCGCACCCGGATGTCGGCCGTGCCGGGGACGTTGGTCGCCGACTGCTCGTTCAGGTTGAGGGTGATGAGCCCGCCCGGCAGGGTGAACGTGGAGTTCGGGGCCGGGTCGGTCGGCAGGCCGGGGATCCCGGAGCCGATGATCTGGGTGGCGCCCCGGGCTCCGTCGCCGTCGGCCCGGCACTGGCTGCGCACCACGCCGAGGAGCTGGCCGCCCAGCACCACGTCGGCGACCGAGGAGGAGCTCTCCGCGAAGCCGAAGTGGTTCTCGCCGGCCACGCCGCCGCCCTGGGTGCAGTTGCTCAGCAGGCCGAGCGAGAGCACGGCGGGGAGGCCAACAGGCGGAAGGACCCCGCCCGACGGGCAGACCGTGCCCGAAGGCAGGACGCCCGAGCCGATGGGCCCGTAACCGTCGGTCGGCTCGGTGGCCGACCCGCTCACTCCCGGAGCAGCCGCTGCGCCACCGATGGTGAGCGCGGTGGCGCTCCCCGACACGGCGTCGACGTCAGCTGCGGCCGTGCTGGGAGAAAGGACCAAACCCCCGAGCCCAGCCACGATCATGGCGACGGCCAGAGCAGTTGCTCGGGGCCGTTGCCGACGACTCGTCCTCATATGGTCGTCTCCCTTTCTGGACACTCCCGCGATGCCCGACCCGCCGCCCAGCGGACGACGCAGGCTAACCGATCACCCGCGGACGATGCCACTATTCGCCGCCGCAACAGTAGTAGACACCAGCAACACCAGCATCGGCCGGAGCCGATCTGTCAGGAAATTCCCGGCTCGCGCTGCTCGACCCGGAAGGACCACAGCTCGCTGCCGGTCGCCACCGGCGCCCCCTCGCGCTGCTGGCCGTGCCCGTGCTGGAAGGCCCGGGACTCCATCCACGCCGCGAACGACTCCTCGTCCCGCCAGCGGGTGTAGACCAACCAGGTGGTGCGGTCGTCGGTGGGCCGCAGGAGCTGGAACTCCTCGAACCCGTCGGCCTTCTCCACCTCGCCGGCCCGGGCCGCGAACCGCCCGGCCAGCTCGTCGGCGCGCTCGGAGGGGACTTCGATGGCGTTGATCTTCACGACGGACATGCCGGCATTCTTCCCGGCCGCCGCCGAGGCGGCCAGAACCGGCTCAGGCGGTGGGCGGCGTGGCCTTGGCCGGGTAGGCCTCGACCCTCTCCCACACCATGAACAGCAGGCCGCCGAAGAGCAGCGAGAAGGCGATCAGGCCGAGCACGAAGGGGTCGACACCTGTCCGGGCCAGCTGCTGGTGCTTCACGGCGTGCACCGGGTGGCCGAGCTTGACCACGTGAGGCGTGATCGACGGCGGGCCGTGGTGGAACACCGGGCCGCCGGCCCGCACGGGCTGCAGCTCGACGCACTGCTGGTTGACCGACGTGCTGGACGTGTTGCCGCTGGCTGCCGCCGCGCCCGTGGTGATGGCGCTGGCGCCGTCGGAGGTGTTGGTGGCGTTGCCCCCCAGGAGGTTCAGACCCAGGCCGATCAGGCCGCCCGACACGTTCATCGTGTTGCTGGCCACGTTGGTGGACTGGTTGCCGACGCTGGTGTTGTTGCCGGTGGCCGCCTCGGCCGTGCCGGCGTTGCTGACGTTCACCCGCTGGCCGCCGAAGCCGAAGAACCCGTCGCAGGCGGCCCCGCCGCCGATGCCGAACCGGGTGCCGGGGCCGAAGCCGCCGCCGTCGACCGAAGTCTGGTTGACCCCGGTGGTGGAGGTGTTGCCGGCGGCCGAGGCGGGGCCGGTGTTGATCGCCGACGTGCCCGACGAGGTGTTGGTGGCGTTGCCGCCGAGGACGTTCAGGCCGATGGCGATCAGGCCACCGCTGACAGTCTGCTGGGTGGTGGCGACGTTGCTCGAGTTGTTGCCCACCCCGGCGTTTCCACCGGTGCTGGCCGCCGCGTCACCGGAGTTGCTCACCGTGGCGCCCTGAGAGGACACCGGAGCGAGCACGGGGCTGCCGAAGACGGCGCCCACGACCGGCGACGGACCGTGGTGGACGACCGGGCCTCCCCCGGTCTCGGTGCTGGTCTGGTTGACCGCGGTGTTGGAGTTGTTGCCGCTGGCCTGGGCCGGCCCCGTGTTGACGGCCGAGGTGCCCGTGGAGGCGTTGGCGGTGTTGCCGCCGGCCACGTTGCCGACCAGCCCGAGCAGCCCGCCCACCAGGGACGGGGACTCGGTCGGCGTCGACGCGGTGTTGGTGTTGGACGCGACGTTGGTCGAGTTGTTGCCGGTGCTGGAGTTCCCGCCCGTCGAGGCGGCCGCGCCGCCCCCGTTGCTCACCCCCGCACCTTGTACCTGGCCGTAGGCGGGGATGCCCACGACCGCGAGAGATCCAGTGATGGCCGCGCTCGCCACCATGGTGAACGCTGCCCGTCTCCTCAGCAAAGCCCGCATGTTTTCCTCGCCCCCGGCCCGGTCTCGTGGCAGGCCGCAGTCTGCCCTACCCAAATCTTCGACCGCAAGCACTCCGATCGGCGGTGAACACGCAACGTGAGCCGGTCAGGACTGCCGGCGCTCGCGCAACAGGGCCGTCACCGCCTTTCCGTCGGCTTTTCCCCTGGTGGCGGCCATGACCCTGCCGACGAAGAACCCGGCCAGCTTGTCCTCGCCACCCCGGTACCGCTCCCACTCCGACGGGTTGGCGGCGATGGCCTCGTCCAGGGTGTCGGCCAGCGTGCCCGCCGCCAACGCCTCGAAGCCCAGCTCGGCGGCCACCGCCACCGGGTCGCCCCCCGTCAGCACCCGGGCCAGCACCTGCTTGGACTGGGTGGCGGTCAGCCGCCCCTCCTGCTCCAGCCGGAGGGTGGCCGCGAACGCCGCGGCATCGACGGCCGCCGCGTCCACCTTGCCCGCCACCTCGTTGGTGGCCCGGTTGAGGGCCAGGCGGGCCTCGACGCCGGCGCCCAGGGCGGCGGTGACCACTCCGTCGAGGCCGGCCTCCACCACCAGGGCCACGTCGGCCGGCTCCACCCGTGCCGCTGCAGCCAGCGTCGCCCGCCGCTCCACCGGCAGGGCGGGCAGCGCCGCCCCCACCGCGTGCTTCCACCCCTCCCCGGGGTCGAGGGGCACGAGATCGGGCTCGGGGAAGTACCGGTAGTCCTCCGCCTCCTCCTTCGACCGCAACGTGGACGTGCGGCCGCCGTCCTCGTCCCAGTGGCGGGTCTCCTGCACCACCGTGCCGCCCGCCTCGAGCAGGTCGGCCTGGCGGCGGGCCTCGTAGGCGATGGCCCGTACCAGCGAGCGCACCGAGTTGAGGTTCTTGATCTCCGCCCGGGTGCCGAGCGGCCCCCCCGGGCGGCGGACGGAGACGTTGGCGTCCACCCGCATCGACCCCTCCTCCATGCGGGCGTCGGACGCCCCCACGGCCAGGAGGATCCCCCGCAGCTCGGTGACGTAGGCCTTGGCCTGCTCGGGGGACCGGACGTCGGGGGCGCTGACGATCTCGACGAGGGGGACGCCGGCTCGGTTGTAGTCCACCAGGGCATAGGAGGCGCCGGCGATGCGGCCGCTGCCGCCCACGTGGGTGGTCTTGCCCGTGTCCTCCTCCATGTGGGCCCGCTCCACGCCCACCCGGGACCCGTCGGGCAGGTCGAGGTGGCCGGCCACGTTCAGGGGCAGGTCGTACTGGCTGACCTGGTAGTCCTTGGGCATGTCCGGATAGAAGTAGTTCTTCCGGGCGAAGATCGACGGGCGCACCTCGCAGTGCAGGGCGGTGCCGATGCGCATGGCCAGCTCGACGGCCTGGCGGTTCAGCACGGGCAGCGACCCGGGCAGCCCCAGGCACACCGGGCACACGTTGGTGTTGGGCTCGCTGCCGAAGGCGTTGGGGCACCCGCAGAACAGCTTGGTGGCGGTGGCCAGCTCGCAGTGCACCTCGAGGCCGATCACCGTCTCCCACCCGTCGAGACCGGCGGCCGTGGGGGCCGTGGGGGCGGTCACCTGAGGGACTCCTCCAGCACCGCTGCGGCGCGGAACAGGGTGGTCTCGCCCAGGGCCGGGGCCAGCACCTGCACGCCCACGGGCAGGCCGTCGTCGCCCCACCCGTAGGGGACGGACATGGCGGGGATGCCGGCCATGTTGGCGGGGATCGTGGCCACGTCCATCAGGTACATGGCCAGGGGGTCGTCGGTCTTGGCCCCCAGCGGGAACGCGGTGGTGGGCGAGGTGGGCGAGACGAGCACATCGAAGCGGTCCCACGCCGCCTCGAAGTCCCTGATCAGCAGGGTCCGCACCCGCTGGGCCTGGCCGTAGTAGGCGTCGTAGTAGCCGGCGGAGAGTGCGTAGGTGCCCAACATGATCCGGCGCTTGACCTCGGCGCCGAAGCCGGCCGTGCGGGTGGCGCCGAACATGGCGTCCACGTCGGGGCCGTCCACCCGCAGGCCGTACCGCACCCCGTCGTAACGGGCGAGGTTGGAGGACGCCTCGGCGGGGGCGATGAGGTAGTAGGCCGACAGGGCGTAGGCGGCGGCCGGCAGCGACGCCTCCTCGACCTTGGCCCCTGCCGACTCCAGGGCGGCGGCCGCGGCCAGGACCCGGGCCACCACGTCGGGGTTGGCGTCCCCCGTCAGCTCGTGGACGATCCCCACCCGCAACCCGTCGACGCCGTCGCCCAGCACGCCGGTCAGCGCGGCCGCCGGCTCGGGGATCGACGTGGAGTCGGCCGGGTCGTGGCCGCCGATCACGTCCAGCACCAGGGCGGCGTCGGCCACCGTGGTCGTGAGGGGGCCGATCTGGTCGAGTGAGGAGGCGTAGGCCACGAGCCCGTAGCGGGACACCCGCCCGTAGGTCGGCTTGACCCCGACCACCCCACACAGCGACGCCGGCTGGCGGATCGACCCGCCGGTGTCCGACCCGAGGGCCGCGGTGGCGAACCCGGCCGCCACCGCCGCCGCGCTTCCACCGCTCGAGCCGCCCGGCACCTTGGTCGGGTCGAGGGGGTTCCGGGTCGGCCCGAAGGCGGAGTTCTCGGTGGACGAGCCCATGGCGAACTCGTCGCAGTTCGTCTTGCCCACGATCAACGCGCCGGCCGCCCGCAGGCGGGTGACGACGGTGGCGTCGTACGGCGGCCGCCAACCCTCGAGGATCCTCGACGAGCAGGTGGTCGGGACGCCGCGTGTGCAGATGTTGTCCTTGAGGGCCACCGGGACGCCCGCCAGCGGCCCCGGGTCCTCCCCGGCCGCCAGCCGGCTGTCGACCGCCGCCGCCTCGGCCCGGGCCTCGTCGGCCAGCACCAGGTTGAAGGCGTGGATCTCGGGCTCCCGGGCCGCCACCTCGGCCAGGTGCTGTTCGAGCACGTCGACCGCCCGGCGGCGCCCGGCCCGTACGTCGCCCGCCACCTCCACCGCGGTCATGGCGTCGGGGCCCGCATCACGGCGCCTCACCCAGGATGGGCGGGACGCGGAACCGGCCGTCCTCGGCGGCAGGCGCGGCGGCCAGGACCTCGTCGCGGTCCAGGCCGGGACGCACCTCGTCCTCCCGCAGCACGTTGACCAGCGGGACGGGCCGGGCGGTGGGCGGGACGCCGGTCAGCTCCAGTGCGGCCACGTCGGCGGCATGGTCCAGCACGGCCGCAAGCTGCTCGGTGAAGCGGTCGACCTCCTCGTCGGTCACCTCGAGGCGGGCCAGGCGGGCCACCTTGAGCACGTCGTCGCGCGTGAGCCGCTCAGCCATCCCGGCGATGGTAGGCGGCGGCTTGCGCGGGCCCCCTCGCCCTCACCCGCCGGGCGAACTCCACCGTGCGCCGCTCGATCTCCTCGCGGTCGAAGTCGAGGGTGGCCACGTGGTAGCTGCGCTCCAGCCAGACCCGCTCCACCGGCCCGCCCACCCGCTCGGCCAGCACGTCGCTCGACACCGGAGGGACCACGTGGTCGGCCCGGCTGGTGAACAGCAGGAGGGGGCAGGTCACGCGGGGCAGCCGCACGAGCAGGTCGTCGAGGCCCTCGGCCAGGGTCAGCACGGCCGACAGCGGCAGCTCGTCGTAGCCGCCCTCCCCCTCGGCGCCGGTGTCGGCCTGGTCGCCGCCGATGCCGGGCGCCCGCGGGAAACCGGTGGCCACCATCTCCCGCAGGGCCTCCCGGAACGACTCGGCGGGCGGGTCGATGAAGGGGTTGATCGCCACCACGCCGGCCACCCGCCGGGGATGGTCGGCGGCCAGCCGGCACGCCAGCGATCCGCCGACCGACAGACCCACGGCCAGCACCCGGTCGCCCGCCGCCTCCAGGGCCGCCTCGGCGGCAGCCACCCACTCGTCCCACCGCCGCTGCTCGAGGTCGTCGACCGACGTGCCGTGGCCGGGGAGGAGCGGGACGACGGACGGCACCCCTGCCGCCTCCAGGGCGGCGGCCACCCCCTCCACCGACTTCGGGTGACCGGTCAGGCCATGGAGCACGACCGCGCCCAGCGGCGCGTCAGCCAAGGCCGCCCCGGCTGGCCCGGTTGGACATGACCTGGAACTCGAGCATGGTCTTGGTGGTGCCGGCCACCGCTTCGTCGAGGGGAACCAGCTCGACCGGCACGCCGTAGGCGGCCAGGTCGTCGAGAAGCAGCCGGCGCAGGGCCATGTCGCCCAACGTCTCGGCCACCAGCCCGATCGTGGCGGGGCGGGCGAACTGGGCCCGCCAGCCGTACGACTCTTCCAGCACCCGTCCCCAGAGGTCGACCTGGCCCACGATCAGCGGACCCACCAGCACGCACAGGCCGTGGTCGCGCAGGGCGTCGATATCGCGGGCGCCGGACACGCCGCACCAGCACGTGGGATCGGGGGCGGGATGGCCGCCGCCCACGCAGACGGCGGAGATGATCTTTCCCGGCGGCCACTCCACGTGGCGCTGCGCCACCGAGCGGAGCCGGCGGCGGGGCGACGTCTGCCAGTAGCGCCAGGCCCGCAGCGGCGCCGCCTCGGGAACGACCTCGGCCACTACCTCAGGCCTGCGCCCCTCCGTTGGACTGCATCTCGTTCCACTGCGCGGTCTCGGGGAAGAGCGGGTCCACCCGGCAGGTGGAGTCCTCCCCCTCGGGGACCCACAGCGACGCGGCCGCCTCGTAGCAGGCGTGGTGCATCGTCATCATCGTGGGACAGGTGGCGCCCTGCGCCGTCAGCTCGGTCTGGTAGCAGTCGTCCGAGCTCACGGGCCGGAAGCACATGTCGCAGACAGCCTGGAGGCCCAGGCCCTCCGCCGTTGCGCCGCCCGTACCGTCGACCGCGGTATCAGCGCGTTCCATGTCCGAGATTCTACGCCTCCGGCGTTGGGTAGCGTCACCCGCCGTGGCCGACGACGCGTATCCCTTCCTGTCCGACGACTGGGTCGCCGCCGCTCGCAGCATCCGCGAGCAGTACGCCGGCGGCGGCATCCCCGTGCCCACCGCCGTGCGCATGAACCAGGTGATCACCGACGTGCCCTTCGGGGAGAGCCCCGTGCAGGCCCACCTCGACACCAGCTCGGGGGAGCTGGTCATGGAGCTGGGGCACGTGGACAACCCCGACGTGACCGTCACCCTCGACTACGACACGGCTCGGGCCATCTTCGTGGACGGGACCGCCCAGGCCGGCATGCAGGCGTTCATGCAGGGCAAGATCCGCGTCGAGGGTGACCTGGCCAAGCTGATCGCCGCCCTCCAGCAGGTGAACCCGGAGGCCTACAAGGCCTCGGAGGTGCAGCGGAGGATCCAGCAGATCACGGCCTGAACGGGGGTGTGGCCTGCGGCCGCACTACTGCAAGCAAGGGCTTGGGGCGGCCTGCGGCCGCACTGTCGTCTGTTCCGACCAACCAGGCCTCGCTTCGCTCGGCGGTTGGTCGGCGACGGGCTGCCTGCTTCGCAGGCGACCGTCGGGGTCCGGCGGACCGCAGAACCTCTCTGCCGGTGCCGCCGGGCCGCTGACGTTCATCCGGCCGTGGGGACCGCCATCCGACGTTCACCGGGCGGGCTCGCCGCCGCGGTTAGAGGACGAAGATGTTGACCGCGGTGCCGACTTTCAACTTGGCGCCGGTGTCGGGGGCGCTGCGGAAGACCTTGCCGCCGGGGAGCCCGAAGACGCTCCCGAGCTTGAGGCCCGCCGCCTCGAGGGCGGCCCGGGCCTCGGCTTCGGTCTTGCCGTCGAGGTTCGGCACCACCGGCTGGCCCCGCGAGACGACGATGGTGACCGTCTCGCCGCGGGGGACGGTGTTCCCGACCGGCGGGCGTGTGCCGATGATCTTGCCGTTGGCCACCTCGTCGTCGAAGCGGGTGTCCCGCACGGGGTTGAGCCCGAGGTCCTGGAGGGCGGCCGCGGCCTGGTCGTAGGTCATGGCGGTCAGGTCGGGAAGGACCCTGGGCTGGGGCCCGCGCGACACGGTGAGGGTCACGGTGTCGCCCTTGCGGGTGCCCTCCTTGGGGTCCCAGTCGAGCAGCCGCCCCGACGCCACCGTCTCGCTGTACTCGAACTCGGGCGTGTCCGACGGCTTCAGGCCGAGGCTCTCCAGGGCGGCCTCGGCCTCGGCCCGGGTCATCGATCCCAGGTCGGCCGGCAACGAGACCGGTGACGGCCCCTTGGAGACGATCAGGGTGACCGTCTTGCCCTCCTTGAGCTTGGCGGGGGGCGCGGGCGTCTGGCCGACGACCACTCCCTCCGCCTTGCCGTCGTCGTTGAACTCCTGGCGCTGGGTGACCGAGAACCCGACCGTACGCAGCCGTTGGGCGGCCTCCGCCGCGTCGAGGTCGGTGACAGGCGGCACCTGGTGGGACGGCACCTGGGCCTTCACCAGCGCCACGGTGCCTACCGTGCCGCACACCAGGGCGAGGATGGTGGCCAGCGTCACCCGCAGCCACCGCCGCTTCCGCCGCCCCGCCTTGGACGGCTTGACCGGCTCGGTGGCGGCGGGCAGGACGAGGGCGGCGGTCCGGTCTTCGGCCACCGCCGGCGGCGAGATCACCTCGACCGTGGGGGCCATCGCCGCGACCGGAGGAGTGGCCGGCACGGGCGGGGTCGGGGCCAGGATCCCCATGTCGGTGGGGTCGTGGTCGACGACGACCTCCACCTCGTCGAAGGCCGCCGGACCGGCCAGGGGGAGAGGTTCCGGCGCCGGCAGCGAGCCGGCCAGGGCGTGGAGGGCGGCCCCGAGAGCCATCGCGTCGGGGCGGGTGGTCGGATCGGGCTGGCCCGCCCGCGACAGGATCGGCACCATGGGGCCGAGCATCTCGGGCACGTCCATGGGCCGCTCCAGCCGGCTGAGGATCGTGCCCACGGTGGTGTCAGCCGCGAACGGCACCCGGCCGGTGGCCGCCTCCACCAGCACGACGGCCAGCGCATAGACGTCGGCCTTGCCGTCGAGTGGGACGCCGCGAACCTGCTCGGGCGCGGCGTAGCGGGCGGTGCCGAGCACCGCCCCTGACGGCTCGGTCCACGCCGCCTCGGCCAGGGCCCGGGCCAGGCCGAAGTCGGCGATCCGCAGCCGGCCCTCCTCGTCGAAGAGGAGGTTGGCCGGCTTGATGTCACGGTGGACGAGCCCGCGCCGGTGGGCGTAGTCGAGGCCCCGGGCCGCCATGAGCCCCACCAGCAGCACCTGCGAGGGCGTGAGCCGGTTGCCGCGGTCGAGCATGGCCCGCAGGCTGCCGCCGCCGAGGAACTCGGTGACGATGAACGGCCCGTCCGCCTCCTCGCCCCAGTCGTAGACCGCCATCACGTTGGGGTGGTTCAGGGCGGCGGCAGCGCGCGCCTCGGCCCGGAACCGCTTGAGGAACGCGGCGTCGTCGGCCAGGGCGGGGTGCAGCACCTTGACCGCCACGCGCCGGCCCAGCCGCACGTCGTCGGCCAGGAAGACGTGCGCGGACGCACCCGTGCCGATCGCTGCTGCCAGTCGGTACCGGCCGCCCAGGACACGACCGATGTGGTCCGCGATGCGCGTGGAAGCCACGGACGGAGGCTACCGTGCCACGCCCCGCGAACGGCGGCATCGGGATTGCTTCTCTGCTTGGGCCAGAATACGGCGCATGCCCCCGTTGATGCGCCGCCGGCTCATCATGGGCTTCCTCGCCGCCCTGGCGGCGGGGGGCATCGTCTTCGCCTTCTCCGCCCCCACGCGCCAGACCGACGCCATGGCCCGGCCCGCGGCGGTGGAGAACGTCACGCCTGCGGGCGGCAACCTCGACCTGCGCCAGGTGACGATCTCCGCCGACCTGGCCCCCGGCCTCACCGGCTACCTGACGTTGGACGGCGTCGAGGTCCCCGGCGACGACCTGGTCTTCGTCCCCGCCCTCAACTCCATCACCCTCACGCCGCAGCCCGAGAGCGACTACCGGGAGCTTTCGCCCGGCCCCCACTGCGCGGCGGTCGTGTACTGGCCCATCGGCCAGAGCCGGGCGGCGGCCAACAGCTACACGTGGTGCTTCCGGCTCCACTGAGCCGGCCGGTGTGGGCGACTGCCTGTTCTGCCGCATCGTGGCCGGGGCCGAGCCGGCCGAGATCGTCGTCGACGAGCCCCACGCGGTGGCCTTCCTCGACGTTCGACCCGTCTTCCCGGGCCACTGCCTCCTCGTCCCCCGCACCCACACGGAGACGTTCGCCGACCTGCCCGCGCCCGACGTCGCGCCCTTCTTCTCAACCGGCCAGCGCCTGGCCCGTGCCGTCGAGCGCGGCATGGACGCCCACGGGACGTTCGTGGCCATGAACAACACGGTCAGCCAGAGCGTCCCGCACCTGCACCTCCACGTCGTCCCCCGCCGGTTCAAGGACGGGCTCCGGGGCTTCTTCTGGCCCCGCAGCCGCTACGCCGACGAGGCCGAGCAGTCCGCCGTCGGCGAGCGCATCCGCGCCGCCCTCGACTAGCCGGCGCCCCGCCGCAACCGCTCCAGGCCGTACTTCCACTCGTCGGACAGGGGCTCGAGGGCCAGCAGCTGGTCGAGCCGGTCCGGGGTGGCGCCGTGCAGCCGGGCCTCGTGGACGTCGAGCACGGTGACGCCCGCGGCATGGCGCTCCGCCACGACGACGGGGCCTGCCACCGGCACCCGTCCCGCCTCCAGCACCCGCAGGTACCAACCGGTCCGGCCCGAGGAGCGGAACCTGGGGAGGAAGGCCTGGCTCCCCCGCAGGATGCCCAGCTTGTAGCAGGGCCACCGGGGCTGGCACACCTCCAGCACGGCGTCGCCCCAGCCCCACAGGTCACCGATGCAGACGTCGCTCTCCAGCCAGCCGCTCGTGGTGAGGTTCTCGCCGAATGCCGCCGGCCCGAGCGACTCGCCCAGCTCCTCCGACCACGTGGCGATGTGCTCGGTCGGGTAGGCGTACACCGCCTTGTCCACCCCCCCGTGGACCTCCCGGTCGGCCTGGCCGTCCCCTTCGAGGTTGACGACGTCGAGCCACAGCGTGTCGGTCTCGACGCGCCGCTTGACGATCCCGCTGACGACAGGCTGGCCCCGGTGCAAGGCGAGGAAGGCAGGCTGGCCCACGTTGACCGACACCAGCTCGAGAAGAGCCGGCACCTCGATCACGGCTCGCCCGTCTCCAGCAGCCGCAGCAGCCCTTCTTCGTCGAGGACGGGCACGCCCAGCTCCTGCGCCTTGGTCATCTTGGCCGCCCCCGGCTCGTCCCCCGCGACCAGCCAGCTCGTCTTCTTGGACACGCTGCCGGGCGACGCCCCGCCCCGGGCCTTGATGGCGTCGACCGCCGCGTCGCGCGACATGGCCGTCAGCGTGCCCGTGACCACGATGACCTTGCCGGCCAGGATCTGGGCGACCTCGGGGCCCTCGCCCCGCCCTCCCCGGAGGTTGACGCCCGCAGCCCGCAGCTTCTCCACCACCTGGCGGTTGCGGTCGAGGTCGAAGAAGGCCCGCACGCTGTGGGCGATCTTGGGACCGATGCCGTCCACCGCGGCGAGCGTCTCCTCCGGCGCCTCGACGACGGCGTCGAGGTGGCCCATGGCCGACGCCAGCCGTTCCGCCCCCGTGTAGCCGAGCATGGGGATCTGGAGGGCGAACAGCAGGTTGGCCAGCGGCCGCTCCTTCGAGCGCTCGACGGCCGCCAACAGGTTGCGCACCGACAGGTCGGCGAACCCCTCCAGGCCGATCAGCTGGTCGTAGGTCAGCGAGTAGACGTCCCCCGCGTCGCGCAGCAGGCCGGCGTCGATGAGCTGGACCACCCGCTTCTCGCCCAGGTTCTCGATGTCCATCGCGCCGCGGGAGGCGAAGTGCTCGATGCGCCGGGCCCGCTGGGCCGGGCAGTCGAGGTTGGTGCAGTTGTGGTCGCTGGCGCCCTCGGCCCGCACCAGGGGCCCGCCGCAGCTCGGGCACGTCGCCGGGAAGCGCCACTCCGGGAGCCCCTCGGGGCGGAGGGAGAGGACCGGCCCCACCACCTCGGGGATGACGTCGCCCGCCTTGCGCACGATCACGGT
Source organism: Acidimicrobiia bacterium (assembly GCA_046565765.1). Classification (GTDB taxonomy): domain Bacteria; phylum Actinomycetota; class Acidimicrobiia; order Acidimicrobiales; family AC-14; genus JBFMCT01. The sequence continues at coordinate 1,314 of JBKHXX010000051.1, read as the reverse complement.
GTCACCGACCCGGACGTCCTTCAGGCGGACCTGGTCCTCGTTGTGGAGGGTGGCCACCCCCACGGTGGAGCCGCCCACGAGCACGGGCTCGAGCACGGCGAAGGGCGTGGCCCTCCCCGACGGCCCGATGGACACCTCGATGTCGCGCAGCAGGGTGGTCCGCTCCTCGGGCGGGAACTTGTAGGCGACGGCCCAGCGGGGGGCCTTGGCCGTGGACCCCAGCTCCCGGCGCTGGCCGAGGTCGTCGACCTTGACGACCACCCCGTCGATGTCGTAGTCGACGCGGTGGCGGCGCTCCTGCCAGTCGCGGCAGAAGGCGTGCACCTCGTCGAGGGCGCCCAGCACCCGGATCTCCGGGTTGACCCGGAACCCGGCGTCCCGCAGGTAGGCCAGCGTCTCGGCGTGGCGGGCGAAGCGGGGCGCGCCCTCGGCGTGGCCGATCTGGTACACCCAGAAGCCGAGGCGGCGGGACGCGGTGACGCGGGCGTCCTTCTGGCGCAGCGAGCCGGCGCCGGCGTTGCGCGGGTTGGCGAACAGGCGCCCGCCCTCCGCCGCCTGGCGCTTGTTGAGCTCCTCGAAGGCGGAGGTGGGCATGTAGACCTCGCCCCGCACCTCCAGCACGGCCGGCGCCGGGTCGAGGGCCAGGCGGTCGGGGACGTCGGCGATGGTCGCCACGTTGGCGGTGACGTCCTCCCCCACCCGGCCGTCGCCCCTCGTGGCGGCGCGGGCCAGGCGGCCGTCCTCGTAGAGCAGGGACACGGCGACGCCGTCGATCTTGAGCTCGCACACGTAGTCGACGTCGCCGGAGATGAACCGCTCCATGCGCCGGCCCCACGCCAGCAGCTCCTCCAGCGAGGTGGCGTTGTCGAGCGACATCATGGGCGTGCGGTGGGCGACGGGGGCGAACAGGGCGGAGGGCGCGGCCCCCACCCGCCGGGTCGGCGACGAGGCGGTGACCAGGTCGGGGTGGGACTCCTCGATCAGCGCCAGCTCGCGGACCAGGGCGTCGTAGTCGGCGTCGGAGATCTCGGGGTCGTCGAGCTGGTGGTAGCGGACGTCGTGGTGCTCGATGAGCCGGCGCAGCTCGTCGGCCCGCCCGGCGGGGTCGTCGGAGCAGGTCATGGGGCGGGCGGGGCCCCGCCGGCCCCGCCCCGGCCGTCGCCGGCGGCCCGGCCCCCGGCGGGCCGGCGGCGGGAGCGGCGGCGGCCCGGCGCCTCGCCCCCCGCCTCGCCGGCGGCGGGGGCGGGGGCGGGGCCGGCGGGGGCGGGGCGGCGAGCTAGAGCGGGGCCCGAGGCGGCGGCGGCCTCCCCGGCG